>JAKSQP010000002.1 GCA_024404025.1 Clostridia bacterium | reverse complement strand
AACAAGGTGCTTTCTGTTGAGCAAATTAATCACACGGGTCATTTCGGGGGAAGCGGCAATATTCTCTGGGATATGACATACGGCGAAGAGCTTTATTTCACCATAGGCAGCTATACGGATAAAGCCATTGTCCGAAGCAATGCCGAAGAAAGAAATGTTCTCGGTTCTGCGACTTATGTTGACCCCGGATTCAGGGATGCCTCGTCTTTTGATTTTTCTCTTGATGAAAATTCGGCAGCCGTTAAACTCGGCTTTGAACCGTTTGATTATTCAAAAGCGGGAACTTTAAAGGGCACGAAAATCGGTCTTACCCGTGAGGGCGGGCTGACAGCTTATAACGCAGACACGAAAGAATATTCCGAAAGACCCGCAACTCTTTCGCTCAGCGAAAAAATCAAACTGTTTTTTATTGAAATCATTGAAAAAATCAGAAATCTGCTTGATAAGATTTTCGGATTCGTTGAGCCGGAAATGAATGATTTATATGTAACGGATTATGAGATAAAAGAAAAGAGCAAATATACAGATGAATTGTCTGCTCTCATAAATAAGGTGAAGGAACATACGCCTTCATACAGAGTTGACGAAAGCAGAAAGCCGTTCCCCGACGACGAAAGAATAAAGGCGATTTATTTTGACGGCGAAAAGTGCCTCGGAAAAGATACGGAAGTATTTGCATATATCGGATTTCCCGAAAATGCAAGCGCCGAAAATCCCGTTCCGGCGATGGTGCTTGTTCACGGCGGAGGCGTTCACGCACAGGCAGACTGGGTTCAGTATTGGGTTGACAGAGGCTATGCCGCCATTTCCTTTGACGGCTTCGGTCAGCAGCCCAAGGACGGATATTATTCCGCAGCAGGTAACAATAATCCCGATTGGACGATCAATGAAAATTCTCATCTGACTTTCAGCAATTTTGATGATGTTAAAAAGGGATTCACGGAACAGTGGTTTTATTATTATCTTGCCGATATTGTTCTCTCAAATAATATTTTAAGAGCCGATAACAGAGTCATAAATGATCAGATAGGCGTTTCGGGTATCTCATGGGGCAGCCTTGTCACAACCGTTGCGGTCTGCTATGACAGCCGTTTTGAATTTGCAATTCCCATTTACGGAAGCGGCTGCTGGGAGCTTATGGGCACATTTTTCAACAATAAATCCGTTCTCGAAAAATGGGATCCTACTCCCTTGCTTCCCGATGTAAAAATGCCTATGTTGTTTGTCAGCAGCGATGAAGACCCGTTTTTTCCGGCAGATGCTCCGTCTTCCTCTGCTGCAGTGGCAAAGAACGGCTCCGTTCTGTTTGCTGACGGACTTCAGCACGGAGATTTCCGAATAGAAGAAACAGTCCGCTTTGCGAATGAAATGACCGGAAACGGCGACGGCAATATCAGAATTACGGGCATATCCGAAGAAAACGGAAAAATCACCGTCGGATTTGATTTGCCGAACGGAGTTTCAAATCCCGATGTTAAGCTCTTTTACAGAAGCTCTCCGCTTGAATATGACGGTTTAAAGTTAAAAGAAGGCTGGTCATCGAAGAATGCACGGGTTCTCGGAAACAAAGCCCTTGTTGAGCTTCCGGACGGAGCGGAAATGTATTATATTGCAGTCAGCGGCAGAACGGACGGAATTTTTTCAAAGAATTCAATATCCGCATCAACCGGAATTTTCAACTGAATGACATATAAAAAAAGAAACGGTTTCGGGATTTCCCGGAGCCGTTTCTCTGCTTATTATATCTGAAAAATCTGTTCGCCGGAAACATACATCGGAAGAATTTCCGAAAGCTCCGCTCCCGGCAGGGCATCATCAAAAACAATGTCTATGCATCTTCCCCGGATCGGCGGAAAAGTGCATATAAGCTTATGACCGACGGTGTATCCTTTATAAATCGCAATTCTGCCGGGTGTCTGATAAGGGGAAATATAAACCGTAAATTCACGGATTTTCTGCCCCTCGGTCTGATTTTCCTTAAGCATGAGCTGGTCAAAAAGATAAGCTCTGTCAAAAGAGATTCTATATTCGTTCTCTGCCTTTTCGATTTTATCCGGCTTCAATGAGCATTCGGTGAAGCGGCGGTTCATTTCGTCATTCATACTGCGGAGAATTTCGATGTTGCTCTGCTGAAGATGACCTTTTCTGTCCGGACCGATGTTTATAAGAAGATTTGCGCCTCTGCCGATCGAATAATAGTAAAGGCCGAGCATCTCCTCTTTTGTGCGCAGACAATCTTTAAAGGTTTCGGAATAAAACCAGAAGTTTTCGGCATCGTTTCTGACCATGCAGGCATCGCATTCGGCAGGCAGAAATCTTTTTTCTTTGAGCGCTGCGCCGGAGTGGGTGATATCCTGCTCGACGATTTCAACCTCATTGCAGTTTTTTATATGAGCAAGGCCCCATTCGTTGCCGACCCATCTGAAATCTCTGTTTTCTCCGAAGCCCGTAACACGAATCTCCGGCTGAAGAGCGTGAATCGTGTTGAGAATATTTTCCGTGTCATAAACATCGCCGTTTGAGCCGCAGCCGTCAAACCAGATTATGTCGATTTTTCCGTAGCGTGAAAGAAGCTCGCTGACCTGGGAAACAACGAAATCCGAATAAGAAACTCCGTGAGAGGTTTTGGCATCGAACTGCGATGATGAATAATAAAGCCCGACCTTGATTCCGGCTTTCCGCATTGCATCGGTATATTCCTTAACAACATCGCCTTTTCCGCCTCTGAACGGCGAATTCTTAACGCTGAATTCGGTTGTGTCGGTTTGCCAGAGGGCAAAACCGTCATGATGCTTTGTTGTCATGACCGCATATTTTACTCCGCAGGATTTAAGCTGCTCTGCCCATTCATCGCAATTAAGCTCCGCCGGATTGAATGTTGCGGGATCCATCTGCTTAAAGTCCCAGTCTCTGTTTGCTTCGTTGAATGTGCGTATGCCGAAATGGAGGAAGGCTCCCAGCTCCCAATCCATAAATTCAAGATGCTTTTCTGTTGGTTTGATGCGCATGATGATTCTCCTGTAAATGTTGTGGATTTATATACGGCACAGGGTTTTCAATGCTTATCACAAAGGTAAACATTGCAGGGGATTTTCGCCTTTTCGCCGTCTGTGAAAATTGCTCTGACGATGATTTCTTTTCCGGAAAAGCTTTCGTCAACCGGCAGGAAATAAGTGTAGTTTTCGTCTTTTTTGCAGACACGGTGTTCCCACATATTTGCCGCATAATCCGGCGCACGGTGTGGAAAGCCGATTGTTTTTCCGTCAACCTCGGCAACGCAGTAAACGCCCTCTGTACCGTGTTTTCCGTCAATTGCAACGGCGAGTTTTGATGGCCTGCTGATTTTCGGCAGAACGAACGAAGCGCTCTTTGAAAGTCTGATGGGCTTTTCTCTGTAATGAGCCTGCATATTGTTCGCTTTCGGAGATGAAAGGCTGATTTCTTTGCCGTTTTTAATGAGTTTTACGGAATAAATTCTGTCCATCGGGCGGGCTATTCGCAGATAGCGGATCGCATCTCCGACGGGATAGGTAATCTTTATTCTTCTGCCCTCAAGGGTATAAATCGTGTGAACGGTGAATCTGACAATATCCTGCGAATAGTTTTCGTCTGTGATTTCGGCGCAGGGGAATCCTGCGTTTTTCCAATCGGATAAGTTGACCGAATATTCGGCAAATGTCGGAACGGCGAACGGAAGCACCTCGCTGCAGGCTGTCTTTGCCGCAAAGCATTCTATTTCAACGCAGTCCGCATTGAATTCTTCTCCGAAATCTATCCTTAAGCAGCCTCCGCCGATGCGAAGGTCTTCACCTCTGTAATTGCTGCTCTGCGCATCAAAAAATGTGTCGGGTTTTCCGTCAAACATATTGGCGTTTTCGCAGCCTCGCAGAACATAGGTTTTTTGATTGAAAAAGGCATCTCTTGCGGCCTGAACTTCGGGGATTTCCGTTTTTCCTGCTCTGTCAAGCGAACGCTTTTCGAGAGAATCGTTTGAAATTGCGAACGAAGCGGCTTCGTAGAGAAATTCACCGTTTTCGGGATTGAATTCGATTTCATTGAGTGTGCCGAGATAACGGGGTGCTTTTTCTTTTTCGGCGTTGATATGTTCAACATCGGTTTCACCGCTGAAAAGCTTGATTTTCAACGATTTTCCGTTTTCGTCTTCATTGATGATCTCGTATTCGCAGCCGTTTATCATCGGCTCCGATTTGCTGATTTCCGCTGCTTCTATGAGCGTAGCTCTGAACGGCATAAGCACGATTTCAACGGTATCGTTTATGCTGAATTCTCCGATATGCTTTTCAAACGGATGATGAAGATTGACGGCAATTTTTCCGTCTGTTTCAAGACCGAGTTCGGAAAGTCTGACCGTGATTTTTCTGCTTTCCCAGGAATTGTTTCCGGTGCATATAAACCTTTTTCCGGCATTTCCTCTTGAAATGGCGTGGCAGCCGTATTCTTCGGGAAGGAGCTTTCCTTCAACAAGAATCGAAGCGTTTCGGCGGTGAAGATTATAAACTCTTGCAAGCTTCGCAAGCTCATCATCCCTCATAAGCCACGGGTTGCCGTAAATTTCGGGAGCGAGGATAAGGCATCTGCCGAACGCCTGATAAATCAGCTCATCCTCAAAATAATCTATCTCGGATGAAATACATACTCCGTGATCCTCCGCAAGTCTGTTGAGATTTTCAACATGGCCTCTCGTGAACATAAATGCTCTGTTGTGCATTGCGGTGTTATTGTTGCAGTTGAGAACATCAACATAAGTTTCATCGCCGTTGAAGAGAAATGTGGTGATATGCTTCTCGGCTTCATAAAGATTCAAGCGATGATTGAGCACAACAAGATCGGGAGAATATTCACGGCATTCACGCAGCATCTTTGCAAAAAGAGGCGCTTTTTCTTCACGCAGAGTGCCGCACACTCCGTCAAGCTTGAATTCGGCAAAATTATAGTCACGGCAGAGGTGAACAAAGAATTCATATCTTGCCTTTTCGGTTTCGGGGTCATCGCCATAGCCGTCGGGTGAGCCCCACAGGCCGAGGCGGATTCCAGCCTTCTTTGCTCTTTCCGCTATCGGAGCATAGCCGTTCGGATATTGCTTTGCAAGCTTCTCCTTTTCGGTTGCGCCGTAATGCTCACGGGAACCGTCAAAGTTGCCGGCATCCCAGGCATAAATTTTTATCTGCATTCCGTAAGTGCGTTTGAGATAATCAAAAAAATCAAGATTTATCATCGTCTGCTCTTCTGTTGAGCCTTCATTTGTGTTGTTTATCCACGAAAAATATTGCGGGAGCGACGGCGTAAGCTGATCGGCACCGGCATCTTTTTTGTTCTTTAACATATTTTCTCCTTTTAAAAAATCCCGTGCCGGTTGACACGGGATAGATGTTCAGAATTTGACAACCTCGTTGGTTTCCATTGATTTGAATATTGCCTCAATAACCTTGATAAGTCTTCTCTGCTGGGGAAGAGTAACGATGGGTTCTGCCTTGCCGAGAATAACATCGCAGATGTTGTTATATAATGTATGCTCTCCGCTGAAGCCCTTGTCTTCAACATAGGGGAGAGGATATTTCTTTATCGTGTCATCCGTTCTCGGAGCCATTGTCTTTGTGAGACCGACGCCTGCCTGAACGGGAACCGCATCACGGTTTTCCCAATCGGAAACCATAACGATTTCTCCGCTTAAATTCCATTCGCAGACTGCTGTTCCGTTTTCGCCCTGAACATACCAGCGGGGAAGATCGATGAAATTGCTTGTGCCGACATAAGTGAGAACGGTAAGCTCATTTTCATATCTGAATTCAGCCTTGAAGCCGTCGTCAACCTCATCATTTGTTACATGAGTTGCCTGAGCATAAACGGATTCAAGCTTTTTGTCATCAAACATCATAAGAACCTGGTCTATGATGTGAATGCCCCAGTCGAGAACCATTCCGCCGCCCTGGGCTTTTTTCTGTCTCCAGTCGCCGGGGATTCCTCTTGAGCCGCATACTCTTGATTCAACATTGAAAATTCTGCCGATCATGTTGCCGTCATATATTTTTTTAATGGTAAGATAATCCGGATCATATCTTCTGTTCTGATGAACGGTAAAGAATTTGCCTGTTCTTTCGCTAGCCTTGATCATATCGTCAAGAAGCTCACTTGACATTGTGACAGGTTTTTCGCTCATAACATTTTTGCCTGCTTCAAGAGCGGCAATAACTATATCGTGGTGAAAATCGTTGGGAGTTGCAACAACAACGAAATCAATTCTTTCGTCGGAAAGCAGTTCTTCCTGTGATGAATATGCGTGCCATCCCTTTGATTCAGCTTTCTGACGGGCTGCTTCGCTTATATCCCATATTCCGGCAAGAACCATGCGATCCTTCATATAAACCGACATTTTTTCGCAATGCCATGAACCCATTCCGCCGCAGCCGATAACTGCGCCTGCAATTTTACCGTTAATCATAATTATCTCTCCTAAATATGCTCTTTTAGAGAAATTTTCTCTTTTATAATTATAGCACTTCTAAACAAGAAATCAAGATAAAAAACAAGTTTTATAAGATATTTTGTCAATATACTTGAAAAACGGAAAAATAAAAAATATAATGGTTGAGTTAAAAGAAAAAACGGAGGAAACTAATATGAAAAAAATTTTATGTGTTATTTTTTCGGCGCTGATGATTTTCGGCTCTGTTTCGGCTGCGGCGGCGAAAAAAGAGGAAAAGCTTAAGATCACCGTCACAACAGACACTCATCTTCAGGCGGTTGAGAGCAATCCTCTGCCTGCGATGACGGAGGAAACAACCGAATTCACCGAAGGTATGATTGACAGAGAGCTTTATTATTATGCCGCCCAGCAGGGCCAGATGAATTATGAGTCAAAAGCAATCATAAAATCAATGCTTAAGGATTTTGAAAATTCGGACAGCCGCTGTCTTCTGATCGCAGGCGACCTGACAAACGGCAAAAGGAATTCTCATCTTGAAATGGCGCAGCTCCTGAAAGAAACGGAAGAAAACTGCGGAAAGAAGATTTTCGTTATTGTCGGCAACCACGACTGCGCAAAGGAAAGCTCCGAGGAAAAAATTGATCTTGCCGAATTCAAGCGGATCTATGCGGATTTCGGTTTCACTGATGCGCTTGAAGTGCGTGAAGAATCCGCTTCATATACGGCAGACCTTGATGATGAATACAGACTCATCGCAATTGATTCCTGCGTTTACGGCGAGGATGATGGCGAAATTGACGATGCGGAGCTTGAATGGATAGAAAATCAGGCGGTGAAGGCAAAGGCGGACGGCAAAAAGATAATCGCCATGATGCACCACAGCATTCTTCCCCATTTCTATGTTCAACCGATGATTGACGGTTACGCCGGACTTGCCGAAAAATTTTCCGGCTGCGGAATCAATTTCGTGCTGACCGGTCATATCCACGCAAACGATATTTCATCTGCAAAAACAAAAAACGGCAGAACTCTCTATGATGTTCAGACCGGCTCGCTCATCACTTCTCCGAATGCTTACAGAGAAATTGAAATGAGCGGCGAAAAGTTTGACATAACCGCAAAATATGTGACGGAAGTTGACACGGCAGACCTTCCCGAAGGCTATAACGATTCGCAGAAAGAAAGAATAAGCAGCGATTTTTCGGGCTATGCGAAGGATATTTTTGCATCGGGGATCTGCAGATGGCTCAACAGATATATCGGCTCCGCAGGCAAGCTCGGCAAAACTCTCAAGCTTGAAAAGGGAAGCTTCGGATATAATCTTCTTGACGGAATTTTAAAGAATGTCGGCAACGCTCTGAATACACCGATTTATGATGACGGTCAGACCCCGGATAAGCTTGACAGCATTGAAGAAATTGCGAGGGCAGGTGGAGCGGAGCTGCCGCAAAGCGGCTATGAAATGCCTTATCAGCTCGCCGCAAAGGTCTATTCCGCATTCTATGCAGGCGATGAGGAAAAACAGCTTGCAAACGGAGAAACGGAGCTTCTTTTTCTTTGTCTCAAGTCGGTTATTCTTCAGGCACTCAATGATCTTGCTTTCAAGGATATCAACGCTTTTGCGGAATCAATCGGGCTCAACACAAAGGATATTGCAGTTTCTTTCAAGGCAAAAATTTATTATTCCGATCTTCTTGCGGCGAAGCTCGCAGAGGCGCTGATTGTTTCGCTCACCGCAGGTCTGACCTCTGATTTGAGCGACCCTGCAGACCTTAACGTTACGATCAACCTTGCGGAATCCGTTCCGGTTCTCATTCCGCTTTCATTCTTTGAGAAAATTCTCTATTTCTTTAAAGCGTTCATAGCGGCGTTCAAAAACCTTTAAGGAGACATTATGGATAAAACAACACAGCCGATAGACAATGAACTGAAAATTCTGCATGGTATTCCGGTTTCGATGCAATATGACGGAAGCGAAAGCCTGGCGCAATGGCAGAAAAAAGCAAGGAAAAAACTTTCGGAGCTTATCGGTCTTCAATATTATCACCCGGTTGATGATGAAACCGAAATCGAATACCGCACGGAAAATGATGAATTCACGGAAACGAAATTCTATTTTTACAGCGAAGTAAATTATTCCGTTCCCTGCATTCTTCGTGTGCCGAAAAATGTTAAAAATCCTGCGCTGATGATATGCCTCCAGGGTCACGGAACGGGAATGCATATTTCTTTGGGCGTTGCAAAATACGAAAACGACCGGAATAAAATTGATAATGGAGACAGAGATTTTGCAGTTCAATGCATAAAAAGAGGTATGTGCGCTCTTGCAATTGACCAACGCAATTTCGGAGAAAGAGGTGGAAATCCGAGACCGGTATGCCATGCTCCGTCAATGGTCGCTCTTCTCACGGGCAGAAGCACAATTGCCGGCAGAGTGTGGGATATTATGCGCGCAATTGATGTTGTGAAAAAGCATTTTGGCGGCGAATTTGACCCCGAAAGAATTTTTTGCATGGGTAATTCCGGCGGCGGTACGGCAACCCTTTACGCTTCAGCTCTCGATGAACGGATAAAGGGTGCGATTCCGTCCTGCGCATTCTGTACCTTTGAAGATTCGATAGGCAGACAGAATCATTGCGAATGCAACTATATTCCTGGGATCAGGAATTATTTTGATATGGCTGAAATTGCCGGAATGATCGCTCCGAGGCCGCTCGTTATCGTCAGCGGAAAGGAAGACGGGATCTTTCCCTCCGGCGCAGCGGAAAATGAATTCGGCAGAGTGAAAAATATTTATTATAAGGCATCCGCAAAGCCCGATAACTGCGTTCATGTTATCGGCGAAGAAGGCCACAGATTTTATGCGGATAAAGCCTGGAAAGCATTTGAGGAGCTTGATTATGAATAAAAAATATTTTGAACATATAGTTCACGGCGGAGATTATAACCCCGATCAATGGCTTAAAACGCCCGAAATTATCGACGAGGATATGCGCCTGATGAAGCTTGCTAATGTCAACAGCGCAACCGTCGGCATCTTTGCATGGTCTGCAATTGAGCCGAGAGAGGGCGAATATCATTTTGAATGGTTCGATACGGTGCTTGACAAAATGGCTGAAAACGGAATTGATGCAATTCTCGCAACTCCATCGGGAGCAAGACCGGCCTGGCTTGCGGAAAAATATCCGGAGGTGCTGCGTGTTAACGAAAACGGAATCCGAAACGAATACGGAATTCGCCATAACCATTGCCTGACCTCTCCGGTTTACAGAGAAAAAGTCAGAGAGATCAACCGCCTTCTTGCCGAAAGATATAAGGATCATCCTGCGGTGAAGATGTGGCATATTTCAAATGAATACAGCGGCGAATGCCATTGTGAGCTTTGTCAGCAGAAATTCAGAGAATGGCTTAAGGAATATTATCATAACGATATCGAAGAGCTGAACGATGCCTGGTGGAACGGTTTCTGGAGCCACAAACTGACCGATTTCTCATCGATCAATTCTCCGAAAGACAGAGGCGAAAACCATGTTGTTGCCCTTAAACTCTGCTGGAAGAGATTCACGAGCGAGCAGCACATCTCTTTTTTGGAAAATGAAATCGCTCCTCTGCGTGAAATAACTCCCGATATTCCGATTACTACCAATTATATGCGTCTTTATGACGGAATTGACTATCAGAAGATGGCAGAGCATCTTGATATTGTTTCGTGGGATGATTATCCTTATTGGGACAGAGGCAATAACGATTATGCCTGCTGTGAAAATGCATTCAATCATGATCTGTTCCGCTCAATGAAGGGCGGTCAGCCGTTCTTTATGATGGAAAGCACTCCGTCAATCGTCAACTGGCATAATGTCAACAAAATTCCGAGGCCGGGCAGAACGGAGCTTGCCGCCATGCAGGCGATTGCTCACGGAGCAGACAGCATTCAGTATTTCCAATGGAGAAAGAGCAGGGGAAGCCACGAAAAATTCCACGGAGCCGTTGTTGACCATTGCGGCCACGAAAACACAAGAGTTTTCAGAGAGATAACAAAGCTCGGCAAAAACATTTCAAAGCTTTCGGAGCTTACCGGAAAGGGTTATTCCTCAAAGGTCGCTATTGTTCTTGATTGGGAAAATATGTGGGCAACGAAGTTCTTCTGTGGTTATAATAACTTGAAGCGTGAATACGCAAAGAAATGTATTTCGTGGTATGCTCCGTTCTTTAAAAACGGCATTCCTGCGGATATAATCCCGATGGATGCGGATTTTTCGGAATATAAGCTTGTTATCGCTCCGTTCCTCTATATGCTCAAGGACGGCACGGAGGAAAGAATAAAGAATTATGTTGCAAACGGCGGCACCTTCGTCGGCACTTATCTCACGGGCGTTGTTGATAAAAATGACCTTTGTTTTTTGAAAGGTTTGCCTGCGGGCGAACTGAAAGACGTTTTCGGAATCTGGGCAGAGGAAACGGATTCTCTTCCGGAAGGAATGGAAAATTCCGCTGAATTCGGCGGAAAGAGCTATTCCGTCAGAGATATGTGTGACATCATTCATTCAACGGACGCAAAGGTCCTCGGCACTTATGAAAAGGATTTTTACGCCGGAGAACCTGCCGTGACCGAAAACGAATACGGCAATGGCAAGGCATATTATGTTGCATTTGTTTCGGATGATGATTTCAATTCGGCTTTCTGCAAAAAGCTCATTGAAGAAACCGGACTCAAGTCCGATGCGGATTTTGAAATTCCTGCCGGCGTTGATGTCAGAAGAAGAGGGGAGCTTCTCTTTATTCTGAATTTTGCACCCGGAGAAACCGAAATTTTACTTGATAAAGAATATGAAGATTTTATAAGCGGCGCAAAGGTAAGCGGAAAAACCGTTGTTCCTGAATGCGGTTATCTTTTATTAAGGTAAATAAGGTCGGATCCCTTCCGGGATCCGGCTTTTTCCGTTAACAGAAATGTTACATACGGGGTGTTGACTGAAACGGTAAAATAATATATAATGCTAAACTGAATAATTATACAATAGACAAATTATGTCTTTTCGCATAAGGAGAAAGTTATGGTTAACACCGAAGAAATCAGAATACTGCCGGTCGTTGCGTTGAGGGGGCTGGTTGTTTTTCCCGATATGTTCATGCATTTTGATGTCGGCAGAGAAAAATCAATAAATGCCGTTCAGATGGCGATGAAGGGTGACCGGAAGATCTTTCTTGCCGCCCAAAAGGATATTTCCGTAGAAGATGCCGGAATCAATGACTTATATTCGATCGGCGTTATTGCAAATGTCAGGCAGATTCTCAAAATTCCCGGCAGCAGTAATGTCAGAGTTTCCGTTGAAGGACTTACGAGAGCAAGAATAATTGATGATTGCCGATCCGGCAGCAGGTTCCTCAAGGCCTCGGTTTTTCCGATTTCCGAAAGAAGCATTTCTGCGGATGAAGCCGATTATGCCGAAGCGCTTGTCCGCCACACAAGAGATGAATTTGCCGATTATTCCGAATGCGTTTCCCACATGGCTCCCGACATTATTTCGGGCGTTATGGAAAATAACGATCCGGGCAGACTTGCGGATTTCATCGCCGGCAACATTATGCTTGATTATGAAGACCGCCAGACGATCCTTGCCCAGCTCAATCCGATAAAAAGACTTGAAGAGCTTTGCGTTCTTCTTGCAAGAGAGGGAAACCTGCTTTCCATTGAATCCGAGATAAACGATATGGTTCAGGAGCAGATAGATAAGAATCAGAGAGAATATTATCTGCGTGAGCAGCTAAAAATAATTTCATCGGAGCTCGGCGGAGGAATGCCGCAGGAAGAAGAGCTTGATATGTTCAGAGAGAAGATTTTCTATATGAAAGCTTCCGAAGAAATCAAGGAAAAGCTCTTTAAGGAATGTGACAGATTTGAAAAATATGCTCCGTCTTCGCCCGAATCGGCGGTCAGCAGGAACTATCTTGAAGCCTGTCTGGAGCTTCCCTGGGGAAAATATTCAAAAGAAAATACGGATATTAAAAAATCGAGAAGAATTCTCGAAAATGACCATTACGGACTTGAAAAGGTCAAGGAAAGAATTCTTGAATATCTTGCCGTCAGAACTCTGGCGCCGGATATAACGGGTCAGATCATCTGCCTTGTCGGTCCTCCGGGAGTAGGCAAAACCTCTGTTGCCCGCTCAATTGCGAGAGCGACCGGAAGAAAATATGCAAGAATTTCTCTTGGCGGCGTTAAGGACGAAGCGGAAATCAGAGGCCACAGAAAGACCTATATCGGCTCAATGCCCGGCAGGATCATCAATGCTCTTCAGCAGGCAGGCACAAGCAATCCGCTCATTCTGCTTGATGAGGTCGATAAGCTTTCGTCGGATTATAAAGGCGATCCTACATCGGCTCTGCTTGAGGTGCTTGACCCGGAACAGAATTTCTCGTTCAGAGATCATTATATTGAGCTTCCGTTCGATTTGAGCAAGGTTATGTTCATTACAACGGCAAATGTCCGCTCAAACATTCCCGAGCCTCTTCAGGACAGAATGGAAATAATCGAGCTTTCAAGCTACACGGCGGAGGAGAAGCTTCAGATCGCAAAGAAGCATCTTATTCCGAAGCAGATTAAACGCCACGGAATGACCTCAAAGCAGCTTAAAATAACCGACAAGGCGATTGCCGGAATCATTGACGGCTATACAAGAGAGGCGGGAGTGAGGCTTCTTGAACAGCAGATAGCCGCAATCTGCAGAAAATCCGCAATGAGAATTGCCGAAAACGGTGAAGATAAGATTCTGTTAAAGCCCGAAAATCTTGAAGAGTTCCTCGGCACGAGAAAATTCAAGGCGGAAAAGACACTTCGTGAAAGCGAAGCGGGAGTAGTCAACGGTCTTGCATGGACTGCCGTGGGCGGCGAAATGCTTGAAGTTGAAGCCGCAGTTCTTGACGGAACCGGAAAAATCGAGTTGACCGGCTCTCTCGGCGATGTTATGCAGGAGAGCGCAAAAGCGGCGGTAAGCTATATCAGAGCGAGAGCGGGCGAACTCGGAATAAGCAGCACTTTCTATAAGGACAAGGATATACATATCCATGTTCCCGAGGGAGCAACGCCGAAGGACGGACCTTCCGCAGGTGTAACTATCGCAACCGCACTTGTTTCCGCTCTTATGGGTAAAAATGTCAGGAGCGATGCTGCAATGACAGGCGAAATAACCCTTCGGGGCAGAGTTCTTCCCATCGGCGGACTTAAAGAAAAATCAATGGCGGCATATAAATCCGGAATAAAAACCGTTTATATTCCGTATGATAATATTTCAGATCTTGATGAGGTCGATTCAAAGGTTAGGGCGAATGTGAGCTTCGTTCCGGTCAGAAATGTTGAAACCATCTGGCTCGATGTTATTGAAAATTTCAGAGATGAAGATGAAAAGAAAGCATTGAGCGGCATTGCCGGAAAAATCAACGGAAGGGCAGGGGCGAAATATGAAATTTGACAAAATCGAATTTATGGCATCTTTCGGCACTTCGCAGCAGCTTCCTGCTTCAACGATTCCCGAAATCGTTTTTTCGGGTAAATCAAATGTCGGCAAATCCTCGCTCATAAACAAGGTTTTCAACAGAAAAAATCTTGCGAGAGTCAGCTCCGTTCCGGGCAAAACCATAACGGTCAATTTCTTTAAGGGTGACGGCGTTTATTTTGTAGATCTTCCGGGTTACGGCTATGCAAAAAGAGAAAAAACCGAAATGAAACGCTGGGCAGAGCTTATGGAAGCATATTTTTCATCGGGAAGAAATATTTCTCTTGTTATCCAGCTTCTCGATATGCGCCACGAGCCGACGGATGAAGATATGATGATGCTTGATTTTCTTCACGATGCGGGCATTCCCTTTATCATTGCGCTGACAAAATGCGACAAACTGAATAAAAGCGAAACCGAAAAACGCAGGGAAGAGCTTAAAACGGAGCTTGAAGGCTTTGAGGATATTCCTATGGTTGAATTTTCCGCAGTCAAAGGAACCGGCGTTGATGAGGTTAAAAAATATATAATCCGTGTTAAGGAGTGACAATATGCCCGAGGTCAGAAAAATTGCAGACAGAATTCGCATGGTTTCGGTCAGAACAGACAAATTCAAAACAAGTCAGATAATCGTTTCAATGGCAGTTCCGATGAACGAAAATGCTGCCGCAAATGCACTGCTTGTTTATCTTCTCAAGCGTTCCTGCAAATCTTATCCCGATTTTACTCTGCTCAACCGCAGACTTGATGAGCTTTACGGTGCAAGCCTCGGAGCGGGAATTTTAAAGACGGGCGATGCACAGGTGCTGAATATTTCAATTGATTATATTGATGATCGGTTTGCACTTGACGGAGAAAGCATTTCAGATTGCTGCGCAGAGCTTATTGCGGAAATGCTTTTCAAGCCAAATATCAAAAACAAGAGTTTCGGTTCATCCGCTCTTGAAGAAGAGAGAAGACTTTTAGTCCGCAGGGTTGAATCGGAGCTTGACGATAAAGGCAGATATGCCTATGAGCATCTGATTTCAAATATGTGTGAAAAAGAGCCTTTCGGCAGAAGCAGATACGGCACGGTTGAAGAAATCAAAGCTGTCAGAATGGCTGATGTTTATGATGCGTGGAAAAATACTCTTGAAACCGCTGTCATTCAGATAACTGCCGTCGGAAGCGGAGACCCGGAGAAAATCGCCTCCGTTTTTGAAAAGGGATTTTCCGGAATCGAAAGAAATCCCGCCGAAATCGAAACGGTTTTCGCTAAGAGAGGCGGCAGATTCAAAAGAATTGAAGAATCCTTCCCTGTTAATCAGGGTAAGCTCGTCATCGGCTTCAGAGCGGGCACGGAATCCGTTGAGGACAACCGCTTTGCCGTAACCGTTATGAATGATATTTTCGGCGGCGGCACATATTCAAAGCTTTTCACCAATGTCCGTGAAAAAATGAGCCTTGCCTATTATTGCAGCTCGTCGTTCATCCCCTCAAAGGGAATAATTGTTATTGAAAGCGGAATCGACAGCAGCAAAGAAAAAACCGTTACGGCCGAAGTTGTCAATCAGCTCAATGAAATCCGTGACGGCAAAAATGTTGATTCGCTTCTCGGAGATTCAAAACTTTCGCTTCGTGAAAGATTTACCTTTGCATCTCCCGAAAAAATCACTGCGTGGTATTCTTCGCAGGTGCTTCTTGAAAATATTCTTGACCCCGATGAAATGATAAACGGCATTGAAGCTGTAACGGCGGAGCAGGTTATCGAAGCGGCAAAGAAGCTTTCGATAGACACGATATTTATGCTTTCTTCCGAAGGCGGGGAGGCTGACGAATGAGAACAAAAGAAATAAAGAATGAAAAGCTCGGCGAAAAAGTAGTTTCCGCCGTTCATCCCTCCGGTCTTCGCATTTTTGTTATGCCGAAGGAAGGATATGACTCGGTTTATGCGCTCTTCAGCACGAAATACGGCTCAATAGATACTGCATTCAAAAATGAAAACGGAGAATTTGAAACGATTCCCGAAGGCACGGCGCATTTTCTTGAGCATAAGCTCTTCGAAAGCGAAGACCTCAATGCTTTTGAAAGATTCGCAGAAACCGGAGCAAGTGCAAATGCGTATACAAGCTTTGAAGAAACGGCTTATCTCTTCAAAAGCTCCGGAGATGTTGAAAAATCCCTTGAAATTCTGATCGATTTCGTTCAGAATCCCTATTTCACAGCCGAAACGGTTGAAAAAGAGCAAGGTATCATCGGTCAGGAAATCAGAATGTATCAGGATTTGCCGGATTGGAAGATAATGTTCAATCTTCTTAAAGCGCTTTATACGGATCATCCCGTCAGAATTGACATTGCCGGCACGCAGGAATCAATTGCAAAAATTGACGCCGATCTGCTTTATAAGCTCTATAACCGCTTCTACAACACTTCAAATATGATTCTCACCGTTGTTGGCGGAATTGACCCGGAAAAGGTTTTTGAAATCGTCAACAAAACGCTCAAAAACAAAAAGAGCGAGCCGATAAGCAGGCAGTTCATAAAGGAAAATCCGGTTCCGGAAAAGGCTTATGTTGAAGAAGCGCTTTCTGTTTCAAAAAAGCAGTTTATGCTCGGTTTCAAGGAGGATATTCAGGAGCCTGAGCTTTCGCTGAAGGAAGAACTTGCTTCGGATATATTGCTTGATGCGCTCTTCGGCGTTTCGTCCGATTTCTTCAGAAAGCTTATGGATGAAAAGCTCATTGAAATGGATTTTGATGCATCTCTTTTCAACGGCTTCGGTTATTCCTGCGTTATGTTTTCCGGCTCAACCGATGAGCCCGAGAAGGTTTCGCAGATGGTAAAGGATGAAATCGAAAGAGTTAAAAAAGAGGGCGTTGATCCCGAGGCATTTAACCGCTCAAAGCGAAAGCTCTACGGCTCGTTTGTCGGCGATTATAATTCGATAAGCTCAATGGCACGGAGAATATCGCATCTCAGCTTCGGTGGAAACAAGCCCTTCGACGAACTGAAAATCTGTTCGGAAATTACTCTTAAGGATGTTCAGAAACGTCTTGAGGTCATAAAAAATGAATATTCCGCTCTTTCGGTCATAAAACCGGTTGAATGAAAGGAAGATGAAAATGGATTCCACAATAGTATATTTCAAAGGCATTGAAAAAGGTTTTGAGGTTTCGAGCGTTCTCGCTCAATTTACTGTTTTCGGAAAATCGTTTACTATAAACTGGTATGGCGCAATTATTGCATTCGGTTTTCTTCTTGCCGTCCTTTTCGGAGGAAGAATTGCCTATAAATGGAAAATGAGCCTTGATAAAATGGTTGATGTGCTTATTTACGGCACAATTGCCGCCATCATCGGCGCAAGGCTTTATTATGTTTTCTCAAAGTGGGATTATTACGGTGAAAATCTTTCCGAAATCCCGGCGATCTGGCACGGAGGTCTTGCAATTTACGGCGGCTTGATAGCCGGAGTTATTGCCGCTTTCGTTGTCTGCAAGGTCAGAAAGATGAATTTCTTCAATCTGCTTGATATATGCTGTATGAGTTTTCTCATCGGTCAGGGAATCGGCAGATGGGGCAACTTCACAAACCAGGAGGCCTTCGGCACGAACACCGCTCTGCCCTGGGGAATGAAAAGCGAAAAGACTATGGAATATATGCTTTCGCATAAAGCATTCTTTGAGGCAAACAACATAACGGTCGATCCTTATGATTTTGTTCATCCGACCTTCCTTTATGAATCAATATGGTGTCTGCTCGGCTTTCTTGTGCTTTATATCATTTGCCGAAAGGCAAGAAAATTCAGCGGTCAGATAGCCCTTTGCTACGGCGTATGGTACGGAGCGGAAAGAATGGTTGTTGAAGGTCTTCGCACAGACAGCCTTTATATTGCGGGCACAACCTTGAGAACATCGCAGATTTTTTCTGCTTTGCTGATGATTGTCTGCCTTGTGATTCTCATAATTTTCTTAAGAAAATATACGCTGGATCCGCAGCCGATAGACGGCATTGATTTCTTCCTTGAAGAGCAGCTCAAAGCCGAAAAGGCAGAGGAGAAAAAAGAAGAAACCGCCGATGCGCAGGCTGAAAATACGGCTGAAACAAAAGGGGAAATTGAAAATGGCAAAGATAATTGACGGAAAAAAGATAAGAGACTATAACCTCGGAATTCTTGCAAACGAAGTTGCGGAGCTAAAGGAAAATGGAATCGAAACCTGCCTTGCCGTTATTATTGTCGGCAATGACTCGGCTTCAAGAATTTATGTCAACAACAAAAAAGCGGCGTGCGAAAAAATCGGCATAAAATCGCTTGAATTTGCGCTCCCCGAGGAAACAACAACGGAGGAGCTTATTGCGCTCATTGATAAGCTCAATGCAGACGGATCCGTCAACGGGATCCTCTGCCAGCTTCCGGTGCCAAAACATATCAATAAAAACGAAGTGCTTGAAAGAATTTTTCCCTCAAAGGATGTTGATTGCTTCCACCCCGAAAATGTCGGCAGACTTTCAATCGGCAAAGGTCATCTTATGCCCTGCACGCCGATGGGAATGGTCAAGATGCTCGAATATGAGGGCATTGATCCGGCAGGCAAGCATTGCGTTGTTATCGGCAGAAGCGATATAGTCGGCAAGCCCATGGCAATGCTTATGCTCTCCAAAAATGCAACCGTAACGGTCTGCCACTCAAAAACCGTTGATTTGCCGTCGATCACAAGGCAGGCGGATATTCTTGTTGCCGCAGTCGGAATTGCGAATTTCGTTAAAGCCGATATGGTCAAAGACGGCGCAGTTGTTCTCGATGTCGGCATGGACAGAGATGAAAACGGCAAGCTTTGCGGAGATGTTGATTTTGATGCCGTCAGCGAAAAGGCTTCGGCAATAACTCCCGTTCCCGGCGGAGTAGGCCCGATGACGATAACGATGCTTATGAGAAACACCGTTGAGGCGGCAAAAGAACAGAATAAAATATATTAAAATAATTATTGACATCTATTGAACTCCGTGATATAATTTTTCATGCCGCATATTCGGGGCGGGTCAAGGCGAAACAAAATTGAGCCTTATATGCCCGAAATCAGCAATGAGCCCCAGAGTAGCGAGTCTTAAGAAAAGGATTGATCTTTCGAATGTACGCAATTATTGAAACCGGCGGAAAGCAGTACAAAGTAGAAGCAGGCGATGTTATCTACATTGAAAAGCTTGATGTCGAAGCAGAAAGCGAATACACCTTTGACAAGGTTATCGCTGTTGGAACCGATGACGGCATTACCGTAGGTGCTCCCTATGTTGCAGGCGCAAGCGTTGCAGCTAAGGTTGAGAAGAACGGCAAAGCCAAGAAAATCACCGTTATGACTTATAAGTCAAAGAAAAACGAAAAGCGCAAGATGGGCCACAGACAGCCTTACACAAAGGTTGAGATCTCAGCTATCAACGCTTAACCGGATCGCCCTATGATAAGGGTCAGATTCATCGTCGGCAACAACCGATTAACCGGCTTTGAAATAAGCGGTCATGCGATGTTTGCAGAAAGCGGAAGCGATATAGTGTGCGCAGCGGTTTCTTCGGCGGCTTATATGGCAGCCAACACCGTAACGGACATTATCAAAGCCGATGCGGCTGCGAATGTTGAAGGCAGTTCGATGTGCCTTAAGCTCAATAATCCCGATGAGTTTTCCGAAAAGGTTCTCAAAGGCCTTGAGCTTCATCTGACGGAGCTTTCAAAGCAGTATCCGAAAAACATCAAGATAATCTATGGAGGTGTAAAGAATGCTTAAAATCAATGTTCAGCTTTTCGCTCATAAAAAAGGTATGGGTTCAACCCGTAACGGCCGTGATTCCGAATCCAAGAGACTCGGCGCCAAGAGAGCTGACGGTCAGTTCGTTCTTGCAGGCAACATCCTTGTAAGACAGAGAGGTACTCACATCCATCCCGGCACCAATGTCGGCATCGGCTCTGATGATACTCTTTTTGCACTCGTTGATGGTACTGTTAAGTTTGAACGCCTTGGTAAAGACCGCAAGAAGGTCAGCGTTTACGCTGTTGAGCAGTAATTACATTTGAAAAAATCAAGACCCGGTATCCGAAAAGGTACCGGGTCTTTTCCTTATTTAATTATCATTAATAATAAATTTTGTTTGTTCCGTTTTTGATTCCGAAGCAGTCATAAGTTTTCCAGATGTCTGCGGTGTTATAAGAAATGTTGTGTGCCTTGTCGGGATTGCCGAAATAACCGTTGTTTTTGTATGTGAAATTGCCTTTCCAGAAATTTGCGAACAAAGCAATGCTCAAATAAGGAACTGCATCGCCGCTGTCTGCCATTCTGTGGAGGCCTCCCTCTCTGTTCTTAACGGGAATATAGGGGGTTCCCATGGTCAGAATGTTGAGGATTTCATATCTTTCTTTCATTTCTTTATCGGCTGCAAACTGCTGGGCAACCATTCCGCCGAGGCTGTGGCCGATGAGAACGATTTTAGAGCCTGCGGGAATTTTTTTCTTAACGCCCTCAAGAACGGCGTCAAGATAATCGTTGTCGTTAACGGTTCCGGCTTTGATGCAGGAATACATACTCTTGATGTCTTCCTTGTCCCAACTCATTGTTGAGCCTGAAAGAGCGATAAGATAAACTTTTCCGACCTTTTTGCCGTCTGAATAAAGAGTACCTCTGTAAATTCCGTAGGTATCCTGCTCACGGCAGAGATTCATAGCGTCCTGAACATTTGCAACGCTCCTGCTTTTTGCGGCTGAAGCGCCGAAAGCGGCGATTGAAAATACCATAATAAAAGCGAACAATGCGGATAATAATTTCTTAACCATATTTTCCTCCTGATAATATTTTTTATTTATCCTATCACAAAGAAACGATATATGCAATGACAATTTTATAAAACCGAAAAAATAACTTGATATTGTTCTCTGATTTGTGATATTGTTATTATATAAAAATCGGGAGGAAATAAAATGAAAATTGCTTTTTTCGGCGCAAACAGTCATAAGTTTTCAACGGTTTATACGGATAAGGTCATATCGGAAATGTCAAAAAAATATGAGCTTTCGGAATTGATAAACAAGAATAATCTCAAAGAAAATGCGGGTTTTTTGGCTGATTGCGAAATCGGCTTTTCAACATGGGGAATGCCGAAATTCACAAAGGAAGAAATCAGCAGATATATGCCGAAGATGAAAGCAATATTTTATTCCGCCGGAACTGTTCAATATTTTGCCCGCCCGTTTCTCGAAAGCGGAATAAAAGTTTTCAGCGCCTATGCGGCAAATGCCGTTCCGGTTACGGAATATACATTTGCGCAGATAACTCTTGCGGCGAAGGGATATTTTCAAGCGGCGAAATTTTACCGCCTTCTTCCGGTTTATTCATTTTCACATGCTAATTCAGCAACCGGAAATTATGATTGCAAGGTCGGCCTTGTCGGGCTCGGAGCAATCGGAAAGGCGGTTGCCGAAAGGCTGAAAGCACTTGAGGTTGAGGTTTATGCCTGCGATCCGTTTGTTTCGGAAGAAACAGCCCGGGAGCTGAATGTTAAGCTTGTTGATATGGAAACTCTTTTCAGCGAATGCGACATTATCAGCAACCATCTTGCTAATAAGAAAGAGCTGGAAAATATTTTTAATTATAAGCTTTTCAAAAAAATGAAAAAGCATTCCGTTTTTATCAACACGGGCAGGGGGGCGCAGGTTTCCGAATACGGTCTTGCTCTTTCGCTTCTGTTTCATCCCTCAAGAACCTTCGTTGCCGATGTGCTGAAATCGGAAACTTTCCCATATATCAATCCTCTTTTTTGGTGTCCGAATGCGATAATTACTCCGCATATTGCCGGAAGCACGGGCAACGAGCCGCAGAGAATGGCTTATTATATGCTTGAGGAACTTGAACGCTTCACGACAGGTGAAAAAACGAAATATGAAATAACACTTGAAGCGCTTGAAAGAATGGCATAAAGGAGTTTTATTTATGTATAAAGCAAAACCGACAAAAGAAATCCTTGCATGGCAGGATGCTGAGCTCGGCGTTCTCATTCATTATCTGATGGAAATATATAATCCCGATTTCAAGGAATATAAAACCGCAAAGGTCAGAACCGAACTTGCTCCCGAAAGAATCAATCCGCAGCATCTTGATGCCCGCCAATGGGTCAGAGCCGCCTATGAGACGGGAGCAAAATATGCAATTATTGTTGCCAACCATTGCACGGGATTTTCTCTCTGGCAGACGAAGGTCAACGATTACGGCGTTGCTTCTCTCAAATGGAAAAACGGCAAGGGCGACCTTGTGCGAGATTTTATTGATGCCTGCCGTGAATTCGGTCTGAAGCCGGGAATTTATTATTCAACCGGCTGCAACGGCTATTATGATATTGATGACAGCCGCAAAAATGTTGATTATTTTTCGCCTGAATATCAAAGCTATGTCAAGGATGTTGAAAAGCAGGTTAAGGAGCTTTGGACCGAATACGGCGAGCTTTTTGAAATATGGTTTGACGGCGGAATCATTCCCGTTGAAAAGGGAGGACCCGATCTTACGCCGATTCTGAAAAAATATCAGCCGAATGCCGTCTGCTTCCAGGGACCGCTTGACTATCCGCATTGCATAAGGTGGGTCGGCAACGAAAACGGCTCCGTTCCGGAAAACTGCTGGGCGACCGTTGACGGAAAAAATAAGGATGCCTTCCCCGAAGGGAAACCGGACGGCGATTATTATTGCCCTGCCGAAACCGATGTTCCGAACCGTTCCAATGATGCTTTCGGAGGCGGCTGGGCGTGGAGAGAGGGCGAAGAGGATAAGGTCCTTTCTCCGGAAAAGCTTCTTGAATGTTATATCAATGCCGTTGGCAGAAATACGAATCTTTTGCTCGGCATGGCAATCAATGCGGACGGTGTTTTTGAGGATGAAGAGCAGTTTCGTTCTTTCGGAAAGCTTCTGAAAGAAACTTTTGCAAATCCTCTTGCGGAATATTCCGGGAAAGAAAAAACGGGTTTTGATTTTGTTATAAATCTTCCGGAGAAAAAACCGGTTAAATATGTTGTTATCCGTGAAGACATAACAGACGGTCAGAATATCCGTTCCTTTGAGCTGCTGATAAACGGCGAAATCGTTTATAAAGGTGAATGTATCGGACATAAGCGCATAATTCCCGTTGAAGCTTCTGCCGGCAGAATTGAGCTTCGCATAACCTGTGCCGTTGAAGCTCCGACTATTCGTGATATTGTTGTTTATTGAAAAAACAGTCAGCATTTGGGCGGCACTTCGTAAATCGGTTTATGAAGTGCCGCCGTTCTGCTGACCGTTTTTTTGGATCATTGTTATCAAAACCGAAATCAGAACCGCAATTGTTATTCCAAGCGAAAAATCGGTTAAAACCGCAGCAGCGGCCGCAAGAATAAATCCGGCAGCGGAAACGGGGCTTTCAAAAGCCTTTTTAAGCTCGCCCCAATTAACGCTTTGCCATACGCCGACTATCAGAACTACTGCGCAGGCGGCAACGGGAGTTCTTGCAAAAGGAATGCTCAGCGGAATGCAGAGCATAAGAGGAAGAATGCAGACAAATCTTTTGAGAATTTCTTTTCGGGAAATAAAAACGCATGGAACGCAGATTCCGAGAACAGCGGAAGAAGCTGCAAATTTTATGCTGCTATCAATGGCGTTTTCTTTGGTTTCATTTGCATAAAGACTGAAGTTGACAGCAAAGAATGAAATTCCGCAGAGAAGCGCATAGAGAAAGTTTATGTCGCCGAAGCCGAACCTTTGCGGATATAATCCGAGCCTTATTCTTCCGATCTCTTCAAACGGCGAAATCATTCCGCCGGGCACAAGAAGAATATTAAGAAGCATAACAAAAATAAGAGCGATAAACGGCGCCTTGATAACGGCTGAAAACTTTTTGAATTTCCTCGGAAAAGTTATCATTATGACCATAACTATCGTTCCGTAAAGAATTCCGCGCCAGTTCGGATGGAAGCCGAGAGAACGGTAATTTTTAAGAATTTCAACAACGGTGTTTCCGGTTGCGCCGATTCCGAAATAGTTTGTTGTTTGCAGAGCGGTCATCGAAAAAGCCGCAGAGATCATTATTGCAGATGTGACCGCAGGGGAGATGAAATGCTTGATTTTATCTTTAAAAAATGAAGAAACGGCAAGCAGCAGACCGCCTGTTATCATTCCGAGCCGTGTGGTGTTCATTCCGTAAATTGCGCTTATCTGGTTTATAAGCAAAAAATCAATATAAATCTGCATCGGTACTTTCAGATTCCGTTCTTTGTAAAATACGGAATAAAACATAGCCGAAAGCAGAAATGCGGTTGAAACAATATCCGAGCAGACCGCCATTGAAACCGCAGCCGGCACAATTGAGGCGAGCGGATAAAAAATATCCGGCGCTTTGATTTCTTTCAAAACAAAAACTCCATTCAAAAAAACTACTAACAGTTTACAATAAATTTTTATTCTGCACAAGACTTTTTAAACATTTTTTAAAAAAGTATAGTAAAATAATAAATAATATGATAAAATATCATATCTATTTTTACGAACGCCGGAGAAATGAATGAAAAAGAACAGAGCGAAAAAAATTGCAACCTGGATAGTTGTGCCTCTGATGGCGGCAATATTCCTTCTCGATATTGCGACCATTGTTATCGGAAACGGTTATTCAAAGGATTATTATCCTGTTCCGTATGAGGAATACGCAGTGCGCTGCGATGATAAGATCCATTTTCTCAACGTTGCAAATTCTGATGCGATTCTGATTGAATCAAACGGTCATTTTGCTCTTATTGATGCGGGAGAGGGAAATAATAACCCCCGCAGAAAATCAGAAGCAAAGGGCTATGAGGATGTTGTTATTGATTATGTTAAAAAAATAACTTCAGATGAAAACGGAACAGCTCATCTTGATTTCATAGTCGGCACTCACATGCACTATGACCATATCGGCTCGTTTCATTCTTTGATAAACGATCCGTCAATTTCCGTTTCCAGGGCATATTTCAAAGAATATGACCCTGCAATTGATAAGAAATATGAAGTTGAAAGCTGGAAGCTCGGAGAGCTCTATAATGAAATCATTGATGATTTAAAGAAAAAGAATGTTGAAACAATCAGCGATATTCCGCAGGAAAAATTTGTGTTCGGTGACTTTGAAATTCAGTTTTTCAACGCAGTCAATCAAGAATGCGCAAAAGGAAAAGGCGAAAACGGAGCGAGCATCGGTACGCTTATAACGAAAGGCGGAAAGAGGGCTTTTCTTGCTGCAGATATTACAAAATCCACGGGCATTGAGCAGGTCGTTGCTCCGCAGATAGGAAAAATTGATTTGCTCAAGGCGGGCCATCACGGCTATTTTGGCTCTTCATCGGCGGATTTTCTTCGGGCTGTTTCGCCCGAAATGATAATCGTCACCAATCAGGCGGGCAAGGTTTATCCAAATGTGAAATGGAATTTCACCATGGTTGCAAAAGCTCCGTTTTACGGAACTTATGACCATAACGGAATTATTGCCTGCTTCACGGATAGCGGAGAAATTATTTTACAAGATAATATTCATTGATAAAGGATTGCTATGGAACTTACTTGTTACGGATATCTCAAAGAAGCTTATAAAAAATACGGCAATTTTCCCGCCGTTATAACTATGGGCGAAAAGACTTCGCTTTTAAGGTTCATTCACGATGTTGATAATATCGCCGCATATCTGAATTCAACCGGGCTTTCTTCCGGCGATACGGCAACGGTTTTTCTGCCGAATGTTCCTCACGCATTTACCGTTTTTTATGCGCTCAACAAAATCGGCGTTATTGCGAATATCATTCATCCGCTCACTTCTCCCGAGGTTATAGAGCAGACGATTGAAGAAACCGAATCAAAAGCTATCTTTATTCTTGATATTCTTGCCGAAAAATATGCCGATGCCGTCAACAAAAGCGGAATTCCCTGCATAATCTGCTCGAATTCCGATTATGTATATTCGGTCAAACGAATCGGCGTTAAGGCGTATGAATTGAAAAATGCAAAGGGACTTAAGAATTTCAAAAATGCCGTTCCTTATTCAAAGGCGATTTTTATCGGCTCAATGCACAAGAGTGTTGAAGAAAAAGACGCAAACAAAACCGCCGTTTATCTTCACGGCGGCGGCACAACGGGAAAAAGCAAAACGATTATGCTTTCAAGCATAAATATTAATGAAATTGCCGAAAAGCTCAAAAAATTTGATACCGTTCCCCATAAACCGGGATCGGAATGTTCTCTTGTTGTGCTTCCGATGTTTCACGCATTCGGTCTTGCTGTTGCAATGCATTTTCCGATTACCAATGGTTTTACCTGCATCCCGATGTCGCAGTTTTCGGGAGAGGGTGCGATAAAGCTTCTTAAAAAATATAACATCACCTTTATTCTCGGCGTTCCGAATATGTTCAAAAAAATGTTTGACGATGAGAAATTCAAGGGTGATCATCTGAAAAAATTGAGGCTTTTATTCTGCGGAGGAGATTTTCTTTCGGAGAGATTTGTTTCGGATTTCAACAGAGCGATCGCATCCTGCGGCGGCAAAGGCAGGCTTTTCAGAGGCTACGGCTTGACCGAGGTTGCATCCGTATGCTCGCTCAACAGCTATAATGACTGCCGTGAGGATTCTATCGGCAAGCCCATGGACGGAATGACGATCGAAATATGGGATGAGATGAGAAAACCCGTTGCGAGCGGCGAGCAGGGCGAAATCGTCATTAAAGGTTCAACCGTTATGCAGGGATATTTCAACGGCAGGGATACCGTTCCCGATGACGGCGTTTATGTTGATGCGAAAGGGGAACGCTGGGTCATGACCGGTGATCTCGGATATCTTGATGAAGACGGTTTCCTTTTCTTCACAGGCAGAAAGAAACGGATGATAATCATTTCGGGATATAATGTTTATCCTGCCGATATTGAAAAAGCGACGCTTCAGCTGCCGTTTGTTTCGGATGTCTGTGCCGTTCAAGGCTATCAGAAGGGCAGACCCTGCGTTAAGCTCTGCGTGACGCTCAACGACGAGAATATGGATAAAGACAACGCAAGAAGCGCAATTCAGAGCCATTGCAAAAAGAGCCTTGCAAAGTTTTCCTGCCCCAGAAAAATCGAAATTCTTGATGCTTTTCCGAGAACAAAGATGGGCAAGATAGATTTTGTCAAGCTTTCAGACCAATTTGAAATTAAAAGAAAAGAGGATAAATAATGAGCATTCAGACAAGAACACCTGCAGCCGGAGATACAGTTGCGGAAATAAAAACAACAATGGGCGATATCAAGGTTCTGCTTTTCCCCGATAAAGCTCCGAAAACCGTTGAAAATTTTGTAACTCACGCAAAAAACGGCTATTATAACGGAATTATTTTTCACAGAGTAATCAACAATTTTATGATTCAGGGCGGCGACCCGACGGGCACCGGAATGGGCGGCGAGAGTATATGGGGCAGACCGTTCAGCGATGAATTCGATGTTGACCTTCATAATATCAGAGGGGCTCTTTCAATGGCAAATGCAGGCCCCGGAACGAACGGAAGCCAGTTTTTCATTGTTCAGGCAAAGGAAGTTGATGCAGGCCTTGTTTCGCAGATGGAACAGCTTTCCGACAGAGGTTTCCCGGCAGAATGTGTTGAGGATTATAAAAATCTCGGTGGAACACCCTGGCTTGATTTCAAGCATTCCGTTTTCGGTCAGGTCTTTGAAGGAATGGATGTTGTTGATGCCATAGCAGGAGTTAAAGTCGGCATGAACGACAAACCCGTTGAAGAAATCAGCATCATCGGAATTAATATAACTACATTATAAAAAAATCAGCCGACCTTTTCGGATCGGCTGATTTTTTATGCCTTATCAGTCATTATGAATTCAATCGTTCCGCCGTCCATAATCTGCTTTGCCGTGAGCGTAAAATTATCGATCGGGAGCGAATTGAATGTTGCTTTTTCAACATATATATTTTCATCGGAATTGTTGATAACATTGATTTTCAGCGTTTTTTCGCTTGAAAGAAGGATTTCGGCCGAATCAACTGCGGGAGAGCCGAGAATGAATAAATCCTGACCCGCAACAGGAAACAGTCCGACTGCGTTAAGAACATAATAAGATGAAAGCGCATCGGAATCATTGTTGCCCGGCAGACCGCCTCTGCCGGTTGTGAACATATATTTCATTCCGGCACGGATTATTTCGCAGATTCTGTCGTGCCTGCCGACATAGTTATATGTAAACGGGGCTTCGGTGTCGGACTCGTTGTTGAAGCCCTCAAATCTGCCGAGCTTGATTCCTTCTTCAACAGGCGAATAATCAAACGGATCAGTCGGATTTATAACATCTTCTGCGCCGTAGCCGAAGAAGCGGTCAAGCAGCTCAACGAATCTGTCTTTTCCGCCTGCGATTCCGATCCTTCTTTCCATATCGACCATCTGGCGGAACGAATAGTTATAAAGAGTTCCCTCGTAATAGGATGAATCGTTGTTAAGAAGACCTGTTTCGGGGTCGAAGCATTTTACCCATTGAGCCGAAAGGGGCTTCAGCTTTTCGGAAATTTCCGTTTCTCCGATTTCATCGGCGATCTGTGCCGCAAGAGCGCAGCCGTCTGCCATATCAAGCATCCAGGTGTGAGAACGGCATTTGCCGTCAATAACAAAATCGGTTTTGTTCGGAGCAAAAACGTCATCGCAGATAACCTTGACCATTCTGTGAGGATCAAGGCTGATGCCGTATCTGTAAGCGGTCATCAGCACATAAGCGCCGAGCATTCTTGCCTGCTCCGAAAATTCCTTGTATCTGTCGGTCAGACCTATGCAATTTGGCAGATTTCCGAGTTTTTCGCCCGTCAGAAGCAGGGTTTCGCATATATCCTCAGAAACCTTTTTATCGGTCATTAATATAAGAGGAAGAGCTGTTTTATACATATCCCAGAGGGTCGCAAAATCGCTCATAAACGGCTTTCCCGTTTCATAAATGAAGCTTTCGCCGCTCCAATCCGAAGGCTTGATAAATGAGTGATAGAGATTTGAATAGAAAATCTCTTTGATTTCATCGCTTGCGGTTTCGATTTTTATTCTTGAAAGAACCTTGTTCCATTCATCGTATGCGTTTTTTTCGGCTTCGTCAAAACTGCCGTCAAGATGTTTCATCGCATTTTCAACGCTTATGAGAGATATTGAAACGGTGATCAGGGATTCTTTTTCAATTGCTTTGAATATTGCTTTGCTGCCGTTTATTTCGACATCAGAATTGCCTTTGACGGCAAAAAATATATTGATTCCTTCAATGAATGCGCTTGCGGCGGCAATGTTGCCGGCCTTCTTCTCAACCTTTAATTCAAATACTTTTGCTTTATCATTATCGGGGATCATCAGTCCGTTATTTGAAAAATCAATTTCAACAAGTCCGTTTTCTCTGCCGAAGGTGTAGCGGTGGAAGGCGGTCTTTTTTGATGCCGTCAGCTCGCAAAGAATATCTTCAAGCTCGCAGGAATAATATCCGGGTTTTGCCTTTTCGTTTGCCGGAATCCGTCTTTCTTTTGAATCGGAATATTTCGGAACGGTCAGAGCGTAGTTATAATAATATCCGATTGCGCCCGTGCCGCTTTGCTGAATGTGAGCAAAGCCGAGAAGCTTGTTTCCGCCCTCAAACTTCGGAGGCCTTGAATGGCTGTTGGGTTTGTGATTGCCGTATCCGGTTGGGTAGCCGCCCGAATATGGCGCAGCAGACATTGCACCGAAAGGAACCGTTGCGGCGGGGCTTGTGTTTCCGCAGCCTGCCTTGATAAAAAACCATTTTGCTGCTATTCCTTCTGCTTTCGGAAGGTCTATTTCTCCGCAGCCCTGAAAAATATTGACATATTTGCAGTAATCCATTTTATTCACCGATTCTTATGATTTCTTCGTCTTTGAATGAGAAGAGAGATTTAACTTTATGATTGATGCAGTTGATTCCGTTTTCGCCGATTGTTATAACCGTTCCTCCGTCAAACCCGAGCTGAAAACCCGAGCCTTTGCCGAGCTTCATTGTGTAGGTCAGCCTGACTCCCTGATAGAGAATCGAAAAATCGTTCATGTGCTCGTGGCCGCAGAAAACATATTTAATGTTTCCGGCTCTTTTTATTATATCAAAAAAACCTCTCTGAACAGGTTTGCCCTCTGCATCCCTCTCACAGCATACATTTTCATGTTTTTCGCCATAAGCCTTATATTCTTCTTTCCAGCCTTTGTCCGTTTTTGCTTCATCATAAGCATACTGATATTCGGGCAGGGGAACATGGAAAAACAGCGAGATTTCCGCATCCTGCGCGGCATCCGTAATTGCTTTGACCCATTTCTGCTGCTTTTCGTTTGCCTGGTCATGGTGACTGTCTAACATAACGATAACTTCATTAAGGCTGCCGTCTTCGTTGAGGATCCTTATGCCGTAGTTGCCGTAACCCATTTCGGGATCTCCCTTTTTAAGAAGACAGTTGGGACTTTTCAGCATAATATCGCACAGATAATTCAAATCGCAGTTTCCTTCGTCATCATGGTTTCCGAAAACCGGAGCCCAGGGAACGCCGAAGCTTTCCATAAGGTCGGTAAATCGTTTTATCGAATAAACCGTTGAATCTGCGCAGACTATATCGCCCGTAACGGTTATAAGGTCGGGCTTGATTTCGCTGACGAGTCTCTTTGCCGTTGAGGATGACGCAAAGGCGAGAAACGCTCTGTAATCATAATCCGAAAAATGAGGGTCGGTCAGATTGAGAATAACAAAATCCTTTCCGTTTTTCTTTGTCAGAGAGGCAAAGGAATCAAGGCTGATTGCTTCTCCATCCCATTTTTCGGCGGATGGTTCTCCTGTATATTTCATTTTTTTGATTTCGCTCATATTAACGAAGGCGTTTACCGCTTCCTTAAAAGAAGTCTGGCGGATATAGCCCTCAGAATAAGCAGATAAGCCGGCTGCCATAATCAGACTCATTATCATTGCAATAATTTTCTCCATATTTGTCACCAAACTGTTATTTCGATTTGTTTTGCGGAGCTTTCATAGCTGATGAGTGCGGTTGATGAGAATTTATCAAAGCTCATTTCACATTCTTTGCCGTCGGCAGTTGCTTTTGACGGCTCAAACGGAAGTTTTAGCCTGATATTAGCTTTCATTCCCGAAGCACCGTAAGCAGAAAGAATGACCTTGTTTTCGCATTCCTTCATCTCAAAAATTCTTGCCGATGTGCCGATAATGCAGAGCTTTTCATTTTTTGCTTTATCAAGATCAAAAAGAAGGCAGTTTTCGCCGGGATTAATTATCTTTTTATCTGTAATCGCAAAATCGGGAGCAAACATATCCGCAAATTTTCCTTCGAGAACGAGAGGCTCATCGCTTATGCTTTCGTCGAGCACCGCCGCAACGGTATAATATGGCTCACGCTCAACAAGAAGATAGTTTCTGAATTCCGGTTTGAAACCGGCTTTTCCGACGGCTTCGGTAAAGAATTCACGGAATGAATCGGCGTTTTGCTTTGAAAACGAGAAAACAGCGGGATTTTCTTTCCAGATTGCCGCAATTCCCTTGCCGCAACTGTAAATTCCTTTTTCTCCGGCATCAATTTCAAGAGCCTCAAAAAGATGCTCTGCGGCGTTCTCATAGCTTCCGCTCCACCAGCTTCTGATGTTGTGATAAGGATCAAAGCCGTTGCCGGCATAGATGAGCGTTCCGCCTCTTCTGACCCAGCCTGCAATGCTGTTGTTTGCGTCGGGATAATCGGGCTTCATATATTCATAGCTCATGATAAGAACATCGTAATCATCAAGATAGCCGTTATATCTTCTTGCGTTGTCGAGCAGAACGGGTCTGACGGGGATGCCGTATTTGAGCAGGGGAAGAGCAAGAGAATAGAAAGCTGGGAAGCCGTTTCCGCTCATAAATTTCAGCATCAGTTCTCTTTCTTTTTCGCCGTTTGCAAAAAGCTTTGTTTTGATTTTGCCGACAAGTTCATCCGAATCACGGAGAACTGTTCCAACCTCTTCCTCTTTTGATTCGCTGAATTCGCTGTCGGGATATTCTCTTTGGCAGAGCTGGGTATCTGCCATAAGGATTCCGACTCTTAATTCCGGATTTTTTCCTCCCTCAAATGTTCCGAGAGTGTTGAACATATTGTTGAGAAGAGTTGCATATTCAGCCGGAATCGGTTCGGCATCGGGAGAATTTTTCGGGTATTTATCCTCAAAAACTCTGTTTGGCCAGGGGCAGATTTCGTAGGTGTTAACTTTCGGATGCATCAGTGACGCCGCAACCGTGCAGAGATAGTTTCTTCTGTAATCGTTCCAGTCGAAAATCGGGTTATCCTCAATCGGATCGTGAAGGAACCACATCTGCCTGCCTGTGCCCTTGACAAGCTCCTGCATAACACCGTATTCGAGATAGGCCGTTTCAAATGTTCTTTCTTTGTATTCGCCGTTAAACCAGTTTTTTTCTCTTGAAGTGCCGGTCCAGACCTGCGCAATGCAGCCGTCAACAGCCGGAATATCCGCAAGCTTTCCTTCGGGGCTGACTATCTTCCATTGCGTATAATTAAGAAGGCTGTGTGTCGGAACGTAGAATCTTAAATCTTTGTTGTATTTTACCTTTGCATATTCTTTGAGCGAGGATGAAAGGCGGTCAATCGTTCTTGTAAAAAGATATGCTTTGAGCTTTGCGCATTTATATCTTGCATCTGTTGATTTATGAGGCGGAGTCCACGGCTCTCTGTAATAAAGAGCATATTCACGCTGAAAAGCAGGTGAATATCCGGCTCTGTCCCAAAATTCGGGTTCTTCAACATGAATTGCTTCAACGCCGGCGTCAACAACCTTTTTGAGCTTTTCGGTTATGTAATCGGCAAATGCGACGGTGGGAACCATATATGGCACATCAACGCCGTGGAGAATGAGGTTGCCGTAACGGTCTGTCTGCGCTTCATCCCAGTGGATTATTCCGTCATATTCGCCGTAAAGATAATCCTTATATGCGCCCCAGGAGATGCCGGTCATAAAGTGAATAACATATCCAAGCTCTCTGAAACGCTTTATTCTTTCAAGATATGATTCGTCAAGACGATAGACCATAACGAAATCGCATTGATTATCAACGCTTTCGGGAGGCATACCGCCGATCTGATATCCCGTTCTTTCCTCTGTTTTGTTTCGTATATATGCCATCTGTTTTTCCTCCGGAAGATATTTCTTGTTTAAATTTTACTTTTCGGTTTCCTATTTGTCAATAATAACGAATAATATTTTAAAAATAAATATTATACTTGCATTTTTTGCCCGGTTTTGTTAATATAAACTCATAAATTTTTTATTTAGGGATGTTTGAATGCAGTATGTGATCATGGACCTTGAATGGAACAATACCTATGCCAAAAAAGCAGCCGGATATATCAACGAAATAATCGAAATCGGCGCAGTCAAGCTTGATTCTTCGCTTGAGATCGTTGATACTTTTTCTCATATTATCCGTTCGCAGATAGGCAAAAAACTGCGCGGAAGTGTTAAAAGGCTTACCCATCTTACAAATGATGATATTAACACGGGAATGCCTTTCACAAAGTCTTTTTCCCTTTTCAGAAAATGGATAGGCAATGAAGAAACCGTTATTCTCACATGGGGCGACGGAGATATTCGGGTGCTTCTTGATAATTTCAAATATCTCAACGGAATAAAAACAATTCCGTTTCTTGATAATTACTGCGACCTTCAGAAATATTTTCAGTCGGTTTATAAATGCACCAAGGGTCAGCAGACGGGCCTTCTGACTGCCGCCCAGATTCTTGAAATCGACCCGGAAAAATATATTCATCACAGAGCGCTCGGCGACAGTATGCTGACCGCCGATATTTTCAAGGCGATATATAATGAAAAGATGCTTAACGAAATGATGCTTGAATGTAATGATGAATTCTATTCAAAGCTTCTCTATAAAGCTAAGGTAATCAGGAACATTGATAATCCGCTTGTTGATAAAAAACGCCTTGAGCATATTTGCGACACCTGCGGAAAGCCTTGTGAGCTGCTCGCTCCGTGGAAGTTTCACGGTCAGTTCTTCAGAACGAAATTCTATTGCCGTGAATGCGACACGACCTATGCAGTCTGTGTGCGTTTCAAAAAGCTTTATGACCGGGTTGAATACCGCAAGATGGTGAATGTTATTGAGCCGGAGCCGGTTTCCGAGGAGCCGGAGAAAATATAAAAAATCCGCTGTGAACAAATCACAGCGGTCTTTTTTATAGTAGGGTAAGCATTTATGCTTAACCGAGTGATAATAATCCGAACCCACCTTGAATCCGGTTCTTTTTCCGCCTGACAGCGTCATCGTCATTGCAAGGCACCAAGCCTTGCTGCTTCCTCTTCCTTGTCATACGAAAAAATATCTCAAATTCAAGGCAAGTTTTATTTCGTTTTAGAGTAGTTATATGCGAGGCGGCCGAATGAGTAATACTTTGTGTATTGCGAATGAGGGCAACGAAGCAGATAGCTGCTTTAAAACGAAAGAAAATGGGTTCGTTTTATCATCACTCGGTTACCGTTTTGCCTGAAAATCGGAAGAGAAATTTAAAGGGCACGGATGAATCTGTGCCCTACGGGAACTTTTTCCGGAAAGACTGTGAGCATAAATATCTGCCCTGCCGGAATGCAAATTTATCGTATCCTCACGGGAATTTTTGAAATCAGAATAAAAATCCATCCGAAAAGACGGCTCAACAATTTTTCGATTCCGAGAAGCTTCTTTTCAAATTCCAGCGAAGCCGAAACTGTTGAACCGTCGGGGTTATGAACGGTGGCGGTGATGACCGCATTTCCGCTGCCGACGCATCTGACAAAGCCCGCATTGTTGACCGTGAACGCCTTGCTGTTGCTTGATGACCATTCTATATAATCATAAATCGAATTTTCGGGCAAAGTCATAACGAGCGCATGGATTCCGCTGAAAATATAAAGGTCTGTTTCTGATGAAAACATATAAATCTTTTTTGCAACATTCATTTCAAGAGCGTTAATTGCATCAAGAATTATTTTCGTCTGCTCGTCAATAACATTTTGCTCGCATTTATATCTGCCGTAGATTTTCTTTGAAAGAGCGTGGTCAAGAGCGGAGGTGTCAATATAAAGATTTCGGTCTATTCCGTTCGCTTTTGAAACCGCTTTTTCATATTCTGTATAATCTGCCGGAGTTGTATCTTTCGTTATAACGCTGCTCCTGATTTCGGAAACAGTTCCCGAATCGTTCTGTGTTACAACGCAGTAATAGAAAGGCGAAGTGTCATCCTCCGTGAAAAGATAGGAGGATTGATTTGCTCCATCGATCGGTTCTCCGTGCTCGTTTGAATTTTCGGTGCTTTTATACCATTGATATTTAAGGTTATATCCGATGGCGGAAATGCTGATAAGCTCGGAGGAAGAGGCAATATATTGAGGAAGCTCATTTGCGATTATCGGAAGCGGAACAAAATCATAGCCCTTATACTCGGCATATCTTTCGATAAAAGAATTCGGAGTGCTGTAAAGACGAAGATTTTCGGGAGAATATTTTGTTTCAATAAATTCATTAGAAAGCATGATTCCGCTGTTGTCCGGCAGACTGTATGCCGTCACAAGCTTGCTCAAATCAATGAATTCGGCAGAGCAGCCCGAAAGGGAATTTTCTTTAAGCTCCGTCACATTTTCAAGATTCAGATAATAAATATTATGGCATCCGTTAAATGTGTATGCGGCAATGTCGGTTGCTTTGTTAAGAAAGATATATGTTATTCCGGGAGAGTTTCCGAACATATTTGGAATTGTTCTCTTCATTGAAGGAACCGAAAAAGTTTCAAGGTTTTCTGGCATTTCAGGAGCCGAAGAGGGCGTATCCTCAAAATATTCAAGAGAGAAAAGTATTAATTCTCTTAATTGTGTGCATCCGCTGAAAGCATTTGAAAACATTGAAGTGACTTTCGACAGAGCAATGCTCTTAAGGCTTGTGCTGTTTGAAAAAGCATAAGGCATCAGAAGCTCTGCGTCGGGAAGATTGACGGATGTTATCATCGGGCAATCTGCAAAGCAGCTTGAAGGAACTGCCGTTAAACCGCCGATTGAAATATTTTTAAGTGAATCGCAGCCCTTGAAGCATTTTTCGGGAAGAGAGGCGCAGCGGTTGATGCTGACCGTAACAAGCGCATCGCAGTCTGCGAATGAATTCTTGCCGACGGAAGAGATGTTATTGCAGATTATTTCGGATAATGCAGAGCCCTTGAAAGCGTTTTCGGGAATTGAATTAAGACTTTCGGTATTCAGAGAATATGTTTTTCCGAAAATCGCATATCCGCCGGAGCAGACATTTTCAAAAGCGGAATCGCCGATATAAGTTAATTCCCCGAGGTCGAATGCAGATGCGGAAATGCAGTTTTTGAAGCATCTGCTGCCGACGGAAGCAACATTATAAGCAAGAACGGTTTCAAGAGATGCGCAGTCCTCAAACGCACTTTCCCCGAAAGAAACAACGGTTGACGGCAGAACGATCACCTTGATGTCAGAGCCGTTGAATACATTATCTCCGATGCCTCTGACCTCGATTGAGCCGACAAAATGAGGAATCGAAATTGTTTTTTGAGTTCCTTTGTAGGCAGTAATGATTCCCTCGCCGTTGATTTCAATCTCACCCGGCGAAACATTCGGAGCAATGATCGTGTTATAGATTGCAACTGCGGAGCGGTATCTTCCACGAGAATATGCAACGGCGGAAATGCTGCATGATTCCGAAACGGTTATCGGAGAACCGTTATAAATTTCCGAGTTTTGATTATGTTCGCTCGGGATCGATCCGTCTGTTGTGTAGTATATGACTGAATCGGGCGTGGCGCATCTGATTTCAAGCTTAAAAGGATTAATTGAAATCTCCGGTGAATCGGAAACGAATTCGGGAGCTTCCGTTTTTCCCGAAAGGTTTTCTTCAAAATCCTGCGGAGCAAAGATAATACCGTATCCGATTTTATCCTTTGAATCAATTGAGGGAGAACTGACCGAATAAGTTTTGATTATGTCAAAAATATCTTCCGATGAAGCGAGCGGAACAATTGATTTGACCGCAGCTGCAGCCGCTGCGCAGAACGGAGCTGAAAAGGAAGTGCCCTTGCAGGAAGTATATCCGTTTCCGATGGTTGTTGTATAAATATTAACTCCGGGGGCAGCAAATGAAATGTTGCCGTAATTTGTGAAGTTTGCGGGAATTCCCGAACTGTTGACTGCGGAAACTCTGATAACGCCCGAATAAGATGAGGGATAATAAGGCTCATCGGTTGCGCTGTTGCCGGCGGCACCGACAACCGTTATGTCGTTTGCAATTGCATTGTTGACGGATTCTTCAAGAAATTCAGAGCTATCATAAAATCCGAGGCTGATATTGATTATGTCAACATTGTCGCTGACGGCGCAGTTGATTCCGGCAGCAATCGAAACAAGCGTACCATGACCGAAACGGTCAAGAACTTTATATGGCTTGATCATTACATTTTCAAGAGTTGAATCGGCTATAACACCTGCAACCTGTGTTCCGTGGCCGTAATCATCCTCGCTTGAATTTCTGATTCCGCTTCCGCTCGTGTTAATATTGGTGGGAATGATTCTGCCCTTGAGAAATTCGTGGGAGCTTTCGATTCCCGAATCAATGACCGCAACGGTAATGTTTGCAAGCGGTTTGCCGGAATTGATAAGCGAATCATTGAATTTATCCGTTCCGAGATAATCCGGTCCCCATGAAAGATGATTTTTTTCCGATTTTGTTCCCGAAAGCAAAAAATCACCCGTTTCGGCTGCAGAAATGATTTTGTCCGTTTCAACAAAATCAACATATTTCTGCTTTGAATAAAATTCAAATGCCGAGCGAGTGCTTTCGGTGTTGTCAAACTGTAAAACCCATATATTATCAAAGCCGTTTACAAATGAAACAGCGTTGAGCGTGTTTAATTTTCCCGCAGTTTTTACAATAAGCCTGCAGGTTGCAAATTCATTGTTATTGATTTCAGGGGATTTGCGTGCCTTGCCCAAACCGGGATTTTCATCGGCAATTTTAAGCATTTTGCCGACATCCTCCGCAAATTCGGAAGCGCTTTTTTCATCGGCGGAAATGCCGTTGACGCAGATACCCATATTGAAGAATACCGAAACAACCAGAAGAAGAGAGAAAACAACGCAGAGGATACGCTTCATAATACCATCTCCACAGTCGTGATAAAACAATTATAGATAAAACTTTTTTGCTTTGCAATAATTTGTAATGATTTGTTCAAAATAATTTAAAATTTGACAATATTTCCGCAAACATTCAAATTCTATTTTTCTTATGGTGATTTATATGTTGAAAACAGACCGGAAATGAGATATAATGAAGCGGCAAAGGAGAAGATGCTTATGCTTAAAGATCTTGTTATAAAAAACCGTTCTTACAGAAGATTTGATGAAAATTATGAGATTTCAGAAAAAGAACTGCTTGAAATGATCGACACCGCAAGGTTTACTCCTTCAACTGTCAATTCTCAGGCGCTTAAGTTTATGCCCGTTAACGATAAGGAAAAATGCGGAAAGGTTTTTGAAACGCTTGCATGGGCAGGGCTTCTCAAGGATTGGAGCGGACCTGCCGAAGGCGAAAGACCGTCGGCATATATAATCATTCTTTGTGACCTTGCAATCGGCAGCAATAAGATGTATGATGACGGTATCGCTGCGCAGACTCTTATGCTTTCGGCGGTTGAAAAAGGTTTTGGCGGCTGCATTCTCGGAGCGATAAACAGAGAAAAGCTCGCTTCAAATCTCGGCATCGACACTGAAAAATATTCAATTGACCTTGTTCTGGCTCTCGGAAAGCCGGCTGAAAATATCAGCCTTGTTGACCTTCCCGAAAGCGGAAGCACGGCTTATTACAGGGATGAAAAAGGAAATCATTTTGTTCCCAAGCGTTCGCTTGAAGAACTCATAATATATTAAAATCGAGGATTGAAATGAAAGTTTTTCTGCTGACCGACGGAGAATTCACAGGTCTTATCCGTTCTCTGCGGTCATTGAATGAAAAAGTCAGAATAATCGGCTTTTGCTCATCTCTTACCTGCGCACATTCCGCAATGCTGGATGCGGTTTACACTGCGCCGGAAATTGATGATAAAAAATATTATGATTTTCTGATTGGTGTTATCAAAAAAGAAAAAGTGAACTATGTTTTTCCGGTTGCAACATCGGGGCTTGAATTTATGGCGGATTCCGCCGAAAAAATCAGAGAGCAGACCGGTGCCGTTGTTATAACCTCGGAAAGCAAAGCAATCAAAATAAGCAATAATAAAGGTCTGCTTTACGCCTTTCTCAAAAATGTTGACGGACTTGAAAAAACAATTGAGGATTTCCGCATTGTTTCAACTTACGGCGCTCTTCGTGAGGGTTACGGTTATTTCAACAGAAAAGGTATTCCCTGCATTATGAAGCCGTTAAGAGGCGAAAACGCCGAAGGTTTTCTGCGTTTCACCGATAAAAAAGATTTTGCATTGTCTGCATTAAAAGGCGGTCATTCTCACAAAATTGCTCTTGAATGCTTTGAAGAGTTTCCCAATGATGAAGCTCTGCCGTCAGAAAGGCTTGTTATGCCGTTTCTTCCCGGCAGGGAATGGGATGTTGATGTGCTTGCCGATAACGGAAAAATCGTCTGCGCAACCGTCAGGATCAATAATGATATGTTCGGAGGACTGTCTGCAAGCAGCGTAACCGCTGAAAATCCCGTTATTCTCGGCCTTTGTGAAAAAATTGTTTCGTCAATCGGTCTGTCATATCTTTCCTGCATAAGCTTCAGGGAAGATGAAAACGGCGTTCCGAAGCTTCTTGAAATCAATCCCAGAGCGATGGGAAGCATTCATCTTTCAACTCTTGCCGGCAACAGCCTTGTTGAAAAGCTTTTGAACATTCTTGACGGAAAAAGCGTTTCTCCTGCGATAACAAGGCCGGGATTTTCAACAGCTCTTTATTATGACATAATTGAAACCTCTTCCGGCTGGAATATCCTTAAACAGGAAGACAGAGAAATTTACGGTAGATATTATTCATTAACGAAAACAAAAATGACTGATTTATCCTTTGGCTGCCGTTTTGCCTGGGATGAGGTATATAATGTCCGTTGGAAGATAATCGAAAACTGCTTTGTTCAGGCTTCATTCAATGAGGATAATCCGTTTATGCTGATGCCGCTCGGCGAATTTGATATTTATAAACTTGAACGGATCATTCTTGCCGTTAAAAAGGAGTTTGATGATAAAGGCCTTCCCTTAAAAATATTATGTATTGAAGAAGAATATCTTCCCGTTTTTGAAAAAATCAGTATTTCGCATTCCCGTCCGGAATGCAACGATGATTTTTCGGATTATCTTTATGACGGAGATTCATTGCGGGAACTCAAAGGCAAGAAATATTCAAGGAAGAGAAATCATTTCAGCCAGTTTATGAGAGCTTATCCCGATTATGAATATATTTCTTTGAATGATGATATTTTTGATGAATGCATCGAAAATTCTCTTGAATGGAGCAGGCTGAAAAATGCGGACACCGCCGATTCCGGCGAAAGCGACCACATGATGATAAAAAGGGTTATCGAAAATTATAACTACCTGGGTTATAAAGGCGGCGCAATAAGAATAAACGGCAAGGTTGCGGCGTTTGCAATCGGATCGCAGGGGAACGGCAAAACCTGCTTTATCCATTTTGAAAAGGCAGAAACCGAATTTATCGGGATTTATGCGGCAATCAATAAGCTTGTGCTTGAAAATGAATTTCCCGATGCCGAATTCGTCAACCGTGAGGAAGACCTCGGCCACGAAAATCTCCGCAAGGCAAAGCAATCATATTATCCGGTTTCGATGGTCAGAAAATACAGCATCAAAATAATATAAAAAATGGCGGTCCGATAAAATCGGATCGCCTGATTTTTTAATCTTCCTTTTTAACGGGTTGTTTCATCGTGAGCGAAATGCGCTTCTTTGTATTATCTACGCTGATAACCCATACTGTAACAACATTTCCGACTTTGAGGACCTCGGACGGATGTTTGATGAATTTATTGGTTATCTGCGAAATATGAACAAGTCCGTCCTGGTGAACGCCGATGTCGATGAATGCGCCGAAATCGGTAACATTTCTGACGGTGCCTTTGAGCTCCATACCCGGTTTCAAATCTTCCATTCCCATAACGTCGGTGCGGAGCATCGGGGGAGGAAGCTCGTCTCTCGGGTCACGGGCGGGTCTGATAAGCTCCTTAACGATGTCTTTGAGGGTCGGAACTCCGATTCCGAGCTTTTCGGCAACCTTTTCTTCGCCAAGAAGCTCAACATTTGCTCCGATTGAAGCGATTTTTTCGGTTCCGATGTCGCTTGAATCATAAGAGAAAAGAGCGAGGAGTGCTTTTGCGGCATCATAGCTTTCGGGATGAACTCCGGTGTTGTCAAAAATATTTTTGCTTTCGGGAATTCTCAAAAAGCCTGCGCACTGTTCAAAAGCCTTTGCGCCGAGCTTCGGAACTTTTTTAAGCTGTGAACGGGACGAAAATTCTCCGTTTTCATCTCTGAAATCAACAATATTCTTTGCAACAGTCGAATTTATGCCGGAAACCCTTGAAAGCAGGGGAACAGAAGCGGTGTTGAGGTCAACGCCGACAGAGTTAACGGCATCTTCAACAACCGCATCAAGGGCGGCGTCAAGCTCCTTCGGAGGCATATCATGCTGATACTGACCGACTCCGATTGCCTTCGGGTCGATCTTAACAAGCTCTGCAAGAGGATCCTGAAGTCTTCTTGCAATCGAAACCGCACTTCTTAATGAAACATCATACTGCGGGAATTCTGCGGCGGCGAGCTTTGATGCCGAATAAACGGAGGCTCCGGCTTCGCTGACAACCATATATGAAACATCTGCGCTGATCTCGTGAAGAACCTCTGCCGCAAACATCTCGGTTTCCTTTGAAGCCGTTCCGTTGCCGATTGAAATGCAGTTTGCGTTATGTTTTGCGATAAGTCTTTTAATGAGGTCTTTTGCCTGATTCCTCTGTGCTTCGGAATGGGTAACATAGATTACGCCCGTGTCAAGCACCTTTCCGGTCTGGTCAACAACGGCAACCTTGCAGCCCGTTCTGTATCCGGGGTCAAGGCCGATAACGATTTTGCCTTTTACGGGAGGCTGAAGAAGCAATTCTTTTGTGTTGAGAGCGAAAACTTTGATGGCGTTTGCGGCGGCATTTTCCGTGAGCATATTTCTGATTTCTCTCTCAATCGAGGGAGCAATAAGTCTGTTGTAAGCGTCAACTCCGGCTTCTCTGACTGCTTCCGTGCAGGGAGAGCCTTCGGGTTTGAGGGTTGCGGAGGCAATGATGTTGTTTGCTTTGACCGCATCAATCGAAACGCTGATTTTAAGGAATTTTTCTCTTTCGCCTCTGTCGATTGCAAGCACTCTGTGGCCTGCGATTTTGCTGACCGGTTCGCTGTATTCATAATAATTCGTATAAACGCTTTCGGCGTTCTTATCCGTTGCGGAAACGGTCACAACGCCGATGACTGTGAAAAGATTTCTCAGCCTGCGGCGAATATCGGCATTGTCGGAAATGTTTTCCGCAATTATATCAAGTGCGCCTTGAAGAGCTTCTTCTGCGGATGCAACGCCTTTTTCTTCGCTTATATAAGCTTCTGCAAGCTCTGCCGGAGAAGCGGAATCCGCTTCCTGAGCAAAAATTGCATCGGCAAGAGGCTCAAGACCTTTTTCCTTTGCAACAGAGGCTCTTGTTTTTCTCTTTGGTCTGAACGGTCTGTAAATATCTTCGATTTCGGTCATCGTTGCGGCGGCATCGAGAGAAGCGGAAATTTCATCCGTCATTTTTCCCTGCGCCGTTATGAGCGCTCTGACCTCTTCACGCCTTTTCTCGAGGTTGCGAAGATATTCAAGTCTTTCGGAAAGCTCTCTTATGATCTGGTCATCGAGAGTGCCGTGAGCTTCCTTTCTGTATCGGGCGATAAACGGAACGGTGTTGCCCTCGTCAAGAAGCTTGACCGTGTTTTCGACCTGCCAGGTCTGCAATTTAAACTGGTTTGTCAATTCTTTGATTATGTCCATCTGATTCACCTTACCGATTCTTTTTTAACTGTCTTATATCATTTCCGAGGAAAAGTATCGAAACATAGTTTCCGATGATTCTTGAAGCAATTCTCTGCGTATATTTTTCTTCAAGTTCTTTTTCATTCAGATTTGTGCTGATGATGACCGGTTTTGAAGTGTTTATGCGGGTATTAATAATATTGTATATCGCTGCAACCGTAAACTGTGTTGAAAATTCGGAGCCGAGGTCGTCAATTATAAGCAGGTCGCAGTCAAGAAGCTCTTTTTCTCTTTTTCCCGCACTTAAGCCGCCGAATTTTTCTCTTTCAAGCGAAGAAAGAATATTCTGCGCAGAATCATAAATTACATTATAGCCTTTTTCCGTAACCGTGTTTGCGATTGCAAGTGAAAGATGAGTTTTGCCGAGACCCGTTGCGCCGTAAAAATAAAGGCTTCCGGATTCTTCGTCAAAATCCTCCGCATAGGCTTTGCAGTAGTTGAAGATTTCGTTCATTCTGTTTCTCGGAGAAACGCCGACACGGCTGTCGGAAGGCAGGGGATAATAATTCAGATCAAAATTATCAAATCTGCATTCTCTGCTCGGAGATACGCTGCTTAACTCTTCTTTTGAAATATTTTTGAGAATTTCTTTGCGGCATTCGCAGAAATATCCGTCAACGAAGCCCGTGTCTTCGCATTTTTTGCAGGTATAGGGAGTGAGCAGATAATCCCTCGGATAGCCTTTGCTTTCAAGCAGGTTTCCGATGACTTTCTGAATTGTGAGATTTACTCTTGAAAGGTCATCAATATATTTCTGCGCATCGTTTCCCATTCCGAAGGCTTTTATGACCGCAAGTCCGCTTGACGAAAGCTGAGCTTCATATTTTGCAACATCGGGAATGAGCTTTATTATTTCATTGTGTCTTTCTTCTCTGATTTTCTGTGCCCTTGCTCTTCTTTCGGAAAGAATCTGAGTGGCTTTTGAAAGTGATTTGCTGCTGTAACTCATTCTTTCTTCTTCCTTTCGTATTTCAGTTCGCCGTGGATCGAACGGTTTTTGAATTCATCAAGGTCATAGGATGTTGATTTTTCCGCTTTGGGAGATTCGCTGCGCTTTTTCTGACCTTCTTCAACATCCGCAATTATTTTATATCCCTCATTATACCAGCTGTTCAGCACTTTATCAATATATCTGAAATTCAGCTTGCCGGTGTAGGTTGCCATTTCATCGTAGGCTCTGAATATCATATCGCTGCTAAATTTCCATTCTTCTCTCCAGCGGTGAAGGAATTCAGCCTGCTTGAGAGTCGGTCTCGGAGTATTAAGACCTGCGTATTTTGCAAATTCTGTCCAGAAGCTGTTGGCATTGTTGAGCGATGAAATTTGCAAAGCCGCTTTTTCGAGAGTGTCGATTTCTCTTTCGCCCCAGTCTTTGCCGACTGCTTCTATGTAGGAATAGTTCGTTTTGCCGACTGAAGAGCAGTATTCAATAAGCATAAACAGAACCTCTATCGGAAGTCCGTAATGATCATGGAGCAGGAGCAGAGTGCATTGGCCGTCATAGCCGATCGTTTTGCCGAGCTTTCCCTGCGCTTCAAGCATAAGGTGGCCTATTTCGGGCGATTCATCTATTCTTTTAGCAATTTCTTCACTTGACGGCTTTGAAGGGATGGTGGAAATTTCGGCTTTTTCAGCTCTTTTTTTAATAGACGGAATGAATTTTACCGGCTCTGCGGATTTTGATGGATCCTCATGTTTCAGCATTCCGGTGAATTCCCAATACTGAATGCAGTCATCTATATCGCTTTTTTCAATTTTAAGAGCCTTGCTCATTGTGTCAATATCATCCGCTCTTCCGTTGTTGCGGAGAATATAAAGCAAAACCTTGAGCTGATTTCCGTCAGTAAACTTTAAAAGCTTATCAACAATATCATTCGGCACAGAGAAAGACGATTTCATTTTATCGGGGTCAACGGAATAAAACATATATATTGCTCCAAATTAAAATTATAGAATCATATTATACACAATTCTGACGGAAAAGGGAACACATTTTTCGTTTTAATGAAATCTTCTATATTATAATGTAATAAATCACAAGAGATTGTGTTTTATAAAAACGGCAGACACAAGTCGATTGGTAAAATAGACAAAAGAAAAAGAGACCGCCTGATGGCAGTCTCTTAATCATGCGTTCGTTAAATCAAACGGCTCTTGTAACCTTACCGGAGCGAAGGCAACGGGTGCAAGCATAAACTCTCTTGGGAGTTCCGTTTACAACGGCCTTAACTCTTCTGACGTTGGGCTTCCATGTTCTGTTTGAACGTCTGTGTGAATGGGAAACCTTAATGCCGAAGGACACATCTTTACCGCAGAATTCACATTTTGCCATGTGTCACACCTCCTTGTTAGTAATTAACAGATGATATATTAACAGACTTTAATCAAAATTGCAAGTGTTTTTTTAAATTTTTTTAAATAAACTTTTTTGAAAAATTTAAATTTGCTATTGCATTTTTCGAAAGTCTGTTATATAATACAAACAGAACATTTGTTTGATTAACATTTCGGAGGTAGAAAAATGGCAGATAAACAGAAAGCTCTTGAAACGGCACTCGCTCAGATAGAAAAGACTTACGGCAAGGGAACGATCATGCGTCTCGGCGAAAACAACGGTATGAATGTTGAATCGATTTCAACAGGTTCGGTTTCTCTTGATGTTGCAACCGGAATCGGAGGTTTCCCCAAAGGAAGAATAGTTGAAATTTACGGCCCCGAATCATCCGGCAAAACGACCCTTGCTCTTTCGGTTATTGCAGAAGCGCAGAAGCTCGGCGGCGAAGCGGCATTTATTGATGCAGAGCACGCTCTTGATCCGACCTACGCCGGAAATCTCGGCGTTGATGTTGATTCTCTTCTTGTTTCTCAGCCCGATAACGGCGAACAGGCTCTTGAAATTGCAGAGGCTCTCGTTCGCTCCGGCGCTCTTGATGTTATTGTTATCGACTCGGTTGCCGCTCTTGTTCCCAGAGCTGAAATCGAAGGCGATATGGGTGATGCTCATGTCGGCTCTCATGCAAGGCTTATGTCACAGGCTCTTCGTAAAATTGCAGGCGCAGTTGCAAAAACCGGAACAATCATTATTTTCATCAATCAGCTTCGTGAAAAGGTCGGCGTTGTTTACGGAAACCCCGAGGTAACAACCGGCGGCCGTGCACTCAAATTCTATGCTTCCATCCGTGTGGAAGTCCGCAAATCGGAATCCCTCAAGGGTACCGGAAGTGAATTCGTAGGCAACAGAGTCAAGTGCAAGGTAGTTAAGAATAAGGTTGCTCCTCCGTTCAAAACCGCTGAATTTGATATTATGTTCGGCACGGGTATTTCAAAGGACGGCGAGCTTGTTGATATGGGCGTTGAATTCGGTATTATCCAGAAGAGCGGCGCATGGTTCTCTTACGGCGATATGCGTCTCGGCCAGGGCAGAGATAAGGTTAAGGAGCTTTTTGCCGATAATCCCGAGCTTGCAAAAGAAATCGAGGAAAAGATAGTTGCCGCAATAAAAGATAAAAATGAAGAGGCAAAGTCAAAGAGAGCCCGTCAGCCCGTTGTTATGCCTGCCGCTCCCGCAGCAGAGCCCACAACAAAGGCAAAAGCAAGAGCAAAGCTTGACATCGTTGTTGACGATGATGAAGACTGATAAATGAAAATTTCGTACAGTATAGGAAAACAGAATAAAATACATATTTCGTGCGATGATGAATACAGATTTACCGTTGATTCGGAATTCTGGTTCAGCAGTCCTTACTGCATGAAGCATAATATTGAAGATGAGCAGGAGTTGGCGGAATTTTTTCTTTCCGTCGGCTCCCGCTTTGCGTTCCTTGCAGGGCTTCGTCTGCTTTCTTACAGCGACCACAGCAAAAAGGAAATGATTTCAAAGCTTGTTCAGAAGGGGCATAAAAAGGAATATGTCATTCCGGCAATTGATCGCCTTGAAGAACTCGGATATGTTGACGATGAAAGATATGCCGAAAACCTCGCAAGAAAGCTTTCGGAGCATAAGGGCATGAGCGCACGGGGCATAAAAAACGAAATTATTATGAAGGGCATTTCCCGTGAAATTGCCGAAAATATATGCGAAAGTCTTGACTTTGACCCGGTTTTGCGTATCATAGAATTACTGAACACAAAATATTCCCGCTTCCTTGCCGACGAAAAAGGCAGGAAGAAAGCCGTTGCTTCGCTTCAGAGGCTCGGCTACGGATGGTCCGATATCAATTCTGCATTCAGAAGCATTGAGCTTGAAACGGAGGATTTTGACGATGTATAAAATAGGTATGATTTCTCTCGGATGCCCCAAAAATCAGGTCGATGCCGAAAGAATGCTCGCTCAACTTGATAAAAATAATTTTGAGATTGCCGATTGCTATGAGGGCGTTGATGCCGTTATTATCAACACCTGCGGATTCATTGATGCAGCAGCGCAGGAAGCAATTGAAAATATTCTTGAAATGGCGCAGCTCAAGGAAGACGGAATCGTTGGAAAAATTATTGTAACAGGCTGCCTTGCCGAAAGGCAGAAGGATGCCATTCTTGAATCAATGCCCGAGGTTGATGCGGTTATCGGTATCGGCGCAAACGGTGACATCGCTTCGCTTGTTAAGGAAATAATTGAGGGCGAAAAGAAAATCGTTATGCCCGATAAAGAGCTTCTTCCTCTGACGGGCGAAAGACTTCTCACAACTCCGGAATATTGGTCATATCTTAAAATTGCAGACGGATGCTCAAACAGATGCACCTACTGTGCAATTCCTTCCATCAGAGGCAATTACAGAAGTGTTGAGTTTGAAACGCTTGTTCAGGAAGCAAAGGAGCTTGCCGCCGCAGGCACAAAAGAACTCATCCTCATTGCTCAGGATACAACAAATTACGGAGCGGATCTTTACGGCAAGTCAAAGCTTCCGGAACTGCTTGATGCTCTGTGCGAAATTGACGGAATCGAATGGATAAGAATGCTCTATTGCTATCCAGATAAAATTACAGATGAACTTCTTGAAACGATGGCACGCCAGCCGAAGGTGCTTCATTATATTGATCTTCCCCTTCAGCACGCAGACGACGGAATCCTTAAAAGGATGAACAGAAGAGGGGATTCCGCATTTATCCGCAGCGTAATCGGAAAAATCAGAGAAGCAATGCCCGATGCGGTCATCAGAACAACATTTATTGTCGGCTTCCCCGGGGAGGGAGAGGAAGAATTTGAAAAGCTTTCCGAATTCGTCAATGAAATCGAATTTGACCGCCTCGGATGCTTTGAATTTTCGCCCCAGGAGGGTACTCCGGCTTACGATATGGCAGATCAGGTCGATGAAGATGTCAAGCTTCGCAGAGGTGAAATCATCATGCAGGATCAGCTTGAAATCGTAACAGTAAAAAACAGCGAAAGAATCGGCAATGTTTACAGCGTTATCGTTGAGGATTATGACGGCTATTCCGACAGTTACAGCGGAAGAACATATATGGACGCCCCGGAAATTGACGGAAAAATCATTTTCACAACCGATAAGGATTATAACAACGGCGATTTTGCAAAGGTCGAAGTTATCGGCGTCAACGATTATGACCTTATAGGAAAAGATATAGGTTAAAGGTGTTAATATGAATTTACCGAATAAACTGACTTTGATCAGAATAATTTTAACTCCGTTTTATCTTGCGGTTATGCTTATTGAAACGATACCGTTTCATTATCTTATTGCCTGCGCAATATTTGCCGCCGCTTCGATAACCGATTTTCTTGACGGAAAAATTGCGAGAAAGAATAATCTTGTTACCGATTTCGGCAAGCTCTGCGACCCGCTTGCGGATAAAATGCTTACTACGGCTGCTCTTCTTGCTTTTATGCAGCAGGGATATTGCAATATATGGATAGTTATGATTATTCTTACAAGAGAATTTCTCGTGACCTCCTTCAGGCTTGTTGCCGCTTCGCAGGGAGTTGTTATCGCTGCGGGAATATGGGGAAAGCTGAAAACGGTCAGCCAAATGGTTTTTTCGATTTTCATTATGCTAGCATTGTTTGCGGTTGATTCCCTCGGATTTAAATTTGATTCTCTTTCGATAGTTTCGAATATTCTTCTCGGAATAACTGCGTTCCTTACGGCGCTTTCCGGCATAAAATATATTGTTGACGGACTGAAAGTGATTGATTTTTCAAAATAATTTTCGCATCATGCAATTTTTTATGCAGAATCTCCGTTGACATTTTCGTGAATCTATAATATAATCCAATCAATATGATAAATGCAACGGCAGGGTAGAGTAACCGTTTTGATGCTCAACAGAGAGAGGGTCGGCAGCTGAAAAGACCTTCGGAGATAAATCCGGCGAAGTGCGCCTTGCGGCACGCAGGGGGAATGGAGTATCTCTGTGCGTATGGCTGCGTTAAAGCTATGGTTATGCCTCAAGTTATAAACAGGAGTGGAACCGCGTATTTACGCCTCCGTTGTCTTTCGGGACTTCGGAGGTTTTTTGGTTTTTGGGGGAATGGATTTGTTCAGACAATTGAAAGAAGATATTGAATGCGTTTGGGCGAGAGACCCGGCTGCCCGTTCGGTTCTTGAAATAATGTTTCTTTATCCGGGATTTAAGGCGATAAGGCTTCACAGAAGAGCGAATTTTTTCTATCGTCATAAGCTCTATTTCTTTGCAAGATGGGTTTCACAGTATGCCTCAAGGAAAACCGGCATAGAGATCCATCCCGCAGCAACGATAGGCAAAAGATTTTTTATAGACCACGGCACGGGCGTTGTTATCGGAGAAACTGCCGAAATCGGCGATGATGTTACTATTTATCAGGGCGTAACTCTCGGCGGAACGGGAAAAGACACCGGCAAACGCCATCCCACAGTCGGAAATAATGTTATGATCGGCTCCGGCGCCAAGGTGCTCGGCCCCGTTGTTATAGGTGATAACAGCAGAATTGCGGCAGGCGCAGTTGTGCTTAACGATATTCCCGCAAACTCAACCGCAGTCGGCGTTCCGGCAAAGGTAGTCAAGATTGACGGCGTCAGAATTGCGGACCTTGACCAGATTCATATTTCGGACCCCGTTGCCCAGGAGATCGCAAGGCTCGAAAGCGAAATCGAAAATTTAAGAAAAGAATTAAACAAGGAGGAAAATAAATGAGAGTTTTCAACACCCTTACAAGAAGAAAAGAAGAGCTCGTTCCCATCAAGGAGGGCGAGGTAAAGATTTATGCCTGCGGACCGACTGTTTATAATTATATCCATATCGGAAATGCAAGACCTATCTGCGTTTTTGATGTTTTGAGAAGATATCTTGAATACAGAGGATATAATGTTACCTTCGTCCAGAATTTTACCGATATTGATGATAAGATAATCAAAAAAGCAAACGAAGAGGGAACGGATTATGTGACCGTTTCCGAAAAATATATCGAGGAATTCTGGAAGGATGCAAACGGCCTTAATTTCAGACCTGCAACCGTTCATCCGAAGGCAACCGAAAACATTGATAAGATTATCGAAATCGTAAGCGGACTTATTGAAAAAGGTCACGCTTATGAGGTTGACGGCGATGTTTATTTCAGCACGAAGACCTTCAGCGAATACGGAAAGCTTTCACATCAGCCTCTTGAAGAGCTTGAAGCAGGCGCAAGAATCATGGTAGGCGATATCAAGAGAGATCCGATGGATTTTGCTCTCTGGAAATCAGCTAAACCCGGCGAGCCTTATTGGGATTCTCCGTGGGGCAAGGGCAGACCCGGCTGGCATATCGAATGCTCTGCAATGAATATCCGCTATCTCGGCGAAAGCATTGATATTCACTGCGGCGGACAGGACCTCATTTTCCCGCATCACGAAAATGAAATTGCGCAGAGCGAATGCTTCACCGATAAGCAGTTTGCGAAATATTGGATGCATAACGGCTATATCAATGTTGATAATGTCAAGATGTCAAAGTCACTCGGAAATTTCTTCACCGTCAGGGATGTTGCGGAAAAATACGGCTATGAGCCCATCCGCTATCTTATGATTTCATCTTCATACAGAAGTCCCATCAATTACAGCGTTGACATCATCGAGCAGTGCAAGGCTTCTCTTGCAAGACTTTATACCTGCCGTGACAGCCTTGATTTTGAAATCAAGAATGCAGGCGAAGGCGAAATAAATGAGGAAATCAAAGCGCAGCTTGATAAGCGTGTTGAGCAGTTTGTTGAAGCTATGGACGATGACCTTAATACGGCGGACGGTATTTCGGCTGTGTTTGAGCTTGTAAGAGATATAAATACTCTCGTTATCGGTCAGAATCAGAGCAAGGCAACTGCCGAATATGCCGCAAAGCTCTTTGATGAGCTTACGGGCGTCCTCGGCCTTGTTTATAACAGAAATAAAGAAGTTCTCGATGAGGATATTGATGCAATGATCGAAGCGAGAACAAAGGCGAGAAAAGAAAAGAACTGGGCAGAAGCAGACAGAATCAGAGACGAGCTTAAAGCGATGGGCATTGTTCTTGAGGACACTGCTCAGGGCGTTAAATGGCACAGATAATGATTTTTCCGGCACAGTCTGTAATTTTTGCAGGCTGTGTCTTTATATATAAAAAATTTAATTTTACTATTGCAATCGGAAAAACTATGTGATATAATACCAAGGCAAATCACACGCAGAGTTATTTTTATTATGAGTGCGGAAGCGATTCCGTGGTAATATCAGACTTTGCGGCGGTTCGTATCTGACAAGATACAAAATTTAACTTAGGAGGAAAAAATCATGTCAGTAGTATCAATGAAACAGTTACTTGAAGCAGGCGTTCACTTCGGTCACCAGACCAGAAGATGGAACCCGAAGATGGCTGAGTACATCTTCACGGAGAGAAACGGCATCTACATTATCGACCTTCAGAAAACAGTTAAGAAGCTCGAAGATGCTTATATGTTCATCCGTGAGATCGCAGCAGAGGGCGGCGATGTTCTTTTCGTAGGAACAAAGAAGCAGGCTCAGGAATCCGTTAAGGAAGAAGCTATTCGCTGCGGTATGCCGTTCGTTAACGCACGTTGGCTTGGCGGTATGCTCACCAACTTCAACACCATTCAGAAGAGAATCAGAAGACTTGCTCAGCTCAAGGCTATGGAAGCAGACGGAACATTCGATCTTCTTCCCAAGAAGGAAGTTGCAAAGCTTGCTCTTGAAATCGAAAAGCTTGAGAAATTCATGGGTGGTATCACCGAAATGAAGAAGCAGCCCGCTGCTATGTTCATCGTTGACCCCCGCAAAGAAAGAATCGCTGTTCTCGAAGCAAAGAAACTTGGTATCCCCATCGTTGCAATAGTTGACACAAACTGTGATCCCGATGAGGTTGATTATGTTATCCCCGGCAATGACGATGCTATCCGTGCCGTTAAGCTTATCGCAGGCGCAATGGCAGACGCAGTTATCGAAGGCAGACAGGGCGAGCAGACCGCTCCCGAAGCTGCTGAAGAAGCAAATGAGGAGGAATAATTCATGGCAGCATTTACAGCTAAAGACGTTCAGTCTCTCAGAGAAAAGACCGGCGCAGGCATGATGGACTGCAAAAAGGCTCTTGTTGAATCTGATGGCGATATAGAAAAGGCAATGGAATTCCTTCGTGAGAAGGGACTTGCATCAGCAGCTAAGAAGGCAAGCCGTGCAGCAGCAGAAGGTACTGTTGCAGCATACAGCACAGCCGACGCAGCAGCTCTTGTTGAAATTAACTGCGAAACAGACTTTGTCGGCAAGAATCCCGAATTCGTTGCTCTTGCAAATTCTATCGCAAAAACAGTTGCAGCCGTTAAGCCCGCTGATCTTGATGCTCTTAACGCCGCAACAATCGCTGACGGCAGCCTTTCAGTTGCCGATTCAGTTCAGGAACTCTTCCTTAAAATCCGTGAAAATATGAAGCTTCGCCGTTTTGCTCTTGTTGAAGGCAAAGCAGTTACTTATATTCACGCAGGAGGAACAGTTGGCGTTCTTGTTGAATTTGAAACAGATGATGCTACCGCTGCAAAGGATGAATTCGTTGCTATGGGCAAGAATATTGCAATGCAGGTTGCAGCTATGAGCCCCGAATATCTCGGCAAAGACGATATTTCGGCTGATGAGCTTGCAAAGATGAGAAACATCATTGTTGAAAGCTCACTCAATAAGCCCGAAACTCTTCCCAAGCCCATCCTTGTAAGCACTTTTGATAAGGCTATTGCTGCCGGAAAATTCAGCGATGCAGACAAGGCCGCTTATGAAGAACAGAAGAATAACAAGTTCCTCTTCAACTTCCTTTCCGAAGAAGCTATTGCAGCTCTTGCAGAAGTTGCAGTTGCAAACAAAGAAGAAATTGTTGCCAATAAGATTTTTGCAGGTGCAACAGAAGGCCGTGTAGCAAAGCAGATTAAAGAAGTCTGCCTTCTTGAACAGGCATTCGTTCGTTCAGATCTCTTTGAAGGTAATGTTGCAGGCTATGTTGCTAATGTTGCCAAGGCTCTCGGCGCAGACATCAAAGTTAAGAGCTTTGTTCGTTTTGCAAAAGGTGAAGGCCTTGAAAAGAAATCAGACGATTTTGCAGCAGAAGTTGCAAGTATGGTTAAATAATCATAATTTCTTTTTCCCTCATCCGTCCGGATGGGGGATTTTTTTATATTTTGTAATAAAATATTTATAAAAAGGGTTGGAAAAAATATTTATTTGTTTTATAATAAATATAATTATGGATAAGTTTGCGGTTAAAAACCGCATAAGGAGTATTTTATGAGTAACTATTCCGTTTCTCTTGAAAAAGTCGTTTCCGACCTTTCTTTTTCGGTTGTTTATACTCCGCATGAGCTGAAGGATATTTTCATAACCTCGCAGGATGTAAACAGACCCGGTCTGATCCTTACCGGCTTTGAAGAGCATTTTGATCCCGCCCGTATTCAGTTTCTGGGCCTGACCGAAATTGAATATGTCAACAGCCTTGATGAAGATGCGGCAAAGAGCAGCATGGAGAGGCTTCTTTCAAAAAAGCCGGCCGCTCTCCTTATAACAAGAGGACTTGAGCTGAAACCCGCATTTATCGAAATTGCAAAGAAATATGAAGTTCCCGTTCTTTCAACGCCCGAATCAACCTCGGGATGTATGTCCGCAACGATTTCCTATCTCGGCGTTGAGCTTGCCCAGAGAATTACCCGCCACGGAGTTTTCGTTGAGGTTTACGGCGAAGGCGTGCTTATTCTCGGCGACAGCGGTGTTGGCAAGAGCGAGACGGCACTTGAACTTATCAACAGAGGCCACCGCCTTATTGCCGATGATGCAGTTGAAATCAGAAGGGTTTCAAACAAAACCCTTGTCGGCTCTGCGCCCGATAATATAAGGCATTTCATTGAGCTTCGTGGCGTCGGAATCCTTAACGCACGAAGGCTTTTCGGCATGGGTGCGGTTAAGCTTACGGAAAAAATAGATATGGTCATTCAGCTTGAGCTGTGGGATCAGGATAAGGTTTATGACCGCCTCGGGCTTGAAAATGAATATACCGAAATTTTGGGCATCAAGGTCCCCGTTTCGGTTGTTCCGGTTAAGCCCGGACGAAACCTTTCGATAATTATCGAAGCTGCTGCAATGAATAACAGGCAGAAAAAGATGGGTTATAACGCCGCAAGAGAGCTTCTCCATTCGCTCGGGATGACGGATGATATTGTTCCGGCACAGAAGGAGCTTGAATCGTGGCATGATTTTCAATGAAAAGAGGAGATATAAATGAAGCATAACACACAGTTTATTCAGGATTTCATGAAGCGTTATGAATATCCGGAAGAGGCAATAAAAGAATTCACGAGAGTTCTTCAAAGGCTTGATGATGAAGAAAAATTCGGAAAAGAATTCGATATTTTCGTTAACGGATACATGTATCCGGAAGCAGACGGTCTCCGTGAAGCGCTTGACGGAGTTTCGGTTCTTGCTGAAAAATATGAAGAAAATGATTGCACAATGGAATTTGTTTTTCTTCTTCTCTGCGCTCCGATTCTTAAAGAAAGATATGATGAAAAGGGAATTGATGAGCAGATTTTCTGGGATTCCGCAAACGATTTCAGATATAAGCTTATGGAATGTATAGAATGCGAGGGCGTTCCCGGAACTTTCGTTGCCGGCTGGAATGACGGATTTTTCAAGATGGAGCGTTTTGCCTATGGCCGTTTCCAATATGAAGTCTGCACCTATATGGATGAGGAATATACTCTGAAAAACGGTAAGGTTCTTAAACCCGGCGATAAATATGTTAATTTTCATATTCCCTCATCGGGAGTTTCGCTTACCGACGATGTAAGGCTTGATTCCTATAAAAAAGCATATCCTCATTACAAGCATCTTTTTCCGGACGGACTTGTTGTTTTCGGCTGCCATTCATGGCTTCTCTATCCGAAGCACAGAGAATTTCTTCCGAAGCATCTCAACATTCTGAAATTTATGGATGATTTTGAAATCATCAGCTCCGATGAAAATGAAGGCTTCAGCAACGATTGGAGAGTTTTCGGAAGATACACAAATCTTCCTTATGATCAGCTCCCGCAGGATACTTCGCTGCGCAAGGCGTATGCACAATGGCTTATGTCCGGCCATAACGGCGGCAACGGATACGGCTTTATTGTATTTGACGGCGAAAAAATAATAAGATAAAGGAATAAATATTATTACGGAGGTAATAAAAATGTATAGAATAGGCGTAGATTTAGGCGGCACAAATATTGCAGTCGGCGTTGTTTCGGAAGATCTCAAAATCATCGGCAGGGGCAAGGTAAAAACAAAGTGCCCCAGACCGGCAGAAGAAATCTTTGACGACATCAAAGTTGCCGTTGATATGGCTTTGAACGATGCCGGAGTATCAATTGACGAAGTTGTTTCAGTCGGCGTCGGTACCCCGGGCTCTGTCAACAAATCAAACGGTTACATCGAATTTGCAAACAATCTTGATTTCAATCAGGTTCCCGCAAAAGAGCTTCTTGAAGCGAGAATCGGCAAGCCTGTTTATCTTGATAACGATGCAAACTGCGCTGCTCTCGGCGAGGCGGTTGCAGGCGTAGGCAAGGGAGTTAAGAACTTTGTTGCGATCACTCTCGGCACAGGTGTCGGAAGCGGCATCATCATTGACGGCAAAATCGTTGGCGGCGTTAACTATGCGGCAGGCGAAATGGGCCATACAGTCATCGTTGTTGACGGCGAACAGTGCAACTGCGGCAGAAAAGGCTGCTGGGAGAAATATTCCTCTGCAACCGCTCTTATTTCGCAGACAAAGGCAGCTATGCAGGAGCATAAGGAAAGCTCAATGTGGCAGCTTGTAGGCGGCAATATAGATTCCGTCAGCGGCAGAACCGCTTTTGACGGTATGAGAAACGGTGATGAAACCGCAAAGGCAGTTGTTGATAAATATATCCATTATCTTGCGGCAGGCGTATGCAATATAGTCAATGCGCTTCAGCCCGAAATCGTCTGCATAGGCGGCGGAATCGGCCATGAGGGTGAAACCATTCTTGCACCTCTCAGAGCAGAGATCGAGTCACAGAGATACAGCGTTTATGCAGGCAAGCAGACAAAAGTTGTCGGCGCAGAGCTCGGCAACGATGCAGGTATATTCGGCGCTGCTCTTCTTGACGAATAATTTTTTCAGTGGAGGAAGCTATGAAGGCTTACAATGAATTTTTCAGTTTTTGCGACAGTATAGCGTGCAGATATTCCGATTCTGCTTTTCTGTCCAATTACACAACATTCCGTATCGGCGGAAAGGCGGACGCAATGATTTTTCCCGACACGGTCGAAGAGCTTTCCTCTGCAATCAAATATATTAATGAAAACGGATTTCGCTATATGACCATCGGCAAGGGAAGCAATCTTCTTTTTGGTGACGAGGGTTATAAAGGGATCATCATCAATCTTGTTGACCTTGATAAGATCGAACTTGTTGATGAAACAACAATCAGATGTCAGAGCGGCGCATCGCTTGCAAAACTGTGCCGCTTTGCGTTTGACAATTCGCTGACGGGTCTTGAATTCGCTTTCGGAATTCCCGGAAGCGTCGGCGGTGCAGCGTTTATGAATGCGGGAGCTTACGGCGGCGAAATGAAGAATGTTATTGTTTCCTGCGAACATATAACGCCGGACGGCAGATTTGCCTCGCTTTCGGGCGATGAACTTGATTACGGTTACAGACACAGCGTTTATTCCGATAAGAATCTTGTTATTTCTTCGGTAACGCTGAAGCTTGAAAAGGGCGAACAGCCCGATATAAAAGCACAGATGGATCTTCTTCTTTCAAAGAGAAAGGAGAAGCAGCCGCTTGAATTCCCGAGCGCAGGAAGCACATTTAAACGCCCGGAGGGATATTTTGCGGGCGCTCTCATTGAACAGAGCGGATTAAAGGGATTTTCGGTCGGCGGAGCGCAGGTCAGCGAAAAGCACGCAGGATTCGTTATCAATTTCAATAATGCAACCTGTAATGATGTGCTCGGAGTAATTGAGCATTGCAAAAAGACCGTTTTTGAAAAAACTGGTGTAAAACTGGAAACCGAAGTAATTTATGTTGAATAAGGAGGAGAGATTTTGTCTTTTTCATCCGATATAAAAAGTGAATTGACAAAGATTGAAGATCTTTCTCCGTGCTGTCTTCATGCACAAGTCTACGGGCTTGTGCTTTTTGCGCATTTTTCAAAATATAATCTTTCGATTACCACCGAAAACAAAGAAGTTTTCAATATGTATGTTTCTTTTCTCCGTAATTACTGCGGAGTTGAGCCGGTGATAAGCAAAACCGGAACAAAAAAACATACCGCTTATGTCAAATCCGATTCCGATAAGGAAAAGGTGTTTGAAAAATTCGGTCACTCCTTAAAGGAAACCTCATTGAGAATCAACAGGGCAAATATCCAGGATGAATGCTGCGTTTCATCATTTTTAAGAGGAGTTTTTCTTTCGTGCGGAATGGTTACGGATCCCGAAAGAGGCTATCATCTTGAATTTGTTGTGCCGTATAAGAAATTAAGCAGCGATCTCATCAAATTTTTCGATGAACTTGAATTGAGCCCGAAATATATTGTCCGCAAGGGAAATCACATTGTTTATTTTAAAATCAGCGAAAGCATCGAAGATATTCTTGCGGTTATCGGAGCACAGGATGCTTCACTCTATCTGATGAATGTCAAGATAGAAAAGGATGTTAAAAATAAAGTAAATCGCATTATCAATTTTGAAATGTCGAATATCAGCAAAACCGTTGAGGCTGCAAATATTCAGCTTGAATCAATAGCTTATATCGATAAAAAAATCGGCATATCCGCATTGCCCGATAATCTTCAGTCAATTGCGAAGCTGCGCCTCGAAAATCCCGAAGCGAGCCTTAAGGATTTGGGGAATATGCTGGACGAGCCTATCAGCCGCTCCGGAGTCAATCACAGACTTGACCGGATAGTTAAGATAGCAGAAAAATTAAAATCAGACGGAGCTTAATATGTCATTTACTCATCTGCACGTACATACCGAATACAGTCTGCTTGACGGCGCCTGCAGAATTGAGCCTATGCTCGATAAAATAAAGAGCATGGGTCAGAACTCTGTTGCCATAACAGACCATGGAGTGATGTACGGTGCGGTTGATTTTTATAAAGCGGCAAAAGCAAGAGGAATCAAGCCGATCATCGGCTGTGAGGTTTATGTTGCCCCGAGGTCAAGATTTGACAAGGTTCACGGCATTGACAGCGAAAGATTCCATCTTGTGCTTCTTTGCGAAAATAACGAGGGATATAAAAACCTTATAAAGCTTGTTTCCGAAAGCTGGGTCAACGGCTTTTATACCAAGCCGAGAGTTGACAAGGATATTCTCGAAAAATATCACGAGGGAATAATCGCTCTTTCCGGCTGCCTTGCGGGAGAAGTTGCGAGGAATCTTTCGGCAGGTGATTACGAGGGCGCAAAAAATACCGCTCTTTGGTATCAGAGCGTTTTCGGCAAAGACAATTATTATCTTGAAATTCAGAATCATAATCTTGATGAGCAGATGAGAATCAATCCCGATATAATCAGGCTTTCAAAGGAAACGGGAATTCCGCTTGCCGCAACAAACGATGCTCATTATATCAATAAAAATGACAGCAGAATGCAGCAGGTTCTCATCTGCATTCAGACCAACCATACCATAGGCGAAGAAACGGGGCTTGAATTCGGCACGGAGGAGTTTTATCTCAAAAGTGAGGATGAAATGCTTTCGGCTTTTCCGCTCTGCCCGCAGGCCGTTGAAAATACGCAGGGCATAGCCGACAGATGCTGTGTTGAATTTGAATTCGGCAAAACGAAGCTTCCTCATTTTGATGTTCCCGAAGGTTGGGACCATTATGACTGGTTTGAAATGCTCTGCCGCAAAGGCCTTATTGAAAGATATGGTGAAAATCCGCCCAAAGAATATGTGAAACGCCTTGAATATGAGCTTTCCGTTATCCGGAAAATGGGTTATACGGATTATTATCTCATCGTTCACGATTTTATCAGAGAAGCAAAAGAAATGGGTATCCCCGTCGGGCCCGGAAGAGGATCGGGAGCGGCAAGCATCTGCGCTTACTGCATAGGAATAACCGGCATTGACCCTATGAAATATAATCTGCTCTTTGAGAGATTCCTGAATCCCGAAAGAGTAAGTATGCCCGATTTCGATGTTGATTTTTGCTTTGAAAGGCGAAACGAAGTTATTGACTATGTTATAAGAAAATACGGTGCAGATCACGTTGCTCAGATAGTAACCTTCGGCACAATGGCGGCAAAACAGGCAATCAGAGATGTCGGCAGAGTTTATGCTGTTTCTTATAATACCGTAGACACAATTGCAAAGCTCGTTCCGAATGAGCTCAATATTACCATTGACAAGGCTTTAAAGCGTTCTGCGGAGTTCAGGGAGCTTTATGAATCCGGCGATGAAGCAAGAGAGCTTATTGACATGGCCCGTAAAATTGAGGGTATGCCCCGCCACGCTTCAACCCACGCCGCAGGAGTTGTTATTACTCACGATACTGTTGAATCCTATGTTCCTCTTGCAAGAAACGATGAAGCTGTTGTCACGCAGTATACAATGACAACTCTTGAGGAGCTTGGACTTCTCAAAATGGATTTCCTCGGCTTAAGAACGCTGACTGTTATAAGCGAAGCCGAAAAAATGATCAGAGCAAAGCATCCCGATTTTGATATTGAAAAAATTGATATGAAGGATAAAAAGGTTTTTGAAATGCTTTGTTCGGGTCAGACCGAAGGTGTGTTCCAGTTTGAATCTGCAGGAATGAGAAGCGTTCTGACGCAGCTTAAACCCGAATCAATCGAGGATATGATAGCTGTAATTTCGCTTTATCGTCCCGGCCCGATGGATTCAATCCCGACCTATATCCATAACAGACACAATCCGCAGGATATAACTTATAAAATTCCGGAGCTTAAAAACATTCTTGAAGTTACTTACGGCTGCATCGTTTATCAGGAGCAGGTTATGCAGATATGCCGTGAGCTTGCCGGATATTCCTACGGCAGAGCCGATATAGTCCGCCGTGCAATGAGCAAAAAGAAGCATGATGTTATGCTTAAAGAAAGAGAAAACTTTGTTCACGGAACGGTTGATGAAAGCGGTAATATTATATGCGAGGGTGCAGTCAGAAGGGGAGTACCTGAAGACATTGCAAACGAAATTTTCGATGAAATGATGTCGTTTGCTTCTTATGCGTTCAACAAGGCTCATGCTGCCGCCTATGCCTTTGTTGCTTATCGTACCGCCTGGCTGAAATGCCATTATCCGTGCGAATTCATGGCATCAATAATGACAAGCTTTCTTGATAATACCGGCAAGGTGGTTCAGTATATCAACGAATGCTCAAAAATCGGCATAAAGCTTCTTCCGCCTCATATCAACCTGAGCAGCGGCTCGTTCAGCGCATCGGACGGCAACATCCATTACAGCCTTCTTGCGGTTAAAAATCTCGGCAGAAGCTTTATTAATAAAATTGTTGAAGAACGTGAAAAAAACGGCGATTTCAGCGGATTTTATGAGTTTTGCAAGCGGATGCAGGGCAGAGAGCTTAACAGAAGGGCGGTTGAAAGCCTGATCAAATGCGGCGCTTTTGACGGTCTCGGCGCAAACAGAAAGCAGATGCTTTCCGTTATTGATTCAATCATTGATGATCTTGATAACGAAAGAAAGAGAAATGTTGACGGTCAGATCGGATTCTTTGACCTTGACAGCGAAGATGAAAACGAAGAAATTAACGAAACTTTCGTTTATCCCGAAACAGAAGAATTTCCCGATGAGCTGCTTTTGAAATATGAAAAAGAGGTTTCGGGAATGTATCTTTCCGGCCATCCGATGAGAAAATATGAAAAGCTTTCACGAAATCTCAAATGCGCATTGATCAACGATATTATATCCGAAGACAATTGCAGATATAAGGATAATGACAGAGTCAAGCTCCTTGTTCTTATAAGCTCCGTCAGAAAGAAAATAACAAAGAGCGACACAACGATGGCGTTTGCGGTTGTTGAAGATAACACGGGAAGCATTGAAATGATTGTTTTTCCGAAGATTCTTGCAGAGCATCCGTCGTTATTCAGCGAAGGAAATATTGTTCTTATCGGCGGCAGGATCAGCATGAGAGAAGACGAAGATACGAAAATCGTCTGCGAAAGCATTTCGCCGTGTCCTCCCGAAAATTCGTTTGCCGAAGAAGAAAAACCGGCTGAAAATCAGGAAAAGAAAAAAGCAAGCGGACTTTTTCTTCGCTTTGATACCGAATCGTCTCCGCAAATCAAATATTGCGAAAGGCTGCTTTCGATTTTTGACGGAAGCGTTCCTCTTTATTATTATTTTAATGAAACAAAGGAATACAAAAGAAATCCAATCGGAACCGGAATTGATGTTAACGATGTGCTTTTGAGAGAGCTTAAAAAGATTCTCGGCGAATCAAATGTTATTTATAACAAACGGTGAATTAAAATTTGTCAAAAAAAGCTTAATTTGTTGACATTATAAAATAAAAAGAGTATTATATTATGGAACTTTTTTTAGGAGTGTATTAAAGATGAAAACAATCGGTGTATTAACAAGCGGCGGAGATGCTCCGGGAATGAATGCGGCAGTTCGTGCCGTTGTAAGAACAGCTTGTGAAAACGGAATGAAAGTATACGGCATCAACAGAGGTTATCAGGGCCTTATTGATGATGATCTTCGTGAACTTAATATCAGAAGTGTTTCCGATATAATCCACAGAGGCGGTACTATGCTCCATTCGGCAAGATGCCTCGCTTTTAAGGATGAAAGCGGAATGCAGAAAGCAATTGAAACCTGCAAAAAATACGGCATTGAAGGTATAGTCGTTATCGGCGGCGACGGCTCATTCAGAGGCGCCCGTGACCTTTCTCTCAGAGGAATTCCCTGCATAGGTGTTCCCGGAACAATAGATAATGACATAGTCAGCACCGATTATACGATCGGTTATGATACCTGCCTTAACACGGTTATGCAGATGGTTGACAGAGTCAGAGATACCGTTGAATCTCACAGCCGCTGCGTAGTTGTTGAGGTTATGGGCAATAAGTGCGGCGACCTTACTCTTAATTCAGGCATCGCAGTCGGCGCAACGGCAATCGTTATTCCCGAAATTCAGTCGGATATCGAAAAGCATGTTATCGAAAGAATCCGCAGAACTCAGAAGACCGATAAGAAGCATTTTATCGTTATGGTTGCAGAAGGAATCGGCGGAGTTGAGGCTCTTGCAAGAAAAATTGAGCAGGAATGCGGCGTTGAATCGAGAGCTGTTATTCTCGGCCATGTTCAGAGAGGCGGTTCGCCGACAGTCAGAGACAGAGTTATGGCAAGCCAGATGGGTTATCATGCCGTTCAGCTTCTTATGCAGGGCATCGGCAACAGAGTTGTTGTTATGAAGAACGACAAGATAATTGATTTTGATATTTATGAAGCTCTCAGCATGAAGAAGCCCGTTAACGATGAACTTTATAAGATTGCTCACGAAATTTCGATTTGAGGATAAGAAATGGTTTCAAACGAGTTTTTATCACTTCGCAAGCAACTCATAGAAAGAGATTTTTCATCTCTTAACAATATGCAAAAAGAAGCGGTTCTCTCAACAGAGGGACCGCTTTTGGTGCTTGCGGGGGCAGGCAGCGGCAAAACGACCGTGCTTGTTAACCGCATAGCAAATATAGTCAAATACGGTAAGGCTTATTTCAGCGACGAATGCAGATATGAGCCGTCGGGAAGCGAAATTGCGCTTATGAAGGCTGCTCTTAAAGATGATTCAATTGATTTATTTGATATTGAACATCTTATGAGCGTTGATTCCGCAAAGCCCTGGGAAATTCTTGCAATCACCTTCACAAACAAGGCGGCAGGCGAGCTTAAAGACAGGCTCGAAAGAATGCTCGGCGATCCAGCAAGAGATATCTGGGCAAGCACCTTCCATTCCGCCTGCGTCAGAATGCTTCGCAAGTTTGCGGACAGAATCGGTTATTCATCGAATTTTACCATTTATGATACCGATGACAGCAAGCGTGTTATAAAGGATTGCATCAAGCAGAACGGCTTCAGCGATAAGATCCTCGCTCCGAAAACGGTACTTTTTGAAATCAGCAGTGCAAAGGATAAACTTATTTCTCCTGCCGAATATCTTCAGACATATCAGAACGATGTTCTCAAGAGAAACATTGGTACCGTTTATAATTCTTATCAGAATCAGCTCAAGGCGGCTGATGCAATGGATTTTGATGATATTATCGTAAATGCCGTCAGAATGCTTCAGAACAATGATGATATCCGTGATTATTATCAGCATAAGTTTAAATACATTATGGTTGATGAATATCAGGATACCAACCATGCCCAGTATCTTTTGACTGCACTTCTTGCCGGCGGATATAAAAATATCTGTGTTGTCGGCGATGACGATCAGAGCATTTATAAATTCAGAGGCGCAACAATCGAAAATATTCTGAGCTTTGAAGAGCAGTATTCAAACGCAAGGGTCATCAGACTTGAACAAAATTACCGCTCAACTCAGACAATCCTTGATGCTGCAAACAATGTTATTTCAAATAACAGAAACAGAAAGGGCAAAAAGCTCTGGACTGACAACGGAGCGGGGGAGAAGATAATTCTCAATACCTCTGAAAGCGACCGTGACGAAGGATATTTTATTGCCGACGAGGTGCTTGACGGCATCAGAAAAGGCAGAAAATACAGCGATTTTGCCGTTCTTTACCGTATGAATTCGCAGTCCAACCTTGTTGAGCAGGCTTTTGTCCGCAATGCCATTCCTTATAGAATTATCGGCGGTCACAAGTTCTATGACCGAAAGGAAATCAAGGATGCGCTTGCATACCTCAGCGTTATAGTCAATCCCAATGATGTTGTGAGGCTTCAGAGAATCATAAATGAGCCGAAGAGGGGAATCGGAGACACATCTTTTGAAAAGGCAAAGGAAATCTCGCAGGGCCTCGGAATAGGCATTTTTGAGGTTCTGAAAACCGCCGATCAGTTCCCGTCTTTGAGCAGAAGCGCCAAAAAAATGATGGATTTTGCATATTTGATGCAGGGCTTCATTGACGGAGCGGAAACAACAGATATGCCGGTCCTTTTTAAAGAGCTTCTTATCAGCACCGGATATTCCGCATCTCTTGCTCTTGAACCTGAAACCATGCAGGACAGAAAAGCAAACCTTGAAGAACTTGCAAACAATATTTTAAGATTTTCTCAGGAAAATGAGGATGCAACCTTCAACGATTTTCTTCAGGAAGTTGCTCTTATGACGGATATTGATAACTATAATACCGATGTTGACACGGTTGTTATGATGACGATCCATTCCGCAAAGGGGCTTGAATTCCCGGTTGTTTTCCTTGCGGGTATGGAAGAAACTATATTCCCGTCTGAAATGGCAACAATGGAAGGCGATATTGAAGAGGAACGCCGCCTTGCTTATGTCGGAATAACAAGAGCGAAGAAGCAGCTTTATCTTACCAAAGCCAAAACGAGAATGCTTTTCGGCTCAACAAAATTCAATCAGCCTTCAAGATTTATAAACGAAATTCCGGAAAAACTTATAAGCAAAACGGGAGTTTCCGAAAACAGAGGCTCATTCGGATTTGCGGGTCAATCCTCGTTTTCGAGAAACGAAGGCTTCTCTTCGAGAACATATACCGATTCTCCCGCAAAGCCTGCTTCATCGGCTTCAAGAGGTTTTTCCAATTCCTCTTTTTCTCCGCCGTCAAAGAATACAACGGTTTTCAATATTGGAGATACCGTTATTCATAAGGCATACGGCGAGGGCGTTGTTATCAGCGCAAAACCAATGGGCAACGATAATCTTCTTGAAATCGCTTTTGCAAATGCAGGAACAAAGAAGATTATGGCTAATTACGCAAAAATCGAAAAGAAATAACATAAAAACAAATAACGGGTGCAGAGTTTGGGCGGCACTTCAAAACCACAAACCGGTTTATGAAGTGCCGCCATTTCTGTGCCCGCTTTTTGTAATAAAAAAAGGACTTGCTCATATAATTTACCAATGAAACTGCGGAGGTAAAAAATGAACAAGTTAAAATATAAGGTTTATAACGGGAATAAAATCAAGGGGAAATTTGCCGAAATCGAGAATGTGGTTTTTCTTGTGATGATGATTTCGGGAATGATTGTCGGAGCATTTTCGGCAGGAAAATCCGATTACTTAATAAACATAGCGATGCAGTATCTGAAATTCAGAAATGTAACCGGCTTTTCGGAGGTTTTTCTTAAATCCGCTGCAGTAAATTTTGTTTTTATTGCATCAAGCGCATTTCTCGGATTTTCATTGATTGGTTCTCCGTTTATTTACTGCATCGTTTTCATAAAAGGTATGGGAACAGGCGCTCTTTGCGGCTTTCTTTATTTTAAATACGGTTTTGCCGGAGCGGGATATGCTGCTCTGACGGTTTTTCCGCCGCTCATTATTTCTTTTTACGCATTAATAATGAGCTGCAAAGACAGTGCCGTTTATTCATTGAATGCATATGAAAAAGCAATCAGAGGCAGGGGACATTTTGAAAATGGCGAAACGAGGGTTTATCTCACAAGGCAGTTGATATACATAATAGTTGCCTTTTTTTCGTCCGTTATTGATTCTCTTTTTGTATTGCTTTTTTCAAGATTTTTTTCCTTCTGAATCGGGTTTGATTTTAACATCATTCAGGGGATTGGAATCAACAGCTTTTTTGAGCTGCTCATTATTGATGTGCGTATAGATCTCGGTTGTGGAAAGGTTTTCATGACCGAGAATTTCTTTTAACTGAAGAGGATCAACATTGCCGTATTGATACATCAGAGTTGCGGCGGTATGCCTCAATTTATGAGTTGAAAAGCCTTTGTCTGCCATTCCGGCTTTTTCGAGAAATTTCTGAACGGTTTTCTGTACCATTTCTCTGCTGATTCTCGTCAGTCTGTTGCTCAAAAAAAGTGCATCACGGTCAACAACTCTGTCTTTGGGTCTGACTGACATATAGCTTCTGATTGCCGAAATGCAGGCGTCATTCAAATAAATGACCCTTTCTTTGTTGCCTTTTCCGGTTACAACCAGTGTTCCGTTATCTCTTATATCTGATATGTTGATGCTTACAAGTTCCGAAAGACGAAGTCCGCAATTGAGAAAAAGTGTCAGAATGCAGAAATCTCTCTCTTTGTTTTTGCCGTCAACGGAGCGGAGAAGGTCTGTGCTTTGGTCAAGAGTAAGATATTTCGGCAGACCTCTCTTTGTTTTAGGTGATTCGATGAACGCCATAACATTGTTTTCAATTTTGCCGTTAATTTCAAGGTATCTGTAAAATCTTTTGATTGAAACGGCTTTCCTCGCTCTTGCATTTGTGTCATTCTTGCGAACAGTTCTGCAATAAGTGAGAAACGCATAGGCATCGTTGAGAGTTGCGTTCAGAATAATATTGTCCGGTATCTCGGAAACGTTTATTTCATCAAAATCCGTTGATTTATCAACGAGCTTGTGGCTCAACATAAGAAAACGCAGAAACAGTCTTATATCCGAAGCATATTCGAGAACTGTAAGATCTGATTTATTTTTGATTGCCGAAAGATAATTAAGATAATCGGTCACAAGAGGGGGGAGGGTATAAATTTCTTCATATCGCAATGTGATTCACCGGCTTTTTTAATTTTTTCCGTATTCAATTAGCGGATGTCAATCAAGTTCTGCAGCCTCGGCGCCGTCCTCGATTTCGGCTCTCGTGCGTTCAAATTCTTCTTCCGTGATTTGTTATTTATCAAACGGATAATTCTCGTTTTATCGGATACCCTGAGGTTACGGCGGAGCAGTACCATCTATCTATATTAAACCACAGGGGAATGAATTTGTCAATATAATTACACAAAATAAATGTTTTGTGTAATTAAGGGGAGAGAAAAAGTTGAAAATTTATATAAAACAGAAGAAAAAGCAATCCAATGAGCGAATCATCGAATTGCTTCGGTTAACGGCATTATGCCGCCTATGTCTTCAAGCCGTTTATCGGTAAGTTCTATGGCGGACAGATTATTTTTTTCTAATATATCTATTATATTGTTATGGTCTGCATGGCTCTCTATTCTGCCGTTAAATGCAATTTTATTTTTTCCGAGTTTTCCCGTGCAGCCGCCGATGAATCCGTAACCGGCTCCTTTTAAGACGATGGAGCCTTTTGAAATGAACAATGTATCATTGAAAAAATTCTGAGTGGCTCTGTAAATTGACGGATCATCTGTAATAATTGCGTTTTCGTTAAGAATGCACACGGAGCATCTTGAATAGCCTTGTTTAGTGTCTATAATCTGAAAACCTTTATTTTCGGCAAATTCAAGGATTTCACGGGCAATTGTGCGTTTATTGCAGATTATTTTGTTGCCGATTACGGCGCAGTTAAGCCTGACATCGTTTGGATAATCGGCTGAAATCTTATAATCAACGCCGGAAACTGTAAAAAACTGTAAATTCTTAAAAGTACTCATTTCTTCCGAATAAACATATAAACATTTGTTCGGCAAGTGTAGAATTCTTGTATCCGCATGGGCGGAAACCGATTGAGAAAGCTTCGGATTCGCTTGTATATCAACGGTTCTGATGCCGAGGGAGCTCAAAAAAAGCTTCGACTCCCCTGCTGATTCGTTTATTGCGGCAAGCCGGACATCATTTTCCGGCAGATTCGGTTTTTCGATTATTTTTTCGTCAGACGGAAGCTCTGAAAGCTTCTCCGACATCAGCTGCTCCGACAATTTCGATATCTCCTTTGAATCCGTCTGAAATGTTTTTCAGGTTGTGCTTCGGAATTATGCAGCGCTTGAATCCGAGCCTGTCGGCTTCTTTGATTCTCTGCTCGCAGTATGAAACTGTGCGAAGCTCGCCGCCGAGACCGATTTCGCCGATTGCGATCGTGTCATCTCTTATCGGAACATCCTTGAGGCTTGAAATCAGCGCAAGCGCAACGGAAAGATCGGTTGCAGGCTCATCAAGCTTCAATCCTCCAACAACGTTGATATAAGCATCACAATTGCTGAAAATAAAGCCTGCACGCTTTTCGAGAACTGCAAGAAGCATGGACATTCTGTTATAATCAAATCCCGTTGCAGTTCTTCTTGCATTGCCGTAACCGGAAACGGCAACAAGTCCCTGGACCTCAGCAAGGATCGGTCTGCTGCCTTCCATAACACAGGCGATGCAGGTTCCCGCCGTATTTTTCGGTTTGCCGGAAATAAGCATCAGCGAGGGATTAGGAACTTCAACAAGGCCTTTATCGAGCATTTCAAAAACCCCGATTTCGTTTGTTGAGCCGTATCTGTTTTTAACGGCTCTTAGTATTCTGTATGAAAGATGTCTTTCGCCCTCAAAATAAAGAACGCAGTCAACAATATGCTCAAGTACCTTCGGGCCTGCGATGTTGCCGTCTTTATTGACATGGCCGACTATAATTGTGGGAATTCCGAGACCTTTTGCACAGTGCATAAAAAGATTTGTAGATTCTCTGACCTGAGTGACGCTTCCCGGAGAAGAACTGATTTCGCTGATTGCCATTGTCTGAATCGAATCAACAATAACTAAATCGGGCTTTGCAGATTTTATGTATTCAATAATTGCCTCGGTATCTGTTTGCGACATTATATAAAGATTTTCTGTTTTAACGCCGAGTCTGTTTGCACGAAGCTTTATCTGTCTTGATGATTCTTCGCCCGAAACATAAAGGATTTGCAGATTTTTGCCGAGAAATTCACAAATCTGAAGAAGAATCGTTGATTTTCCAATGCCCGGATCGCCGCTTAAAAGAACGAGAGAGCCTTTAACAATTCCGCCGCCGAGAACACGGTCAAGCTCTCCCATTCCGGTTTTAAAGCGTATTTCGTCATTGGCTGATATTTCATCGATCCTTTCGGCAACAACGGATTTGCGGGCAATACCGGCTTTTTTTTCATCTGCCGGTGTTCGGATCGCCTCTTCCATGGTGTTCCATTCGCCGCAGTCCGGGCAGCAGCCGTACCATTTCGGCGATTCACAGCCGCATTGATTGCAGACATATACTGATTTGATTTTTGGCGCCATTTTTCATCTTTCCTTTGTTGATTTTATGTATTCCGAAATTCCGAGAGCGGTAAAGAATGCAAATTCACGCTGATATTTTTCATCTTTGAGAAGATTTGTGTCTTCTTCGTTGGATAGAAATCCGCATTCAACCATAACCGACGGTGCGGGAGAATGATAAAGAAGATAAATATCTTTTCCGCTTTGTTTGATTTCTCTTTTATTGTCCGGCTGAAGATTTCTTATAATGTTTGTTCTGATAACATCGGCAAGAATCTTTGATTCAGGGTTGTTTTTTGAATAAAACACCTGCGTTCCGAAATATTTCGGGTTATCAAAATAATTCTGATGAATGCTGACAAAAATCGCATTCGGGGTTGTTTCAATGATTTTCAGCCTGTTTTTTATATCCGAAATTTTCTGCTTCTTTATTGTCGTTACGCCCTCATCGTGAATGCTGCGGTCATCCGTTCTTGTCATAACTGTGTTTATTTCCATTGCTTCAAGAATATCACGGAGTTTCAAAGCAATTGAAAGATTGATTCCTTTTTCAACTGTTCCGTCTTTTGCGCTTGTGCCGCCGTCTATTCCGCCGTGGCCGGCGTCGATAATAACGGTTATTTCATTATTTTCAGAAACAGTTTCTATAACATTATTCAATGAAGCAAATCTTATTCCGATTGCAAGAACAATTATAAATGCCGACAGAGCCGAAAAAAGAAAAATTTTTGATAAATAATTTTTTGAGGCTATAATTTTCATAAAATCACTCCGCATTTTTTATAATGATATGCGTGTGACAAAGAAAAATTACTTATTTTGAGCCGCTTATTCTGCGAAAATCAATATAATCCTGAAGAATCATAACCGCCGCAACCTGATCAACAACCGCTTTTCTTTTTTTACCCTTGGTGTTGGTGACATTCAAAGCGTTGTGGGCGGTAACGGTGGTGAGCCGTTCATCCCTCATAACGCATTCAATTCCGCTGATTTCGGATAATTCTGCGGCAAAATTCTTGCATTTGCGGGCTCTCTCCCCTTCTGATGAATCCATATTTTTCGGCAGACCGATAACAAATTGCTCAACATTGTATTTTTTCGCAAGAGAACATATTTCTTTGATCAGCTCATCTTTGTTCCGTTGCGAAACAGAGCAAACGGGCGAAGCGAGCATTTCGAATTTATCGCATACGGCAATGCCTGTTCTGGCGTCGCCGTAATCAACTCCCATAATAATCATTTAATTCCTCTTTTTTAAAAAGCGGAGTTTGGCGCTTCAAACTCCGCTGTGTTTTTATCTTTCACCGGTGCCGCCTGAAACGGGCGTTCCTCCGGTGTTATCGGTTATAACCTGGTCAACGATTTCGCCTATTCCGCTGATAACCTGGTCAACGATTTCTCCGGTATTAGCGGGATTGGTGCTTGATGTGCCGCTGTGACCTCCGGTGCAGGATGTGCAGACGGGCGGCAGATTTGTCAGCTTGTAATAACCCGTTCTTGTTGAATAGCATTTGCTGCCGGCAAGCTTGCCGGAAACGGTGCAGTATCTCTTTTCAACAACGCCCGTTGAGGTCGGGAATTCCTTTTGCGCGAGACCTTCGTGGATTTCATCGAAAACTCTGAAGAAAATCTTTCCGCACGGGTTAAGGTCATAATTAAGCGAATCGGGATGGTCATATCCGCACCAAACGGCAGCAACATAATAAGGCGTTCCTGCGCAGAACCAACGGTCTTTTTCGCTTGTTGTTGTACCGGTTTTTGCGAAAATCGGGAACTTTCTGACCGTTGAAGCGGTTCCGTAGTAGCTTGTGTTGACCGTCTGAAGGATCTTGTTCATAATGAATGAGGTCTCTTCGGAAATCGCTCTTTCGCATTTGGGCTCTTCGTTTGAAAGAACGGTTTTTGTTCCCTTACTGTTTGTTACTTTATAATACGAATAAGGTTTATAATAAATTCCGCCGTTGCCGAAGGTTGCGTATGCAGAAGCCATTTCAACGGTTGTTGCTCCGTGAGTAAGAGCGCCGGTGGCAAGAGGAGCAAGGGATTTATCGTTTGTGTCATCAAGATTTGAAAGGTGGAATTTATTCTGAAGGAAATTAAAAGAATTTTCAATTCCGAGGTCATCCTTGATGATTCTTGCGGGAACGGTGTTAAGCGATTCCTGGACGGCATACTGAACAGTAACATTGCTGCCCGAACCGAGCGATTTATCAACGTTATGCGGCCAGAATTCGCCGTTAAGGGCGATTGCATAGTCCTTGACCTTGCTTGAATAGTTGTGAATATTCATTTCTATTGCAGGAGCATAGGTTGCAAGAGGCTTGATCGTTGAACCGGGCTGACGGTATGAATTTGCAGCTCTGTTGAGGCCTCTGTTTTCGGTCTTTTCATCTGCCTGACCGACTATGGCAACAACTCTGCCGCTGTAATCCATAATCGTCATTGCGGACTGAACTTTTTCCTTAACCTCTTCTCCGTTGTTGTTTTTGTAGGTGTGGGTGGTTGTGGGAAGAGATTTTCTGTTGACATAAATATCTTCAAGCGTGTTCTGAATGTCAAGGTCAACGGCAGCATAAATTTTCAATCCGTGATAATAAATTTCATCCGTTGCCTGCTGCTTTGAATAGCCGTATTCTTCCATCAGATCATCTCTGACGCATTGGATAACATAGTCAACATAGAAGCTGTTTATTACGCTGTTTTCGTTGACTTTTTTTATGGCTTCGCTGTTTTCATCGGGAACATAGTCTTCGCTGTTTGTAAAAATAAGTTTATAATTAAGAGCGTCCTGATATTCTGAATTGCTTATTGAGCCGAGCTTGTTCATAACCTTGAGGCAGTATTCCGCTCTTTCTCTGTTTTTTTCGGGATTGAGAAGCGGGTTGTTTGTTGTCGGCTTCTGCGTTATTGAAGCAATGACCGCACATTCAACGGCATTCAGCTCTTTGATGTCTTTTCCGAAATATTTCTGCGCAGCGGTTTTAACGCCGTAGCATCCGCTTCCGAAATATGCCGTATTAAGATAAGCTTCAATTATGATGTCTTTATCATAATGCTTTTCAAAATTGAGAGCAGAAAGAATTTCCCAATATTTTCTGACTATGGTAACGGATTTGTTGTTTGTAAGATTCTTAATAAGCTGCTGGGTAAGAGTTGAGCCTCCCTGGCCTATCTGATCCGGCTTAAGAATAACGCCGCCGAGGCGAATCCAGTCAACGCCGCTGTGCGTTTCAAATCTGTTGTCCTCAAGCGCAATAACTGCCTTGCTCATATAGGGAGACATATCCTCAAGGTCAACCCATACACGGTCTTCCTCGCCGTGAAGACGGGCTAATTCAACGGTTTTTCCGTTTGAATCGGTTGCATATATGAAAGAAGTCTGATTCTGACTTTCTTTGTATTCATCAAGGTCAACCGCTATGTCACCGTTAATAAATATAAGAGCGCTGATAAGAACATAAGAGCAAACAACAAAAGCGGTAAGTGCCAGGGTGCTGATAATGCTGACAATTATCATTCCTGCCTTGCTCATTTTCTTTTTCTTCTTTTTCTTGACAAATTTTGCGGAATTTCCATTCTGTTTCAAAGCGGCAAAACCCCCTTTCAAAAATATTAAACAATAAAATATTTAAATAATTATTAACTGATTGTAAAGAAGGATATTATTCAAATATCGCTTTGACAGACTGAAGCTCTTTACCGAAAGCTTCAAAATCTTTTTTTGCTTCTTCAAAAGAATCTCCGGAATCGGATTTTTCCTGCGTGAATTCGTTTGTTTCCTTTGATTCAGCCGGTTTCTCTGATTCGATGGCTGCTGCGGGAACTTCTTCGGCGTTGACGATTTCGAGTTTTCGGCTCATTGATTCAACAACCGAAAGAAATTCAGAGCGAAGAACTTTGATTTCTTCTGAAATTTTTTCATTTCTGATATTTGCGCAGAGAAGCTCATTTCGTATTTCTTTTATATATGAATCGACCTGTTCTGTGTTATATCCGTTTAATACTATTTCAAATTCAGGTGTATCCATTTGATTCACGTCCTTAAAATCAATATTTTTTGCGGAATTTTATCCGGTTTTTTACAATTGAAAATAAAATAATGATCAGCCATAACGGGAGAAATGCGATAATTAATATAAGTGAAATAATAACTATCGGCAGACCCTTTCGGCTGTCTTTCACCGATTCATTGAATTCGGGATCCGGGAGCTTATCCTTTGATTCGAACGGGTATATTTTCAGCTCTGCGGAATATGAATCTATTCCGGGGTTATAAAGAAGGGGTCTGATAAAATCAGAAACCGACGGCGAAACCTTTATGAGCTTTTTAAAATCAATATGAAGAGCTTTAAGGATACTGTCGATTATTTTCAGAAAACCGATTGTGATTTTGTAGGTCGGTGTTTCCGGAGAATACCGGCTTTCTCCGCCGTAGAGATTCATCGCAAGCTCTGCAATGAGGTCAACAACCTTTCTTCCGGCGATGTCTTTATATTCTTCTTTTTTCAGACCGGTTTCTTTTTTTACCCATGAAGCAACCGTACCGAGCTTCAGGCTGTTGAGAATTTTGAAAACGGGTTTTATAAGCCATCCGAATTTATAGATAACCTTAGGCTTTATGCTGATTGCGGTAACAAGATGAGCGAGCTTATCAATATCGTTTCCGGCAGTTTCGATCATATTTCTGATCACTCCGATGAGCTGATTTTCAAAAACCGATTTTATTTCAAGCCCTTTTTTCTTAAACTCAACAGGATTTTTAACATAATCCGTTGAAACATCAACTTTAAGTTCAGCCGGATTGAAAGTTACGCTTCTGATAACGCCGGGATAACCTATGGGAGAAGCGCAGCATATATCATAAAGTACATTTCCTTTGACACTCTGATATGATGAGATGTTGTGAATATGGGTATGGCCTGTAAAAATAAACTGGATTCCGAGGTCTGCAAGCTCTTCGATTCTTTTTTCATAATCTCCGAGCATATCTCCCTTGCCTATAAGCTCGTATATCGGCGACGGAGCAATGAGAGGATGATGGGTCATTGCAATGATTATCTGACCGTCTTCTCTTGCTTTTTCTGCGTTTTCTTTTATCCATTCAAAGCATTCATCCGAAAAACCGCTTTTTCCGTTGAGGTTTGAATCGTCATTCAGGGCAAAAAGCAGATAGCCGTCACATAACCGGACAATATACGACATACTCTTTTTATGAATGCTGATTGCTTCATCGGGCCCGAATTCATAATACATATCAAACAGCAGTTCTCTGGTTGCTGCGGGAGTGGTGATTTTTTCATCGCCTCTGTATGCCTCCGAAACACCTTTAGAGCTGTAATCGTGAGTAGCGGTTATTGCATAAACTCTTTTGCCCCGTGATTTGAGCTCACGAAGCATTTCGATTATTTCACGGTGCGAATTCAGCTCGCCGTTGTTGGTTATATCGCCGCTGATAAGAATAATATCGCTTCTGCTGTCGCCGGCAATCTGTTTAAATGCACTTTTAAGCACTTCGCCGCTTTCGGCAAGGAGCTTCTGGCTTTTTGAGTTGGCAAATTTGTAAGCTTTTCCGCTTGTGCCGATTTCTTTTGAATAATAATGAATATCGGAAATCACGGTCAGAGTTAAGGGAGATTTTGTCATAAATATTATGCCCCATTATTTTAGTTATTATATTATAAATCTTTTAAAATAAATATGCAAGAATAATATTTAAAAATAAATCAATTTGGAGGCAATTTGATGAATTTTCTTTTAAAACTTTTTTCCGATGGATTTCTCTTTTTTGTTCTTCATCTGAAAAATATCGGTGCATTTCCCCCTGCCCTGAATTCGAAGGATGAAAAGAAATATCTTAATATGATGAAAAACGGAGATAAAGAAGCGAAAAGCATTCTTATCGAACACAATTTAAGACTTGTTGCGCACATTGTCAAAAAATTCAATTCCGATCCGGATGAACAGGATGACCTTATTTCGATCGGAACAATAGGTCTTATCAAAGGGATAAATTCATTTGATGAAGAAAAAGGAATCAAGCTTGCTACATACGCTTCAAAATGTATTGAAAATGAAATTCTGATGTATTTCAGAGGCAGAAAGAAATCTTCGCAGGATGTTTCCATAAATGAGCCGATTGATGTTGACAGCGAAGGTAATCCGCTGACTTTGATGGACATAATATCAATTGACGATACTGCCGCAGACGATATTGATAAAAAGCTGAAAACAAAGGATTTATACAGATTCGTTGAAGAAATCGAAGACGGCAGAGAAAGAGAAATTCTGATTCGCAGATACGGGCTTTACGGAGTTTCTCCGCTGACACAGAAGCAGATAGCAAAGAAAATGGATATTTCCCGTTCGTATGTGAGCAGAATCGAAAAAAGAGCAATTGAAAATTTAAGAAAAAGGTTTAAAGCATAAAAGAAAAAACCGCCCAAAGGGCGGTTTGAAATTCTGCCGAATTATTTAAGGAAGAACACAAGGAGAGTTGCAACGATTGAAATAATAAAGAAAAGAACTGCAAGAACCTTTGTGATCTTAACAAGCTTCTGTTCAACAGTTTTACTTTTGTTCTTTCCGAGAAAAGAATCAGCGCCGCCGGCAATAGCGCCTGAAAGACCGGCCTGTCTGCCTTCCTGAAGAAGAACGATAGCAACAAGAGCAAGTGATGTGAGAAGCATAACAATGCCTAATATGATCTGAGAAGCACTCATAGGTTATAAACCTCCGTTTATTATTTTACTTATGGGATTCTATCATATCTTTGCAATAAATGCAAGAGATTTTTAAAAAAATATTTACCATTTATTATTTTGAATAGTTAAAAATTAATTGCAAAAGATAGTGTTGCAGAAAAGAACTTTAAAATTTCAGCGTTTGCAGTTCATTTTTGCTTTGCCGCCGTGAACGGAAAAAACCGTTTTCGGCGGCGTTTGTTATTTAAAATGTAATCTGTTCTCCGCTGTCTTCCTCACTCAAAAGTGCGCCTGCAGCGGGAAGATTTTTTGCCTTATATCTATGAGCTTTTGCAAATTCACCCTCAACATATTCTCTGACCTTTTCGACCTTCTGACCTTTTTTTAGAGTCATAACGCCGACCCCGACCGTGTCTTTTGTTGTTTTGGGAAGAATTACGCCGGTGTTAATGAGAAGGTGTCTGCCGGCGTTTGAGATAACAACAAGATCTTTATCCTCCGAAAGCTGAATTATCTGTGAAACGGGTGATTTATCGGAGAACGCTTTTATAAGCTTTTTTCTCTTTGTTACCGTACGGTAAGAAGCAAGGTCGATTTTTGCCGCTTTTCCGTTTTCAAAGAAGAACATCATATAACCTTTGTAGTCTGTTGTAAGAGCCATATAGATCGGCGTTTCGCCGTCTTCCATTTCAAGCTTTGCGGCTACATAGTCTCCGAGTACGCTCGCCTTTGTATCATCAAACGAATCTGCATTCGTTTTATAAACCTGGCATTTGTTTGTGAAGAAGAGAAGCTCAACGGCATTTGTTGTTTCATAAGTAGCAGCGAGCTCATCGCCTTCTTTCAGCTTTTGAACGCTGCTCATACGAAGCGACTGCGGGGTGATTTTTTTGAAATATCCCTCTTTTGTAAAGAACAGAGTTACGGGATAATCGGGAATTTCTTCTTCCTCGTCTTTTTCTTCGATTTCAACCGCGTAAAGGATCTCTGTTTTTCTGGGCTGAGCATATTTCTTGATGACCTCATTAAGCTCTGTAATGATAATCTTTTTGATTCTCTTCGGATTTGCAAGAATATCTTCAAGGTCGGAAATTGCCTCTTCAAGCTTTGAAATATCCTGCGTTCTCTTGAGGATATATTCTTTGTTGAGATGGCGGAGCTTGATTTCCGCAACATATTCAGCCTGGATCCTGTCTATTTTGAAGCCTATCATAAGGTTTGGAACAACTTCGGCCTCTTCTTCGGTGTTTCTGATTATGCTGATTGCTTTGTCGATATCGAGAAGAATTTTTTCAAGTCCTCTTAAAAGGTGGAGCCTGTCCTTGCATCTTTTTAAATCAAAAGCGGTTCTTCTGCGAACGCATTCGCTTCTGAAATCAATCCATTCAAGCAGAAGGTCTTTAACGCCGAGGACCTTTGTTTTACCTTTGATAAGAACATTGAAGTTGCATGAGAAAGTGTCTTCAAGCGGAGTTGAAGAATAAAGCTTCTTCATAAGCTTATCCGGATCGGTTCCTCTTTTGACATCAACGGTAATTTTAAGACCGTTGATGTCGGTTTCATCTCTGATGTCGCTGATTTCCTTGAGCGAGCCTGCCTTTACCTTTTCGATGACCTTGTCAATGATGGCCTCAGAGGTTGTTGTGGGCGGGATTTCGGTTATTTCAATGCAGCTGTTTGATTTATCAAAGCTGTATTTTGCTCTTACCTTGAAGCCTCCCCTGCCGGTTCTGTATATTTCATCAATAGCGTTCCGGTCATAGATGAGCTGACCGCCGCCCGCAAAATCGGGAGCAAGAAGAGTATCGGCAACTTCGTGCTTCGGGTTTTTGAGGATTTCAATTGTTGTTTTGCAGACTTCTTCAAGATTGAATGAACATATCGAGCTTGCCATACCGACTGCCATTCCGGAGTTTGCATTGACCAGAACGCTCGGATAGGTAACCGGAAGCAGCGCAGGTTCCTTCATCGTGTTGTCGAAGTTATCGACCATATCGACGGTATCTTTGTCTATATCAGTGAAAAGCTCTGCGCAGATTTTTTCAAGCTTTGCTTCCGTATATCTCGATGCCGCCCACATCATATCTCTTGAAAACGCTTTTCCGAAATTTCCCTTTGAATCAACATACGGATGCAGAAGCGCTTCATATCCTTTTGAAAGACGGACCATCGTGTCATAAATTGCGGCATCGCCGTGAGGATTGAGCTGCATGACCTGGCCGACTATTTTGGCGGATTTTGCTCTTGCGCCCGTCAGAAGACCCATTTTATACATCATATAAAGAATCTTTCTGTGTGAGGGCTTGAAGCCGTCTATTTCGGGAATTGCTCTTGACATTATAACGCTCATCGCATAAGGCATATAGTTCAGCTCAAGAGTGTCAACAATTTCCTGGTTGACCGTTTCACCAGCTCCGAAGATATGCGTCTTGTCATCAAGCTTTTTTATGCCGGATGTTAAATCCGAATTCTTTTTCTTTGCCATAATTTCAACTCCGTTATGTCTTAAGAAACATCGGTCAGGTCAATATAAAGATGACCTTTTTCGGCGATATAATCTTTTCTGTCCGCAAGATTGTCGCCGAGCAGAAGCTCAAATTTTTCTGCCGTTTCCTCCGCCATTGAAGGCTCAACCTTGATAAGTCTTCTTGTTGCGGGATTCATTGTCGTGAGGCTCATCATCTCCGGGTCGTTTTCGCCGAGTCCCTTTGAACGCTGGATCGTATATTTTTTAGTTCCGATTTTTTCAAGCACATCAGCTTTTTCTTTTTCGGTATATGCAAACCATGTTTCGTCTCCGCAGGCGATTTCATAAAGCGGAGATTCGGCAATGAATACCTTGCCCTCCGAAATAAGAGTCGGCATAAGCCTGTAAATCATCGTAAGAATAAGAGCCCTGATGTGGAAGCCGTCAACATCGGCATCGGTGCATATTATGATTTTGTTCCAGCGGAGCATATCGAGATTGAACGAAATGAGATCCTTGCCCGATTTCGGCTTTGATTTGACCTCAACTCCGCAGCCGATAACCTTGATCAAATCTGTTATAATTTCGCTTTTGAATATGCGGTCATAATCAACCTTGAGGCAGTTGAGAATTTTACCTCTGACGGGCATTATCGCCTGAAATTCGGCGTTTCTGGACTGAACGCAGGCGCCTTTAGCCGAATCACCTTCAACGATGAAAAGCTCACGGATATTGACATCCTTGCTTCTGCAGTCAACAAATTTCTGAATTCTGTTTGTGAGGTTGCTGACATTCTGAATCAGCGATTCTTTCATTCCGAGCCTTGTCTTTTCAGCCTTGACTCTTGAACGCATATTGATAAGAACCTGATTCGCTATCTTATCGGCATCAAGCGGATTTTCAATGAAATAAACCTCAAGCTGATGCTTGATAAAGCTTGTCATCGCCTCTTGAATACCTTTATTATTGATTGATTTTTTTGTCTGATTTTCGTATGAGGTCTGCGTTGAAAATGACGAAATGACGATTACAAGGCAGTCCTCAATGTCCTGAAATGTTATTTTGGGATCGCTTTTCTGATATTTATTTGTTTGTTTAAGATAATTATCTATCTGCGAAACAAAAGCGAGCTTCGTCGCTTTGTCCGGAGAACCGCCGTTTTCAAGAAAGCTTGAGTTATGATAATATTCCTTGAACTGAACTTTATTTGAAAAGGCGCAGACGATATTTGTTTTAAGTTTGTAAGAATCAAGGTCCTCTCGGTCACGGCATTCCGTTTCCTGATGCCAGCATTGAATGCCCGTAAGTGAATTTTCACCGACCTTTTCCGCAGCGTAATCTTCTATACCTTTTTCATAAAAATATTCAAATGTTTCAAAAGTCTTGCCCGTCTGATTTTTCAGGATAAATTTAACACCTGCATTGACAACAGACTGATGCATCATCATATCCTGAAAATATTCAAGCGGAATTGCAATGTCGGTGAAGACCTCAAGATCAGGTCTCCATTTGATTCTTGAACCGGTGTCCCTTTTGTTATAAGGTTCTTTATGCATTTCTCCGGACGGTTTGCCCTTTTTGAAATTAAGGGTATATCTGAATCCTCCGGTGTGGATTTCAGCTTCCATATATTCCGAAGCATATTGCGTTGCACAAAGACCGAGGCCGTTTGTTCCGAGCGAATATTCATAATTTCCGCCGCTGCCGTTGTCATATTTGCCGCTGGCGTAAAGCTCACAGAAAACAAGCTCCCAGTTATATCTGCCCTCGGCATTGTTATAATCAACGGGGATTCCTCGTCCGAAATCCTGAACTTCAATTGAATTATCTTCAAATCTTGTAACGATTATTTTGTCGCCGTGACCTTCTCTTGCTTCGTCAACGGAGTTTGAAACAATCTCAAAAACAGCGTGCTCGCATCCGTCAATGCCATCGGAGCCGAAAATAACGGCAGGCTTTTGCCTCACTCGCTGTTCGTCCTTAAGCGTTTTTATACTCTCGTTATTATAATCGGGCTTTTTTGCCATCTGTATATCCTCCGAAAGTCGAAATTTTACCAAATACATTATACCACATATTGAATCAATGTCAAGAAAAAGCACAATACATTGAAATTTTTAATAAAAATAAACAAGAAAGAAGGTGTTCCGCTTTTTTGCGGAACACCCGATTTGATTTATTTATTGAATTCCCTTATTGAAACAACATAATCAAGGTTGAGAACATCGTTTCCGGATTTGGTTTCAACAACGATCCAGTTGTCTTTTGCCGAGGTGATTTTTCCTTTTATCTGTGAATAACCCGAAACGGTAACCGTGCAGGTTTTGCCGAGATACATATTGATTATTTCGTTCATTGTGATTCTGCCTTTCGTTCTTTTTTTCTGAATAATTTTTCTGACGGTATTTCTTTTTCTGTTTTGACTTGCGATGATAAGCAGGATAAAAAATAAGAAAAATAAGGAATGATAAGCAGGATTCAAAGTATCTTATCCCCCTTGCGTTCCATGCGAAGATATGCGCCTTCGGGCACATCGATATCACATCTGAATGAGAGCTTCATCATCGGATGAGGAGCGTTGTCGATAAGCTCCCCTTCTTCGTTGCGAAGTTCTTTAACGGTCACCTTCTGCGGTTTAACGCCTCTGACCATTATTTCAAGCTCATCGCCTTCAAAGAATCTGTTTCTCTGGGAAGCGTAGAGAATGCCGTTTTCCCATTTTTCGGCTATTGCGGCAACATCCCATTCACGGACATATCCGCCTCTGTAAAATATCTGGGCATCATCAAGCGGAGTTGTGTAATAAAACCCCGTGCAGTATTCTCTGTTGCTTGCTCTTCTGACCTCGTCAACTATCCATTGAGAGATTTTATAATTTTCATCAAAGCCCGAATCGGCGTATTCATCAATGGCGCATCTGTAGGCATTGACGGCATTTGCGGTATAATATGCGGATTTTGCTCTTCCTTCGATTTTAAAGCTGCTTATGCCGGCTTTTATCATTTCGGGAATGTGTTCGATCATGCACATATCTCTTGAATTCATAATGTATGTGCCGGTATTATCTTGCTCGATCGGGAAGAATTCTCCGGGCCTTTTTTCTTCCGTGAGAGCATATTTCCATCTGCATGGCTGGGCGCAGTCGCCCCTGTTTGAATCTCTGCCGGTCATATAATTTGAAAGCAGGCATCTGCCCGAAAATGAAACGCACATTGCTCCGTGAACGAAGCATTCGATTTCAAGCTCCGAGGGGGTTTTGGCTCGGATTTCCGCAATCTCTTCAAGCGAAAGCTCACGGGCGGTAACAATTCTCTTCGCACCCATATTATATAAAACATTTGCAGAGGCATAGTTTGTTATGCCTGCCTGGGTTGAAATATGTATATCAATTTCGGGAACATATTTTTTTGCGAATTCAAGCACTCCGAGGTCGGTGATGATAAGGGCATCAATTCCGCTGTCTTTGGCATATTCAAGAAAGCCCTGAAGACGGCTGAATTCATTATTTCTGGGCAGAGTGTTGCAGGTGAGATATATTTTTTTCCCGAATGAATGGGCATAATCACAAGCTTTTTTGAGAGCTTCTCCGCCGAAGCTTGCAGCGGCTGTGCGCATTCCGAAAGAATCGGAGCCCAGATAAACAGCATCGGCTCCGTAGTGAATTGCCGTTATTAATCTTTCTTCATCACCTGCCGGAGCAAGAAGCTCCGGCTTGATATAACAGTTCATATAATTTCTCCTTGATTTCAGAAACAAGGTTTCTCATTTGCTGCTGTTTGCACGAAGAACGAGGTTGCCGTTTGCGTCGTGTTCAGCCTGCGTTTTTGCCATATAAATCTTTCCGAATTTATCGTGGCGGAAATAATAATAATCGGTATCGTCCGGATAAAGAGCGGCTTTGATCGCCGCATCGCCGGGATTGCATACGGGTCCGGGAGGAAGTCCCTGAATATTATATGTGTTATATGCCTGGGAATAAGTCAGCGCTTCGGCTGCGTTAACATTGGGAGTTACATAGTTTGTGATATAATCCTGCGTTGAATCGCAGCCGAGAGTCGGCCACGAAACCGGATGCCTTAATCTGTTATAAAGAACGGATGAAACAAGACCCATCTGCTCGTTATTTGCAGCCTCACGCTGGATGATGGAAGCGAGAATCATAATCTGATCTCTTGTCATTCCGAGTTCTTTTGACCTTGCTTCATATTCATCGGTCCATCTTTCTTCATATTCTGCAAGGAATTTTCTGATAACGCTGTTGGGATCGCTGTCTTCAAAAAATTCGTAGGTTTCGGGGAAGAAATAGCCTTCAAGCTTTGAAGTTCTCAACGGATCATTTGAAATTTCTTTGATAAAGCTGTTTTCAAATTGAGCGGAATTGAGAGAAGCAAGAAGTCTTTCTTTGCTGCATACTCCGAATTTTTCAAGCCGGTCAAACATTTGATATACGCTCCAGCCTTCCTGGAAAGTAAGAGTAACTGTTTGATTTGCCGCCTGCGACTGTTTGAATTCGGTCAGGAAGCCTTCAAGACCCATATTTTTTTCAACATAATAAACGCCGCTTAAATAGACGGGAGCTTTAACATTCTTTTTATTGATGTTTTTTACTGTTTCGAATGCTTTGTAGAACAGCTTGCAGAAAAGCTTCTGTTTAACAAGTCCGTTATCCGAAAGAATATCAATAATATCGTTTGTTGTTGCATCTGCGGGGATGTTGACCGTAACAAGATCATCGTTTCTGCTGATTGCAAGAATATCGTTGATGCAGGTCAGGGCAATTGCGGAAAGTATAACCGTAAACGCAAGAACAAAGCATACGCACATAGTTCCGAAAGACCGGGAAATTTTTTTCGGCGCAGGCTTCTTTTCCGATTTGACCGGCGCAGGTTTCGGCTTTTCTCCGGCAGGTTTAACGGGTTTTCTGCCGGAAAAATATATTTCGCCGTTGTATTTCGGGGCTTCATCCTGTGCAGGAGCGCTGTTTGAATTTTCATCAATATTTACAACAAATTTTTTTCGGACATTAGAAGAGGTCTGTTCTGCAGGGATCTCTTCGGTGCTGAAAAAATCTTCGTCGGAAATATGAACTTTGAATTTTTTCTGAGGATTCTCATAATCCATTTATATTTTCACTCCTTATCAGAGAGGTTTCTGTTATCGTGGTCTTTATCTGAATATCGTGAGCTTCGTGCGGAAGAACTTTGCCGCAAAAACATCTGTCATAACATAATGCAATTGATGTGATTCCGGGATTTGCGAAAAGGAATCTGTCATAATATCCGCCGCCGAAGCCGAGTCTGTTTCCGAATTTGTCAAATGACAGACCGGGAACGATACATAGGCAATTTTCAGAATTGTCTGATTTTTCACATTTACGGTTATCGGGAATCAATATTCCGTTAATGTTCTTTGAAAGCTCGTTTCTGTTATTGATTTTGAAAAATTCCATCTGACCGTTGTTCCAAACGGGAACACAAACCTCTTTGTTGAGTTTAAGGGAATAATCAATGAGCCCGTCTGTTTTGATTTCGCTTCCGAAAGAAACATAAACTAATATTTTTTCACAGTTAACGAATTCATCCGTATTAACAAGAAATGTGATAATTCTTCTGTCGGATTCTTCTTTTGTCTTTGCATCAATTCCTTTTCTGATTGATGAATAAAGAATCCGGAGAGATTTTTTATCGTTTATGAGCATTGAAGCGTTGCCTCGAGCTTATCCGCAGCAGATTGTCCCTTAACGGCTGAAACGATTGCAAGCCCGAATTTAACGGCGCTGCCCATTCCCCTGCCGGTTATGGTGTTTTTATCGATGCAAACGAATTTATCCGAAATTTTTGCGCCCGTAAGCTCATTTTCAAATCCGGGGAAGCATGTTGCCTTTCTGCCGTTAAGAATTCCTCTTTTTCCGAGAATAAACGGAGCAGCGCAGATTGCGCAGAGAAACTTATTATTAGTATTGCAATAATCAATGAATTTATTGACTGTTTCATCTTTATCAAGATTTTTAGATCCGGGCATACCGCCGGGAAGGATGATTCCTTCGAGATTTTCATCGGCTGTGATTTCGTCCGAAACAAGGTCGCAAACAACGGGAACTCCGTGTGAGCCGGTGACGATTTTATCTTTGATTGCAACGGATTTTATTTCAATTCCGGCTCTTCTTATAATATCGAGAGTTGCTATTGCTTCAACCTCTTCAAATCCTTCGGCAAAAAACATATAAAACATAATTTTCTCCTTTTGAACGGTGTAAAGGCATCTGGCTTTACGCAAAAATTGTGTAAGGCAAAACAACTTTACAGATTTATTTTATAACTTTCATAACCTCTTTGAATATTTTTTCGGAAATATTTTCAACGGGATAAGGTTGTCCGTCTTTTCCGCATTCGATTCTGCTCCAGCCGAGTTTTCGGCAGGAATAATCGGCGGCTATGCGGCACTTGTTGAGATATTCAACATCTTTTTCGTGAATATCCTTTTTACTTTCGTCGCCTTTATATCTGCCTGTCATAAGCTTCTGGGAAATATCAATCGGCATATCGAGATAAATAACCGCATCGGGCTTCGGGATGCCGAGCTTTACATATTCAAAATCTTCAAGCCATTCAAGATATTTATCCCAATCCTCACGAGGAGTTTTTGTGAGCTGATGATAGGCGTTTGAGGTAGTATATCTGTCTGCAAGGAAAAGCTCTCCGTTAAGATACTGTTCTTTCCAATAGCAGTTATAGCTTACATATCTGTCAACCGCATAGAACGAAGACGCCGCATAGGCGTTGACATCAGAAGGATTGGTGCCGAATCTTCCTGCAAGATACATTTTAACAAGTCCGCAGGCAGGATCATCATAATTCGGAAGCTTGATAAAATTGAATTTTATGCCGATTTCATCAAGTCTTTTTTTCAGAAGCTCTTCCTGGGTGGATTTGCCGCTTCCGTCAAGCCCTTCTATAACAATAAGTTTGCCGTTCATACTGCCTCCATAATAACTCATAATTATTAACAGTATATCAAATATTTGTTTCTATTTCAAGTATTATTAACCAATTTATATCAGAATATCCGCACCTTTCGATGCGGATATTAATGTTTTGACCACGAGATATTTTTTCGTATGACAATGAAGATGAAGCGGCAAGACTTGGTGCCTTGCAATGACGATTACGCAGTCAGGCGGAAAAATACCGTATTCAAGCTTGATTCGGATTTATCCGAAAATTATAGGCTGAAGCTGTTTGCCGTCAATTGCAGCTTCAACAGCTTTTCCCGTGAGGGTAAAATCCGATATGGCGGACCTCGGTTTTTTTTCAAAATCATCCTGAGCAAACGGCACAAAAAAGATGTTTTTATTATTTAAGAGAAAACCGATATTTTTGGCTGCGGATGCGAGCGCATCGTTTGTTGAAACCGCAATAAGAAGTGGTTTATCGTTGCGCAGATGTGCTTTGGCGGCAAGCGTCACGGGAGTATCTGCGATGCCGTTTGCGAGCTTTGCAAGCGTGTTGCCCGTGCAGGGCTCAATCAGCATTATGTCCGGTTTGATTGACGGACCTATCGGCTCGGCATCTTCAATTCGTTTTATAACTTTTTTATGACTTATGTTTTCAACTTTGTTTATGAATTCCTCTGCTTTTCCGAATCTTGTATCTGTAATCGCCGCATTGAATGACATAACGGGAAAAATCTCATATTCGTCTGCAAGTTGTTCCATCTGCTCAATGGCATCCTTAAAAGTACAGAATGAACCGCACATTGCAAAAACAAGTTTTTTCTTATTCATATCCTTCCTCCTTCATAATATTCAGAATTCCACGGGCAAGAATCTTTCCGGCTGAAACCGGAGCGGTTTTTCCGGGAAGCGAAGGGCAGAGCATTGCTTTTATCCCCTCTTTTTCCGCTTCGGCAAAATCAACTCCGTAAGGTGCCGATGCAACATCAATAATCAGAACATTTTTGCTGACTTTCAAAAGAGTGCTTTTATCTATCATCATCGCCGGAACGGTATTTATAATAATATCAAAAGCGCTGATAATATTGTTTTTTTCGCTTATTTTGCAAGCGTTCAGGCGCTTTGCTCCGATAAGTGCAACGTCTGATTCCTTTCTTACAAAAACGGTTACATCTGCGCCGAGAGCAAACAGCGCATCGGCAATGGCCTTGCCGATTCTTCCAAAGCCGAAAACCGCACATTTGCTTGAGAAAAGAGTATAATCAATATTGTTGAAAATTGTTTTGAGTATACCCTGAACAGTCGGAACGGCGTTCCTTATCGCAACATCTTCTCTTGCAAAATAATCATAAACTTTTATTCTTTTTTCAGAAAATAATTGCTTGTTTTTTTCGCTTAACATTCCGCCGAAAACAATCGTTTTTTCGGTGATCAATCCGGCAATATCGGTTATTTTGTATTTTATTTCCGAATTTGAAGATATGTTTCCGGATTTATCTGTTACAGGCAGCGGAAATATCACGGCATCAGAATTACTTATAATTGATTTGTTTATTCGTTCGCTGCCGTTTGCGGCAAAGGCTTCGGTTTTATATCCGAGATTTTCGAAAAAGCTCTGCATATAAATCTGCCTTTTGTCGCCGCCGATAAAGGAAATGTTTTTTATTCCGTTCAAAAAAATGCCTCCTTGGCTGTTGCTTCATAAAACCGGTTTATGAAGCAATGTTCCTCACGATTGACATTAACATTTTATGATTAAATTTTTTTGCCGTTACCCGAAAAAATATCAAAATTTACTTTATTTTTCTGTTTATTTGTAATATAATAATTTAGATTGGATAAATAAATAAGAAAGGGTGTTTTTCTTGGAATATATAGATGAATTGCTGAAAAAAATCAGAAGGATTCATTTTATCGGAATCGGCGGCTCCGGAATGTGTCCTCTTGCGGAAATTCTGCACAAAGAAGGCTATCTGCTCAGCGGCTCCGATAACAACGAAACGGATACTCTTGCAAGAATCCGTTCGCTCGGAATCCCCGTTGTTCTCGGTCAGAAAGCCGAAAATATTGAGGGAGCGGAAATGATAGTTTATACCGCCGCTCTTCTTCCCGATAATCCGGAACTTGTTGCAGCAAAGGAATCGGGAATTCCCACTTTTGAAAGAAGCAAGCTTCTCGGCGCAGTTACGAGAATTTATCCCAACAGCATCTGCATCTGCGGAACCCACGGCAAAACGACCTCCTGCTCAATGCTTACCCAGGTGCTTATCGAAGCGGAATTTGACCCGACAGCCGTTATCGGCGGAAAACTTCCGCTTACCGGCTCAAACGGTATGGTCGGCCACAGCGAACACATGGTATGCGAGGCTTGCGAATTTGTTGACACCTTCCTTGATCTTTCTCCTGACATTGCCGTTGTGCTCAACATTGATATGGATCATCTTGATTATTTCAAAACATTTGAGAATCTGAAAAAATCATTTACAAAGTTTGCATCAATGGCAACAAAGGTCATCATTTATAACGGCGATGATAAAAATACGATTGATGCAGTTGCTCCCGCAATCGAAATCAGCAAAAAGCCGTTTATAACCTTCGGCGTTAACGAAGGCAATGATTTCAGAGCGGTCAATATCACGAGCGAAAATGAATATGAATCATTTGATGTGATCAAAAACGGCGAATTGCTCGGCAGAGTTTCGCTTTCGATTCCGGGAAAGCATAATGTTTATAATGCTCTCGCTGTTATCGCATCCGCAATGTATTCGGGTGTAAGCTTTGAAGATTGCGTTAAGGGAATAGCTGATTTCCACGGAGCGGGCAGAAGGTTTGAAAAACTTGCCGAAATTGACGGAATAACGATCGTTGATGATTATGCTCATCATCCGCTTGAGCTTGAGGTTACGCTCTCAACGGCGATGAAAATGGGTTATAACAAAGTTTGGGCTGTGTTTCAGCCTTTCACATATTCAAGAACATCAATGCTCTTTGATGATTTTGTGAGAGTTCTTCAGATTCCCGACCGCTGCATTATGACGGAAATTATGGGCTCAAGAGAAAGAAACACCTTTAATATCTATACTTCACAGCTTGCGGAAAAAATTCCCGGCAGTGTTTGGTTCGATACCTTTGAAGAGGTTGCGCAGTATGCGGTTGATCATGCAGAAAAAGGAGACCTTATAATCACGCTGGGCTGCGGAGATATTTATAAAGCGGCAAAGATCATGATAAAGAAGTTAAATGAAAGGAAAGCATAAAATGAAATACGTTATTAATCGCACGAATTTTAATGATTTCAATCTGTTTGAAGAAAACAAGCTTGCTCCGAGAGCTTATACCATTCCCTATTCCTCAAAGTCTGTTCTTGAAAAGATTTCTCTTAAGAAGGAACGTTATTCGTCGGATATAGTAAGAGTTCTTTCGGGAAAATGGGATTTCAAATATTATTCATCAAACAAAAATCTTCCTGATGTTGCCGACACTTCAAAAATCGGTTTTGATACGATAAATGTTCCTTCTACCTGGCAGAGAATCGGTTACGACTCCCCTGCTTATATCAACTGCCCCTATGCTTTTGATGATAAGCCTCCTTATGTTCCCGCAGAGCAGCCGGCAGCAATTTACAGAAAAAAATTCGATATTGAAGCAAAAAAAGGCGCATATATTCTTTCTTTTCTCGGCGTTATTCCCTGCATTGATCTTTACATTAACGGTAAATATGTCGGTTACAGCGAGGGCGCACATAATACCGCCGAATTCGATATTACATCATTCGTAAAAAAAGGCGAAAATGAGCTTTTGGCAGTTATCCATAAATGGTCAACCGCAACATTCCTTGAATGCCAGGATATGTTCCGTGAAAACGGTATTTTCAGAGATGTTCTTCTTTATGAAATGCCGGAAAGCTATATTTTTGATCTCTATTACAGAACAAAAGAAACCTCAAAGGGCTGGAATCTCGATGTCAGCTTTTCAACTCTCGGAAAAGGCAAAAATCTTTCCGTTAAAACCGCAATATATTCCGGAAAGAAGCTTGTTGCAGAGAAGACCGTTGATGCTTCTGCCGAAAAGGTTGAATTCAAAAATCTTGATGTAACAGCATGGAATGCGGAAATTCCAACTCTTTATACTGCATTCACAACTCTTTACTGCGGCGAAACGGAGCTTATGACTATCCGCAATAACATAGGCTTCAAAACCGTTAAAATCAAAAAGGATATTTTTACCGTTAACGGTAAGGTAATTAAAATCAAGGGTGTTAATCATCATGATACGCATTATAAGACCGGATATGTTATGTCTGTTGACGATATTGAAAAGGATATAAAGCTTATCAAGAGTATGAATGCGAATGCCGTTCGTACTTCACACTATCCTCCCGATCCGATGTTTATTGCTCTCTGCGATTATTACGGACTTTATGTTGTTGATGAAGCGGATATCGAAACTCACGGCTGCGGCTGCAGTCCTCATAACAATATCGATCTCATCAGTCATGACCTCAAGTGGGCTCCGAGATATGTTGACAGAGTCAAGAGAATGTATTTCAGAGACCGTTCAAGAGCCTGCATTATTATGTGGTCTCTCGGCAACGAGGCCGGCGGATATGCCTGCCACGATGAATGTTATAAGTATCTTCACGAGGTCTGCCCCGAAATCCCTGTTCATTATGAGGGCGTTATCAGAGGCGAAAGACATTCGTATGATGTTGTTTCCGAAATGTATACAAACCACAAGAACCTTGAAAAATGCGGAAAACACACAAGAGGAAAGAAATATACTCCCAAGCCTTTCTTCCTTTGCGAATATGCTCACGCAATGGGTGTCGGCCCCGGCGGACTTGAAGAATATTGGAATATAATTTATAAGTATGACAACCTTATGGGCGGCTGCATCTGGGAATGGGCGGACCACGCATATTATCATCAGCACGGAAAGCTTAAATATACCTACGGCGGCGACCATAACGAATGGCGCCATGACGGAAACTTCTGCGTTGACGGCCTTGTTTATCCCGACAGAAGATTCCATACCGGCGCAAAAGAAGCTAAAAATGTTTACAGACCCGTCAGAGCTTCGTATTCCGATAAGAAACTTACCTTTACAAATACCAACAGATTCAGAAACACTTCATATATCACCGCAGTCTGGGAAATTGTTAAAAACGGAAATATTCTTGTTGCGGCAGACGAAATGATTCTGGATATTGAGCCGACAGAAAGCAAAGCATTTGACATTGATTTCAAAATGCCCCGTGAAAAATGCGACTTTCATCTGAATGTTTATTATTATGCGGGCGAAGACGAAATTGCATTTGAACAGTGCGCAATCAAGGAAGAGCTATCCTATAAGTTTGAAAAAGCCGAAGGCGGAATCAATGCAACTTGCGATAATGAAAAAGCCGAAATTTCTTTCGCCGGCGGAAAAATTGTTTTCTCAAAGAAGAGCGGAAATATTGAAAGTTACACCGTAAACGACAAGGAGCTTATCAATCAGTCCCCTGCTTTCTCAAAGGGCTTCTTCCCCAATATTTGCAGACCTTTCCTTGACAACGACACTCGTTACCGTGATAAATGGAGAGATGCCGGTTACTGCGATTATAGCTGCAAACTTGTTGATTTTGATTTTGAAATAAAGAAAAACAAAGTTGAGGTTGAGGTTAAATATAAGCTGAAAAGCGCAAAGTCGCTTCTTCCTCTTGCAGAGGTTGAAATTGAATATTCAATATTTGCAGACGGAAGAATTGAAGTTGAAACCGAATTCAAACCGCTTTCAAAGAAAACTCTCTCCGCTCACATGCCGAGATTCGGTCTAACTCTTGAAATGCCCGAAAGCTTCAATAATGTTGAATATTACGGACTCGGAGATTGCGAAAGCCTTCCCGATCTGAAAGCCCAGGCAATTCTCGGCGTTTATGAAACAACCGTTGAGGAGATGGTTGAGCCGACTGTTAAACCTCAGGATTCCGGCAACAGATGCGAAGTCAGATATGCTTCATTTACGGATGAAAACGGCGACGGTCTGAAATTTGTTTTTGAAGATGATTATTTCAGCTTCAATGCGAGAAAATACTGCCAAAGACTTCTTCAGGATGCAAATCATCAGGAAGACCTCTTTGATCAGAAAACAGTATGCGTAAACATTGACGGATTCATCAGAGGAACCGGAACTGCAAGCTGCGGACCGGACATTCTTCCCCAATATGAAGTAAACGGAAGTAAGGGACTTGATTTTAAATTCAGCGTTGTTCCCGTTAAATCAAAATAAGAACCTGAAATGCTTTGCGTTTCAGAACATTGTTATCAAAACAAAAAACTGCGTTCAGCCTAACTGGTTGAACGCAGTTTTTATGCAAAAAAGCTGACGGAAAAATCCATCAGCTTAAATATAAATATTTTATTATTTTGTACCGAAAATTCTGTCGCCTGCGTCGCCGAGACCGGGAACGATATAGCCGTGCTCATTGAGATGATCGTCAAGAGCTGCAACATAAATTTCAACATCGGGATGAGCTTTTTTAAGGGCTTCAAGTCCTTCGGGAGCGGCAATGATGCCCATAAATTTAATTGTTTTCGGTCCACGGAGCTTGATCTGCGAAATAGCGTCAATTGCCGAGCCGCCGGTTGCAAGCATGGGATCGAGAACGATAACCTCACGCTCTTCGATGTCTGCGGGGAGCTTGCAGTAATATTCAACAGGCTTGAGAGTTTCAGGATCTCTGTAAAGACCGATATGGCCGACTCTTGCGGACGGAACAAGTGCGAGAACGCCGTCTACCATTCCGAGACCTGCTCTGAGAATTGGAACGAAAGCAAGCTTTTTGCCGGCAATAACCTTCGTTTTTGCTACGGCAACCGGTGTTTTTGTTTCAACTTCTTTGAGCGGAAGATCTCTTGTTGCTTCATAGCAGATAAGCGTTGCAATTTCGCTGACGAGAGCACGGAATTCTTTTGATCCGGTCTTCTCGTTTCTGAGAATCGAAAGCTTGTGCTGAATAAGAGGATGATCCATAACTATAACTTTTGCCATTTTAAAATACCTCCATATATAAACCTAAAAATTAAAATCTGTTTTCAAGGTCGGTGATCTGAGCGATTCTTCTTATGTGACGCTCTTCACCGCTGAATTCCGTATCAAGGAAAATATCAACAAGCTCAATTGCTTTTTCTGCGCTGACAACTCTGCCGCCGAGGCAAAGCATATTTGCATCGTTGTGAAGTCTTGTCATTTCGGCAGAGAATTTATCCGAGCAGCAGCAGGCACGGATGCCTCTGACTTTGTTTGCGGCCATCGAAATGCCGACACCGGTTCCGCAGAAAAGAAGACCTCTTTCGCATTCGCCGCCGGCAACTGCTCTTGCGGCTTTCTCTGCAAAAACGGCATAGTCGCAGGAATCGGCAGAATAAGTTCCGAAATCCTTATATTCGATTTTTCTTTCATCAAGATGTTTTTTTACGGCTTCTTTAAGTTCAAATCCGCCGTGATCGCAGCCAATAGCTATCATATTTTTTCTCCTTTTCTGATTTTTAATTCTCGTTCGGCCTGCGGGAGTCTTAAATAAACAGGCGCAAGTAATGCCGAATCCTGAAATAATTCGCTGTGTTCATTTGCGGCGAGAGCAACTCCGTATGCTCTCTGAAATCTTCTGTTTTCGGAAGAAAGCTTTATATTCTCGGGCTTGTTTTCGTATGCCTTGAAGCATATTTCGGCTCCGTCGCCCGCAAAATATACCGTTTCGTTATAACTTTCAAGCTCTTTGAGCAGCTCGCTTATCGGCAAAGCTCTGTCTTCGCAAAGCCTTGACACAACGCCGTTTTCGCATCTGAAAATCGCATTATAAACCTGGCTGCATCTTGCATCCATTGCAGAGCAGACAATGCAATTTTCATCCGTAAAATTATAAGCCATGGCTTCAAGTGTTGAAACACCGGCGCACGGTTTGTTGTTTGAGAGAGCAAGACCCTTTATTGCCGCAACTCCGATTCTTATGCCCGTAAAAGAGCCAGGACCGGCGCTGACGCAGAAAGCATCTATCTCTGAAAAATCTGTATCTGATTGTTTTAACATATTATCAATCATCGGCATTAAAGTTCTGCTGTGAGTAAGCGCAGTGTTGACGAAACATTCGCTTATAAGGTGCTTTCCGTCTGTCAGCGCAGCGCTTGCGGATTTTGCCGATGAATCAATCGAAAGGATTTTCAAGTAATTCAGCTCCGATTATTTCAATGATTCTTTCATCTGTATTTTCTGTTTTTTCGATGGTAACTCTGACACAGTCCTCCGGAAGCACCGCTTCGATATTTTCGCTCCATTCGATTATAAGGCTTGCGCCTTCGTCAAGATAATCAAAATATCCGGTTGAATAAAGGTCATCCCATCCCGATATGCGATACATATCAAAATGATAAAGAGTTTTTTTATCGCCTCTGTATTCATTTACAAGAGCGAATGTCGGGCTGCTGACATCGCAGCTTATGCCCATTCCCTTTGTGAAGCCTCTTGTGAATGCGGTTTTGCCCGCTCCGAGGTCACCGAACATTGCAACAACCGAGCCGTAAGGAATGGATTTTGCGAGAATATTTCCGATTTTTTCAGTCTGCAATGCGCTTTCGGATTTATATTTTGCCATACTATACCACCTTATGGCATTATACCACATCGGTTATCCGTTTTCAACAAAAATGTTTAAAAAATGCAGTCTGAAAACAGACTGCATAGAGGAATTTTAAAATCTTTCAACAATGGCATTCATTACATCGGGAACATTGGTAATAATGCCGTCAACGCCGCATTTGAGCATTCTTAACGCCGTTTCGGGTTTGTCAACGGTCCAGACATTGACTTTTATGCCGTTTTCGTGAAGCTTGCTTACATAGCGCTTGTTGACCATTGAATAATGCGGATGAAGATAATCTGCTCCTATTTTCTTCGCAAAATCAACATATCCGAAAACCATCTTTTCAAAAGCGATTTTTTCGTTCGGGCTGTAAAGAAATCCGGTTTTGCATTCGGGGTCAACAGCTTTGCATTCAACGAGCAGATCAGGGCTGAAGCTTGAAATGAGAAGTTTGTCAAAAAGACCGTGGGCCTTAACGGCATCAATTGTCTTTTTAACAATATCCTTTTCGCCGTTTTCGGGTGTTTTCAGCTCAATGTTCATTATTTCGATATCAGCGGTTTCGCAGAGGGTAAGAAATTCTTCGAGAGTAGGAATTTTCGTACCTTTGAAATTGTCGTGAAAATAGCTGCCGAAATCGTATGAGCGAAGCTCTTCAAGAGTCATTGAGGCTATTTTTCCCATGCCGTTTGAGGTTTCGTCAATTGTGTAATTGTGGCAAACAACGGGGATACCGTCTTTTGTAAGGTGAACATCGTTTTCGAAACCGTCAACGCCGATTTCAAGCGATTTTTCAAATGCCGGCATAGTGTTTTGCGGAGCCTGTTTATTTGCTCCTCTATGAGAAATAATTTTGCAGTTTGTCATTTTCTCTTTCTCCTTTATTCGGCTGCGGGATAGACGCCGTAAAAATGGATAACATTCATATCCTCCTGCATATCAAGTCCGTGAGAGCCGCATTCACCATCAATTTCGTGGCAGCCGTGGTCGGGACAATAGCCGCAGAAAACATTGTGATTTTTCCACTGCGTTCTGATTTTATCTGTCAGAGCAGAATAATATGCGTTATTCATCTCAAGAGCCGAGAGAGATTCGGGCGATTCGGGGCCGAATTTGTGCATTGTTGAATCGTAATTTCCGTTATAAATAACGATAAGGTCATAGCAATCTTCATCAATCAGTTCATCGGCTTTTCTGTTTACCTCTTCAACGGAATCAAAGATGAAATAATCCATTTCCCTTTCAAGGAAAATTTTTGAAATGCTGTCACCTGAAGTTGAAACTATTGCGGATTTTTTTCCGTTCTGAATGAATCTGTCAAACAGAGTTTTGACCGTCAGAACGGGTTTTTCATATTTTTTTATTCCGTGAACATCCGGCATAACTCCTGAATACATCGAAGCGAAGCAGACGGGAGTAACGCTCGGCATAACCGAAAGCCTCGGAAGAGCGAGCGAAGACCTTGTTGAAACGCCCGAAAACATATCGGTATATTTCATATAGAGCCAAAGACCTACCGCATCGGGATTATAAATCACCGCTCTGTCAACGGGCTTATCTCCGAGAAGCTTTTCCTTAAGAGAAACAATTGTTTTATCGGGCGAAGCGATTTCTTCGGGAATATCCATTTCAAACATTTTCATTGTTGTTGCGCATACCGAAGAAATGCAGATGCCGCTGTATAAATCAGACATAAATGCCTCCGAAACTTTTTAAATAAGATTTTTATTCGTTTGTCGAAACGGAAATATTTTCGGAATCAACATCTTCAATGTTGATTGTTGTGCCTTTTTCGGCTCTCATCTTTGCAAGCTCTTCATACATTTTAACCTTCTTTTCGCCTTCAATGTCATACATGAATTTGAGAAGAAGACCTCTGCCGAGGGTTGCAATTGCATAGCCGAAAACAAGGAACGCAAGAATCCAGAGGCAGGTTGACATATAATTCGGCTTTGCCTTCATAGTTTCAACGAGGTTGCCGACTTCGCTTGATTCATAGCCTACCCATGCGATCATAAACGGAATGGAAACTTCTTTAATGTAGCCGATACCGGTGTTTATCCATCCGGGAATGATGCCCTGAACAGCTTCCATACGGGAGCCTGTTTCATATTCAAGATAATCGAAATATTCAACGTTGAAATGAGAGAGCGAAAGTTCCTGAATGCCGACACCGATGCCGAAGAAGAAATAGAAAATATAGAAGAACCACTTTGTCCATCCCTCAAAGAAAAGAATGTTCATCTGTGCCTCTACGAATGCGATTCCGAAAACAAGGCAGGCTGAAACAACCGAATAGTAGCCGGCAAAACGGAGAAGCTTTGTGGGTTCATATTTCTTTGAAATTTTTGTCGTGATAAGGTTGCCTACAACGGTACCTGCTGCAGTCGGCAGGGTTAAAAGAAGATTGTTTGATGATCCGACTGTTATAGCAGCAAGATATGTGCTCATTTTTCCGAGATTGGCAAAAACATTGATAAAGGTCGTATACTGATAGCAGCGATAATTTCTATATTTGAAAAGCTTGAGTAAATCCTTTGTAACGGCGCCTTTTTTTGCTTCCTGCTGAATTTCGAGTCTTTCTTTGCAGAAGATACCGCACATAAGGTTGCCGAATGCAGCAACAACGGCTGCAACGATTGCAAGGCGCATATACATTGCGTTTTTGTCGTCGCTGATTTTGCCGTAAATCATTGTTGCAAGATATGCTCCGCCGTAGCCGATATAATAGAAGAGCTGCCAGCAAGTTGCAATTGTTTTCTTTTCTTTCGGATCGGGAGAGATGATCTGAACGAGATTCTGCGAAAGAGTGTTGAACGCATTGAAAATCGTTTGAGCAAGAGCGATTCCGTATCTCCAGTAGGTCATTTTTTCAATTGACCAATCCGAAGGAACCCAGAAATAAAGAACGGTCAGAGCAAACATCGGAATGAGGTTGATAAAATACCACTGGCGATAGTGACCGAGCTTTGTTTTCCATTTCTGAACAAGAACGCCGGAAAGAAGACCGATAAGAATACCGGCAATTGTTGTTATTGTTGATTGAACAGCCATTTTTGCGGCTATTGCGTTTGAATCAACGCCCGCAGGTCCGAAATACAGCTCGTGAAGGAAAGCCGTTGCAAGAGTACCTGTTAAGGTCGTTGAAAACATTCCGCCGATTCTTGATAAACCGATGCTTATGTATTCAATCGGGGTAACATAACGCGTTTTTGAAACGGAATTTGAAGGCTCAGAGTATTTGTTTTCTTTTTTTGACAATTCGCTCACTTCTTGGTTTTAAAGATAATTTTATTATACATTATTATTTTCAGAATGCAATATTAATTATAAAAAAATCCCCGACCTTGCGGTCGGGGGGGGAATATTTTCAAAAAATTATGCTGCAGCGATGATGAGCTTGATGATCCATGTGATGTTAAGAATTGAGAAGGGCTTGTTGAAAGCCTTGTCGGGAACATCAACGGTAATGAAATCAATCTTAACGCCTGCTTCGTTTTTAAGGATGTTGAAAACATCGATAACTTCAAGAACTCCCTTATCATTGGGGAATTCAATCGTTGCGCCTAAAAGAGTAACTGCTTTTTCATTTTCATAGGTAAATTTGGCGTTTGCTTTAAGAAGAGAAGAAATTTCTGCGTTGCTGTTTGCATAATATTCGCAGAATTCAACGATGTCTTCACCGTCTTTGAGAGAAAGGTCGGGGTTTTCTTCAATGATGAGCTTTGCGATTTCGTTAAAGTTGGGTCCGAATTTTTCAACGAATTTGCCGCCGACTGTTTTAGCTTCGGTTACTTTGAGATACTTGAAATAATCGCCGGTATCAAACTTTGAGAAAGCTTTGGGAACTTCGTTAACGATGTTTTCGAGTTCTCTTGTTGAAATGCCGGGAATCTGGTCAAGGTCAACGCTGAAGATTCCGAGATAAGCGGAAAGCTTGCCGTTATCAAGGATTGCCTTTGCTTTAAGAGGACCAATAGCAACATTTGCGGCCGCCCTATCGTTTTTGATATAAAGCTCGCCGTTGAGCATATTCATATTGGCTTTAACGCCAACGCCTTTTTCCATCGACTGGATAAATGCCTCTGTTTTGCTCGCCGGAGCAGATCCTGCAAATGCAAGGCTGAAGAATGAAAGCGCCATGATAAGGCTCATCATTACAGCTAAAAGTTTTTTCATATAAATCTTCCTTTCGATTTATTATTTATTGATGCTTATTTTTGCATCGTCTGTATTTTAACATAATTTACAAGAAAATGCAATATATAATTTAAAAATTATTGAATTTTGCTTAAATATTTCAATCCGAATGTAAATGCAAGAAGCAAAAACAAAAATCCGAAATTATAAGCAGAAAATTTTCCGATATAATATCCTGCTTTTCCGGGATTATGGCCGACATATTCTCTGAAGGTTATCAGGCTTGCAAGGGACGCAATCAGAGTACCTACGCCGCCTATGTTTACGCCCACAAGAAGGTCACGGTAATTGCTTGTAAACTGCGAGAGAAGGATCGCAGACGGTACATTGCTGATAAACTGGCATGAAAGGGCGCTGAAAAGCAGAGCGCTTTTATTCAGCAGACCTGAAAAGAAAGTTTTCACAAGTTCTATTCTTGCCATATTTCCCGAGAAAACAAAAAAGAAAACGAATGTCAGCAGAAGCGGATAATCAACCTCTTTCAACGCATTTTTATCCGCAAAGAAAAGCACTGCCGGAATGATTATCAGACCTATCCAAAACGGGATTATTCTGAAAACGATAACAATTGATAATGCAAAAAGGATCAGATAAAGTATGACCCGCTTTGAATCGAGTTCAATTTTTTCATCTTCGATAACGAGCGGCTCCGATTTAACGAAAACAACGCAGCAGAGAGTTATCAGCGCAACCGAGAACGCAAACGGAGGAGCCATGATCGCCATGAAATCGCCGTTCGAAATTTCAAATTTTGTATAAAGAAAAAGATTCTGCGGATTGCCGAATGGAGTGAGCATACCGCCGAGGTTTGCGGCAATATTCTGCATGATGAATGTGAATGCCATATACTTTTCTTTCCGGGTTGAAGATAGAACAAAAAAGCCGAGCGGAAGAAAAGTCAGAAGCGCCATATCGTTGGCAATAAACATCGAACCGATGAATGTGATATACACAAGCGCAAGAATGCAGAGCCTTGTGTTTTTGAAAAGATGAACTATCTTTTTGGCAAGAATATAAAAGAAATTAATATCTTTCAGCGCACAAACGACTGCAAGAACGCAGAAAAGACAGGTCAGAGTTTTAAAATCAAAATAATCAAGATATTTCTTATCGGGCAGCACAAGAAAGCTTGTTATGACCGCTGCAAAAAACGCTATGACCATAACAGCGTTTTTCTTGATGAAACCCGTAAATCTGTGCTTTATTATTCCTTCGTTTTCCAATTGAATCAACCTTCTGCTGCTCAAAATCCAATTGATTATATCACAACAGATTTATATGTCAATATTTTATTTTCATTATTATATAATTATTTTTGCTTGTTGGTCCCCTGCTGAATATTCCACCGATGCTGTGTGATGTAAGCGTCTGAAATGTAAAGCAGGATTTGCGGATATTCCCCCGCTCCTTTTATATTGAAAAAAGCATCCTTTCGGATGCTTTTTGGTGCTCCCGACAGGGCTTGAACCTGCACACCTTTCGGCAATGGATCCTAAATCCATCGTGTCTGCCAGTTCCACCACGGGAGCGAAGATATCAGATAGTTTATCACGAACGGATTGACTTGTCAATAAAGGCAAATACAATAAGAAACTTCTAAAATTTGTTTTTTATTTTTATTAATAATTTTATTTCTCTGAATTTTTTTAGCTTTTGTTTAAAAGTTTGTTTCGGAATGTATTTTTTGGCCAATATTTCGAAAGGCAGTTTATCAATATCATCTGTAAAGCATTCATAATTAGTCGGCTTTTCAACAGAATATTCTGCACAAAAATTGTGCTTAAATGCCTGGTTCTCTTCAATTTCACAATATGTTAAATTATTTTTTATCTCATCAAATAATTCTTTCCCTTTTTGAGTATTGACCGTTACAATAGAAACGCCTTTGTTATCATTCATTTCGGGTAACTCTTCATCTATTCCCCAAAAGTCGCCTAAAGTTATATCGCTTTTTCTGTTTGCGCCTTTGAATTTGCATTCAAAACAGCCTTTGCTTAAACTGTAATTATTGAGAAATAATTGCATATACGAGTCTTTATCAAAGACTTGAGAATATTTTTTGCCGGATTCAAATAAAAAAGTAAGATGATAGTTATTCCAACCGTTTTCTTTTGATCGAAAATTTACATAAGAAACTTTATCCTGATTTTTTTCTTCTTGAAAATCAAGATATTTTTTCCAGATTTTTTGCAGAGGTGTGCCATGACAGATAAAATCAACTGTATATAAATTCGAGTAATCTTCTTTCAGATATGACTTAAGACCTGCAATCTGACACGGAGTACCGCAGCATAAAACCGTTTCGCTGTTTTTTAGTTTATTTTCAATTTGTTTATGTATATGAAATTTGCTCTGTAAATATTTGCTTGCGGTGAGCTTTGAAAGGTCTTTTTTATCATTGATTATAATGTGAGTAACAGATTTATAATCATCATCAAAAGCAGCTCCCGCAACATAACCGTTTATGGTCAAAATGTAATTTGCCAATTCAGAAAAAATTCCACCGGAAGAACTGTTATATCTTATTTCTTCGTTTTTGCTGTACGCAGCATAAGCAATTAAACTCATATTTTATTCCTCAGCTTTAAAATAAACGATCTGACAATTTGTTTTTCTGAATCATTCATAGAAAATAGCCATACGGAACCGCAATAAATGATAGTGTATCCAAATATTCCTAAAATCAACATTTTTAATGTGTCAAAAATAATAAATTTCTTAATTAAATACGCTAATGAAACGGGAATTATTAATCCAATTGACATTCTTAGTATGTTTTTCCAAAATTTAATTATATCAATTCCGCATTCCTTACTATAATATAGATTCATAATAAATCCATTTGCTAAAATGATTGAAACGGAAGTCCCTATTGCAACTCCTATTTCGCCATATTTAGGACAAAGAATAATTGAAATAATTAAATTGAATATTGCCATAAACGAATATACTATTGATCTGAATTTATGTTTATTTATTGAACGTTGAATTTCAATTCCCAAATTTTGAATTAACGGTATAGTTACGGGTATTATCAGTATCAAGGCAACCCAATATGAATTTGAATATGATTCCCCTGCCCAAAAATATACAAATTCTTTTCCGAACAATATAAAACCGCTGGCAATTAATGAAAGAATCAAAAATTGAATTCTGCCGACTTTAACAAACATTTCGGTAAATTTTATTGATTTTTTTGTTGGGTCTTCATACTCTCTTGCAATTCTATGAATCCTGGGAGTAAAAACACCGGAGATTGATATTGAAAAAGATAAATAATAATTATGAATTGTGCTTCCGATTGAATATACAGCAACGCTTGATGTTCCACAAAACCTGCCAAGTAATAAGCAATCTATTTTCCAATTAATTTGATCAATAATTATATTTAGTGCAATAAATGCGGTATAACTGAATAATTCTTTAAAAATTCTTCTTTCAAAGTTCCTGAAAGCAAATCTGTAATTAAGTTTAAATAAAACATAATATAAATTCAGTGTTCCGGTTATTATCTGAAGAACCAAGCTGATTGTAGCTAAAGCGATGGATTTATATCCAAGAATCAATAAAATAAAGCCTGTTAATGGACTTGCAACAGTATTTATTAATCCAACCAACTTGATAAAAACAAACTTTTCATTCGCAGAAATAATGTCTGCAAAAACGCTTAACGGAAACGATAAAGTAAGGTTTATCGTTAATAATAGCATCAATCTTTTGGCAATGATATATTCGTTTTCAGTAAGTCCCTTATCAAAAACGAGATTGAGATTGTTGGTTAAAAATAAACCACAGCAAAGAGCTATAAAGCCAATAACAGTAAACACACATAAAAATAATCCGTTTAATCTATTGATGGCTTCATAATCATTATTCTTTTTTCGTTCTGAAAAGAAACGGATATATCCAGAATTAAAGCCAAGGCTTAATATTGATAGCATTGAAATTGTTGAAGCGACGACATTATAAAGACCATATTCGTTTTGTCCGAGAAATCGCAGCATAATCGGAGTATAAACTAATCCGATAACAACACTCAGACCCATTTGAATATAAGAGAGAATTATCCCTGATTTCAGTTCTTTTGAATTATCCATATTACACAAGATTATCTTTCAAATATTTTATTGATTCTTCTCTTTTTTGCTCAATTATTTTGTCTGCGTATGAAAAATCCAATTCAGGCAGATTTTTTTTGCACAATAATTCATCAGAATTTGTGAGCTGAGATGAAAGACCTACATCCTCAAGAAAGTTCTCAACTCTGCCGACAAAATCTTTCTCGGTTTCACGAATTAAGGCATAAAATGGTCTGTGAAAAATTGTTGAAAAAACAGATGCATGAAAAGAATCGGTTATTATCACTTCGGCATTCTTTATCAAAGAAACAAATTCAAGAGGGCCCGAAGAGAAATCCCGAATATCGCCGTAATCTTTTTGCCAATAATGAATTATATTGTGTATATGCGGAAAAACAAGAGCTTGTAATCCCATTGCGTGAGCCCATTTTTCTGCGGCTTTGCATTGATTTTCGTCCTCGCTCAGAATATAAATCAAAGCGTAATTTTTGTTTGCAGAGTTTGGCGGCAAAAACGAATTCCATTCATCTGCATTAAATAACAAAGTTGGATCAGCCGTTATGTGAATTTTTTTTTCCGGAATCAGTTTTCGGAGTTCTTCGGCAATACTTTTTTCTCGTACAGAAATGCCATCAAATTCTTTTATGGCATCAAGATATTTTTCGCACCATCCGTCCGGTATTGATGCGCATCCCAAACTTGCGGCATAGGATATTTTTATTTTCTTTATGGGAATAAATGTTAAGCTTGTAGTAATATAATCTTCATAAATATTCCAAACACAATCACTGCCAACAATAAAAATATCATATTTATCGCTAATATTCTCAATATCATTACTGGAATATACATTATTTGAATGAGGTATTGAATCAGAAAAAAAAGAAAAGATAGATTTTCTTTTCAATAACGCAAAAAAATCTTTGAAAGAAATAATGCAAGTGAAAAGATATTCAATAACTTTAACGATATTAGGAATAAATTCTTTAAGGTTAGAATGTTTAACTTCTTTTAAAAGGCAGTATAAATTATTTCTGTATTTTCTGTCATAACAAATTTGTTCACAACGGCATCCTAATTTCTCAATTTTTTTTTGGAGAGCAAATGCCTGCAAATTTCCACCGAAATTTAAACTTTTATAATATTGTGTTATTATACAAATTTTCATTTTATACCCTTAAAAAATTTTATTTATAATGTTTAACAATGGGTTCCTTTATTAATAAAAATGCATCATATAATTTTCTGAAATGAATCAAAAAATTATATTTTATTCTTGTTTTTAATGTTTTTGGAGCTATTAAATAAATTGAGCGTGTTTTAGGGCTGTTAATAATTGAATAAAAATAATCTATTATTTCATTATTACTATTCCCTTGTAAAACGACAGAATATCCATATACCCAAAAACATGTGTTAATATAAGCTTGAGCGCAACTTTTGTATGATATTGTGTTTTCCGGAAAAACATTCATTATTTCTTCCCAGGCTGATAATACGGTTGTCTTTTTTAAAGTTAATTTTCCATGGGACAAAGACTGATTATATTGAATATAATTATATGAGCAGTCATTAATATAGCAAACATATTTTGAATTTTTAAATGCATTTGCACAAAATAATGTGTCTTCGCCCCAAAAAAGTTCTTCTGAAAATCTAAGATTAATTACAATTTCTCGTTTAAAAAGCTTACTGCACATTCCGTGATTTACTCTTCTGCTTGTAAAATCAAATTCGTTATTTATAGGAACAATAATGCTTTCACTAACTTCTGTAACTTTTTCAATTAATTTTAAATCAGGTGTAAATATTTTAAATGAAGATATAACAATTCCAACATTTACATTAATATTTTTCGACAAAGATTCTATGTATTTTTCTTCAATAAAATCATCGCTGTCAACGAAGGTTACATATTGTCCGTTAAATATTTCCAATCCAGCATTTCTTGCAGAAGAAACGCCGCCGTTTTCTTTATGTATAACAACAATTCGGTCATCTTTCTCGGCGTATTCATCGCAGATCGCAGGACATCCGTCCGGCGAACCATCGTCAACAAGGATGATTTCCAGATTCGTATATGTTTGTGCAAGAATGCTGTCAATGCACCTGCGCAGGAATTTTTCAACTTTATAGATCGGGATAATGATTGAAATAAGCGGATTTTTCATTCTGTATATATCTTTCTCATTATTTCAGCGGTATCATATATATCGTAACCGTTTTGGCGGATTTGCTCGGTATTATTGCGTTTGGGAAGGTTGATCATTTCGTTAATCGATTTAATCCATTGATTTTTTTCATTAAGCGAAATAAATTTGCAGTTTTCAGAAACTTTCATTTCCAAAGGTACTCCTGTTGAAGCTATAACAGGCAAACCGCAGGCTTGGGCTTCAATGGCAACTATTCCAAGTCCTTCAAATTTTGACGGAAAAACAAATAAATCCATAGCCTGCATATAATCCTGAACATTGTTGACATTTCCGGTAAAAATAATATTTTCAAACACACCTTTTTGTTTTGCGTATTCTTCGATTTCACTTCTCAATTCGCCGTCACCGAGAAGAAGCAATTTATATTTATCGTTTTCTTTTTTTAACTCGGAGAATAAATTAATAATGAATCGGTGATTTTTTTCATCCGAAAATCTTCCTACATGGCCAAGCACTTTGTCATTTTCGGAATATCCTAATTTTTCACGATAAACTTTTCTTGCATTGTTGTCAATTTTAAATTTATTTAAATCTATTCCGTTTTTAATAATCTTAACTTTGTTTTTAACAATTGATTTGCTGAATTTCCATTCAGCAGCATCTTTTGAACACGCAAAATAATCTGTGGGACAAACATTGAGTATTGGAGTGCAAATTATCTTTGTTGATTTATGCTTTAAACTATTTTTATCACCGGTTGAATGCGAATGAACAATAATTTTTTTCACTCTTCTTATTTTACAAATAAAAGAGCAAAGTGCCATCACCAATGTAGAAACAGTATGAATATGAACAACATCGTATTTATGTTTATGCAAAACTTTATTTAATACTTTAACATATTCAATTTCATTTTTATTATTTTTTTTTAATAAATCTGTATAGACTATATTAAAATTTTTTTGAACAAAATCTCTGTTAAATTCAGCAATGTAATAAGGAGAAAACAAATCAATATTCAAATCTGAACGATTCATGTTTTGAACAATATTTTTTATGAATGTTTGTGTTCCGCCTTGGCCAAATGGGTCTATATGAATTTCTAAAATATTTTTCATTTTTTCACCTATTCAAGATAACTATTATTTATATCAACCAGCCAAAAATCATGATGGCCTTTTTTGTGAGCTTCATCGGGAATCTTATGCCAATCGCCGTATATATGAGTCAGATAGCCATCGGCATTCTCTACACAGTAAATTTCAAAGTCTTCAAACGGCATTGGCGTAGGTTTACCGAAATATTCTTTCGGAACAATTTCTTTAAAATGGTATGCACCGACAAGATTTCCGCAGAAAGCTGAATTTTCATAATCAAATTTGCAGCATTCTTTACATATATTGAGGAGCAATTTTCTGTCATCTATTATGAAATCGGGAATCAAATTTGAAATCAGGATAATTATATTTTTAATTTTGCTTCTGTCTTTTTTTATTGAATTGACTCTTGAAACAAAAAAATTAAACTTCAAATCAAATTTTTTAAAATTTTTTTTCGCTTCTTTTTCACTGCAACCGATTCCATCTATAGGAAAAATATCAAGGTACAATCCCCGTTTTGTTTTATATTTGTTATTTTCAATAGTCGTTGTTTCGGTGTCATATAATTTTGCAAACGGGTAAAAAAAATCGCTTGCTCCATCCAAAGGGGTTTCGAGTATATATCTCCCCTTTTTGTTTTTCATAAGTTCAATCAGACGGTTATAATCCGGCCTCGGCAAACCTAAATCAACATCATCATCCCAGGGAATAAAGCCCTTGTGTCTCATTGCTCCGAGAAGAGTTCCGCCGAGCGCATAATAACAAATATTGTTTTCTTTGCAGAAATTATGGAACCATTTGAGCATATCTTTTAGGCGTGCTCTGATTTCTTTTGATTCTTCCATATTAACCACTTCAAATTTTTATATTTTTTTATTCCGTTAATTGTATACCAAATCATATAGTAAGCTGAAGAAAACACATCAAGATTTACATATCTGTAAGTTTTCCAGTTCATAATTGCAGATTTGAATTTGTTTCCGGATTTTGAATTTCGGGATATTCTTATTATAACAAGCGGTTCATCAATGCCCGCTGCTTTGTATCCGGCTTTCAGAATTTTAAGCCATACCGCAAAATCCTCGTGCATTTCATCACCGATTGCAAAATATTTTTCAAACAGATTTTTTCTTACCAATGCCGCACAGTTTGAAATTACATTTTTTTTCAGAAGTTTTCTGTATCCTACTTCCTGTGGAATATGTTCAACCCAAAGATATTTTTCTCCGTCAGAATTCATAAAAGACAAACCGGAATAAATTATATCAGCGTTTGTTTGCTTCTGATACATTATCTGTTTTTCCAGTTTTTCGGGCATCCAGGCATCATCGCTGTCAAGAATCGCAATCCACTCACCTTTTGCAACTTTAAGACCGTTTAATCTTGAGATTGAAACGCCGCAGTTTTGAACATTATTAATTATTTTGATCCTTTTATCTTTTTCGGAATATGATTCAATAATTTTTAATGTATTATCCTGTGAGCAGTCATTAATAACAATCAGTTCAAATTGGTCGTATGTCTGCGAAAGGACCGATTCGATTGCAAAATCAATAGTTTTTTCAGCATTAAATGCAGCCATAATAATGCTGACAAAACCAAAATCAATATTACTTATCGGCATATACCATCACCAAAGAAATTATACATTATACAAAAGAAAATATCAATAGTTTTAAATGGAGAAAATTTGCAAGTAATTATCTTAACGCTCCTCCCCCTCGGGGCTCGAATTCCTTGCCAATAAAATAAAAAAAATCAGCCCACCCTATTGGGTGAACTGTTTTTATGGCGGAGAGCATGGGATTCGACTCGCACGCCTGCGGGCGTTTGGTCGTCGGCGGTCGGAGCCATCCACCGGAAGGCTCCTCTGTACCGCCTCTCCTTCGAATCCCTTGCCAATAAAACTAAAAAAAATCAGCCCACCTTGATGGGTGGACTGTTTTTTATTTGGCGGAGAGCAAGGGATTCGAACCCTCGGAACCGTTTTAGCAGTTCACACGATTTCCAATCGTGCTCCTTCGACCAGCTCGGACAACTCTCCATAACTGTCAAACAACGCTCATTATTATATATTACTATTCGAAAAAAATCAAGTCTTTTTTAAAAAAATTCACGGAACACCGAAATGCTCCGTGAATCGTTTGAGACGAATTACTTTGAAAGAGTTTCTTTAACTGCTGATGCAAGACCTGCAACGCCCTGGATTTCGCTCGGAACGATAATCTTTGTTGCCTGTCCGTTTGATGCGGCTTCAAATGCTTCAAGCTTCTTCATTGTGAGATAGCCTTCGCCGGGATTCGCATTATTAATGAGCTCGATTGCCTTTGCTCTTGCTTCGCCGACCTTGAATATCGCTTCGGCTTCGCCCTCTGCTTCACGGATTTTGGCTTCCTTGATTGCTTCGGCGGCAAGAATAGCGCTCTGCTTATCGGCTTCTGCGGCGAGGATCTTGCTTTCTTTCTGACCCTCGGCAACAAGAACCTTACTTGCCTTTTCGCCTTCTGCGGTAAGAATGGCTTCTCGGCGCTGGCGTTCTGCCTTCATCTGTTTTTCCATTGCATCCTGAATCTCTCTGGGAGGAAGAATATTTTTAAGCTCAACACGGTTGACCTTGATTCCCCAGGGATCGGTTGCTTCGTCAAGAATGCCTCTGATTTTGGCGTTGATTGTGTCTCTTGATGTGAGAGTATGGTCAAGTTCAAGATCGCCGATGATGTTTCTTAATGTTGTTGCGGTAAGATTTTCGATTGCGGCGATGGGTCTTTCAACGCCGTAGGCAAAGAGCTTTGCATCTGTTATCTGGAAGAAAACAACCGTGTCTATCTGCATTGTTACATTATCTTTTGTGATAACCGGCTGCGGCGGGAAGTCGGCAACCTGCTCCTTAAGAGAAACCTGCTTTGCGATTCTGTCAATAAAGGGTATTTTTACATGGATGCCTGCTTTCCATGTGTCGCTATAAGTACCGAGTCTTTCAATAACATAAGCCTTTGTCTGCGGAACGACTTTGACATTTGCGATGATAACAATTATTGCGATAACTGCGATAACAATGAATGTTGTTGCTAAAGGTCCCATAAAAATTCTCCTTTTGAATTATTTTACAATAAGCTTTACGCCCTCGATTCTCCGGACAACGACCTCTGTTCCGGCAGGAATTTTGGTGTTATCCTCCGAGCGAGCTGACCAGCTCATACCGTTTATATCTGCCCTGCCCTTTGCGGCAAGATTATCAATATCTTCCGTTACGAGAGCTTTCTGACCGATGATACTGTCGGCATTCGTTGAAACCGAAGGATTGCTTTTCATCTTTTTTACAAGAGGTCTTGTTGCTGCAAGTGTGATAGCTGAAACAACAACGAATATCGTTAATTGAAGCCACAAAGGAGCATCAAGAACTTCGGCAACCAATGCACAAAGCGCTCCGGCGGCAAACCATATCGTTACAAGCTGAGCCGTGACCGCTTCAACAACAATGAATGCAATCAGAGAAACAATCCATAGAATAAACTCTGTATTCATTATTATTAACTCCTTTCAAATTGATTATATTATTTTACTTTCGGAAAATCAATAAATTTTATTTAAATTTAAAATTTATTAAAATTTATTCGACAATTTTCTGTTTTTTATTGTATTTTATTTTCCTCTGTGTTATATTTATTTTTGTAAATTTTCAATAAGGAGAAAATGCAGATGGAAACAAAGAATTTATTTCGCATTGCACAGGATGGATATAATTGTGAGGATGTTGAACAGTATATTTCAGCCCTTAAAAAGGAATATAAAAAAATTTACGAATATGCCAAAACGGTCGGTTCAAATAATGAAAAGCTGAAAAAAATCTGCCTTGCTCTTTCAAACGAAAATAAAAATCTCAAATCATCAATTGAAGGCTCACCGGTAGAATCCGATTTAATTTCGGATGTTGAAAACATTGCTTCCCTTTCCGAGAAGCTCTCAACAGAATCGGCAGCTTTAAAAGCCAAGATTTCAAAATAATGAAAGGCAGTTTGTGATATGGAACAGTTCAAACTGAGAGATATAGAAGAGTTTGATAATGCTTTCAGAAAATTTATTGAAGAAAAGGAAGCAAAATCAATTTCAAAAGATAATCTTATTCCGAAATTAAATAATGCGGAGCAGAGCAATGCTGTTTCTCCGAACAAGCAGGAAGAAGATACTCCGCTTATTGAAAAAGAGAGACAAGAGATTTTCAAAAAAGTTATTGAAGACAACAGCGAATACGAAAAAGACGAAAAAAATACAGATAAAACAAAAGAAAATAATGATGAGCCCAAGAGCATCAAAGGTCTTGCTGCCGTAAAAATTGTTATGATTGTTTTTCTTGCTTTAACTGTTCTTGCTTTTGTTCTGGGATGCTTTGTTTCGATATTCCTTGATAACGACGGCCTTGATATCGGAGGATATTGCTTCAATACGCAAAGCGTAAGCACAGAGCAGCTCGGCGTTAAACAGGGCGATCTGATCATTTCTAAAAAGGTTGATATAAACGGATATAATTCAAACGATGTTGTGTGCGTTCCCTCATCAAGCGGAAACGGCTGCGAAATTCAGATAGTTAAGAACACCTATCAGAACGGTCCGAATCAGTTCATTAACACAATTTCCATTGATAACGGTTATGCGATCAAAAATTCCGTTCAGCATTCTCAATGTTACGGATTGGTAAAAAAATATGTTCCCGCCGTCGGAAAAGCGATCAATTTTGCAATGCGTTACGCAATTCTCGTTTGCATATTATTTGTTCTTGTTGCGGTTCTTTGTTGCATAATTCTTGTACTTCTTGAAAACAAGATTTCCAAATTAAAAGGAATAAGAAAAATCAAACATATTAATTAAAACGAAAAGGATTTTCAGTTCATCCGATCTGAAAATCCTTTTTTGTTTATTAAATTTTAACCTCGATTATATCGGGATTGCTTTGAGCAAGCTCAATAATTTCATACATTGAAATGGATCTTGCTTTTTTGATCGTTACATCAAGCTTTACCGTTCCGTCGGAATTTCTCTTCATCTTGCAGGATTCAAGTGTAATGTTAATATCCGCAAGAGCTTTTTTGAATGATTCTATTGTACTCGGATTTTCTTTAATGACAATCGTAAATTCGTTTAATGTGTTTTCAAGTCCCGAGAAAAATTTATGAAGAATAACCTGCAATATGATCATCAGAACGGTTGAGCCGATTCCGACTGTATACATTCCGGCTCCGATTGCAAGGCCGACTGCGGCAGTTGTCCATATACCGGCTGCGGTTGTGAGGCCTTTGATAGATAAATCTTTAACAAAAATTACTCCGGCTCCGAGAAAGCTTACTCCCGTGGTTACGTTTGCGGCAATTCGTGATGCATCTGCGCTTATTCCGTCAAAACCGACAACATCAAAGAAGCCGTATTTTGAAACGAGCATAGAAAGAGCAGCGCCGAGAGCAACTATCATGTGCGTTCTTATTCCGGCATCCTTTTGTCTTCTGCTTCTTTCAAGGCCGATCATCGCTCCGCAAAGAGCGGAAATAATCATTCTAATTAAATAAAATGAGTTTTCGGAAAAATCTTCGGTTACAATTGAAAGTATTTCTTTCACCCAATCACCCCAATAATATATATAATGAAAATGATACTTTTATCACCATATAACAGCAACAATATTTTGATTCAGCACACAAGAAGCATCTTTTTTATAATGATTTTCAACTGAATCGGCAAATGCCTGAGCCATAGCTTCTTCGGGGAATTCGATTGAAAATTCAACAATCATTTTTTCGGGATTATAAAGACCTTCCGTCAGCTTGAAGCCGTTTATCCACCAATGTTCTTTCTTAATATCATAGATGACATCATCGCCGCATGAAAGCTTCAATGTCATATTCATTTCGTCATCGTAGCAATTATAAAATGTTCCGATGCTGCCGGGCTCTCTGTTATAAATTCCGACCTCTGCGCCGTTTGTTATGATATAATTGCCTTTCCATACCTGGATCATCCATTCTTTATCGGCATAATCAAATTTGAATCTGCGTGTTTCATAATTAAAGAACGGCGTTGTGTAGCAGAACAAATCATATAAAAAACAGAAACCGAAATCACGCATCCAGCAATTGACTGAAGCATAAATCATAAGGTCATAAACGGAGCATTCAAAGCCGAGAAGCTGCATTCCGCTTCCGTTTGGGCCGTAAACATAGCCGTCTTTGCTGAAATAGATGTCTGTATAAACGGTCTCGGATGTTCCGTCCATAAAGCTTGCATCAAAAGCAACACGTGTTGTGCCGTCATTTCCGAAAGGAACGGTATAAACTTCTGCCGATTCAATAACGGAAAGGTAAGCGCCGAAAATAAAGAGAGCAAGCCCGAGAGTATCGTTTTTTTCGGCATAAGCCTTATCTCTTAAATCATATATCGAATTTCTGATTTCAGTTGTGTCGGTGTTTGTCAGCTTATAAAAAGCTTCAAGACCGCTTGCTTTAACGGGAATCTTCTTCAGAACATTTACAATATTAAGATCGGAATTTTCGCTGATATAACCGCATAATTCCAGAGTCCTGGTATCGTTTATATCAATATCTATGAATTTGTTTCCGAAAACGATTTCATAAATCTTAAGCGCCGGTTCAAGAAATTTTATTATCTTTGAAGCGGAAACAATGTTATCTTCTGTAAGGAAACCGTCAGGATTATCGTAAGCTTCAATTGCCGATGAATTGAGAGCGGTTCCGGAAAGAAGGATAACCGATATCAATAAAACTGAAATGATTTTTTTTAAAAGATGTCATAATAATCTCATTTTTTGAATTGCATCAATTTTACCACAAAAAGAAAGATATATCAATCTTATATTTAAAAAATTATGTAAAAATTAACATTTAAAATGCTTGTAAAAATAAATATTGTATGATATGATTCAAGTCAGATAAACAAGTATATATTTATTTATCTTATTTTTTTTATTGGAGTGATATAATGATAAGAATTGGAATTGTCGGATACGGCAATCTCGGAAAAGGCGTTGAGGCTGCGGTAGCAAATAACGCCGATATGAAGCTTGCGGCAGTATTTACAAGGCGTGATCCTTCGTCAATGGAAATTGCTTCTCCCGGTGCTGAAGTTGTTTCGTTCGGAGATATTGAAAAATATAAGGATAAAATTGATGTAATTATCAACTGCGGAGGAAGTGCAACAGATCTTCCCGAAACAACTCCTTATATATCCCGCTTTTTTAATGTGATCGACAGCTTTGATACTCACGCAAGAATCCCGGAGCATTTTGCAAATGTTGATACAAAAGCAAAGCAGGCTGAAAAAACCGCAATAATTTCTGTCGGTTGGGATCCGGGAATGTTTTCGGTAAGCCGTCTTTATATGAATGCGATCCTTCCGAACGGAAAGGATTATACATTCTGGGGCAAGGGTGTCAGCCAGGGTCATTCCGATGCCATTCGCAGAATTGACGGAGTTATTGATGCGAAACAGTATACCGTTCCGGTTGAAGAGGCCGTTCAAAAAGTTCGCAGCGGAGAAAATCCCGAACTTTCAACAAGAGAAAAGCACACCCGTGAATGCTATGTTGTTGTTGAAGACGGCGCAGACAAGGCAAGAATTGAAAACCAAATAAAAACAATGCCGAATTATTTTGCCGATTATGACACAACGGTCAATTTTATCACGATGGAAGAATTCAAGGCTAATCATTCGGGAATTCCTCACGGAGGAAATGTTATCAGAAACGGTTTCACCGGCCTTGAGAACAAAACAAAGCACACCGTTGAATTCAGCCTTAAGCTTGAATCAAACCCCGAATTTACCGGAAGCGTTATCGCCGCATACGCAAGAGCTGCATATAAGCTGAATAAAGCCGGAATTTACGGCTGCAAAACAGTTTTTGACATTCCCCCGTCAATGCTTATTGATGCGGATGACGATTATATCAGAGCACATTTATTATAATTAATTTATAATATAGAAAGGATTTTGATTATGAAAATTACATTTATGGGTGCGGGAAGCACAGTATTTGCAAGAAATGTTATCGGCGACTGTATGTGCACGGAGGCTCTTCGTGATTCGGTTTTTGCTCTGTATGATATTGACGGCACAAGACTTGAAGAAAGCAGAGTCATTCTTGAAGCAATGCGCAAAACAATGGGCGGCTACGGAAAAATCGAATGCTATCTCGGAGTTGAAAACCGCAAGGAAGCTCTCCGTGGTGCAACATTCGTTGTTAATGCGATTCAGGTCGGACTTTATGACCCCTGCACGATCATTGACTTTGAAGTTCCCAAGAAATACGGCCTTCGTCAGACAATCGCAGACACTCTCGGAATCGGCGGAATTATGCGTGCGCTTCGTACCATACCCGTTCTTGAAGATTTTGCCCGTGATATGGAAGAGGTTTGCCCTGATGCTCTTTTCCTTAACTATACAAATCCCATGGCAATGCTTTCGGGTTATATGCAGAGATATACGGGAGTTAAAACAGTCGGTCTTTGCCATTCCGTTCAGGTATGCAGCGAATCGCTTCTTAATGAGATTGATATGCAGGATAAACTTGAAGGCAGAAAAGAACTCATTGCCGGCATCAACCACATGGCATGGCTTCTTAAAATTCAGGATAAAGACGGAAACGACCTTTATCCCGAAATCAAATCACGCCTTGAAAAAATCAATTATAAGCTTGATGATGACAAATGCGGCAACAAGGTGCGCCTTGAATACATCAAAAATTTCGGATATTACTGCACCGAATCAAGCGAACATAATGCAGAATACAATATGTTCTATATCAAAAGCAAATATCCCGAACTCATCGAAAAATATAATATTCCTCTTGATGAATATCCCCGCCGCTGCGTAAATCAGATCGCAGGCTGGAAGAAAGAATATGAAGAACTTGTTCAGAACGGAGTTAAAACTCACAATCGTTCAAAGGAATATGCTTCTCATATCATGGAATCAATCGTCACTTCAACTCCTTATCAGATAGGCGGAAATGTTCTCAACACCGATCATCTTATCACGAATCTTCCCGAAGAAGCCTGCGTTGAAGTTCCCTGCCTTGTTAACGGATACGGAATAAATCCCTGCCATGTCGGCGCTCTTCCCGTTCAATGCGCTGCGATGAATATGACAAATATCAATGTTCAGCTTCTTACGATCGAAGCCGCAAAGACAAGAAAGAAAGAGCATATCTATCAGGCCGCAATGCTTGATCCTCATACCGGCAGCGAGCTTGATATTGACACGATCAAGAAAATGGTTGATGAGCTTATTGCCGCTCACGGTGATTTTATGCCGGAATATAAATAAGAGGTATTTATGAAAAGAATAATCGCTTCAATAGTCGCATTTATATTGTCGCTTTTTTCCGCTTTTCCCGGAATAGTCGGCAACAACAATAATTTCAATGAATCATTTGACGGCCTTGTCAAGCCCGAAACATGGGCAATGACGGATGGCCTCGGAAGAAATCTTCCTCTTGAATCGGAAGCCGGAGAAAAAGACAACACAAAATTTGTAGGTATGTTCTATTGGACCTGGCATACTAATTTCGGCTCATCGCTTAAAGCGAAAAATGTTACCGAAATTCTTGCCGAGCATCCCGGAATCCTTTATGATTTTGATTCTCCGATATGGGAAAGCGAAAGCTTTTATCCCGACGGCAGACCGTTTTTCTGGAATGAGCCTATTTGGGGATATTATTCGGACCTTGATGAATATGTTATCAGAAAGAATGCCGAGCTTCTTGCCGACGCAGGCGTTGACGTTATCTTTTTTGACTGCACAAACGACACCGCAACATGGGATAACACCTGCCTGAAGCTTTTTGAGGTATTTGAAAAAGCAAAAAAAGACGGCGTCAATGTTCCGAAAATGGCATACATGCTTCCGTTTTCAAACGATGTAAACACAACAACGGTTTCGCTTAAGCATCTGTATAACGAAATCTATTCGCAGGGAAAATATAAAGACCTTTGGTTTATGTGGGACGGAAAGCCGATGATTATGGCTCATTCAAGCGGACTGAAAAAATTTGATCCGCTCGAAAAAGAAATTCTCAATTTCTTCACATTCAGAACGAACGATCCGTCATATTTCACTTCAGATAAACCGTTTTCCTCAAAAACGTGGGGATGGTGCAGCGATTATCCGCAGGCAAAATACGGTTATTCGCTTAACGGAAGAGTTGAGCAGATGTGCGTTTCCGTTGCGCAGAACGCAAAAGACGGCAAACTTTCCGCTCAGAACGCCGAGGGAAATGTTCAGGGAAGAAGCTTCACTCACGGCGATTTCAGTTATACATATAACTACGGCGGCAAAACGATTACGGTTGATAAAAACATTGAAAATTCCGATTTTTATGGTCTGAATTTTCAGCAGCAGTGGGATTATGCGATTGAATGCGATCCCGACTTCATTTTCATTGACGGTTGGAACGAGTGGATTGCGGGCAGATGGAAAGAATGGGAGGGCACAAAGAATGCGTTCCCCGATCAGTTCAGCGATGAACACAGCCGTGATATAGAGCCTTCAACGGGCCGTTTGAAGGATTATTATTACAGCCAGCTTGCTGCCAACATCAGACGATTCAAAGGTGTTGAGAGCCGCCAGGAAGCGATTGACGGCATTAAAACATATTACCATTACGAAAACAGCACTTATAACCGAAACTGCGACGGCTGGGTTGGTCTTCATTATACCAACGATACAATGAGAAACGATTTCGTTAAGGCGGAAGTAAATAATGATAACCGAAATGTTTACTTTAAAATCTATTGCAAGGATAATATTTCTCCGTATACGGACGATGCGTGGATGAGAATTCTCATTGATACCGACACAAGCGGTGTTTCCGAAAATTGGGAAGGCTTTGAATATATCATCAACAGAGAAAACGCCGATGAAAATTCGGTTGAAATTGAAAAATCAAACGGCGGCTGGAATTTCAGCAAAACCGGAACAGCAACATATTCCGTCAGCGGAAATTGCATGACCGTTGCCGTTCCCCTTTCCGCTCTCGGGCTTGATTCCGGAAATGTTCATTTCAATTTCAAGCTTTCAGACAATATGCAGACCGACGGCGACATTATGGATTTCTATCTTAACGGCGATGTTGCGCCCGGCTCAAGATTCACTTTCGTATATTAAAACATTTAGGCGGTGGAAAATTCCACCGCCGTTTGCTTTATAAAAATTCAATTTGTTGAAAAGAAATCATATATTGATAGAATTTTCTACTATGGTTTCAAATCAAGGGGTACGGTTTCAGGGCAGTTTTTACCTCAAAAAATCCGTCATAAATCTACCGACCTGATTTTATCTTTTTTTATACAGAATCAGTTCTGGATTTTTTCCATCGCATTCATATGTGCAGACCATAATAAAATCCATGTTTGCAAGCACGCCGAAACATCGATCTCCGCTGAATTCACATTCAAGTTGGTTTCCAAGATATGTTGTCTGATCGTTTAGAAACTTGACGTAAGCTCCGCTTGGAAGCTGGTATTCAAGATTCACATATTGACCGACAAGCGCATTCAGCTTTTCTACCTTCGGCATCCCGTCGATATGCAGCGCATTGATTTCACGAATCAGCTGTTTCTTAAATTTTTCAAATTCGCCGTTGTCACTAAGCTCTTGATATCGTTTCCAATAATCAAGTTTCGGCAGTGTCTCTTTCATATAGGAACGTGCCTGTTCCTCGGTGAAATTATGATTTATCATATTTTTTACGCACACTTCTACAAGGTCATCCATATTATCATAGGTATATGTGCCATCAGCATAACACCATTTGCAGTAATCCTCGTTGAGTGACCCATCTGCGTTATGGCTGATGATCGAGTCCTCCAAAGGCATACCACAGCATTGGCAAATCAGCTGATGCGGAGATCCAAGCAATGTATTGATGGACACATTGAAGATTTTTGACAGCAGTTTTAATGTTTCAGAATTTGGTACCGTTTCCCCCTTTTCCCAGCGGGATACTGCCTGTCGGGTCACAAACGTTTTTTCTGCCAACTCATCCTGAGTCATTTTGTGCTTTGTACGAAGTTCATATAAAATATCTTTAGTCTCCATGGGAATCCCTCCTACAATGTTTTATTACATCATATCATAATGTTTTATAAATTACACGCAACCAGTTGTTGCGTACAATATATAAAATTAAATTTGATTTTCGCTTTAAGGGAGCCGCATAAATAAAGAACAGCAGATATTTCTATCAATATCTGCTGTTCTTATGGTGGAGATGAGGGGGATCGAACCCCTTACCTCTTGAATGCCATTCAAGCGCTCTCCCAAGTGAGCTACACCCCCAAGTGATTACGACATATATTAACACATATTATCCGAAAAATCAATACCTAATTTAAAAATATTTAAATACGGCGCAGCCGACGGAGGAATGCCGCAAGCTGCACCGTTTTTAATGTTTTCAGTTGCTTTCTTCAAGCATATCAATTATTGCGCTTTTTTTAGTTATACCGATGCTTCTGTTGATGATTTCGCCGTTTTTCATAACGATGAGCGTTGGAATGCTCATTATTCCGAATTTTTCGGTCAGTATTTTTTCCTTATCAACATTGATTTTACATATTTTTGTTTCGGACTTTGCTTCGTCTGCAACCTCTTCGATAATCGGAGAAAGTTTTTTGCAGGGGCTGCATCCCTCCGAAAAGAAATCGAGCAGGACTGTGCCGTCATATTCTTTAACTTCTTTCTGAAATGTATCTGAAGTCACATCATATATTTTCATATCTGTTTCCTTTCATAATGATTTATCAGATATATTTTTTTCAAATCATTATGAAATATACATTCATTCCGCAAGCGGAATCAGAAGCATTCTGGATGAATCGAGAATTCTTTCATTGAGTTCGTTTTCTTCCGTTATTGCTTCAACCGTTGTGCAATATTTTCTTGCAATATTCCATACGGCTTCGCCTTTATCCGCAAAATAAATCGTCAGGCTGCTTTTGTCATTTTTATTCGATGATATTTCCCCTGTTTCGATTGCGGAAATATATTTTTTGATTCTGCAATTGAAAACGCAGAAGCTTGCAAACATTTCGGCCTTGATTTCGAGCCTGCTTTCTCCCGTTGCGGCGCAGCTGCAGCCGATTAACGAAACTCCTCCGAGGCACCTTATTGATTCCGCAGGCATATTCAAAGCAACCGAATAGTCAAATGTTATCGGCTTTTTGATTATTCCTATCTGCTTTTCAGAATCAACATAAAGAACGGTTATTTCATAACTGCCGCTTATCTGGCAGTTTGAATCCTTGAGAGCGTATGTATATGACATATCGCTGCATGAAGAACATATTATTCTTTCAACGCTGACTCCGATGCTTTCAAGAACGGTTTTATTTGTGAAGCTGTTGTCTATTTTTTTGTTGAAAGACATAACTTCTATGCTTTTTGTTGTGTTTACGAGGTCGTACGAGGTTGAATAAGCATCTGTAATGAACGAAACGGGATTTTCTTCAAACGAAACAAGATATGAGCCTATTCCGACATTTATATCGAGCTGACGCATTTCGCCGTTTGAATTTACCTTTGAATAAACTTCGCAGAAATAAACCGAAAGAGAAACATTGACATTGTTATCTTCAGCGAGCCCTTCGGCTTCAATTATCTGGCTTATGGGCATATTATGCTCTGCGCATTCGACATCCCCTTTTTCATTATATATATAATATACTTTTACATTACATTCACCTTTAATCAATGCTTTGTTATTGATTACTTTTATTTCGCTGCAAACAGCATTTGCCTGCGAATTCAGAATCGAAACAACAACAGGCTTATCATCCGAAATTTCTTTGATTTCGCTGACGCTGAAAATTTTCTGATTGAGAGCCGTTACGGATGCCGCCTGAACGGAATCCTTCATTGTCTGGATTCCGCAGCCGTTTACATCAACGAGAATATCTTCGCTTCTCTTTTTTGAAACGCTGCATATTATTCTGATCATAGACCTTATATCGGCTTTTCTCGGGCTTGTTGCTCTGCAATTGACATAATCGGTTTTGATTCTTATATCCGAAATGCAGTCCTGAGTTATTGATGAATGTTCAACGGATTTTTCAAATGAATCGCTCTGCTCAAAGGAAGCGATATTTCCGCTTTCATCGGCATATACCAATCTGATAACGGCATTTATTTCGGCAGTTATTTTTCCGGACTGAATGCGGCTTGAAATGACGTTCGGAATGATGCTGCATTTTATTATTCTCTGAATTGCGGGGCAATAATCCGGCAGATTCAGTTCAGCATCAAGAGCGTGATCAGCGCTTGCTTCGCACACTCTTTCAAAAAGCCCTATATTCTTGATTTCTTTTTTATAATCCATGGTTTCTCCTTTCAGAAATGTTCTTTTTGTAAATAATATTCACCACCTGTCCGATTTATGATGAAAAAATGTATTAATTTTAAAATATTTTTAAAAATATTTTTATTATCCTATTTACATTTATAAAATAATATTATATAATATCCTTGAAAAATACTGATGAAAGGAGAACCGTTATGCCTGAGTTTACTTATGAAATCGTTGAGTCCGTTGCAGTTCTTTCAGAAAATCCCAAGGGTTGGACAAAAGAACTCAATCTCATCAGCTGGAACGGCAGAGAGCCCAAGTTTGATATCAGAGAATGGGCTCCCGAGCATGAGAAGATGGGTAAGGGCGTTACCCTCAGCCAGGAAGAAATGGCTGCTCTTAAAGAAGCTGTTAAAGCTCTCAAATAATTATTCATTCGCTTTCTCTGCGCTGCATTTCTGCGGCGCTTTTTCTTTCACTTTAAAGCGGTTATCCGCTTCATCGCCCTCATTCGGCGAAAAGCGCAGGAACACTTTGTGTATTCCGAGCATTTTTAACGAAATATCGGCAAAAAGGTGTCGTCAAATCATATTTAGTTCGGCTCACTTTTGCTTAAAGAATCGAGAAAATTATTATGAATGCAAATAATCCCGTTACTGCTGTTATAGTCGGCGGCGGACACAGAAGCATAACATATTCACGCCTTTCGGAAACAAACCCCGATATGCTTAAAATTGTCGGAGTTGCAGATCCCGATGAAAATAGGAGAAAATCGATTGCAGAAAGATTTTCAATTTCCCCGGAAAATTGTTTTGAAAACGCCGAAGAACTTGCAAAGGCTCCGAAATTTGCGGATGCGGTGATAAACGGTACGCTTGACCATATCCATGTTTCAACAACTCTCCCCCTTCTTAAAGCCGGTTATGATATACTCCTTGAAAAACCATTTGCGGTTACGGAGGAAGAAGCAAGACTTCTTACCGAAACAGCAAACAGATACGGCAGAAAGATTATGGTTTGCTTCGTTCTCCGTTATGCACCGTTTTATCAGAAAATCAAATCGCTGATTTCCGGCGGCGAAATCGGAGACATTCTGACAATTCAGACAAATGAATATGTTAGTTATCATCACATGTCAACAAGCCATGTAAGGGGCAAATGGAATAATTCTGACCGATGCCACAGCTCAATGCTTCTTGCAAAATGCTGCCACGATATTGACATTATGACATGGCTTATGGGCAGCGATAAGCCGGTTTTCGTTTCAAGCTTCGGATGCAACAAACAATTTGTTCCCGAAAATGCACCGGAAAACTCAGGTACAAGATGCGTTGTTGACTGCCCTCTTGTTGATTCATGCCTTTATTCGGCAAAAAGAATTTATCTCGATCATCCGGATAGATGGTCATTCTATGTTTGGGATAGGCTTGAAAACAAAGAAAATCCTACGATCGAAGATAAGCTTGAATTGCTGAAGACAAGCCCTTACGGCGTTTGTGCGTTCAAAAGCGATAACAATGTTGTTGATCATCAGACCGTTCATGTGAGCTTTCAGAGCGGCGCTGCGGGCGTTCACACAATGGTCGGCGGAGCAAGCTCCGGAAGAAGAACAATTCATATCGTAGGCACAAAAGGCGAAATTTACGGAGAATGCGAAAGCGGAAAGCTTACTCTTTCAAAAATTGATCCATCTCCCGAAAAAGAACATTCAGATACGATTATTGATTTATCCGCCGGAAATGATTCTCACGGCGGCGGAGATATGGAACTTGTGAAGGATTTTATCAAATATGTCCGTAATGAAAAAACAACGCCGTCCTGCACCGACATAAACGATTCCCTGGCAGGTCATCTTGTTGTTTTTCTTGCCGATAAATCAAGAGAAAACGGCGGCATTCCGCAGAGAGTAATACTGTAAAAAACAAGGCTGTGAAACTTAAACATTTCACAGCCTTGTATTATTTTATATCAGTTTATCCGTGTCGCTCAATCTTATTCTTTTCGAAACAACATAGGTTTTATATGTACCGTCTTCGTTCCTTTCGCCGAACTGACCGTAAGTTGAAGTTACGATCGTTCCGCCTTCCAAAACAACATTTCCGCAATATCCGACATCGGAGCCGGCAAGAATATCGGGTTCGTTCTGAAAATTAAGATAGGTATGAGCGATCTTTATTCTGTATTGACCTTCTTTTCCGTTTTTCAGATCATCATAAGTTCCGACCCATGCGATCCAGCCTTCGCTGTACCAGCTTCTGCTGCCGTCAGGGTCATTTTTCAAAAGCTTTTCTTTATCACGCTCAATCGACCTGAATGTGATAAAAAGTCTTCCGTCAGGCAGATAATCGGCTTTATGGCGTTCTCCATTGAGAGCGGACGGTGCAAGAACGGGTTTTGACCATGTTTTTCCTTCATCGGTTGAGAAAGAAAGCAGAGAATTATAAAGTTTACTGTTGCTTCTGGTGATAAGGCAAAGCTCGTCGCCTTTTCCGCAATCGGAACGAACCACTTCGACCTCGCACATATTTGAAGCCTTTTCGATTTCTCTGTAATCGGCAAAATAAGGCTCAGGAACGCTGAATACGGGCTTTCCGTTTTCAAATGATAAAATTGTCTTGTAATTGACAAAATCGGGCGTATGGAAGAATCCCATCCATTTATCAACGAATCTGCCGTTTTCCTTGAGCCTTGTAAGCGAAGCAAATGCAACAATTGTCAGAAATTCATATCCTTCATTTCTGCCGAAGCAAAGCTCAAATTCGCTCCAGGTTTTCCCCTCATCATCCGAAAGCGAATAATTGAATCCGCCGGTTGAAATCACTCCGTCTTTCCAATCGGGATTTCCGCAGACAAGAAGAAGCTTATCGGGAGTTCCGTCGGAAAATTCAAGGCGGTAAACAGTCGGAGTTTCTCTTGAATTCTTCCATGATTCGGGCTGATTACGGATCTTATCATTATATGTTGCGCCTTTGTCGTGACTGATTTTCGTCCTTAATGCGCCTTTGCCGTGGTTTGAGGGATAAACGGTCAAAATATCGTTATTTTTCAGAAGGACCGAATCGGGATGGCCGAGATATTCTGTTTCATCATCAATAACGCTCAAATCATAAAGATATTTCATCTCTTCGGGCGTATTTTCCGGCATAATGTCAAGCCTTACAAGAGGAATCGTATAATCCCCTGCGCCGTTTAAAAAGTATTTTTCATCAAATCTTTCTTCCATTATTTCACCTTAATTCTGAATGCTTTAACGCCATGAGACGGAACGGAAGCCGTCAGACTGTCTTCAGTTGAAAATGTTTCTTTTGTCCAAAGATCAAAAACTTCAAACTCATCCGCCATCGGCGTTCTGATATATGATTCACACACTATCTGACGGATGTTTGCATCCATTCTCGACGGCGACGGAGCTTTATTATAAAAACAAATTGCAATTTCATCATTTTCAAGCGGCTTAACAAGAACATCCTCTGCGCCGTTTGTTTTATACCGTCTGCATTGAATTCCGAGCGGATCCTGATCAACGGCGATCAAATCTTTGTTTGTTATGATTTTATAAACATCGTTTTCTTTGTCAATGCTGCCGTCCGGAAGAATGAATTTTCTTATATCGTTGCCGAGAATCAGAGGAGAAGCCATCATACACCAGAGAGTAAAATGCGTTTTGTTTTCTTCAAATGTAAGCTTTCCGTTGCCGACCTCAAGCATATCCGGATCATTCCATCCGCCGGCAGAAGCATATTTTGAAAGAAGAACATTTACCTCATAAATCCCGGCAATCGAGAGCCAATGAGGCTTTATATCGGGAGTTGTTCTCCAAAGATTACCGGCACCCCTGCCCCATTTCCATGGAAGATTTTTGCCCCATTCACAGATTGAATAAACGATGGGCTTTATTTCGGTCCCGTTCTTTTCGGCACATTCTCTCGAAGCTCTTTTCAGCTCATTTCCCATGTCGGAATACTGAATTGCCGCGCTGTCAAAAATCGAGCTGACGGGATTATAAAATTGTAATGTATTTTCTCCGGAAAGAAGCCTGATTTTAAACTGAATAAGTCCTTCACGGGCGAAAGGCTGATTCGGGGCGATTCTCACTTTATATCTGTAATAGTTATTTACCTTTATTTCAAAATATCTGTATGTTTTTGATTCTTTTCTGAAATAGACGGTCAACAGATATTCCTTTTCTTCATCTGCGTTAACGCCCGAGAAAACAAGACTGCCTCTGTTTGATGAAAGGCCGGTCATATAGGTCGTTTCTCCGTCCTGAATAAGAGACGCCTTTCCGCAAAGAGAAGCATCAAAAAGGTCGTAAGAGGCTTCGGCATGCGTATCTGTATCGGTAACGGTGAATTTTTCAATATCGGGAGCCGCAGAGGGAATGGGAACATTATATCCGAAATCATATTTCAGATATTCAAATCCCCATTCGGCAAATGTATCCGCATCAACAGCTTCATGACCGAGGCTTGCCGGAAGAGCTTCGCAGGTCAGGGTTCCGTTTGAAGAATAAATACCGGCTTTAAGTCCGAGAGCGTTGATTTTTTCAACAAGAGCGGACATACCGCCGGGGAAAGAATCCGGGTTGCCGTAAAGTCTGCCGTTTTCATCTCTTTTCGGAGCCATCCAGCAGTCATCAATATTAATATATTTATATCCGCAATCCGCAAGTCCGCTCTTTTTTGCCGCCTCGGCAATTTCAAGAATCAGGTTTTCGTTGATGTTTTTTCCGAAAAGATTCCAGCTTGACCAACCCATAGGAGGAGTCAGAGCGGCGTTGTTGCCGTATTCTTCGCCTGTATTATAGGTTATTTTAACGGTATCGGATGCTTTTCTGTAAACATCCGTTCCTTTGTCTTTCAAAAATCTCAATGCGTTATCAAAGGTTTCACGGTTAAGAATTGACATATATGTTCCCCTCAATTCATTTTTAATTCTGAAATAAAAAATGTGAAATCATCGTGATCGTGGCTGCTGCCGAAGCTTGTTTCGGATATTGATTTCAAGTTATAAATCGTAACATTCTGAAGCTGACATACCGGCTGTTCAATTGCCTGATCGGAAATCATTTCAAGTAATTTTTCAATAAGCTGTGAACGGTCATAAATTCCCACCGAGGTTTTTATTTTATCCGTCAGAGAATCAATGTCGGGATTGATAAATCCGGATATGTTTTTCGCTCCGAGTGAATTATAATAATCATATTTGCTGCCGGTCGGACCGTCCGAAACCATTTCGACCCATATATCCGCTTTTGAATTTCTGACGGCTGCTTCGAGCTCTTCGGCGCTTACTTTGAAAATTTTGAGCTTGATATTTTTTTTCGCAAGAATCTCGCCGAATCTTACAAGCAGTTCATTTGAAAAATCATCGATGCAGTAGGCATTGAGCGATGATAATTTCCGGGTTCCTTTGAGCTGATAGTTTGTAAAGTCAAGGGAAGAATATTTTTTCTCCGTTATTTTTTCGGGATATTCTTCAAATCTTATGCTTAACGGACGAAGAGGAACGGCATAATATTTTCCGTAGCTTTGCTCAACTGCCGTGTCCAAATCGCATATTCCCGAAAGACCTTTTCTTTCAAATTCATTGAGCTTTTTTGAGTTGAAGAAAAGAGAATAATATCCGTCATCGTAAGTTATAAAATATTTCGCTTCTTTTCCCGAAAGGCCGTTTATTCTTTCTGTTGAAGCTTTAACGGTTGTTATGTCTATCTTTCCGGAAATTGCGTCTTTATACATCTTGTCTTCTTTGCCGAAATAATCAACAAATAACAGCTTGTTAAATTCCGTGGCATCAGGATAATACTTATTTGCGGAAAGAACGGCTTTTCCGTTTTTGTATTCTTCTATGATATAAGGTCCGCATCCGGGAGCGGCCTCATAATATTCTTTGACTTTTGAAGTCATTCCTTTGACATAGAGCGAAGAATAAAACTCTTTTGAAATGATCGGAACATTCAGAGCCGAAACCGCATTTATATCCGGTGAATTGAACTGAACGGTGCAGGTGTAATCATTAATTTTCTTTATACCTTTGATCTTTGTTACTCCGATGCCGTTTGAATAGTTCTTTTCTAAATATTCTTTATTCAGCTTTTCTCTATACCAGTTTTCGGCATTATATGACAGAGCATTGTTTTTGGCTTCTGCTTTTGCGCAAAGAGCAAGAAGAGAAGATGCTTCTGCCTTTTTGCCGAGCTTTTCAAATTCCGCAGCCATACCGTTCTTTTCAAAATATGCTTTCCATTCCTGACCGTCAGGAGCTTTTTCTTCGCTGAATTTTTCCGCAAGATTTGATTCGACAAGATATTTTTCAAGATTTTCAGGAGAAATCGCTGCCTGCGAATATTCAGAAATAACCTTTTCTTCAATTGCACGAAGGTTTGAACCGTAACCGGAATCGTCAAAATAATATTCCTTTATGCCTGCAATATCATTGAGATAGAAATCCTTATAGGGTCCGTCGTAAGTTGCGTCCGAAATAAAATAATAAAAGAAAATAACATCATCAATCGTTACATTGCTTCCGTCGGAAAAATAAAGATTTTTGTTGATTGAAACGGTATATTTTACTTTTTCACCGTCAATTTCATAAGAAATATCTCCGCAGAAATTTACCATTTTATTATTTGAATTTCTTCTTTGAATCGTTTGATAAATCTGACCGGAAATCTGCTTATCGGCGGTTGACTCTGCATAAAACGGGTTGAATGCGCCATTCATTCCGCTTACGCCGATTTTAAGCTCATTGTTTTTTATTTCGTTTATTCCGCATCCTGCTGAAAATACAACGGTAAAAACAAGAAATAAAGATAAAATATATTTAATGTGTTTCATTAGAACACCCCTGAATTTCAAGATATTATATTTTATCATATTATTATTTATTTTACAATATAAAAAAACGGAGAGCATAATGCTCTCCGTCAAAAAATATTTTTTAGTTTTTGAAGCCCTCGAAACCTTTGAAGATCGCTTCTGTATAAACATTGTGTTCATCCTTGCTGTGAAGAGGATACCAAACCTGAGCAAAGAACGGGTTGATTTCAGCTTCGTGGTCATAATCCCAATAGAACTTCTTGCCTTCGCAATCGGTGGGGATTTCCTGCGGGCACCAGTGACCGCCCTTGAGAACAAGGTTTGCAGACATCATGAACTCATGACCTCTTGCGCATTTCCACTTAATGGGAGTATAGAAATCAACATATTCTTCTTCAGTTGCAAGGCATTCGCCGCCTCTGAATGCAGCAGCCTTCTTAAGATCTTCAAGAGTGATATCTTCAACTGCTTTGCTCTCATCATAACCATGGTCAAGAATGATAACATCCTTTGAATCTTTCTTCTTTGAAGGATGCTCGATCTTGTAGCTATCCCATGATGTGGGAATTGCGTTGTATTCTTCCATAGTTCCGAAATAGGAGGTGATTCTTTCGGGGATCTTGTTTGAAATCCACCACTGCGTGCCGTAGATCTCTTCGTTGGCAAGCTTCTTCATAAAGGTTTCTTTAAGGATACCTGCGAAGGGCTTTGCAAGGAATGCAAGCTTGAAATAAGGAGCAACTGTATTAAGGAGATTGTTGAAATAATCCTTAACGGGGATGTTTGCTCTGAAATGGCAATACTTCTCAAGCTCATCGCCGTCATAATACCACTGGCCGTGGAAGTTGCGGGTAATGAACCAGTTGGGCTGGAAGAGCTTTTTGGGAGAACCGATTCCGAGAGTTCCGAGAAGAAGCTCTTCAAACTCAAAGTTTGTGAGTCTGTATTCTTCGCCTGAACCGATGTTATAGAATCTTCTCCAGAATTCTTCGGGAATATCGTCGCCGCAAACGTTGACCATAAGTCTTGCGGAGTCTTCAACTGTTGCCCATTCAAGAACACCGTTGATGCAGACATGGAACATAATAGGATCCATATTCTTAAGGATTTCACCGTAAAGAATGCCGGACTGACGAAGAGAAACCCAATGTTTAAGACCTGATTCCGCAAAGATCTCTTCTGCAAGAACCTTTGAGCAGGCATAGTGGTCATATACGCTGATTTTAACGGGGTCGCCGGTGCGTGCCCAATGGATAGGCATATTTCTGTCGCCCGTTTCGGCAACTGTGCCGATATAAACAACCTTGATTGCATCGGGATCAGGTTGAGCCTTAACGGCATTAACAATGTTCCTTGCTGCTGTTGTGTTGGTAACAACCGTCTTTGTGGGATAATAGTCTGCTGCGGGAGAAACCATACCGCCAACATGGAGAACATAGTCTGCTCCGGTTACGCACTTAAGAACATCCTCGTATTTTTTGAGATCACCCCAAACGATTTTAACTGAAGGATGGTTAAGATAATCTTTGAATTTCTTTCTGTTCTTTTCGCTGTCACGAAGAAGAACAACAAGGTTATACTTATCCTTGTGCTTCATGAATTCCTGGAAGCTGTGGAAACCCATATTTCCGGAAGCGCCTGTAAGGAACACTGTCTTTTTCTGTGCCATTTTCAATTCCTCCAAAATAAATTAGTAATATTTGAATTACATTAAAATAATATCATAATAAATAGGATAAATCAACAAAAAATGCGTTACAAATGTCAGAAAATGTAACATTAACCGAGTGAGTAATAATTTACATATTGCGAACGAGGACAACAAAGCAGATAAATGTTTTAAAGCGAAATAAAACAGGTTTTTATTTTTTTACTCAATTAATCAATGCCGAAATACTTTTTGAATGTTTTTTCGGCAACGAGCATATTTTCAATTTCTTTTCTGTTGCTTTCGGAGAATTTTGAAGCATCTCTGACTCTTGAAAGATTCGTTATGTCGAGTCCGAGAAGATTCATGTGATATTTGGCGTTGACGGGATACTGCTGGCATTCGGCAAGAGATGCAAACGCAAGGAAGCCCTGAACTTCTTTTGCCTTTTCGGGCTCATTTTTGAAGTTTTTGCAGAGCCATGAATAAATTTCGGGATGGAAGTTTGCCATAACACCTGAATAGCCTGCGCAGCCTGCTTCAAGAGATTCAAGAAGAGTTGCGGAGTTTGCATTATAAATCTTAAGACCAAGGCCGTCAACGGCGGCAAGCTTTGCCTTTATATCGTCAATTTTGCAGCAGGTATCCTTGAGAAACTTCATCTTTCCGTCAAGAGCGCATTCACGAAGAGTTGCGGGAGTCATAATTCTCTTATATGGATGGGGGCATTCATAAATACCGAGACCGATTTCGGGAATTGAATTAACAGCCTTTTCGTAATTCTTAAGAAATACGCTGTCATCCTCGTCCTCTTTTGCGAAACGGTTTGCAATGAAAACGTATGCGTCGATACCTTCATTAATGAAAGCGTTTGCTTCATAAATCTGTCTGTCAAGGTCATCTGCGGTATGACCGGAAGCAACAACATTCATCCCCTTCGGAATATGCTTCATAATGAATTTGAGAAGTTCAAGTCTTTCTTCAAACGAAAGGAAAAAAATCTCGCTTGACTGGCAGATGGCAAAAATGCCGTCACAGTTTTTCTCTGAATAGAATTCAAGAATCTGCTCAACAGCATTATAATCAACCTTGTTGTCGGCAGTATACGGGGTTATCATTGTCGGATAAACGCCGTCTTTAATTGTTTTTATCATCGCTTTCACCTCAAAACAAAAATAAGCGGCAAATCATTGCCGCCTATCATTTTATAATTATATATTTTCTTTGTCAATGCTAAAGTATCATTTTTTTCCTTATATCTTCAAGAATTTTCTTTTCCTTCCTCGAAACGCTTACCTGCGTTATTCCGAGATTTTCAGCCGTAACCGTTTGCGATAATCCTTTAAAATATCTGTATTCTATCAGCAGTCTGTCATTTTCGTCAAGAGTATCAATGACCTGAAAAAGAGCAATATTATCGCTTATTTCGTTTTCGGGAGAATCAGAATATGATTGAACGGCGCTTTTTTTATAATCCTCGGAATCAATTGAAATGACCGGCGAAAAAGAATTGATTATTTCGGCGGTTTCGGATAAATCGCAGCCTATTTCCTTCGCAAGCTCCGAAACACTCGGCTCCCGCCCGAGTTTAACGGCAAGTTCATTCTTTTTATTTATTGCATTTCTTGCTTTTTCCTTCATCGTTCTGCTTATTTTAACGCTTCCCCCGTCACGGAAAAGCTTTCTGATTTCTCCGAGAATAATATAAACGGAATAGGTCGAAAAAGCAAAACCTTTTTCGGAATCAAATGATTTCGAAGCTTTAACAAGTCCCAGACACCCTGCCTGAAATAAATCGTCATATTCAATTCCCCTGCCTCTGAATCTGTTTGCGCAGGAATGCACCAATCCTATATTATTTTCTACAAGCTCATTTTCTGTTTTATTCATTTTCGTATGTACGGGACACAAAAGTTTTTGTAAGATTGACGGTTGTTCCTTTGCCCGGCGCGGATCTGACCGAAACCTTATCGCAGAAGCTTTCCATAACGGCAAAGCCGAGGCCTGCTCTTTCGCCGCCGAGAGTTGTAAAGAGAGGCTCCATTGCCTTTTTGATGTCTTTAATTCCCCTACCCTTATCCCTTATGATGATTTTAACAGCTCTGTTTTCATAAATAAAAACTTTAACTGTTATTTCTCCGACCTTATCCGGATAAGCATGAACAATGCAGTTTGTAACTGCTTCGCTTACTGCGGTTTTTACATCGGATAATTCTTCAATATCAGGGTCAAGCTGAGCCGCAAACGCCGAAACGCATATTCTGACGAAGCTTTCATTGATTGAACGGCTGTCTGTTTTAAGAATCATTTTATTTATCGGTTTCATAATATCCTCATTTCTTTGTTTTTAGTTTTACAACATTTTCAAGGCCCGCAAGCTTCATCATCGCAAACTGACGCCTTGTCAGATTGATAACCTCAACATTGCCGCCGTAGCTTTCAACTATTCTGTATCTGCCCAGCACAAAGCCGATTGCGGAGCTGTCCATAAAGGTCACTTCATTGAAATCAAGGCGAACATTAGGGGCAAGTTTTGATTGGATTGCTTCATCTGCTTCCATTCTTAACACCGCCGCATTATGATGGTCAATTTCGCCGGAAAGGGAAACTGTTACCCTCATAGGTGAAGACGAGATTTTAACTGCCATTTTTTACCTCCATAAAAAAAGAATCCCTTATCAGTTAAGATAAAGGATTCCGTATAAAAAATTTGTTGAAATTTATCTTTGTTCAAAATTTCATAAGCGTATTTCTTATTTCGCCCGCAAGATAGAATGAGCCGCACACAAAGAACACGTCATTTTCTTTGCAAAGACTTTTTCCGAATTCAATTGCTTTCAGCGGATCGGGATATGAATAACATTCTTTGCAGTATTTTTCAGCTGTTTTCATTAATTCATCCGCCGATAAGGCGCGGGGCACATCAGCCTTTGAAGCAATAAAAACAGATGCTTTTGAAGCTGTCTTTGAAAGATAAGCTTCATAGTCTTTATCAGCCATCATAGAAGAAACCATAATAATTCTTCTGCCGGTAAAATATTTATTTATATAGACTTCAACAGCTTCTGCACAGCCTTCGTTATGTCCGCCGTCAAGAATTGTTATCGGCTTTCTGCAAATAAGTTCAAGCCTTGCCGGCATTGACGAAGCCGCAATGCCGTTTATTATTGCATCATCTTTAACATTGATGTTATAAGCCGAAAGAGCCCTGATTGCTTCAATCGCCGTGCATGCGTTATAAATCATGTGTTTCCCCGCAAGAGGAAGCTCGAATTCGATTCCGTTATAAACTGCGCTCGTTCCGTCAAATTCTTCGTTTTCAAATATAATTGCGGAAGTATCCGGTATAACAAGCTTATTATTCATCTCACGGCATTTTGATTTGATAACGCCGAGTGCATCGTCCTGCTGAAAAGGATAAGAAACCGTAACGGAATCTTTTTTGATTATTCCGCTTTTTTCAAAAGCTATTTTTTCAATCGTATCTCCGAGGATTGCGGTATGGTCAAGAGAAATGCTGACTATAACGCTGACAAGAGGATTTTCGATAATATTCGTTGCGTCGAATCTGCCTCCGAGACCGACTTCAAGCACAACGAAATCGCAATCCGATTCCGCATAAAAAACAAATGCCGCTGCTGTTAATGCTTCAAATTCCGTTGGCTGAATCCCCTGCGGGAGAAGAATGCTTTCAATTGCATTCTTAACTTTTTTAACTGCTTTTGAAAGAGATTCTTTTTCAATCATTTTGCCGTTAAGCTGAATTCTTTCTCTGAAATCGGAAACATACGGAGAAATATATAATCCTACATTATATCCCGATGCAATGAGCATATTTGAGATCATCGTTGAGGTTGAGCCTTTTCCGTTGGTGCCGGCAACATGAATAACCTTTAATTTTTTCTGCGGATTTCCGAGAGAATCGCACAGCGCTCTGATTTTATCAAGACCGGGCTGAATGCCGAATTTTTCAAGAGAATGTATATAATTTATTGCTTCCTCGCAATTCATAATTTCATCGCCTTTGTCAAGAGCCCGAAGAAACCTTCGGGCTCTTAAAATCAGTTCAATTTTGCTATGCTTTCGTTGAGCATTGCAATCTTTTCTTCATATCTTGCTTTTGCTTCCTTCTGAGCTTCAACAACCGCTGCGGGAGCTCTTGAAACAAAGTTTTCATTTGAAAGCTTATTGTTTACGAAATCAAGGTCTTTCTGAACTGCTGCAAGTTCTTTTGCAAGTCTTGCCTTTTCGGCCTCGAAATCAACGAGCTCGCCCATGGGAATATAGATCTTTGCGTCTGCCGTAACGATGCTGACCGCACCTTCAATTTCAAATGAATCGGCAATTTCGACCTCGGAAGCCGAAGCGAGCTTCTGCATGAATACGCCGCCCTTTTCAAAAGTATCTTTATATGCGGTCGCAATATAAACTTTTGCTTTCTTTGAGGGAGCAACATTCATTTCGGTTCTGCGGTTTCTGATTGCACGAACGGCAACCATAATTCTTTCCATTTCGGCTTCTTCGGCATCGAAAGCATGAGCTTCATCATATTCGGGCCATTCGGAAATCATAATTGATTCGCCCTCGTGAGGAAGAGTCTGCCAGATTTCTTCTGTTATGAACGGCATAAACGGATGAAGGAGCTTGAGAGTGTTGCTCATGACCCAAACGAGAACCTGCTTTGCCGCTTTAGCGTTTTCATCGTTATTCTGGAGTCTGATTTTGGCAATTTCAATATACCAGTCACAGAAAACATCCCAGATAAAATCATAAAGCTTTGCAACAGCCATACCGAGCTCAAACTTTTCAAGGTTTTCGGTAACTTCCTTAACAAGAGTGTTGTAAAGGCTGATTACCCACTTATCTTCGAGAGCAAGATTTTCGGGAAGCTTGCAGGGAATATCTTCATCGCCGATATTCATAAGAATGAATCTTGAAGCATTCCAAATCTTGTTTGCAAAGTTGCGGCTTGCATTGACCTTTTCATCGGAAAATCTCATATCGTTTCCGGGGCTGTTGCCGGTTGCGAGAGTAAATCTTAAAGCATCGGCACCGTAGCGGTCAATAATATCAAGAGGATCAATACCGTTGCCGAGGGATTTGGACATCTTTCTGCCCTGGGCATCTCTTACGAGGCCGTGAATGAGAACGGTATCAAACGGAGCTTTATCCGTATACTTGAGGGCGGAGAATATCATTCTGCTTACCCAGAAGCCGATAATATCATAGCCGGTAACAAGAGTGTTTGTGGGATAATAATGCTCAAGCTCGGGAGTGTTTTCGGGCCAGCCGAGAGTTGAGAACGGCCAGAGAGCCGAGGAGAACCAGGTATCAAGTGTATCGGGATCCTGCTCAACATCGCCGCCGCAATGCGGACATTTATCCAAATCGGTCTTGGAAACGGTCATCTTGCCGCAATTGCTGCAATACCATGCGGGAATCCGGTGACCCCACCAAAGCTGACGGGAGATGCACCAGTCACGGGTACCTCTCATCCAGTTCATATAATTTTTTGTGAATCTTTCGGGGATGAATTTTGTTTCACCCTTTTCAACAGACTCAATTGCAGGACCTGCAAGAGGATCCATACGAACAAACCACTGCTTTGAAACCATAGGCTCAATGCTTGTGTGGCAGCGGTAGCAGGTGCCGACCTCGTGCTTAAGAGGCTCGATATATTTGATGTATCCGCCGGCTTCAAGGTCTTCAAGGATGGCTTTTCTTGCTTCCATTGTTGTCATTCCGGCATATTTGCCGCAGTCAAGAACTTCGGGCTCATCGGCGGAAGCTTTTCCGCTTGCGATATATTCATCTGCCTCTGCCTTATCGGCAGCGCCTGTCAGATGGCCGTCATAAGTAAATGTTCTGACAACGGGAAGATTATGACGCTTGCCGACCTCAAAGTCATTGGGGTCATGAGCGGGAGTAATTTTAACAACGCCCGTTCCCTTTGTCATATCTGCGTGTTCATCGCATACGATGGGAATTTCTTTGTTAAGAAGCGGAAGAATGACATGGCATCCGTGAAGATGTTTATATCTTTCATCCTCGCTGTTGATTGCAACTGCCGTATCGCCGAGCATTGTTTCGGGTCTTGTTGTTGCAAGCTCAAGCTGCTCGCCGGTCTCCTTAACAGTATAAAGAAGATGCCAGAAATTGCTGTCTTTTTCTTCGTATTCAACCTCTGCATCCGAAATTGATGTGTTGCAGCAGGGGCACCAGTTGACCATGCGGTTGCCTCTGTATATGAGGTCTTCTTCATAAAGACGGCAGAAAACTTCTCTTACCGCCTTGCTGCAGCCTTCATCAAGAGTAAATCTTGTTCTGTCCCAGTCGCAGGAGGAGCCGAGCTTTTTAAGCTGCTCGATGATTCTTCCGCCGTACTGTTCTTTCCATTCCCATGCTCTCTTAAGGAAGCCTTCTCTGCCGAGATCTTCCTTTGAAATGCCTTCTTCTCTCATTGTAGCAACGATCTTTGCTTCTGTTGCGATTGAAGCGTGGTCGGTTCCGGGAAGCCAGAGGGTATCAAAGCCCTGCATTCTTCTCCAGCGGATAAGAATATCCTGAAGAGTATTGTCAAGGGCGTGACCCATGTGAAGCTGACCGGTTATATTCGGCGGAGGAATAACGATTGTGTAGGGCTTTTTGTCGTTTTCGACTTTGGCATGAAAATATCTGCCCTTAAGCCATGATTCATAGATACGGTCTTCAACGTTTTTCGGATCGTACTGTTTAGCAAGTTCTTTTGCCATGTTGAATCTTCCTTTCTTTCGTGAGACAAAAAAATCGTCTCACAGATCTTAAAATCAATGAGACGAGCAAATTTACCCGCGGTACCACTCAAATTGCGCCATAAACGCCACTCAATGCATTAACGCTGCAAACGGAAAGGTTCTACGGTGAAAAAATCACTTTCTTCCTTTCAGCTAAAGGGCTACAGCAAAAGAATCAGACTTATCGGCTCGCACCAGCCGCCGACTCTCTGAAAGCAGATTTCTTCCGCACTCCCCGTCAAAGCTTTTTGCTATTTAAAACGGTATGATTTTATCATATTGATTTATGGTTGTCAATATAATTTTAAATATATATAAAAAGAAAAGGCGTGATATTTTGAGTTCTCTTGCAAAAAATACTGCATTGATGACCGTTGTCAATCTTCTGATGCGGATAATTTCCGTCAGCTTCAACGCATATCTTACATCGGTAATTGGTTCGTCGGGAATGGGTCTGTTTCAGCTTATAATGACAGTTTACGGACTTGCGGTGACCTTTTCCTGCGCCGGAATAAGACTTTCCGCAACGAGAGTAATAACGGAATCTTCAATCGGCGGAAAATATGACTCAAACAAAACTTTCAATAAGTGCATAGAATATGTAATCTTCTTCGGAATAATTGCATCTTTGATACTTTATTTCTTTTCCGGCTTCATCAGCGATAAATTCATCGGAAATATCAATTCGGTTTTGCCTTTAAAAATTCTTTCGGTCAGCCTGCCGTTTGCTGCGGTCAATGCGGCTTTCAGCGGATATTTTACCGCAAAGAAACAGATTCCGCAATATTCCGTTATTCTGCTGACAGAGCAGATCTCAAAAATAATTATCATCATTGCGATTCTTAAATCAAATCCGTCCTTTTCATCGCAGAATTATCCTTCGGTAATCGTTATGGGAATGACAACTGCGGAAATAATTTCTTTTATCCTTGCAAAAACTTTTAAATCAATCGTTTCGGCAAAAACAACATCTCTGCCGTCAATAAAAATGAAAGAAATTTTCAGAATTGCTTTTCCGGACGCTTCCGGAACGCTTTTCAGAAGTCTGCTTTTAACCGTTGAGCATCTTATGATTCCGAAAGGATTTGAGAAATCGGGAGAAAATTATAAGGTTTCTCTTTCGGCATACGGCAATATCCACGGAATAGCTCTTCCGGTTATTCTCTTTCCCTGCGCAGTTCTTAATTCATTATCTGCATTGATCATCCCGGAGCTTGCAAAAATGAAAGAATATAATAATAAAGAGTTGATAAACAGCACCGTCAGAAGAAATCTTAAATTGACCTTGTTTTATTCCGTTATCTGCTCCGCAGTCTGTTTTGCTGCCGCTCCGCTTTTGTCAAACCTGATTTATAAAACAAACGAAGCGGTGCAGTATATCAGAATACTTGCGCCGCTTGTTCCCGTGATGTATTTGGACACCGTGACCGACGGAATGCTGAAAGGGCTTGATAAACAGTTCAGCTCAATGATTTATAATATAATTGACTCGCTGATATGCGTTATTCTTGTTTATTTTTTGCTGCCCGTTTATTCCGTCAAAGGATATATCTTCATTTTATATATCAGCGAAATAATCAATTTTGCATTGAGCTTTTCCAAGCTTGCCGACACCTGCGAAATCAGATTTCGGAAAGAATCTTCAAAAGAAACTCCCATGTTCTCTGAACGGAAGCAATATTCAGCTTTTCGCCGGGTGTGTGAATATCAATGATATCGGGGCCTATCGAAACAGCGTCAAGACCTTTTATTTTTTCGCTGAACAAGCCGCATTCAAGCCCTGCATGGATAACCGAAACATTCAATTCCTTTTTAAACATTTTCTTATATATTGAAACGATTTTATCTCTGAATTCGGAATTCTTTCTGAATTCCCACGCAGGATATCTTCCGTAATCTCTGAATTTTGCATCATATTTTTCCGCAATTTTTTTAAGCTCCTCAATAAGAGCCTCTTTCTTTTCGTTAACGGAGCTTCTGACTGAAAAAGTAAGCTTTAAGCAATCATCTTTCGTTTTGATGATTCCGAGATTAAGCGAGGTTTCAACAAGCCCTTCCATATCCCGGCTCATTGAAACAACTCCGCACGGAAGCTCATTGATCATTGAAATGATTTTGCGTGAATCCTCTTTCGAATAATGGGATTCGGAGCTGCAATTTTCAATCGTCAAAGCAATAAACGGATCTTTTAATTTATAATCATTTAAAATCTCATCAACTTTTTTGAGATTATCCGCAATGATAACCGCCGAACAGCTTCGGGTAATTGCATTATCCATTGTTCCGCCGTTGATGCTGACGATTTCAACATCATCGGATATTTCCGAAAGGATCCTGCCCATAACTTTGTTTGCATTTGCATATCCGATATGGATCTCCGCTCCGGAATGGCCGCCGTGAAGGCCGGATAAGGTTAATCTATACGCAGGTTTTTCTTCGTGGATTTTGTTATACATTAATCTTATTTCCGTTCTTGCGCCTCCTGCGCATCCGGCAAGAAGAGTCCCCTCCTCTTCGGAATCGAGATTGATAAGTCTTTTGCTGAAAATATTAGAGGCATCAAGCTCATAAGCGCCCGTCATTCCGACCTCTTCATCAACCGTGAAAAGCACTTCAAGAGGAGGATGGATTATATCGTCATCGTCAAGAAGAGCAAGACCCATTGCAACGGCAATGCCGTCATCTCCGCCGAGCGTTGTGCCGTCTGCAAAGATGAATTCATCGTCTTTATTCAGTCTTAATCCTTCATTTTTAAAATCTATATCGCAATCGGAACTTTTCTCCCATACCATATCAAGATGACCCTGAATGAGAACGGGCTCGAGCGATTTACAGCCTGCACCGGCTTCTTTTCTGATTATGATATTTCCACATTTTTCCCTGACATATTCAAGCTCGTGACTTAAAGCGAATTTTTCGCAATAATCGCTTATGGCCTCTGTGCTGCACGAGCCCCTCGGAATTGCGGATATTTCTTCAAAATAATGAAACACCTTTTCGGGTTTTAGTCCTTTAAGAATTTCTGACATATTATCAGCTCCTTTGTTATTATTCTATCACACAATTACGAAAAAGCAAACATTAATTGCAATGTATATTTATAAGCTGAATTGTATTTTTATGCTTGTAAAATGTTACAAGAATAATTAACATAAGCACCTTTGTTTTGTTAATCTGAAAAAAAATAAGTTTTAGAGAAAAATAATAATTGACACAAAAAAATACGGTGATATAATAAAAAATAAGATTCAATGAGTCTGTTTATAAAGTGATTTTTATTTGAGGAAGGATGTATGTATTATGAATTATGTTGACAGCGTATTAGAGCATTTAAGAGCAAAATATGCAACTCAGCCTGAATTTATTCAGACGGTTGAAGAAGTTCTCGGCTCAATCAAACCCGTTATCGAAAAGAACGAAAAGCTCTATAAAGATAACGCCATTCTCGAAAGGCTTACCGAGCCCGACAGAGAAATAACTTTCAGAGTTACATGGGCTGATGATGAGGGCAATTACCACGTTAACACAGGTTACAGAGTTCAGTTCAACAACGCAATCGGTCCTTACAAAGGCGGACTTCGTTTCCATCCCTCTGTTTATATCGGCATTATGAAATTCCTCGGATTTGAGCAGATTTTCAAAAACAGCCTTACAGGTCTTCCCATCGGCGGCGCAAAGGGCGGCTCGGATTTCGATCCCAGAGGCAAGAGCGATGCCGAAATCATGAGATTCTGCCAGGCATTTATGACAGAGCTTTACAGACACATCGGCCCCGATGTTGACGTTCCCGCAGGCGATATAGGCGTTGGCGGAAGAGAAATCGGTTATCTTTACGGCCAGTATAAGAGAATCAAAGCATCGTTTGAAAACGGCGTTCTTACCGGTAAGGGTATCCCCTACGGCGGTTCACTTATCAGACCCGAAGCAACCGGATTCGGTGCAACTTATTATGCTGCAGAAGTTCTCAAGCATTTCGGCGAAAGCATTGAAGGCAAAACATTTGCCGTTTCAGGTTTCGGCAATGTTGCATGGGGCGCAGTTTCAAAGATCACGGAGCTCGGCGGCAAGGTTGTTACAATCTCCGGCCCCGACGGTTATGTTTATGATAAAGACGGCATCAACACTCCCGAAAAGATTGCTTATATGCTTGAAATGAGATCTTCCGGCAGAGACAAGGTTCAGGATTATGCCGAGAAATTCGGATGCGAATTCTTTGCAGGTCAGAAGCCCTGGGGCGTTAAGGTTGATGTTATTATGCCCTGCGCAACCCAGAACGAAGTTAATATGGACGAAGCAAAGAAGATCGTTACAAACGGCGTTCCTTATTATATTGAAGTTTCAAATATGCCCACAACAAACGATGCTCTTGCATATCTTAAGGAAAACTGCAAGGTTGTTGCTCCTTCAAAGGCAGTTAACGCAGGCGGTGTTTCGGTTTCAGCTCTTGAAATGAGCCAGAACTCAATGAGATATTCATGGACCGCCGAAGAAGTTGATGCAAAACTTAAGCAGATCATGAAGGATATTCATGATAACTCCGCAGCCGCATCGGAAAAATACGGTCTCGGTTATGACCTTGTTGCAGGCGCAAACATTGCAGGATTTGAAAAAGTTGCAAACGCAATGATTGCACAGGGTATTTCATAATTCAAACAAAATTTTGTCATTAAATCAGCCCCGGATCGTTCATTTGAACGACCCGGGGCTGATTGTTATTTATTTAAAATTAAAATCAGAATGTTGTTTTTGTTCTTCCGTCATATCCGCAGGTGTTTCCGAAATAATTCGGAGCGGTAACGGCGCCGGTATTGCTGCAGTTTGTGAAGGTGCATTTGTCATCCTCTATCCTGCCAATCATACCGCCTGCATAGGAATCAGAAGCGGATATTGCAGCAGAGTTTTCGCAATCATTTATCTGACCGCCGCCATACATAAAGCCGATGATGCCGCCTGCGCCGGTTTTTCCGTTGACAGAACCGATATTCTTACAGCTGATAAAACTGTGATTTTTGTTATCGGTCTGAAGCATTCCGATAATACCTCCGGCGTTAAGGGATGACGATGTAACATTTCCGCTATTTGTACAGCTTTTGAATGTGAATGCATCATCCTCGCTCTTGCTGCCTGCCTCTCCGGCTATGCCGCCGCAAGATTTGGCGCCCTTGATTTCGCCCTCGTTCCTGCATTCGGTGAATGTGCAGGCATCATCAACAACATAGCCTGCTATGCCGCCTGCGCAGGATGTTTCACTCGTGATTGAATTATTATTGACACACGAGCTGAATGTTCCGCCGCCTCCGAGCCTGCCTATGATGCCGCCGGTGCTGATACTGCCGCAGATTGCTTCTTTGTTCTGACAGTTTTCGAAGCTGTGTTTCATGCTGTCTGAATCAACATTGCCGGCAATTCCTCCTGCGTATGACTTCGAAGAAACAACAGAACCGCTGTTAGAACAATTATTGAATGTATAGGTATGGTCTAAATCCTTGCTGCCGGTATATCCGAGAATACCGCCCGCTTCAGAAACAGCAGAGATTTTTCCCGAATTGACGGAGCCGCTGAATGTTATTGCGTCATCTTCATTCCAGCCGATAACGCCTCCCGCAGTTTTACCGGTAACTGCCGCAGTGTTTATGTTGTTTGTAAAATCTCCGCCGCCCTCGGAATATGCAACTATTCCGCCTGCGTGGCTTGATTTTGAAGTTACTTCGCCGCTGTTTTCGTTGCCGGAAATATTCTGCTTTGTTCCATCGGTATCAAGGTGACCGATAATTCCGCCTGCCGCTCCGTTTCCTGCATTGATAACACCGGAGTTTTTGCAGTTTCTTGCAACATAAGATTTATCATTGCTGTTATTGCCGAGATAACCTGCTATACCGCCGGCATTGACAGAAGCGTAAATTTTTCCGGAATTTTCGGATTCGTCGAAGATAATGGAGTCATCTTCATTAAAGCCGAGAATACCGCCGGCATGGTTGCCGGTAACATTACCGCTGTTTTTGTTCTGCGTAAATTTTCCGCCGCCCTCGGAATAGCCGACAATACCGCCCGCATTTCCTGTTGGTGCATCAATTCGTCCGTAGTTATTGTTGTAAATAATTTCGTTAGAAGTGCTGTCTGTGTCAAGGTGACCGATAATTCCGCCCGTGTTTCCGCCTGTTGACTCAACAACGCCTTTGTTAGTGCAGCTTATTATGGTATGAGGCTGATCGGCAGAATCGTTTGCAAGGTAGCCGACTATGCCGCCGGTACCGGATCCGTTGTTTGCCGTAATATTTGCTTTGTTTGCGCAAAGACTGATGCTCTGCGATTTTTTGCTTGTTGAAGCGCCGAGAATACCGCCGGCATATTTTCCGTTTGAATATACCGATGCGCTGTTTTCACAGTCTTTGATAACAAGTGAACCGTTTGTTACCTCGCCCGCAATTCCTCCGACCTTATCTCCGCCGGTTATAAAACCGCTTCTGACAAAGATTCCCTTGATGGTTGCATTTCCGGTAACTCTGCCGGCAACTGCACCGAAACCGGATTTTCCGGCTGCGCCGTTAATGCTGATATCATCAAAAATCAGATCATTGACGGCTGCACCGTCGCCAAGTGAACGGAAAAGTCCGCCTCCGTTGTTTGCCGTGTTATCCGAGAGATTTGCAATAATGCTCATATTGCCGTTGAACGTACCTTTAAAACAGCTTTCATACATATTTTCGGGCCAGATATTTTTATATTCGTCTTTTGAAAAGTTAATATCTGTTTCGAGCGAAACTGTTTCTTGTTCATAGGTATTTCCTTTTGAAACAGAGGTTATAAAATCAACAAATTCTTCGGGTGTTTTAAGAATAATCGGAGCAGGAGCAAAATAAAAGAATGTGCAGTCTTCAACTGTGGTTTTAACATTATAAACTGAGCCGTTTGTTGTTGAACAGCTGTGATTATAATATTTTGTATTTTCCCATTTAAGATCGCTTGAGCAATCAAGATTTGTATAATATTCCACATCCCGGATGCAATCAAAACCGTTTACGGTAAGAGATGCAGAATAATCATGCGAAGCGGTGTAAGCACTGATGAGCTGAGATTTATAGCTGCTTGAAGAGGTGTCGGTAAAAATAAGCTTTCCGCTTTTGCTTTCGGGGAAAGCAAATCCGAAATCTTCAAGAATCTTAATAAGATTTCTTGTAACATGGATTCCGTCGGTTTCTTCCTTTTCAACAAAGACCTTGTTGCTGTTTTTGAGGATATGCTCAATAATTACTTTGATTTCATCTTCGCTGACGCATTTGAACATTTTGGACTGATACGCCTTATCGACTTTATCAACCATACTCCTTGTCAGTTCATCAGACTTTTCAACATCAATTCCGAGCTCCATAGGCATTGCGCTGCCGATATTGCTGCTTAAATTGACAAATTCAATATCAATTCCGCTGCTTGTGACTTCTGATTTTCTTATAAAGCTGAACCAGCGGTCACGAACCATCTGATTATAAACATTTGCGAGGCTTAAAGGGTTTTCATCGCTGAAAAGCTCATTATGTTTCAAAACAAGGCTCTTATCTTCATCGCCTTCTTTTACGCTTGCAAGCTGTTCCCAATATTTATATGATGCCGGATTATTCTGCTTATCATAAAAGCCTCTGTTCGGAAGAGTGCTGAGCGCATTTTTAAGCTCTGCTGATGATTCTTCCATAGCTGCTATTTCATTATAATGATCGCAGACATAGAGCTTTGCCGCAAGAACAATGGCTATTGCTTTATAGGAATGAGCGCAGATATTGCTGATTTCGTTGACATAAGGAGCAACGATCATTGCTGCCTCTCCGCCGAAAACACAGTCACGGCAGGCATATTCAAACGCTTTTACAAAAATGTTTTCCTCATCGCTTACGGATACCTGGCTGCCCGAAACATAGGTTGAAAGAAGATTTGTGTTTGTTACCATATCGGATGTGTTCTGCATATCAAAATCAAGAAGCGAGGCTATCCTGATCGCTTTGATATATTCATATAATGCGGTATCACCCGAAGCGCCGGCATAAGCTTCATCAATAACTGAAAGATTCTGATAAAATGTTGAAGTTTCTCTTCCGAGGCGGGTTGCAAGCTGATTTACCGTGCCGAAGTTATCCATGGCATAGAGCTTTTTCATTACTTCCTGATTCGTCTGTTCGATCAGAGCAGAAATGCCGTTGAGCTGTTCTGAAATTTCATCAAGCTTATTGAGCACATCCCCTATTGACGGCGAAGCTTTGATGCCGAGCACCTCATTGATTTTTGAATCAAGCAGAGAAGCGGTAATATTTCCGACATAAGGGATTTTTTTAATTCCTTTTACAATAAGTGATTTAGCCTGCTTTTTAGCAAAATTTTCAATAACAGATGATGTATCGCCGCCAATGATTCCGGGGTCTTTAAAAGACATATCTATTTCCGTTTCGGCCTGAAGCGAGCTGCCGGATTTTGTTGCATTATCCGATAAAACAACATAACCTACGGAATAATCATCATCAAGCTTTCCTTCTGTTTCAATGAGCAAGGTGCGGCAGTTTTCTCTGGTGACTGATTTAATTTCAAGTCCTCTGAAAGCGCCGTTCAAAAAGATGCTGTCCTTTGAAACGATGAAACGGAAGGATGTTTTTTTAACCGAAATTTCAATTTCCGGGTTTTCATCGGTGCATGCAAACTGACCGGTTATTTCCATAGCAGGCGTAAAATCAACCGGCTTTATTCCGATGCCGAATGACTGGAAAATGCCAATAAGGAACGCCAGCAGAGATGCAATTGTTTTTGTAAACATAAAATCAGCCCTTTTCTATATTTTAGCTTATATAATATACTTTATTAAAACATAGTCAACATTTATCATTACCCGAAAAAACAGATATCAATTCTTGGGTATGAAATTCAAAATCGGATTTTTCCTCACAAATTTATATACGATAAAAAAGTGAAAACGGCTATAAATATTTTATATGCAATATAAATTCATATCCCAGCACGGAATATAAGGGTGACGGCGAATGTAAATCTTATATTCGGGATTGAGCGATTTGATCAGCAGCAAGAGTCTGAATATATCTTCGCTGCGGTGATAGAGCGCAATATTAAGCTTCGGTTTGTATTTTATAAGAGTTTTTCTTCCGCCGAGAATTGCTTCGTATTCAGCACCTTCAACATCCATTTTAATATATGTAAACGGTTTGTTGAGATCATCTGTCGAAACAGTTTCAACCTTTTTCCCTTTATCGGAAATTGAAGACTGTCTTCCTGCGGCAGAATCAAAAAATATTTCCCCCGATTCGGAATAAATTGCCTTGTTGATATTTTCGCAGTATTTCAGATTTTCATTATGAATGCAGAGCTTTCGGAAGGTTTTTTCATCGGGTTCAAGAGCGGTTATTGAATTATATTTTCCGTTTGTATAATGCAGCAATTCGTCGATCGTGTCACCCTTGTACGCTCCGAGGTCAAGATAATCTTCGTTTTCGTTCAACTTGAATATGCCGTTGAAAATTTCATTTTTATCCGTTGTTATTTCTTTCAGAATATTCAGATTTCCTCCGAACATAAAATCAACACAGCCTGCAAAAACGGGCTTTGATTCATCCTCAATCAAGCTATAAGCCTTTTCGATTTCGGATGAATGGATTTCAATAAAATCTCTGTTAAAAATTTTGCTGCCGAAAACGGGCACAACCGGAACAATTACATTATATTCTTCAGAAAGAGAAAATATATGATTCATAACATCGGGAATTGATGATGCAAATGCAACCGCAATAATGAATTCTCCGTCAAATTCGGAAAGTTTTTTTACTTTGAAACCTCTGAAAGTCTGACCTCTGACAAAAGAATCGCTCGCCGTAACGCCTTTTATCTCTATTCCGAGCCTTTGAAATTCGTCGATGACCTTGTCCGCTCCGTTTCCCGTTCCGTAAATCACAGCGGGCAGACCGCTTTTCTTTATTTTTTCCCACGAGGATTCTTTTTCTTTCATAAAATCAAGCATAATTACACCTGCAAAAGGGGCTGCTGCATTAATTTGCAACAACCCCTGATTTTTATCTGAGACGGTTTGCAACCTTTGCAAATGTATCTGCAATGGTCTTCTGCGTTCCGATACCCATTGAATTTGTTTCGTGATAATGGTTAAGGCCGTTTTTATCCTTAACGCCGTTAAGATATGGTTGAGTGGGATTGAGAATAAAATCGTTGGGAGGAACAACATAACCGGTCATATCGTTTGAAACGCCGAAAACAACGATTGATTTGTCGCCTGCTATCTCGGCGAGCGGAGTCGGGTTGATTTCCGGACCTTTGCCGGTAGGAGCAACATCGGCAGGCATATATGAGCCGTAAACCGTTGAAACAAAGTTTTCACCGGGAAGAAGAAGAATCTTCTTGCCGCCGATTGACATATAGGTCATTTCGGTTTCCATTGCGATGTTGGTGTCGCTTTCCGGGCAGGCATAAGCCTTGAAGCTCATAGTATGGCGAAGAGCAAGAAGAGTAAGAACATAGTTGCCTACGGGAAGATAAAACGGCTGCTGAATATAGCTTATTTCGGGCTTTAATTCTTCGTCGTTTGAAATCGTTTTAACGCCGTCTGCAAGCATTTTAGCCTGAAGCTTGATGCAGTTGACTTTATCGTTTTCATCATAATCCGCAACATCCATTGCGCCGATGGGACCGATTCCGAAAAGAACATCTGCGCCGCATTCTTCTTTAATCTGTTCTCTCATAAAATAGGGATATTCACCGCTGAGCATTCTGTTTGATCCGCCGAGCGAGTTTGCGTGGCCGCCGAAATTCATGATCCATGTTTCGCTGCTTCCGTCAGAAGGGACAAAGCGAAGCCTTGAAAGCACCTCGTGTTTATCAATAAATCCTCTGCGAGTGAAAAGAGAATCGGCAAGGTTAACGCTTCCCATATAAAGCTTGCCGCTCTTTCTGTTGAGATATGCTTCCTCTGCAACCTTAACGCATTTTGCAAAAAGCATATTCATATAGTCCCAATCCTTGCCGTCAGAGGGAATGTTGACTGCATTGGGTTTGCCCCAGTATCCGAGAGTATCAATGCCCGAATGGCTGTGAGTTGCGCTGAAATTGATAAGCTTGCAGCCCTTGATGATCTTTGACTCAAGAATCATTGAGCGGATTTTGTTGATTTCGATTCTCGTCATGCCGATAACATCGCCGCCGAGCCAAAGCATACCTTCTTCATTTCCGCAGTCAATCCATACTGCCGAAACATAAACAGGAGAAAGGATTCCTTCCATCTTGTGGCCCGAGCCGTGACCTGCGATCCAGTAAGTTGTGTCTTTGTTGAGGTCGGGCATAATTTCGTCTCTTGAAAAACCGATTCTGTATCCCTCTCCGCTGATCGTTGATTTTTCAACATCCTTAATTTCGGGAGCAGGACCGTTTTTGCAGACTTTTTTTCCGTAATTTCTTGTAATGGCAATAATGCCTTTCATTGCGAGATCGAGAATATCCATTATATTTCCTCCTTAATTATTTCCGAATCTGTAAATATTCTGTGATTCAATATCAAACGGCGGCAGCATAACAGGCGGAACGCCCGCAGCTGTTGTTACCGTTGCAACGATTGATTTTGCAAACGGGAAAAGCTCTTTAAATGATTCAACATGAAGCTTTTCTTTTTCAACACCGTTTTTGAATTCAAAAACTCCTCTGATAATAACATTGATATGGAATTTATCGGGGTTTTCGCTGTCAAACATATCGGCGGTGAATTCTCCGACGCAGATGTTGTTGGTTGAATATTTAACGCTGTAACCATATCTGTTGGTGAACTTTATTTTTGCGCCGTTTTCAAGGTTGTTAACAAAGTCTATTTTAGCGGCATTATAGGTTTTTAATATTACATTCGTCATCCTATGACCTCTGCCTTTTCAATGACAATTGGAGTTGTGGGAACGGATTTTTCTCCGCTTGCGTCATAAGCTCTTTCAACCTTAAGGAAATCATCAACGGTTTCCATTCCCTCATAAACATATCCGAATGCGGCATACTGACCGTCAAGGAATGAGCAGTCATCATAGCAGATAAAGAACTGGCACGAAGCGGAATCGAGAGGTCTGGATTTTCTTGCCATTGAAACAACGCCCCGCTTATGGGAAATTGTGTTTTCGGAAAAACCGTTAATTGCAAATTCACCTTTTATGGTGTCAGTTCCGCCGGTGCCGTCGCCCTTGGGATCGCCGCCCTGAGCCATGAAATTATCCATTACCCTGTGGAAGGTAAGTCCGTTATAGAAGCCTTCGGAAACAAGCTTGACAAAATTTTCAACCGTTATCGGAGCATATTCGGGATAGAGCTTCATTGAGAATGTTTTGCCGTCTGTCATCGTAAATTTAATAAGCGGATGGCTGACACTCGGGTCTTCCTGAATATCTGCGCTGAACGCATTCGGAGAAGCATTCTGCTCCGATGCAGGCTGAACGCCGGAATTATCGGCAGCAGGAGCGGTTGTGTTATTTTCATCTTTGTTTCCGCAGGCTGAAAAAGCAAGAACAATGCAGAGTACAAAAATTGCAATTTTAATGAATTTTTTCATTTTTAAAGCTCCTTATGCAAAGCATTCTGCGATTTTCGCAGAGCCTTTGATTATAAATTTATCTGCCGCATTTGCGGGAACGAAGAAATAATCGCCTTTTTTGATTTCCTTCTTATAATCTTTGCCGTTAATTTCCGCATTGCCTTCAAGCACAACATAAATCGAAGCGCTCTTATTGAGCTTGAATTCTCCATTATCGAGCCTTATCGTTCTGACATTGAAGCTTTCGGTTATGTTCTTTCCGATGATCGATTCATAAACGAGACCGTTTGATTTTTCAATAACCTCGGGAGTAAGCGGAGCGGGATATTTTTTTTCGATGTCAAAGCATCCGAGAGCATCTTTTCTCGAAAGACCGATATACATTTCGTTATCCGAAAGTCTGTAATCTCCGCAGAATCTTTCGGGCTGAATCGTGAAATCGGTAGGCTCCTGAACTTCAAGAAGCAGGCAGCCGTAACCGATGGCGTGGACCATTTTTGCCGGAATATAGATCACATCGCCGACCTTGACATCAATCGAGCAGAGAAGATCTTCCATGGCGTTTGAGCCGTTATCGCTCTCATCAATTGCCTTTTCAAAGTCTTCAAAAGTTACACCGTCTTTGAAGCCGTAATAAATCTTCGCTCCGGGTCTGGTTGCAAGAATAATCCAGCTTTCTTCTTTTCCGTATTTTGAATTGAAATACTTTGAGGAAAATGCTTTATCGGGATGCGCCTGAACAGGAAGACGGATGGCGCTGTCAAGAATCTTTGTGAGAATTCCTATATCCTGTCTTTCGCCGAGCATTTCGGATTTATATTCCGCAATTGCATCGTTCAGATAAATATCCGTTCCAGCAATTTTTGAAATCCCCTCATATTCATCCGTGCTGCCTTCATTGAGCGCATGAACGGTTGAAACAACCCATTCCTCGGGGAAGAAACCGTCTTCGGAATCATCGCCGAAAAATTCGGAGAAAAGTTTTCCGCCGGTATAAACTCTTGCAACACGGTTCTTTTCAAAAAATATGGGTTCATTATAGAACAATTTCATTCACCTCTGTATTTTATTATCGAGCAGGCCTCATCAATCGAACTGAATTCTCCAACTGCGACCGATGCCGAGAGAGCGGCTCCGAATGCGGCCTCTTCTTCATAACACGGAAGCTTTATTTCCGTTTTAAACATATTTTCAACTATTCTGCAAAGCACGGGATTTTTTCTGATTCCGTTTCCCGAGCAGACAACAGCTTTCTTTTCCGCACCCGATGCTTTATAAAATCCGTAAAGCTCATCGGCAATGCCCTCAAGGGTAGAAAATGCAAACTCGGAAACATTGAAGTTGTTTTCGGTTATTCCGAAATATCCGCCTTTGACCGAAGGATCTTTTCTTGTTCCGCAGAAGCGGCAGTCTGCTTTTATTTCGGACGAAAGCTTATTTTCAAGAAGGCTGTCAAGAGCCGGATAGAATGAATCTATATCCGCTCCCGAAAGAGTGGCTATTTCTCTGCAGAATTTTTCAAACATCGCAAAGGCTCTGCCTCCGCAAAGTGAACACCCGGCGCATAAAAATCTCTTTCCGTCAAACGGCCTTAATTCAACGCCGTCAATTTCGGAATAATCGTCGATCAAAAAAGAAATCTGCGAGCCCGTTCCGACATTCAGGAGCGCATAATCCGCACTTCTGACCGAGCCGATAAAGCTTGCCTGATTGTCGCCCAAAGCAACCGAAACGGGAACACCTCTGTATTCGCCTGCAACTTTAAATTCGGACGAAACCTCGGGAAGACGGAGATTATTGATCTTAAACTTGTTGTTGACAACATCAAATGCGCCGAGACTTGCGGCGTTTGTTATGTGAATCAGCGGAGCATCAAGCTCGCAGAGCCTCATAACTATCCAGTCGGCAATCGTGCAGAGATATTTTGCATCATCGGGGATAAGTCCGTTTGCTTCATTGTATAAGTCGGAAGCAAGACCGTATCCCGGAAAACATCCGAGATATTCCGCATAAGTTCTGCCGTCTTTATATTCCTTTGCGCCTCTCTGATCCTGCCAGATATAAAGAGGACTTAATGCTTTGCCGTTTTCATTTGTATAAAGAATTCCGTGCATCTGACCGGAAAAACCGATTGCGGAAATCTCTTCATCGAAAAGCTCATCAATGATACCGAAAACAATATCAAATATCGAATCGGCATCCTGAATTCTTTCAAAATCATTTTCGGAAGAAATGAAAGAAGTGTTTTTTCTCGTGATGTTTTTGATCATTTCTCCGCTTGATGTGTCGGCAACAACTCCGCAGATGCCGGTAGTGCCGATATCAATTCCTAAAATCTTCAATTCAATACCTCTCAGCAGATTGTTGTTGAACCGGGATCAAGTCTTGTTATTATATCCTGCTGAATTGCAGGAGAAAGATCGAGGAAATTAACGAATGTGCCGTGGATTCTCATAATGTAAACGCCGCTCGGAGCGTATTTTTTCGGGTTTGAAAGCACTTTGCGGAGAATTTCGGCGGTAGTGACATTAACATAAAGGTAGAACGGAGAAACGCCGTCTTTAAGAGGATTGAAGAAAAGCGGAGCAATGACTTTATCTCTGAACTCAACGCCTTTTTCTTCGTATGATTTGCTCTTGAAATACTTCGGATCAATGCCGAGATGGGAAGCGTAGCCGCCGTTGAACTTTTCAAACGGCATTTTCATATTTGAAAGCATACGGAAACCGAGGCCGTTTTCTGCGCTGCCGTAAAGAGGATCAACGCCGTAACCGAGCATATCTCTTGACTTTCTTCCGTCCGGAGTTGCTCCGACCCAGTAGCCGTAAAGCAAATGAGTTGAGGGCGAGCTGAAATCGGGTCTGAACGGGTTTCCGAGATAATTTTTATTTGAAGCAACAATATCGGCAACCTTTGATGCTATCTCCCCTGCCTCATTATCGACTTTTTCAATGTTGTTGCCGAATTTATCGGCTGAAAGAAGGAATTCACGAAGCTCTTCAAAGCCTTCAAAATTCGCTTTGAGAGCATCAACAAGTTTTGATGCATCTTCCGGCCTTTCGGCAAGAAGCTTATCAATTGCGGAAAATGAATCCGCAATAACGGAAACGCCGTGAATAAGGCATCCGCTTCCGTTATATTTTGTTCCCTGCTTATGGATATCTCTTGCATCTATGCCGTTTTCAAGGCATCCCATAACGCAGGAAAGGAAAGGAACTCTCTGCGTTGAAAGAGCTTCCGAAGCGCCGTTTGCGCATCTGCACATTTCGGCAACGAACTTTTCAACATTTTTATAGAAGATTTCTCTGATGTTTTCCAGACTTGCTTTTTCACATTCAACAAGCTTTTCGCCCGTGATTGTTGAAACGCCGCCCGTAAGAGTCATTTCGAGAATCTTAGGAAGATTCAGCCAGCTGTTCGTTGTGTTGCCGGTATCCTTGCCCATGATAAGAGGCTCCTGGCAGCCTGCAATCGAAATGTCGGAAAGGTCTTCCGGATCAACGCCCTTTGAGCCGAGAACTTCAAAGAGGGAATCATCATTGAAGAATGACGGAGTAAGCACACCGGGGCTGAAAAGAAATCTGCCCATTTCTTCATAAAGCTTTGCGGGAGTGTTTTTATGAAGCTTAACGGAAAGGATGGGCTGTGGAAGGTTCATATCATAATAAGCATCCATGAGAGCATAGGTTGAAGGATTTGTAAGGTCATTTCCGTCAATGTCTCTGCCGCTGATAATGATGTTCTGCGAAATCGCCCAGCTTCTGTCCGCAACATTAAAATAAACAAGAAAATGCTTGAAATAAGCTGCTGCCGTGTCTCTGTCAAGACCGTTTCTGTAAGGCTCGAAAATTCTGTCTGCATTGCCGACTGAAAAAGCAAACGGATTCGGGGTCTGCTCAAGGCACATTACCTGCCAGAGAAGCTGGAAAGCCTGAATTGCTTCCGCAAGATTTTCACATCCGTTTTCGGGAACCTTGCGGAGATTCTTAATCATCTGCTCAAGCTGAACCTTTCTTTCGGCTGAAGCGGTTTTTAACTGTTCTTCGGCGATGTCGGCATATCTGTTCGCAAGAATGATAACACTTTCAAGAGCAATTCTGAAGGCTTCAAAGCCTTTGCCCTCCTTACCCTCGATTTTGGCAATCATATCTTTAACGCCGTGCTTTAAAGCATATCTCATATCGGGAATAAGATGACCCGTCACCTGCTCAAAGAAGAAAATGACTTCCTTTGTGTAGCATTCTGCGGGGCCGTAAACTTCGCCGAGTTTTTTGGCATATTCCGATTTGCCGAATTCGGCTCTTGCGCCGTCAATTCTTTCCTGCGAAAATTCTTCATTCGCTTCAATATCGCCGAAAACCGCAGTCGGATCGCAGTAACCGCTGAATTCTTCAACCTTAAATGTGGGATTGATAAGGGCATAGCTTCTGGCAAAGCCGTCATCCTGCGTTCCGGCAAAAAGCTGATAATCGCTGATCGAAAGCGGAATCGTTTTGATTATATCTCTTAAAATGAGAGCTTTTCTGACTTCTTCGTTTTCGTCAGCATATACATTTTCAAGCTCAAGCTCTTTTTCTTTTGCTATGAACCAACCGTCAAGTCTGTTTCCGGCTCTTTTTTCTTTGAAAAGTGCTTTCGCCATTTCGGTTATCTGAGAAGCATTAAGTAAATTATTCATTTATATTATCTCCTTATGAAGTAACGGTTTTTAATCCGTAATTTCTGAAAGTTTCTGTGAATTCTTTGATTTTTTCAGGCGAAACAAAGCCGTTTTCAATCTGATAGTCACCTTTCCATTTATCTTTTCCGAATTCGTGATAAGCAAGGAATTCAAAATCCGCATTTGAAGCATCAAACTGCGAAAAAAATTCTGCAAATTCCTGCGGCGAATCGTTGATTCCGTTTATAACGGGGATTCTGATATGTATTTCTCTGCCGGAATTGAGGAAAAATTCAATATTTTTCTTTGTTGTTTCATTTGAAGCGAAAGTCCATTTTCTGTGGATCTCATCGTCCCAGTGCTTCAGGTCAACAATAAGATAATCAACATATTCCGCAATTTTGGGCAGCCTTTTTGAAGAACCGTTTGTTTCAATGCAGGTGCTGATTGAATTTTTTTTGAGCTTTTTCAGCAGCTCAATCAGTTCATCCGCCTGAAGAGAAGCCTCGCCTCCGGTAAAGGTTACTCCGCCGCCGTCAAAAAACATCATCCTGCTTCGCATTATTTCGTCAAAGATTTCATCAATTGAGCATTGCTTCGCTTTCGGATTTTCCCGGGGAATCGAATCCGCATTGGAACACCATCTGCACGCAAAATTGCAGCCCTGAAGATGATAGACAAGTCTGTTTCCGGGGCCGTCCTGCGAATAATTGAAGCCTTTCTGAAGAATCAACAAATCAAAATCACCCGATTTTATTATTTTAATTATAATATAATTTTTATATTAGAATGTCAATATCTAACAAACTTATTGACAATATTTTTTTTATACAATATAATTGATTATATTCCGAAATCGGTGATCAAAATGTATTTTAACAGATATCATTTCAATTCAATCAGTTCAACAAGCACTTATGCTTCCGAAAACGCCGAAAAATTAAAAACACCCGCTCTGATTATTGCGGATGAGCAGACCTGCGGCAAAGGCAGAACAGGTAAAAGCTTCTATTCTCCTGCCGGCAGCGGACTTTATTTCAATCTTCTGATAAGATCTGAAGATCCGCCAAAAAATATTACTCCTGCTGCTGCGGTTTCGGTCTGCAGAGCGATTGAAAATCTTTCAGACTTAAAGCCGGGAATCAAATGGGTCAACGATATTTTCGTCGGCGGAAAAAAAGTTTGCGGAATTCTTTGTGAAAGCTTTATAAGAAACAGCGAAAGATATGTTTCTGTCGGAATCGGAATCAACCTTACAACCGAAGTTTTTCCCGATGAGCTTACGCAGGCGGGAAGCATCGGAAACATCGACAGGGAAAAACTGATTGAAGAAATTTCATCTTATATCGGAGCGTATTTTGAATTCCCGTGCAGATTCGATATTGCCTCGGAATATGATAAACGCTTATTTATCAAGGGAATGCAGATAGAATATAAGATAAACAACAAAAATTTCAGCGCCGAAGTTATCGGAATAAACGAATCCTGCAATCTGAAAATCAGAAATTCAAACGGCACGGAATCGGTTTTGGCATCGGGTGAAATATCAATAATTATTTGATTTTACATAATGAAAGGAAAAAACATGAAAAGAAACAGCACTTACAGACTCGGAAAAGCTCCGCAGAGATTCTGCGAATTCATTACGGCGGCAAACGGACTTTCATCCGACAAAGCTTTATGCCTCGGAGCGGGAACTGACGGAACGGTTTATATCGGAACAGACTGCGGTCTAAATTACACAAAGGCTGACGGCAGCTTCGGAAATTTTCCGTGCGGTGAGGTTTCAAATATTTTTGCCTCAAAGGACGGTAAAGTTTATTTTACAAGCGCTGAAATTCTTTATTGCGCTGAAAACGGCAAAATTGTTGAGCTTCAGAAGTTTGAAGAAAATATCGCCGGAATAAGCGGAGAAGACAGAACATTTCTTGTTACTGCATCCGTTATATATGAGCTTGTTGACGGAGAATTCAAACCGTTTTTCGGAACGGAAATGCCTGCCCAGGGGCTTACCTGCGCCTGCGGCAGAATTGTTTCATATTCGGGCAGATGTCTTATGATCTTTGCAGGAAAGAGAAAGAACTGGAGATGCCTTTTCCCCGAGCATACTCCGATGCCCGAATTCAAAATCAACTGCGTTTCATTTGATAAAAAGCTCGGTTTTCTCTGGATGGGAACTGACAAAGGCGCATTTATTTATGACAACCATTGCAACTGGTATGGCCATAAGGAAATCAATACTCTTCCCGAAGAGGAAATATTCAGCATTAATTTTGCCGATGACGGAAGAATTCTTCTCGGCTCGGAAGCCGGACTCATCGTTATTGCAAAGGGTAAGGCGAAATATCTTCCCGCAACAAGATGGGTATGCGAAGAAAAGGTCAATGATGCGATCTGCATCGGCGATACAATATGGACCGCAACCGATTCCGGCGTTTCAAAAATAACCGAAAAGGAAATGTCACTCAAAGAAAAGGCCGATTACTGCTATGAGCTGACCGAAAAGCTTTATCTTCGACGTGAGGGCTTCCTGTGCTATCTTCGTGATATTGAAAACTGCGATATTAATACCGGCGTACCCGCAATCAGCGATAATGACGGTCTTTGGACTCAGACTTATCTCGGCGCTCTCTGCTATTGCTATGCGGTTACAAAGGATGAAAAAGTCCTCGAAAGCGCCCGAAGATGTATGAACGCAATGGCAAAGCTTACAAAAATAACCGGAATAAAAGGTTTCACGGCAAGAGCGATAAGATATGAGGGCGACAGAAATTACGGCAAGAATCTTGATATGCAGATTGACGGCGGAGAATGGCACAAGGCTCCCGACGGCTCCTGCGAATGGCTCGGAGAAACCTCAAGCGACGAAATGACGGGTCACTTCTTCGGATTCTCACTTTATTATGATTTTTGCGCCGATGAAAAAGAAAAGGAATTCATTAAAGAAATAATCTGTGACATTGTTGACCATATTCTTGCCAACAAATACAGACTTCACGATATAGACGGCCTTCCCACAACATGGGCTTGCTGGGATCCGGAAGAGCTGAACAGAAACTGTATGTGGCAATGGGAAAAATGTATCAATTCCCTTGAAATTCTTACATTCCTCAAGGTTGCCTATCATATAAGCGGCAATGAAAAATACAATGAAGAATATCTTCATCTCGGTCTTGATGAGCATTATTTCCTCAACATTGCTCAACATAAAAAAGAAGACGGCCACGTTACTCATATTGATGACAACCTTGGCTTCCTCTGCTCTCAGACTCTTCTTCGTCTTGAAGAAGATGAAGCAATCAGAGCCTATATTCTTATGGGTCTTCGCCATCACTGGAACTATGAAAGAATCGAAAGAAATGCAATGTTCAATTTTGTTTTCGGCGCTTTTGCGGATGATGTATGCGACATTGACGCTTCGGTTGAACAGCTTCGCTGCCAGCCTCTTGACTTCGTAAGAAGAAACATTTATAACGAAAACAGAAAGAATCTTGTTTACGATACGCAGATCGAGCAATGGGGCGGCGATCTTCAGCTTGTTGCTCCTCTTGACATTGACGAAAGATCGATCGGAAACAGCGATTCAAATTTCTTCCATGCAAACAGCGGCAGGCCCGACATTGCGGAATGCCCGAGCTGCTATCTGCTCCCCTATTGGCTCGGCAGATACTACGGACTGATTGACGAAGCGGACTGAAAAAGAATCAACGGGTAAAGGAATTTAACCTTTACCCGTTATTTTTTTCAAGATATTTTATTACAGCGCCTGCAATCGCTTCGGCATAAGAATCTATATTTTTATCGAACAACTCATTATCGTTTTCGTTATTTATGAATCCGAGTTCAACAAGGCAGCTGCTCATTTTTGTGTGTTTATTAATATAATAATCTCCGTCGCCCTGCGCATAACCTTTTTTCACACCTCTGTCAAGCGAAATTCCGGCTTGCGAAAGGGAATTCATTATTTCATTTGCCAAAGCCGATTCTTCATCAGATGCGTTGCCGGAAATCCATATTTCAACGCCTCTTGCATTGTCAGCGCTGTTTCTGTGAAGCGCAACAAAAGCTTTTGCTTTTCTGAAATTCGCAATTCTGCACCGGTTTTCAAGCGATATAAATTTATCTTCTTTTCTCGTTAATGCCGCTTTGATCCCGTTATCCTTTAATATTTCGCAGACCTTAAGAGAAATATCCAGATTGTCATCTTTTTCATATCTGCCGTTATATTCCGCTCCGACATCGCTGCCGCCGTGGCCGGGATCAATGATCACATCAACGGGGCAGTAATTATATTCAAAAAGCAGAAGCGCTCCGGCAATGATCATAACAGCGAAAACAAATACAGCGGTCAGTTTTTTCTGATTGGGTTTTCTGTTCTTTTTCATTCGATCTCCCCTTTCGTAATAACATTATACTTGATATATTACAAACAGATTACAAAATTTTTAAAAGATAATGCCGTATCGGATGATACGGCAAAAAATTTATAAACTGTCAATATATCTGCAAGCTGCAAGAGCAGAAACAGAGCCGTCTGCGCAGGCAGTTGTTATCTGCCTGATCGACTTGCTTCTGCAGTCACCGGCAACAAAAACACCGGGAGTTTTTGTTACGCAGGATTCATCGGAATCAATATAACCCCATTCGTTAAGCCCTGCAATTTTTTCAAACGCTTTATTATTCGGAACAAGACCTATTGCAACAAAAAGTCCGTCAACGGCAAGTTCTGATTCAGTTCCGTCTGATTTTGAAAGCTTAAGACCTTTGAGAGAATCTTCACCGATAAGCCCGGAAATGACCGTGCCCATAATAAATTCAACATTATTCTTTGCTTTAAGCTTTTCAACAAGCTTTGCTTCGCCGGTCATATAGTCAAGATTCTGAATAACATAAACCTTTTTGCTTGTATCGGAAAGAAGAACCGCTTCCTGAAGAGCGGAATTTCCGCCGCCGAGGACTGCAACGACCTGGTTTTTGAAAAATGCACCGTCACAGACTGCGCAATACGAAATACCATTTCCTACAAGCTCGTTTTCTTTCGGAAGGCCTATCTGTCTGTGCTTTACACCGGTTGCAATGATGACCGCTTTGCCTTCATATTCGCCGTCTTCGGTAACGACCGTTTTAGTTGCACCGTTGTCAAGAATCGAAGTTACGGTTTCCATTTCGATATCCGCACCCTGAGTGAGAACCTGGTCAACAAGCTTATCGGCAAACTCATTGCCGCTCATTTTTACAAAACCGGGATAATTCTCTATCTGCGGGGAATAGGTTATCTGACCGCCGAAGGTGCCTTTTTCAAGCACAAGAACGGATTTATCGGCTCTCAGAGCATAGAGTGCCGCAGTAAGCCCTGCGGGACCTGCTCCGATAATAATTATATCATACATAAAGATCAGCCTTCGATGAATTTGATTATTTCTGAAACGCCTGCATATTTTTTGATTTCTTCGCCCTTGATTGAAACAAGAGTCGGAGCCTGCTTAACGCCGAGAGCAATTGCAAGGTCTTCATTTTCATAGGCAAGGACCTCGTTGACAACGATTCCGGCTTTGTTGAGCTTTGCAAGAGCTATTTTGCAGTTCGGGCAGGTTACGGTTTTGAAGAGATAAAGACCGTCTGCAAGCTGAACGCTTGAATCAGCGTGTTCATCTGCGCCGCAGCAGCAGCCGTGCTCATGAGCTTCAAACTTTGATCCGGCAATATTATAAACCTTACGGTCCTTATATTCCTGGGTCTTGCCGTCGTTCCAGTTCTGAACGGGACGGTAGTAGCCGGTAATGCGGCTGTAAACCTCTGCAGACTCACCGCATTCGGGGCACTTAAACTGCTCGCCGGCAAAATAACCGTGATTCTTGCATACGGAATATGTCGGAGAAAGCGTATAATAAGGAAGCTTATAGTTGTTGGCAATCTTTCTTACAAGATCTGCCGCAGCCTTCCAATCAGGAAGCTTTTCGCCGAGGAAAGCATGGAAAACAGTACCGGATGTATAGAGAGTCTGAAGCTCATCCTGAACATCAAGAGCCTCAAAAATATCCTCTGTGTAACCGACGGGAAGATGCGAACTGTTTGTATAATAAGGTGTTTCGCCTGAAGCGGTAACAATATCGGGATATCTCTTAAGGTCATGCTTTGCAAGGCGGTAAGAGGTTGATTCTGCGGGAGTTGCTTCGAGATTATAGAGATCGCCGTATTCTTCCTGATAGTCGGAAAGGCGTTCACGCATGTGATTAAGAACATCCTTTGCGAATTCCTGAGTTTTCTTATCGGTCATATCAGCCTTGAGCCATTTTGCGTTAAGACCGACTTCGTTCATACCGACGAGACCGATCGTTGAGAAATGGTTATCAAAAGTGCCGAGATAGCGCTTTGTATAAGGATAAAGACCCTCATTGAGAAGCTTTGTGATGATCGTTCTCTTAATTTTAAGCGAACGTGCGGCAATATCCATCATCTTATCAAGGCGCTTATAGAATTCTGTTTCATCGGCTGCAAGATAAGCGATTCTGGGAAGGTTAATGGTAACAACGCCAACTGAGCCTGTGCTTTCGCCGCTGCCGAAGAAACCGCCGCTCTTCTTGCGAAGCTCACGAAGGTCAAGACGAAGACGGCAGCACATTGAGCGGACATCGCTCGGCTCCATATCGCTGTTGACATAGTTTGAGAAATAAGGTGTGCCGTATTTTGAAGTCATTTCAAAGAGGAGCTTGTTATTCTCTGTTTCGCTCCAGTCGAAATCTCTTGTGATCGAATATGTGGGGATGGGATACTGGAATCCTCTGCCGTTGGCATCGCCTTCAATCATAATTTCGATAAAGGCCCTGTTGACCATATCCATTTCTTTTTTGCAGTCTTTATATTTGAAATCCATTTCTTTGCCGCCGATGATGCAGTTCTGCTCTGCAAGGTCTGCGGGAACTGTCCAGTCAAGGGTAATATTTGAGAACGGAGCCTGCGTACCCCAACGGCTGGGCGTATTTACGCCGTAAATAAAGGATTCAATGCACTTTTTGGTTGCATCGTAGGAAAGATTATCAACCTTAACAAAAGGAGCAAGATATGTATCAAATGATGAGAATGCCTGAGCGCCTGCCCATTCATTCTGCATAATTCCGAGGAAGTTTACCATCTGGTTGCAAAGAGTTGCAAGATGCTTTGCGGGAGCAGATGTGATTTTGCCGGGAACTCCGCCGAGTCCCTCCTGAATAAGCTGCTTGAGTGACCAGCCTGCGCAGTAACCGGTAAGCATTGAAAGATCGTGAAGATGAATATCTGCGTTTCTGTGAGCATTTGCGATTTCGTCATCATAAATTTCCGAAAGCCAGTAGTTAGCGGTTATCGCACCGGAGTTCGAAAGAATAAGACCGCCTACGGAATATGTAACGGTTGAATTCTCTTTAACACGCCAGTCAGTAACATTAACATAACTGTTAACAAGCTCTTTATAGTCAAGAATTGTCGATTTAAGATTACGAAGCTTTTCTCTCTGCCTTCTGTAAAGAATATAGCACTTTGCAACATCGGCATATCCGGACTGAATGAGAACATGCTCAACGCTGTCCTGAATATCCTCAACAGCGATAAGGGAATTTTCGATTTTAGGCTCAAAATCCGCCGTTACCTTGAGGGCAAGAAAATCAATTGTTGAATCAACATACTGCTTTTCCTGAGCCTCAAAAGCCTTTTTGATAGCTTCTGCAATTTTAGTGACATTAAAGTCCGCTACGCTGCCGTCTCTTTTTACAACCTGATACATAAATTCCGATCTTTCCTTTCATAAATTACCTTATCTTTTAATCTGACAGACTGATAATGCTCAACGAATTAAATATTATCATACGCCAATACAGAATGTCAATAGAATTTTACAATATATTGTATATAATTTTGATTTAATGATTCTTCGGCACAAAATGTGACAGCTTGTATCACACGCCCCTGAGTTCGCATTCATCAACATATTTAAGCATAATGTTTCTGAATCCGAGCATATCGGCTTTTGAAACCTCCGTCAGGCCAAAACCGATCAGCTCTCCCGAATCTTTAAAAGCCTGAATATAGTGTCTTTTGGCGCCTTTGATCCATTTTCCGAGTTCTTCGATGCTTTCGTTATCGTGGAATTCATTCACAACCGTTGTTCTGAATTCATAATCAACATGATTTTCAAGGAGATAATGTATGCTTTCATCAACCTTTGAAATATCATAGCCGCCTATGCCTACTGCCGGAGGATAATTCGCCTTTGATGCTTTGACATCCATTGCAACATAATCAACAAGTCCCGCATCAACGATCTTTTTCAGTTTGTCGGGAAAAGTTCCGTTGGTGTCAAGCTTAATACGATACCCTTTCTCCCGGATTTTCATAATAAACTCAAATATATCCGGCTGCATCAGCGGCTCACCGCCGGTAATCGCAACGCCGTCAAGAATACCTTTTCTTTTTTCAAGAAATGAAAGAATATCTTCTTCTGAATATTCGGTTTCTTTCGGAGGATGAATTACAAGCCTCGAATTGTGACAGAACGGACAGCGAAGATCGCAGCCTGCCGTGAAAAGTGTGCATGCCATTCTGCCGGGGAAATCAAGCAAAGTGAGCTTCTGAAGCCCCTGAATATTCAAAAAATCACTTCTTTCGTTTTTATCAGCAGAGAAATCATACCACAAGATATTGTGCTTGTCAACACAAATTCGCAGTTTGATTCACAATATTTGCAAAAATAAAAAGCCGTCTGAAAAGACGGCTCAAGGAGCGTTGCTTTGTAAACCGAAACCGGTTTATGAAGTTTTGCCAAATAATTGATTTAAGTTTAGTTTTCAGCCTTTTCCTCTTTCTTTTTGCTGAAGAGAATCTTATCAACCGGGAAATAAAGGAAGAACTGAATTGCGCCGCAGATCGCACCCGAAAGAGCAAGAGAAGCGCCTTCAAGATTATGATTGCAGAAGAAAGTGATAAGAGTAGGCGAAAGCCATGCCGAGAAGCAGATAAGAGCAATTGTGAAAACAATATAAATAGGAAGAGTAACTGCTATGTTGGCATCGGAATTAAAGGTTTTGTCTCTGTTGATGAAAAATGAAACTATCTGAGCAAGAATATTGCTTGCGTTTGCGGCGATGAAAACGCCGAGACCTGCGGCTATAACACCTGTTACGGCATCGGGAGCTTCATTTTCAAAAATCCAGAATTTATACGGCTGATGAAGAAAATCTTCGCTCATCGGAAGCTTGATAAGATAAGGCAGGAAGGTCTGAATAACAAAAGCGATCAATGAAACGAAAATAAACTTTACAAACTGCCAAACGGTAACGATGAATGAACCCTTGCCTTCTGCGGCTTTGTCAATCTGATTTAACTTTCCCATAAAAAAAATCCCCTTTTATTTTTTTAAAATTATACCACAAAATTCAATTTTTTACAATCCAAAAATGAGTCTTGAAATTTGTGCATTTTTACTTAACATCTGATTTCCCGAAGCTGAAAGGCAATATTTCGCCAAGAGAATATTCTTTATACTCCGATTCACTTTTGGCAAGAATAACGAAAAAATCATCGCCGCAGAATTCATTCATAACCTGCCTGCAAACTCCGCACGGAGCGCAGAAATCCTCCGGCTCCGAACCCCCTTTTCCGCCGACGATCGCAATTTTTTCGAAATCAGTTTCACCCTCGGAAATTGCTTTGAAAAATGCAGTTCTTTCTGCACAGCAGGTCGGAGAAAAAGCGGAATTTTCAATATTGCAGCCGCAAAAAACTTTCCCGTTTTTGCAAATCAGCGCTGCGCCGACTCTGAATCCGGAATAAGGCGAATATGATTTTTTTCTCGCATCAAGAGCAAGAGAAATTAATTCTTCATTTTTCATATCAATAACCCGAAACTTCCTGATTCTTTACAAGCTTTACTATTGAACTTGTGCCGAGTCTTTCGCAGCCGAGAGCAAGATAATCTTCTGCGTCCTGCATTGATCGGATACCGCCTGCGGCTTTCATTTTTACATTTTCACCAATGTTTTCGGAAAAGAGCTTTATATCTTCTCTTGTTGCTCCTGCTTTTGAAAATCCGGTTGATGTTTTAATGAAATCGGCGCCGGATCCGGTAACTACCCTGCACATTTCTTTCTTTTCGTCATCGGTCAGAAGACAGGTTTCGATAATGACCTTGAGCAGTTTTCCTCTGCACGCTTTTTTGACTTCTTTGATTTCGGAAAGGATTTCATCAAATCTGCCGTCTTTTGCCCAGCCGACATTGATCACCATATCAATTTCGTCTGCGCCGTTATCAACTGCATCGGAAGCCTCAAACGCCTTTACCGCTGTTGTTGAATATCCGTTTGGAAAACCGATAACCGTGCATATTGCAAGCTTATCTCCGACATATTCTTTTGCCCATTTAACATAGGAAGCCGGAATGCATACGCTTGCCGTGTTATATTTGATTCCGTCATCGCAGATCTGCTTTATCTGATCTCTCGTTGCATCAACTGCAAGAAGAGTATGGTCGCAATGCGAAAGAATAACAGAAACATCCATATATTTATACCTCACTTTTCAAAGAGCATATTTTTCAATCATCTGCGCAACTCCGTCTTCGCCGTTGGAGGGCGCAATGAATTTTGCGGTTTTTTTGCATTCGTCAACTCCGTTATCCATTGCAAACGAATAACCCGCAAGCTCAAGCATCGGGCAGTCATTATGAGCATCGCCGAAGGTCATAAGCTCATCGGCATTGATTCCGAGATGCTTCATGATACCTCTCAATGCGTTTCCTTTGTCAACATTTGCCGCCGTTGCGGAATTGACGCCGGGAGCAGCGGAGGCGAGAATGAAATTCTTTTTTAAACAATATTCTATAATCGCATCATGCGATTCTTTATCGGAAGCAAAAATATCTATCAGCTCTGCGCTTTTTCCGCTGACTGCAGAGACTATGTCATCGCAATGAGTTGCGAATTTTGCAAACGCATCAATGAAGCATTGAGGAAGATCGGGATTGATGAAAAACTTATCAATTCCCTTTTGAAGATAAATCAGACCGTCAATATATACATTATAATATACGGGATATTTATTGAGAAATTTAACAGTTTGCTCCGTATCTTCGGCGGAAATAAGATTCTTATATATGTATTGATTTGTGTTTCTGTCATAAACGGCCGCTCCGTTTGAGCAGATAACATAATCAACAAAAGGAATCTGTTCGGTTACATTATCGGTAAAATGAAGCGTTCGTCCCGTTGCAATGGCAAGCTTGATTCCTTTGTTATGCGCTTTAAGAAGAGCGGATTTTGTTTTTTCGGTAACTGTAAGGTGGTCCGGAGCCATCAGCGTTCCGTCGAGGTCCGATGCAATAAGTTTAACAGACATGGCTTTCTCCTGAAAATTTGATATGAACAGTATATCACTTACTCCGGATTTTATCAACAATTTATTTGACATAAGATAAGCAATAAATTATAATGAATAAAAAAAGAAAGAGATAAAATATGTTTGTTACCGAAAAAACCTATGATTTCAAAGAACTTGTAAAGTGTAATATGCACACTCATTCAACGAATTCTCTCTGCTCAAAACCTGAAATGATTTTTGAAGATATGGTAAAAGAGGCGGAAAGGATCGGGCTTGAAACTCTTGCGATCACCGACCATTCAGACCTTGGCAGCGGAATTGATGTTGTTGCAAATGCCGAAAATTTAAAAGAACGGCTGAAAGCGCTCAACACCCCGGTAAGAGTTCTTTTAGGCGCAGAGCTTTCGGCTTACGGAATCGGCAAATATGCCGAATCAAGAGAAAGAGATAAAGCTCTTGATTTCAGCAGCTATTCCTGCGTTCATTATCATCTTCATTATTGGGAGCAGCCAGAAGACAGAAGCCCGAGAGGCTATGCAAAGCACATGCTTGCCGTTCTTGATGAGCTGTTCACAACTGACAGAGCGGACTGCATAGCACATCCGTTTTCCCCGGGAAAAATGAAATTTTTCAGCGATGAAGAAAAAATAAAGACGCTCGCTTCAATTACCGATAATGAGCTCGGCGATATTCTGGAAAAAGGAGAAAAAGCAGAATGCGCCTGGGAAATCCATACTCCAACATTTCTGAATTATACCGATTTTTCAAAAAGAATGTTCAGCCTCGGAAAAGAGGCCGGGGTGCATTTCGTTCTGGGAACGGATGCTCACAATCTCAAAGGGCTCAACACATTCCAATATCTTGAAGCTCTTGAAAATGTAATCAGATGAGGTGATTGAATGGTTTTATATTTCAGCGGAACCGGCAACAGTCATTTTATTGCGGAAATGCTTTCGCAGGCACTTCACGATGAAATAATCAGCCTTAATTCAAGAGTAAAAAGCAATGATTTATCGGAAATCAGCTCCGAAACGCCTTTTATAATCTGCGTTCCGACTTATTCCTGGCAGATTCCTCATATAGTTGAAAATCATCTTAAAGAAACGGAATTAAGCGGAAACAAAAAAGCATATTTCATTATGACCTGCGGAGATGATAACGGAAACGCCGCTTCTTATATTTCGGCATTATGCGATGAAAAAAAGCTTGAATTTATGGGGTGCATAAGCATTGTTATGCCGGAAAACTATATTGCGATGTTTTCCTCCCCTTCCGATTTTGAAGCGCAGAAAATCATTACAACTTCATTAACGAAAATCACCGCCGCCGCAGAAATCATAAAAAGAAATGAAAAATTCCCGTTAAAAACCGTTTCAACAACCGATAAGCTTAAAAGCGGCATAGTCAACAAGATGTTCTATGCTTTATGTGTTAAAGCTTCAAAATTTTATGCAACAAGCAAATGTGTTTCCTGCGGAAAATGCGTTGAGGTTTGCCCCCTGAACAATGTCAAGCTGAAAAACAGCAGACCTGCATGGGGAAAAGAATGCACTCACTGCATGGCGTGCATAAACAGATGCCCTGTTCAGGCAATCGAATATTCAACAAAAAGTCAGGGACAAAACAGATATATATGCAAATTTAAAAACATTATATATTAAAATAACCGTGTGTTGAAGAAACACACGGTTATTCTTTACTTTTTGTATTTTAACAATTTCAATCGGTTGCGCTCTCTCTGAATTTTTTCTTTTGCTTCTCTGAATGCAAGAGGATCTTTGCTCTGAAGCATCTGCTCCTTTGCATCCTCCTCTTCTCTTTTTGCTCTGTTTTCATCAATATCCTCCGGCCTTTCCGCAGTATTGACAAGAATCAGAACATCATTCTTTTCGATTTTTATTATGCCGTCGGAAATTGACGCATAGCGTTTTTCACCGTTTGGCAAAGTAAAGTTTGCTATGCCCTCATCAATGGCACAGACCATATTTTTATGGTTTGCCTGAACGCCGTAATATCCATCGGGATAGGGAAAAACAAGAGAAACGCATTCACCGCTGAAAAATTCCTTGTCAGCTTCAAGAATTTTGAGGTGAAAAGTATTCATCAGCCTTCAACCTCTTTCATTTCTGCTGCCTTTCTGATTGCATCGTCAATTGTTCCCACATTGAAAAATGCAGCTTCGGGAAGCGAATCAACTTCGCCGTCAACAATCATTCCGAATCCTCTGATCGTTTCACTCAAAGGAACATAAACGCCGGGGATTCCCGTGAATTTTTCAGCAACATGGGTAGGTTGGGAGAGAAATTTTTGTATTTTTCTTGCTCTTGTAACGGTCAGCTTATCTTCGTCGCTCAATTCTTCCATACCGAGAATTGCGATTATATCCTGAAGATTTGCATATTTCTGAAGAATCTGCTGAACTTCCGTTGCAACTCTGTAATGCTCTTCTCCGATTATTTCGGCATCAAGAATCCTTGAGGTTGATTCAAGAGGATCGACCGCCGGATAAATTCCGCTTTCGGCAATCTTTCTGCTCAGAACAGTTGTTGCATCAAGGTGAGAGAATGTTGTTGCGGGAGCCGGATCGGTAAGGTCATCGGCAGGAACATAAACTGCCTGAACGGATGTTACCGAGCCGTTTTTGGTTGATGTTATTCTTTCCTGCAAAGCACCCATTTCGGATGCTAAAGTCGGCTGATAACCGACTGCGGAAGGCATTCTGCCGAGAAGAGTTGAAACCTCGCTGCCTGCCTGAACGAATCTGAAAATATTGTCAATAAAGAGAAGAACATCCTTATTCTCTCTGTCACGAAAATATTCCGCCATTGTAAGGCCGGAAAGAGCAACTCTCATTCTGACGCCAGGCGCTTCATTCATCTGACCGAAAACAAGAGCTGTTTTTGAAGCAACTCCGCTTTCGTTCATTTCACGCCATAAATCGTTGCCTTCTCTTGAACGTTCGCCTACACCCGTAAAAACGGAATATCCGCCGTGCTCGGTTGCAACATTATGAATCAGTTCCTGAATCAGAACTGTTTTGCCTACACCTGCACCTCCGAAAAGTCCGATTTTTCCGCCTCTTGCATAAGGCTCAATAAGATCAATTACCTTGATTCCCGTTTCAAGGACTTCAATAGCCGGACTCTGGCATTCAAAAGACGGAGCTTTTCTGTGGATGCTCCATCTTTCGGCTCTGTCATCAATCGGAGCGCCCTCATCAATCGGCTCTCCATGAACATTGAACATTCTGCCGAGAGTGCATTCTCCGACGGGAACGGTAATATTATCGCCCGTTGCTTCAACCTCTTCTCCCCGCTTCAGGCCTTCGCTGCCCGAAAGCATAATACATCTGACTTTTTTGTTTCCGAGGTGAGAGGCAACTTCCATAACTTTCTTGCTGCCATCAATATAAACATTCAATGCTTCTTTGATTTTCGGCAATCTGCCGTCTTCAAAAAGGACATCAACAACGGAGCCTGATACCTGAACTATTTTTCCGTTCATATATCATTTAACCTCCTTTGATTTTTCAGGCTTCTTGCACCTGCTGAAATTTCGGTTATCTCCCGAGTGACCGCAGTCTGGCGGAGATGATTATATTTTTTTACAAGTTCGTCAATAAGCTCCTGCGCATTGTCGTTTGCGGAATCCATGGCATTCATTCTTGCGCTCTGCTCGCAGCAGAAGCTGTCAACAAGAGCGGAATAAATAAATCCCGAAATATAGCTCGGCATAACATTTTCAAGAACTTTAAGCTCGTTTGGATAAAACTCAAATTCTTCCTCTTTTTCTTCGTTATCCTTAATGAAATTATCTCTGTGAAAAGGAAGAAGCCTTGTTGAAGCAACAGAAGAATTGATTCCGTTGCCGTAATCGGTATAAATGATGAAAAGCTTTCTGAATTCGCCCGAAAGAAAGCTTTCGAGGAGCGATGAGCTTATTTTTCTCGCATTGTGCATTGTCGGATTCTGCGCAGAATATAAAAAGCTCTGCTCTATCTGAACGCCTTTAGCTTCAAAATAATGCCTGCCGAATTCTCCGACAACATAAATTTTGTTATCCCGGTGATTTTTCATAAGCCTTTCGGATTCTTTTATAACATTGTGATTATATGCTCCCGCAAGCCCTTTATCTGCGGTTATGATAAGATATGCGTAAGCGCCGGGAAGAATATGATCGCCGTTCATAGGGTAAAAATACGGGCTTTCAATATCCGGAGCGGTTTCAAAAACACGCTTTATTTCAGTTTTTACCGAATCGAAATAAGGCTTTGTCGAATCAAGATTCTGCTTCGCTCTGCGCATTTTTGCGGAAGCAATAAGATACATGGCGTTTGTGATCTTCTGCGTATCCTTAACCGAGTTTATTCTGTTTTTGATTTCCTTGAGATTTGCCATGATATCACTTCCTTATCAAGCAAAAAACTTTAGGTAAAAGGTATTCGACTGTCAGAGCCTGACAAATTCTTCTGCGAGCGAAATGATTGAATCTCTGTCCTCATCGGAAAGCGTTCCGCTCTGTTCGATTGCAGAAGTTATTTCGGAATGATTATTTTCAAACCATTCATTCATTTCGTTGATTTTTTCATTCAGCTTTTCAAGCGGAATATCATTCAGAACCTTTGAAAGAGCCGCAACAAGCGTAATGACCTGCCTGTGGACCGGCATAGGTTTATACTGCGGCTGGCGAAGCATATAGGTCAGAACCTGACCGTATTTAAGCTGCCTGACACTTGCTTCGTCAAGGTCACTTGAAAACTGCATAAAAACTTCCATTTCCTTAAACTGCGAAAGATCGAGTTTTATAGTTCCGGAAGCTTTTTTCATCGCCTTTGTCTGCGCAGCTCCGCCGACACGGGAAACGGAAAGCCCGATATTGACAGCCGGTCTCTGACCTTCAAAGAAAAGACTGCTTTCAAGAAAAATCTGGCCGTCTGTAATTGAAATGATATTTGTCGGAATATATGCCGAAACATCGCCCGATTGCGTTTCAACGATCGGAAGAGCCGTCATACTTCCTCCTCCTCTTTCGTCACTCAAACACGCCGAGCGTTCAAGAAGCCTTGAATGAAGATAGAAAACATCTCCGGGATAAGCCTCTCTGCCGGGTGATCTTTCAAGTAAAAGGCTCATAGTTCTGTATGCGGCGGCGTGTTTTGACAAATCATCATAGATTATCAGCACGTCCCTGCCCTTATTCATAAAATATTCGCCGAGCGAGCATCCGGAATAAGGAGCAATATATTGAAGCGGCGCAGGGTCAGAAGCTGATGCATTGACCACAATGGTATAATCCATTGCGCCGAATTTTTTCAGTTTTGTGACAAGAGCGGCAACCGAGCTTGATTTCTGACCGACAGCAACATAAATGCAGATAACGTTCTTGCCCTTCTGATTTATGATCGTGTCAACGGCAATTGCGGTTTTGCCGGTCTGGCGGTCTCCGATAATCAGCTCACGCTGACCTTTGCCGATGGGAAACATTGAATCTATAACAAGCAGACCGGTCTGAACAGGGCTGTCAACCGGCTTTCTTTCAACTATACCGGGTGCGGGATTTTCAATAGGCAAATAGTCTGATTCTTTTATTTCACCTGCTCCGTCAATGGGTTTGCCGAGCGAGTCAATAACTCTGCCTATGAAATTTTCTCCGACGGGGATGCCTGCCGTTTTGCCCGTTCTTTTGACTACGCTGCCCTCAATAACGGATTCGTCTTCGTCAAAGAGAATGCAGCCGACCTCGTTTTCACGAAGTTCCTGGACCATTCCTCTTGCGCCGGATTCAAAAACGAGGATTTCTCCGTAGCCTGCATTTTCAAGGCCGTCAACATAAGCGATTCCGTCTCCGACATATTTCACTCTGCCGATTTCCTCTGCAACTGCCTCCGGGATCCAGCCTTCAAATTTATCCTTGAGAAGAGGGACAATATTTTCTTTTGAGCTGACTGAACGGATTGCGGATTTTAGCTGACGAAGCATACCTTCGCCGCTCCAGTCATAAACATCAGACTCTATTTCAAGCCTGAAGCCTTTTATGATTGACGCATCGTGCTTCCATATAAGCTCATAGTCATTATGGTATTTTTCTCTGAAGAATTCAATGAATCTTTTTTCCTGAACGCTGTCGGGAGCAATATCGGAATAAAGAACGGCTGTTTTCTTATTCATTGTCTGCACTTCCTTCGGCGTTATCAAGGAACTTGTCAAAAGCTTCAGATGTGTCGGAGAAAACAATCTTTTCAGCAGCAGCTGAAACCATATTCGCTATTTCGGAATTGGCTTGATAAATGATTGATTCTCTTTCTTTTTCAGCCATTGCAACAGCTTTGGCAACAATGCTTTCGGCCTGTTCTTCGGCTTTTTCGATTTTTGCGGAATTTTCTGCTTCTGTAAGCTTGTCCGCCTCTGCTTTTCTTTCGGCGATTTCTTTATCGGCATTTGAAAGCTTCTCGTTATATTCTTTCAGAAGCTTTTCCGCATCTGAAAGCTTTTCGTTCGCTTTATCATCCATTTCTTTGTAAAAAGCTTCTCTTTTGTCAATGAATGCCTTAACCGGCTTATAGAGAAGAAAATAAAGAATCACAAAAAGAAGAAAGGTATTGAAAATATGAAGCAGGATCTGCTGAAAATCTATATTAAGCGGTAAATTCACTTAAATCAATCCTTCCAAACTTATAATACGAATATAACAAGAATTGCAACAATAAGAGCATAAATGATTGCCGTTTCAATAAAAACAAGGCCGAGCATAAGGCTTGTTCTGATATTGCCTGCGGCTTCCGGCTGGCGTGCGATTCCGTCTGCTGATTTGGAAATCGAAATAGCCATTCCGATTGCGCCCGTTGCGGCAACGATGGCTATAACCGCGCAGGATGCAATTGCTTTTGTTGATTTCGTTTTTTCTTGAGCAGCCGAAGCGGTGTTTTCAGTTTGCTCTGCAGCTGCCGTATCTGCGGGAGCTGCTTCGGCGGCAAAAGCGGGAGCAGCCAGCGAAAAGATAACAAGCGACATTACAAGAACTGCGAATAAGATTTTAACTGTATTTTTCATTTTTAATACCTCCGTGGATATTTTATTTTTTCTTTTTTGACGGTTCGGATACTTCACCGTAGAAAAGAGCGGTGAGCATCGTTAAAACATACGCCTGAATAACGGCGTGAAGCAAAGTAAACAGAACTCCGACAAAAACGGGAAGCACGAAGCTCAGCGAGAAGAAATAATAAACAAGCTCCGTAACAAGTGCGCCACTCAAAAGCGCTCCGAAAAGGCGGAAGCTCATTGAGATCGGAAGAGAGAAATCCTTTAATGTATTGCCGATTCCTTTGAATCCGTTTCCGACTATTCCTCCGGATAAAATTATCAGATATGATAAAACGCCGAGACCGATTGCTCCGTTTATATCCGAAAGCGGCGCAGGAAGAGAAACTGACATTCCTTCGGTCGTTACCGCCTGGAAGCCCAGCATTTCAAACATTGTGCTCATAAAAATATAGGCTCCAGCAGTAAAAACATAAGCTCCGAGGAATTTGTTTCTGTGTGGACTGTTTGATTTTGCAAGTCCGTCAAATAAACCGACTCCCTGCTCCAGAAGAAGCTGAAATTTTCCGGGAATAAGCGTGAATTTCGGAATAACGAAAATCCTCACTGCCAGTGCAAAAACAAAAAGAATTGCAGTTACGCCGAACGCAGACACAACGCCCGGATTAACTTCGGCAATTCCGAAAAAGTTTATTTTTGCCTTTTCGTGAAGAACAGCGTCAAGCATAACCTCCTGAACAGTTTCTTCTTTTTGATACATTCCGTTCGTGAGTATTATTCCCGCAAGAAGCAAGGCTCCGATAACGAAAAAGATAATAATGCTTCTGATTTTTTGATTTTTGCTCATTATGACGATCATCTCCTTTCAATCAAAGATAATCTTTTATAAATATGAAACTATATTATACTCATAAATTCAAAAAATTCAATACCCAAATTGAAAATTTTTTTCAGAAGAATATCCCCGCCGCAGCAGGCAGGGATATTGACTGATATTATAAAAAACTAATCCTTATTTGTTGCAGTTTTTATCAAAAGACGGATTGAACGCATAGAAGTTCTGCGAATCGAGTTTGTCTGTCGCAAGTCTTAAGCCTTCGCCGAAGCGCTGAAAATGAACGATTTCTCTTTCGCGCAAAAACTTTATCGGTTCTCTTACATCGGGGTCATCAACAAGCCGCAGAATGTTGTCATAAGTTGTTCTTGCCTTTTGCTCGGCGGCAAGATCTTCGGTCAGATCGGTTATAACATCGCCCTTGCTCTGCAAATAAGCCGCAGTAAACGGAACACCCGAAGCAGCGGCAGGATAAACGCCGGTTGTGTGGTCAACAAAATAAGCGTCAAAGCCCGATTTTTTGATTTCTTCTTCCGAAAGATTTTTCGTAAGCTGATAAACGATTGCACCTATCATTTCAAGATGACCGAGTTCTTCTGTACCGATGTCGGTCAGAAGACCTTTCAGCTCGTTATAAGGCATTGAGAATCTCTGGCTGAGGTATCTGAGCGAAGCTCCGAGCTCGCCGTCGGGTCCGCCATATTGCGAAATTATGATTTTCGCATAAAGCGGATTGGGATTTTTTATCTTAACGGGATACTGTAATTTCTTTTCATAACTGAACATCAGCAGCCACACTCCTCATTCTCCCAGGGCCAGGGACCCTTGAGCCATTCAACGCCTTCGGCAGATTCGGCGGTGAGATAATAATATTTCTCTTCAAATTCATTTTTCATAACCGAATATTTCATTTTGTTTTTGTTATATCTTTCTACAAATCTCAAGTCGTCGGGATGAGTATCAAGATATAAATGCATTTCCCATAAAGTGAATTCCTGAGCGCTGAGGTTTTTCAAAGCAATTTCTCTGTTATTCATATTCATCTGCATCTCTTTCCAAGAAACGGTTTATCAAGAGCCGTGAAAAGTGTTCCCTTTTCAAGCGCTTTCATTTCATCATAGCAGTTTGTGTCCGTCTGCCACGGAACATATAACATTGCAGGGACGGAATCGGGCGGAAGAATCGCATTGTTCGGCTTTTTCTGCTCCGGCATCATTCGTCTTTGGTTATATCTGTTGTCTGCCATAAGAATCATTCCTTTCAACTGAATTAAGGACACCGCAAAATATTCGCCGGCAACCCCTACGATATTTTATGCTCCGGGAATAAAACTGTTAATTCTTTTTTTGCAAATCAACTTGACATATAAAATAAAAGGTATACAATATACAAGTTATTATTTCAAAGAAAGGAAATCAAAATGATCAAAAGGCTTTCAAAAAGTGTAAGAGAATATAAAAAGCCTGCCGTTATAACTCTGATTCTGATAATCTGCGAAGCCATAATAGAAACGATTATTCCTTATATTACGGCTGAACTTGTCAACAGGATCAAAGACGGAATAGATATGAATTATATACTCAAAACGGGTATCGTTCTTATCGTTATGGCTTGCCTTTCTCTTATGTGCGGCGGTCTTGCGGGCTTCACCTGCGCAAAAGCCTCCGCAGGATTTGCAAAAAATTTAAGAAAGGATATATTCGGAAAAATTCAGGACTTTACCTTTCAGAATATTGATAAGTTTTCCTCGGCTTCTCTTGTTACGAGAATGACAACCGATGTCAACAATGTTCAGATGTCCTTTATGATGCTCATCAGAATTGCCATCAGAAGTCCGCTTATGCTGATTTTTTCTGTTATAATGGCGTTTATTATGGGCGGAAAGCTCGCTGCAACATTTGTTGTTGTTATTCCCGTTCTTACTTTCGGGCTGATAATGGTTGCAAAAAAGGCTATGCCCGCATTCAGAAGCGTTTTCAGAAAATATGATAAATTGAATGAATCAATTGAAGAAAACGTCAGAGCAATGAGAGTTGTTAAGGGCTTTTCAAGAGAAGAATTTGAAAAGAAGAAATTCCGGGATGCTTCCGAAAATATATGCATTGATTTCACCAAGGCTGAAAAAATCGTTGCTCTCAATAGACCTATTATGCAGTTCTGCATCAACTTCAACCTTGTTTTCATTCTCTATGTCGGCTCAAAAATGATCATCACCGGCGACGGCGCAAACATAGATGTCGGTCAGCTCTCGGCAATGCTCACCTACGGCTTCCAGGTGCTTATGTCGCTTATGATGCTTTCAATGATTTATGTTATGCTTACTCTTTCGGCGGAATCCGCAAAGAGAATATGTGAAGTGCTTGAAGAAACGCCCGCTCTCTCAAATCCCGAAAATCCGCTTTATGAAATCAAAGACGGTTCAATTGATTTTGACGGAGTAAGCTTCAAATATTTCAAGCACGCAAAGCTCAGCGCATTGCTTAACATTGATTTACATATCAAGTCAGGCATGACCGTCGGAATTCTCGGCGGCACCGGTTCAAGCAAATCATCCATGGTTCAGCTCATTCCGAGGCTATATGATGCAACAGAAGGTGTTGTTAAGGTCGGCGGCGTTGATGTCAGAAATTATGATATTGATGCATTGAGAAGCTCTGTTGCAATGGTCCTTCAGAAGAATCTTCTTTTCTCCGGCACAATAAAAGAAAATCTCCGCTGGGGCAACGAGGATGCAACGGATGAAGAACTTATCGAAGCCTGCAAGCTCGCTCAGGCAGATGATTTTATTCAGGCATTCCCTGATAAATATGACACATTCATCGAGCAGGGCGGCTCCAATGTTTCGGGCGGACAGAAGCAGAGAATCTGCATAGCGAGAGCGCTTCTTAAAAAGCCGAAGATCCTCATTCTTGACGATTCAACAAGTGCGGTTGATATGAAGACTGACGCAAAAATAAGAGAAGGCTTCAAAAAATACATTCCCGAAACCACAAAGCTCATTATCGCCCAAAGAGTCGCTTCCATTCAGGATGCAGACCTGATCATCGTTATGGATAACGGAAAAATCGTTGCAAAAGGCAAACACGATGAGCTTCTCGAATCATGCGCAATTTATCGTGAGGTCTATGAACAGCAGACAAACGGAGGTGATTCCGATGAATGAAAAGAAACCTGCGTTTGATGCAAAAGCACTCAAAAGAATCATTAAGCTTCTGTTTGAGTTTTATCCCGTGATTTTCCCCGTAACAATTATCTGCATAATCTTTTCGGCAATAACGGCTTCCATACCAGCTCTCTTTATTCAGAAGGTCATTGCTGTTATTGAAAAATGGGTTGAAACCCGTGACTGGATTGCAGCAAAAGCGGAAATTGTTCCGATGCTTCTTATTCTCGTAACTCTTTATGTTCTCTCAATTGCATCAATTTTCATTTATACAAGGCTTATGGCAGTTATAACCCAGGGCTATCTCTCAAAGCTTCGCTGCAAAATGTTTGACAGTATGCAAAATCTGCCGATCAAATATTTTGATACAAATAAGCACGGCGACATAATGAGCCACTATACGAATGATATTGATGCCATCAGAGAGCTGATTTCGCAGTCGATTCCGGCTCTTATCAATTCGTTGACTATTGTTATCGCCGTTCTTGCAATAATGCTTTATTTCAGCGTCTGGCTGACAATAATCGTTCTTATCGGCGTTGTTTTCATGCTCCTTGTTTCAAAGAAAGTCGGCGGCGGTTCGGCAAAATATTTTGTCAGAAATCAGATTTCGATGGGCAAAACCGAGGGCTTCATTCAGGAAATGATGAACGGACAGAAGGTCATCAAGGTTTTCTGCCACGAAAAAGAATGTATGGATGATTTCGATAAGGTAAACAACGCTCTCTGCGATGATTGCAGAAAAGCTCATGCCTACGCAAACATTCTCGGACCGATAATTCAGAATATAGGCAATGTGCTTTATGTTGTTATGGCGATGATAGGCGGATTGTTTATTATTCTCAAGGTCAGAAATCTCAGCTTTATGGGATACGCAACTCTTGAAATCAGCGTTCTTGTTCCTTTCCTCAACATGGTAAAGCAGTTCACCGGCAATGTTAACCAGCTTTCACAGCAGATAAATCTCATTGTTATGGCTGCTGCCGGAGGAAACAGAATCTTCTCGCTTATGGATGAAGAAGCGGAATCCGATGACGGATATGTTACTCTTGTTAACGCCGGAATTGATGCAGACGGCAACATTTCGGAAGCTGAAAGAAGAACTGGCAAATGGGCTTGGAAGCATCCTCACGGCGACGGAACAACAACCTATACCCTGCTTCGAGGCGACGTCAGAATGGTAAATGTTGATTTCTCATATAAAGAGGATAAACAGATTCTTTATGATGTTTCTGTCTATGCGGAGCCTGGCCAGAAGGTCGCATTTGTCGGCGCAACCGGCGCAGGCAAAACAACAATAACAAATCTTATCAACAGATTTTATGACATTGAGGACGGCAAAATCCGATATGACGGAATCAACATCAACAAAATCAAAAAATCCGATTTAAGGCGTTCTCTCGGCATCGTTCTGCAAGACACGAACTTATTCACGGGAACTGTTCTTGATAATATCAGATACGGCAGACTTGATGCAACCGACATTGAGTGCATGAAAGCTGCCGAGCTTGCGGGCGCAGATGATTTCATAACCAGGCTGCCCAATGGCTATGATACCGAGCTTACCAATAACGGTTCAAATCTTTCGCAGGGTCAGCGCCAGCTTATCGCAATTGCAAGAGCCGCAGTTGCGGATCCTCCCGTTATGATTCTTGACGAAGCAACATCTTCCATTGACACAAGAACCGAAGCGATCGTTCAGAGAGGAATGGATAAACTGATGGAGGGAAGAACGGTGTTCGTTATTGCTCACCGCCTTTCAACCGTTATGAATTCCGATGTCATTATGGTGCTTGATCACGGCAGAATCATCGAAAAAGGCAGCCATCAGAAGCTTCTTGACGAAAAAGGAACTTATTATCAGCTATATACAGGCGCATTTGAACTCGAATAAACATTAAAACAGCTCCGAATTTTTCTTTTTTTTAAAAATTCAGAGCTGTTTTCACAAAAAATTGACAAAAAGAATCTGTTATGTTAAAATAAATTAATCAAAATAACAAGGAGGTTATTTTAATGGGAAAATTTGTAGTTAAAGAAACAAAAACAGGAATTAAATTCGATCTTAAGGCCGGCAACGGCGAAATTATCGCAACAAGCGAAGTTTATTCTTCGGAAGCTGCCTGCATGAACGGCATTGAAAGCGTTAAGAAGAACTGCGCAGGCGGAATTGAAGATCAGACTGTTGAAGGATTTGAAGCTGTTAAGCACCCCAAATTCGAGGTTTATCTTGATAAATCCGGCGAATACAGATTCCGTCTTAAAGCAAGAAACGGTGAAGTTATCGCAGTCAGCGAAGGCTACAAGGCAAAAACAAGCTGCCTCAACGGCATTGAGAGCGTTAAAAAGAATGCTCCCGAAGCAGAAATCGTTAAATAATTTTCGAAAAAAGCCGCCCATGGGCGGCTTTTTTGTTTATCCGATTGAAAATTCGGCATCGTTTTCTTCGCATATAATTCTGTATTCGCCCGCTTCGAGCTTTCCGCATTTGTTCAAGTCAAACTGAACGGGAACGCCTGTTCCGGCTTTAACCTCAAAAACATTATCTTCCGTATCGTTTAACGGCGTTATTTTCTCCCATTCGCCTTTTACGCTTTTATAGAGTTCGAAAGAAGCCGGAAAAGACTTATCGGAAGAGCCGTTATTTACGATTTCCGCATCAATATATCCGTTTTTTAAGTTGAAGATATTTAATCCGTTTTCATTGAAAACATCCTTCAGAACTGCTTCCGAATTGTCGTTTTTCTCGTATGACTGAATGAGAGAAAACAATTCGGAAAGAGAATTGTTTCTGTTCGGAATTTTTGCGGAAGAGAAAGTTGTTGTTTCCTCTCCGAAAATGAAAGTCAAAGTGTAACCTACCGAATCCGATGACGAATGTTTTTTATCATCATTTTCCGGCCATTTTATCATTCCGTTTCTATAAAACATTTCTTCGATTTTATCAAGAAGCTCTGAAGAAACAGTATATTGCTGATGCTTAACGGGATAATCCGCTTTTTCATTCGATTCGGAAACAATAAGAGCATTATTGTTTTTTCTGAAAACCGAAACTTTATAATATCCGCCGTTTACATCTCCCGATGAAACAATGTTGAGAACAGAAACCGGCGAATCGTATTTCGGCAGAGAATCCGGATCAACCGGTTTATGGTTAAGTTTTATAAATATCATAATCGCTCCGATCGCAACAACAAAAACAGCAACGGTCAGGATTTTTATTATCACTCTTTTATCAAGCTTCATTTTAAACCCCTTTCTGCTGCTGATCCTTGTAATTTCTTGCAAAATTTCTGACTGATCCCGTGTCTCCGTTAAACGACTGAACGGCAACGGCTCTTTTGCTTCCGGGAATGACCATAAGACTCTGGCCGTGCATTCCGCCTTTCTGATAAACGGTATGAGATTCATCATCCCAGTCAAGAGCATAATGCTTTTCAACCGCAAGCCTGCACCATTCTTCAGAGAGAATCCTATCGCCGTTATAAACGCCGTTGTTGAGATAGAGTGCGCCGAGCTTGACCATATCCGATGAATGGATATAAAGTCCCGTTGCACCCATTGCGTGGCCTTTAGGGCAATGGCTCCATGCCACCTCCTGAAAATCAAGCTTCAGAAAAAGCTCTTTCCACAGAAAAGTATCAAGGCAGATTCCCGTTATTTTTTCAACTATGCACGAAATAAGATAGAAGGCTCCGTCTGAATAGCAGTATTCCGTGCCGGGGTCACATTTGAGAGGATATCTGAACATATAATCAAGATAATTTTCGGTAAATACGGAAGATTTGTTGCAGTCAATGTCAAGAAAACCGCCCGGAAGGCCGAGCTTATGAGTAAGAGCATTTTCAACAGTAGCGTTTCTCCACCTTTCGTCCATTCCCCTTTCGGGCAGTTCATCCGAAAGAATATCGCATACCTTATCCTCAACTTTTATAAGACCTTTATCATAAAGAATTCCGATAGCCGTCATTGCAAAGGTTTTCGCAACGGAATAAACATTCCTGCAATAATCCGTTTCTTCAAATTCAACCGTTTCGATAACACCGTTTTTATATTCCGAAACTCTTATCAGATGTTCATCTTTTTCTTTTAAAAATAAAGTTAAATCTTCAAGAAATCTGCTCATAATATCTCCTCCGGAATCATTATACCATTTAATAAAATAATATCAACAAAATGTGGAAAAATTATTAATTTCATGTTATAATAAAATAAATAAAATTTTTGAGATGATTAAATTTGAAAAGCGCAAATCTTTCAGCAGAAAAACAATATGAAAAAATGACAAAAACTCCCGTTGCAAGGTTGATTTCTTCCCTTGCCGTGCCGACCGTTATCAGTATGATGGTAACGATGATTTATAATGCTGCGGATACATATTTTGTTTCAAAAATAAGCATTCCCGCAAGCGGCGCAACCGGAATCGTTTTCACTCTTATGGGAATCATTCAGGCGTGCGGATTCACCTTCGGTCACGGAGCGGGAAGCATTATAAGCCGTCTGCTCGGCAACAAGGATATTGAATCGGCAAAAAAATACTGCTCAACCGCATTCTTTTCATCACTTATTGTAGGGATTTTGATTTCCGTTTTCGGATTGATTTTCCTTACTCCTTTTATGAGATTTATAGGAAGTACGGAAACGATCCTTCCGTATTCAAAAATATACGGCAAATATATTCTTCTGGCGTCCCCCGCTTTTGTCACCTCATGCGTTATGAACAACATTCTGAGATATGAGGGCATGGCAAAGCTTGCAATGATAGGCCTTACTTCTGGCGGAATACTCAATATGATCCTTGACCCGATTCTGATTTTCGGCTTTAATTTGGGAATTGCTGGCGCCGGAATCGCAACAGCAGTTTCGCAGTATATCAGCATGGGAATCCTTCTTTCGGTTTTCATTCTTAAGAAAACGCAGAGCAGAATTTCAATCAGATATTTTTCACCGGACCCGAAAATTATATGGCTCATTGTTTCAACCGGCGCTCCGAGCTTTGCAAGGCAGTCACTCAATTCGCTTTCAACAATGGTGCTGAACAAAACAATCGCTCCTTACGGAGATGCCTGCATTGCCGCAATGAGCATCGTTTCCAAATGTTCAATGGCAATTTTCAGCATAGGTGTCGGAATCGGTCAGGGTTTTCAGCCGGTTTCCTCGTTCAATTACGGGGCAAAAGAATACGGCAGAGTAAGAAAAAGTATGTGGTTCACATGGAAATTCGGAACTGCGGTTGTCGGTATCCTTTCGGCGCTGATGTTTGCCTTTGCTCCGCAAATCATTACGCTTTTCAGACCTGAAGCCGAAATAAACGAAATAGGAACCGCTGCGCTCCGGTATCTTTGCGTTTCAATGATTCTTTTACCTACCATAATGGTTGCGAATATGACATTCCAGAGCGTAGGAAAAACCGGCAGAGCTCTGTTTCTGGCGTGCTCGCAGAACGGTTTGTTTTATATCCCGCTGATTTTGATCATGAACAGCATACTTGGACTTAAAGGCGTTGAACTTTCGCAGCCCATCGCATATACGATTGCAGCTTTTGTTTCCGCACCGTTTCTTCTTGCGTTTTCAAAAACGCTTAAGAAAAATGAATTATCAGATAAATCGGAGTGAAAAAATTGAAAAACGAAATATATCATGTAATTTCAAACACCCATTGGGACAGAGAATGGTATCAGTCTCATGAAAAATATCTTGTTCGCCTTGTTGAGCTTATGGACAGACTTCTCGACATAATGGAGGAACATAAGGATTACAGATTCATAACCGACGGTCAGTATGCTCTTGTTGAGGATTATATCGCTTCAAAGCCCGAAAACGAAGACAGAATCAGAGACCTTGTTTCCGAGGGCAGACTTTTGGTCGGCCCGTGGTACACACAGCCTCTTGAAAACATTGTAGGCGGCGAAGCGCTTATACGCAATCTTCAAAAAGGAATAAAGGAATCCGAAAAGCTCGGAAAAGCCATGAGATTCTCTTATGAAATTGACGAATTCGGCCATACATCTCAGCTTCCGCAAATTCTTGCAGGCTTCGGAATCAGCGGAGTTATGGCATGGAGAGGCGTTCCGAAAAATTGCAGAAGCTATTTCAGATGGAAAGGCTCCGACGGCACGGTCTCGGATTTTTTCAACTCCAATGAGGGCTACGGCGAAGCAACATCGCTGCCCGATTCGGTTGAAGACTTTGACGAGGTCATTGACGGGATAACTCACCGCAGAGAAGGCCTTAAAACTCATGTTGAAAGAATAAAAGAGCTGCGTTTAAAGGTTTCAGACAGCAATAATCTGCTGTGGCTCAACGGAATCGACCATTCATGGGCGCAGGCAGATGTGCTTGAAATATGCAATAAAATCGAAAATTTATTCCCCGGTACAAAAGTTAAGCAAAGCACTCCCGAAGAATATGCCGCCGCAGTTATAAATGACCTTAAAGAAAGAAATATCGTACCTCCCGAACACAGCGGCGAGCTTCTTTACACATACGAGCCCGTTCTTGAATCAACAAACGCACTTCATCCCAGGCAGAAGAGAAGGCACTTTGAAACAGAAAAGCTGCTTGTGGGCAAATCGGAGCCTTTAACGGAATTTGCATCGCTTCTCGGCTTCAAATATCCCGAATGGGCAATTGAAAGAGAATGGAAATATGTTCTTGAAAATCATGCTCATGATTCGCTCGGATGCTGCTCTGTTGACGAAGTCTTTGAGCAGGTCATGGCAAGATACGGCGCATCAATATCCATCGGCGAGCAGATCTGCGACGATTCTCTGCGCAAAATAATGAGCTGTTCGGTTGAAAAGCCGTCGCTCTGGATATTCAATCTGAGCGAAAAGGACATAAGCGGAGCAATCAAAGTCTCATTTGATGTTCCCATCGGCTTCGGCGGAGAAAATTTCACTCTTGAAGATGAAAGCGGAAAAGAAATCGGAATGTGCGTAATTTCATCGCAGACAAACGGCGATGTAAGATATAATCCGAGGCTCGGTCACCCGACATGGGGAGAAGTTACACATTACGAAGCGATCATTAACTCTCCTCTTGTTCCTTCATACGGTGCGGCAAGATTAACAATCCTAAAAGCCGAAGAATTCAAAACGATGAACAACAGACAGAGCTGTTATTTTGCCGATCCAAGCGGAATTCTCGAAAACAAAAATTTCAGAATAAGCTTTAATAATAACGGTTCTTTTGATCTTATTGACAAGAGAAACAATTCGGAATATAAAAATCAGATGCTCTTTACGGATGACGGAGAAGCAGCTCACTGCTATATTCACGCAGAGCCTGCAAACGATATGAGAAGATTCTCTTCCGCAGGCTGCAAAGCGGATATGAATATTCTTTATGATAATGCTCTCGGCGGCGCATTTGAAATAAAGCTTGAAATGCAGATTCCTAAAGGCATTGAAAAAGACAGAAAATCACGCACCAAAGAAACCGAAAAGCTTGACATTTCATATATAATTGCTCTCGAAAAAGAATCGGAAGCAATAAATATTGATATAAAAATCAACAACAGAAGCAGAAATCACAGAGTCAGAGCATTATTCCCGACATTCATTGATTCTGTTGTAAGCTTTTCCGACCAGGCATTTGATGAGGTTGAAAGACCGATAAGCGTTGAACGAGAAATGCTCTTTGAAATGCCTTATATGACTCATCCGATGCTCTCCTACTGCGGAATAAAAGACGGCAAAAAAGGTCTTTCTGTTGCTGCAAGAGGAATTTATGAATATGAATGCACGGATGATGCTTCTCATTCTCTTGCGGTTACTCTTCTGCGCTCAATCGAGGTTATTGACAATGATACATTTGAAATAACTCCCGAATATTTTATGGAGGAAGCGCAGAACATCTGCGAAATCAATCATTCAATTTCGCTCATTCCGTTTACAGATTCCGAAAAGCTTCATAAAGAGGTTTCGGCGTTCATCCATAAGCCGTTTGCTCTTGCAAACAGAGCCCCGGAAGAAAGCGTTATGCCCGGTTACGAAAAGCATGATTCTGTTTTGCCGGATTCATTCAGAGCGATTGAGCTTTCGGGAAAAGACCTGACCGTTACGGCATTCAAAAAAGCATCAAAGAATAACAGTCTTATCATCAGAATTCTCAACAGAGGAAGCGAAAAATCGGCAGGAAAACTCAAGCTGAACATCCCCAAAATTGAATTCAAAGAAATTTTTACAACGGATTTTGAAGAAAACAGAATTGATTCTGCCGGAAGCGGAAACGAAATCAAATTTGAACTTCCTGCGAAAAAACTGATTACATTTGAATTTACAAAATAAACAAAAAGCCGCAGACAAATCAAATCTGCGGCTTTTTTAACTGTCTGTAGATCCACGCCATAAGAAGATTGACTATCTTTTCCTGCTGAATTTCCGTCAGCTCTCTCCCCTGCGGAATCTTATACCATTTTCCGAGACATCCTCTGCAGCAGCAGGCACAGGCATGCATTGCCTTAAAAACAGGGTGTCCGTGGGTAGGGGTCTGTTTTCCGTCATTCTGCGGATATGCCGGAGCAAGCTTCTTTTTCACAAAATCTTCTGCGTGGATTCTGATTTTTTCAATACCTTTTTCATTTATATACTCAATATCTTTCGGGTTCAGTCTGAAAGAAGAACGGAATTTTGATTTTTCGAGCTTATCTAAAGCGTTTTCAATTGTCTGCATTGTCATCACCGGGTTTATGTTATATTTAGATAAGAAAAACGGTTTATG
>JAKSQP010000019.1 GCA_024404025.1 Clostridia bacterium | reverse complement strand
AAAAACTGATTAAATAACAGCAAAACCGCTCTCTGTCAATGACAGGGAGCGGTAATTTTTGTGAAAAGATATTATTGATTTTAAGAGAAAATATTGTATAATAGCAAAGGTTTAAAAAAGGAGAGGAAATCCGAACGGGATTCTTGAAAGAAAATGAATTCAAAAAAATCAGATTTATTATCTGCGCTGCGTGACACAATACCGATAATGACCGGCTATATCGTTCTCGGAATGGGTTTCGGGATAATAATGAATGCGAGCGGGATCAGCTTCGGATATGTTGCCGCAATGAGCGTTTTTATCTATGCAGGCTCAATGCAGTATGCTGCAATCGGTCTGCTGACCGGCGGCGCATCATATATCACAATTGCGCTCACAACTCTTGCAGTCAACATAAGGCATCTGTTTTACGGCTTGTCTATGATCGAAAAATATAAAGGAATTGGAATCAGAAAGCCTTATCTGATTTTTTCTCTGACCGATGAAACATATTCGCTTGTGAGCAGCAAGGAAGAAAGCGGAGATTATTATTTTTTTGTTTCGCTTTTTGATCATATCTATTGGGTGGCAGGCTCGGCGCTCGGCTCAATAATCGGCAGCGCAGTGCATTTCAATTCCGAAGGCGTTGATTTTGCGCTTACGGCGCTTTTTATAACGATTTTCACCGACCAGTGGATGAAAAGCAAAAATCATTTTCCGGCAGTCTGCGGAGCTGCGGTTACTGCGCTCTGCCTCATGATTTTCGGCGCTGATATGTTCCTTATTCCCTCAATGCTCGGAATAACTGTGATCCTTTTTATCGGAATGAAAAAGGAGGAGAAAAATGAGCAGTAAATATCTGATAATTTCAATTTTGATTATGGCGGCGATAACAGCCGCAATAAGATTTCTGCCGTTTGCCGTCTTTTCGAGCACAAAAACTCCGAAAATCGTAATTTATCTCGGAAAAGTTCTTCCGTATGCAATAATGGGAATGCTTGTTGTTTATTGCCTCAAAGGAGTGGGCTTTGCATCAGCGGCGGATTTTCTCCCGGAACTGATAGCTGCGGTGCTCGTTGTTATCAGCTATGTTATAGGCAAAAATACGCTTGTGAGCATAATTCTCGGAACATTATGCTATATGATTCTCGTTCAGTTTGTGTTTATATAATAAAAAGAGCTGTTGATAGGCGGCACTTCGCAAACCGGTTTGTGGTTTATGAAGTGCCGCCCTTACAGCTCTTTGATTTTTATTTGTTGAAATACTGCGGAAGATACTGCTTATGAGCTTCTTTCATTTCTTCGAAGCACTTGTGAGCTGCTTCCCAGTCGCCGACAAGAGGATGGATAAGAAGAGCATTGAGAGCTGCTTCTTCGTCGCCGTCTCTGCCTGCCTTAACGGTAAGGTTTTCATACTGTTTAACAACGGTCATAAGGCCGATTATGTGCTTGTTTGTAACTTCGCCAACAGGAACGGGCTTTGCACCGTCTTTGCCGATAACCGCCGCAACCTCAATAACATCGTCAGGCTTGAGGAAGGGGAGGGTGTTGCCGTTTTTGATGTTGACAACCTGAATATCGTTAACATCATTTGCAATGGCGTTTATGAGATTAACGGCAACGAGCGAATATTTGTGGCCGCCTCTCTGGTCGAGAAGAGCGGGCTTTACATAAAGTCCCTCATCCGAATACATTTCAAGAAGCTCTTCTTCGATTTCCATACATTTCTGCGCTCTGCTCTGTGTGCCGTTGAGAAGATGATCGAGCTTTGCTCTTCTGCAGTAATAATACTGAAGATATGATGAAGGAATGGCATGGATGGCTTTAAGAGTTTCAAGCGAGAAGCCGTCATCCTTGATGTTTGCCATAACCTTGGGAGTGAAGCCTTCGTTGAGGAGCTTGTCAATAAGCTCTTCGCCGTGGAGCCTGACCGAAGTGAACCAGCTCAGATGGTTGAGGCCGACGTATGTATATTCCATATCTTCGCCTACATCTTCCTTGGTGTCATCAATCATATCAATGGGAACATTGCAAAGACCTATGCACTTGACATTGGTATTGTTGAGAACGAATTCCGTGATGATGCCGGAGGGATTGGTGAAGTTTATGAGCCACGCATCGGGGCAGACAGCTTCAATTCTGTCGCAGATATTCTTGATAACGGGAATAGTTCTCTGAGCCTTGAAGAAGCCGCCGATGCCGGTTGTTTCCTGGCCGATAAGGTTATACTTAAGAGGAATGGTTTCATCAAGATGTCTGCAGGGAAGCTTGCCTACACGAATCTGGGTAACAACGAAATCTGCTCCCTGAAGAGCGGTGTCAAGGTCATCGGTGAGAACTGTTTCGCAGTCAACGCCTGCCGCTTTAAGCATACGGATGCAGAGGTTGCCGACTATTGTTCTTTTGCGGTCATCAATATCCATAAATGAGATTTTCTTAAGCTTGAGAGAATCCTGAGCCTTGAGAAAACCGTCAATAAGTTCGGGGCAATATGTGCTGCCGGAGCCTATAACTGCAACATTGATTTCTTTCATATTATTAACTCCTTTTCAGATTTATTTTGCATATTCCTGCATTATCCAGTTGATGCATCCCGTTACGGGCTTTGCCTGAAGCTTGATGAATTTAAGCTTCTTTCCGCTGAATGCGGCAGCCTTTTCATAGAGCATATCAAGATAAGCTTTGTTGTCGAGTTTAACATTGATCGAGCCGGAAAGCACAACCTCAACCTCTCCCTCGCCGAAATCAAGCTGATTTGCGAGCGCTGCGATGAGATATGCTCCCTTTTCAGCCATTTTTGTGCAGTATTCCGTTGCGGGGCCGTCGCCCTGCTTAACTGCCGCAAAGAAGAAATCGATGAAGTTTCTTATATGTTCGCCCTCGCCGTTTTCGATTTTTTCAATGAGGGTGAGAAGCTGTTCTCTTTCGGTGAAGCCGTAATGCTTCATGGCCATTTCGGAAATAACCGTTTTGCCTGCGTTAAGGAAAAGGTCATTATAAGCAAGCTCAAAAGCCTTTGTAACGATATTGCCGCCGCCCGAAATATCTCCGCTGAATTCGCCGAGACCTGCGAGCTGAAGTCTTTTGCCGTTGATGTCAATGCCGTTGCAGCAAACACCCGTGCCGCAGTTGAAGCCGATTGCGTGTCCGGTTTCGGAGCCTGCCTTAACAACGATAAAGCCGTCATTATAGACCTCAAAATTATCAAGGCCTTTTTTGCGGAGCATATCGCACATAATGTCATACTGATAGGGATGGTCGATTCCGGCAAGACCCATAAGAGTAAAGCTGACATCCGAAAGAGCGATGCCCGCCTCTTTGCAGAGATTATTGAGACCTGCCATTATGATGTCGCTTGCGCCGTCAAATGAGGAATCAAGGTTTTCATGGTTGCTTCCGGGACCCTCAACGGTTTTGAGCATGGTTTTATTTTCGTCAAAAAGAGCAAATGCGGTTTTGGTTCCGCCGCCGTCAACGCCGATATAATATTTCATTTTTTTCTCCTTATTTCTCTTCTTTAAAGAAATCCTCGCAGACTTCTTCAAGGCAGAATATTCCTCTTCTGTACGGTTCACGGTCAATCCACATTCCGTTTGTGAAATCCGGGAACGGAACGGGAGCGCCGCCGATTGCTATCGACTGCTCCGAAAGGCAGGTTACCGCCATCCAGGTTGCCGTGTCATAAACATCAATGGGAGGCTGAGAGCCTATCTTGACCGCTTCGATGAATGCGCTTATAACAAGGAAGTCCATGCCTCCGTGTCCGCCCTCGTGAACGCCGTCAATTCTGTATTTCTTCCAGAGAGGATGCTCATATTCTTCCTGATATTTATCAAAGCTTTCCCATTCGTGAGTCCAATGATTCTTGTTTTCATGGGAGATGCCTTCAAGGTAAATGACCTCTCCGTCTTCCATATAAATGCCGCCGGTTCCCTGAACTCTGTAACCTCTCGAATAAGGCCTGGGAAGTGAGCAGTCGTGAGTAAGAACAACTGTCTGACCGTCAGCGGTTTTGAGAACAGTCGTAATAATATCGCCCTGGTTGAATTCATAATCGGCAAGGTCATAATCCTCGCCCTTGTTTTTCTTTATCCATTCATTGAGGCCTTTTGATTTTGTTGCAAATGAAGAGAGGGAGATATATCTGTTGCCTCTGTTTATGCTGAGTGCCTTCGAAATCGGGCCGAACTGATGGGTCGGATAAAGCTCACCGTTTCTGTGCTGAAAATTGAAGAGTCTGCCGTGGCGGTTTTCTCTTCCGAGGCTGATTTCATCACGAAGGTCGTGCTGATAGCCGCCCTGCATGTGAATAAGGTCGCCGAAAAGACCTTTTTTAATCATATTGAAAATAGCCATTTCGCTTCTGTCGTAGCAGCAGTTTTCAAGAAGCATACAGAATTTGCCGGTTTCTTCGCTTGCTCTGACAAGCTGCCAGCATTCTTCAATGCTTGCTGCGCCTCCGACTTCAAATCCGACATGTTTGCCGGCTCTCATTGCATCAATGCCGATGCGGGCGTGAGTAATCCATGTTGTGCAGCAGAAAACGGCATCAATATCATCTCTGGCAAGAAGCTCTTTATAGTCGAGATAAACATCGGGAGCTGTGCCAGTGATTTCTTCAACTATTTCTCTGCCTCTGTTTGCTCTGTCTTCATATTTATCGCATACGGCAGGAACAATAACTCCGTCAACATTGAGAAGCTCACGAAGATTACCCTGCCCTCTGCCGCCGAGACCTACAAAACCTATTTTTACAATTTCCTTCATATCAATTCACCCCAAGAGTTCTTTCGAGTAATATATTATAATTTATTTTTATGGAAAATACAAGGACTATTTAAAATATCTTCTGAAATATTTTCTCCATTTTGCGATGTAAAGTGTAATGAGCTTTGTGAGCGCAATGTCATAAATCACAAAAGCAAATGTCCCGAGTCCTAAAAGAAGCGGAATGGCGATGATGCCGATTTCGTCAACCTCGTCAATGGTAACACCCATAAATTTTATCATAAGGAAATAGGAAATAACCATTGTGCCGACGAATGATGCAACTTTTACCATCCACCCGATCGCTGCGGGGAGCTTTGATTCCGTAACCGCTTTGAGAATCGGATAATATCCGAAAAAGGCGAGATACATTACGGCAACCTCTTTATCGGGCACGAGAAGCATTCCGAGAATTGCAACCGTGCAGTAAACTCCGAATGCCCATTTCTTATCAATTTCCATAACGATTATAACTATCAGAAGCCCTGCTGCGGCAGGGAGCGCATAGGTCAGAAACGGAATAATCGCAACGGATATCATCATTACAAGCGAAAGGGCGGCAACAATGCCGCCGAGCGCACATTTTGAACTTTGTTTCATTTCAGTTCCTCATCAGCAGCATGAAATAAGGTCTCCGCCGAGGCATTCGCAGCAGCAGTCCGCACAGATAAGACCCTCGCATATATCGCAGGCAGAGCAGCCGGAGCTGCGTGAAGATCTGCGCTCGGTTCTGTATCCGCCGTTCTGCGCATTGCTTACATTGTTATATGCCGCTCTGAATGTTTCGTTTGAGGGGTCCATATTGCAGGCAATGCGAAAATTCTTTGCCGCTTCTTCAAGCCAGCCTCTTTTGTGCTGGATGATGCCCTTGAGATAATACCATTGTGCGTCACGGCTTCCTTCGGGAATGCCGTCAAGAATGACCTGCGCATCTTCAAGCCGGTTGAGGTTTATTTTTGAACGGACATCGGAATAATCCGCTCCGGAATAATAGGCATAGTTGCCTGCGGAAGTGTAATTGCCCTGCGAGCCGGAATTCAGAATGATCGCATCATAGGCCTGATTCAATTCATCTATTCTGCGGCTGTCATTTGCAGAAATGCGCATTTGCTCACGGTAGGCGGCATCAATCTGCTCGGGAGATGCATTCATCGGAACGCCGAGAATATCGTATGGATTTTTCATTCTGTCACCTCATCTGACCGAAAAACTTTTTTGCTTTTCCGCTTTGCCTCTGTATTTTCCGAGAACGGCTTCGGCGCTTGCGCCAAGGCCGTCAAGGCTGATATTTTCAATAATGCTTCCGAATCTTTCAACTTTAATGGCATCAAACGCTTCAAGGATCTGTGACTGCGTGAGATTAAGCATTTTTTCGATTCTGTCTGCGAATTCTTTTCCGCTCCCTTCAGAAGAAAGACCGGGATAATCGTTTTTGAACGGATTGAAGCTTTTATGCTTTATATCGTCTTCAATATCATCGGCGGCATCAAGAATATATATGAACCTGCCGACCATATAACCGAAGCGATAAAGCGAATCCTGATTTTCGCCGGAATCCAGGGCGAAAATTTTTCCGAGGGCGTCGGCGCTCGGGTGGGCGGCTTCATCAATTCCGATGTTCTGCTTTGTTTCCGCTTCGCTCTGCATTTTCATAGCCTGCGAAACAGCGTTTTCAATTTCGGGAGCAAGTCTTTTTGCCTTTTTGTGCATCAGGGCAATAAACGGATACAGCAGGATTGCCGCAAGTTTTTTCAGCCCTTTTGAATCTTCAATATTGTCAATGACTTTATAATATGCCGTTATGATCACGGCGTGAGCGCAGATATCGAAAATTTCTTTTTTTGAGCAGTCAAGGCATTTCTTTGCGGGGTTATACGGGCATCTCTTCTGCGAAAAGGTGCATCCGTTTTCGGAAACGGCGAGCCTTATCATTGCGGCCAGAGTAAAATCATAGCTTAATAAGAGCTGGGAAAACGGAGAATAGTTTCTGCCGAGGGCACGGCAGAGAGAACAGTAAATGCCTCTGTAAAGCTCATAATCTCTGACCTTCAGTTCCGCTTTATATGCTCTGACATATCCAAGCAATATTATCCGCTCCCGATTCTTTTAATAAAAATATTTTATATTAAAACACGGAAAAATCGGTTAACAAGTTGTAAACTTTTCGTTATATCGGATCTCGGCGGTTCCGTTTTTCGGAATATTGACCTTTTTGCCGTTGAAAATAAGCGTTCCGCCCTCAACATCCGCAGATGCGCAAACGGATTTCTCATTGAATTCAATGTGAACAACGCCCTTGTTGACGGGCACATCCGCAGAAAACGAGGAATATTTTCCCGGCTTCGGCTCAACAACGAAGGTTTCATATCCGGTTGAAGCCGGAGATACGCCGCAAACATATTTTCCGAGCAGAAGGATCGGACCGCTTCCCCAGGCGTGGCAGAGAGAGCGGGCATATTTTCCGCCGTACATTGCGTAATGCTCCGTGCCGTTTTCGTTCGGATCAAACTGCTCCCAGACCGATGTTGCGCCGAGAGAGAGCATTTTTCCCCAATAGCTTTCGAGATAGTTCTGCATTTCTTCTGTTCTGCCGAGCTTGCAGATCGCCATAAGCTCATAAAGCTTGAAATAGGGCGTTGTGATTGCCGGAATATCATCATTTTCAAGCACATTTTCAAATATTTCTTCGGCACGGGCGGAATCAACTATTTCATAGAGAATCGCAAAAACATTGCTCTGCCTTGAGATCTGTTCTTTGCCCGAATCAAAAGAATCAATGAATGCCTTTTTATCTTCTCTCCAGAAATCACGGATAATGTTTTCCTTGAGCGTTTCGGCTCTTGAAAGATAATCGCCGCCTTCTCCGAGAAGAGATGAAAGCTTCTGCATTGAAAGGCAGGTTTTCCACAGAAGGATCTGCTCTGCGCAGACTGCTCCCTGCTTATCGACTTTGCCCCAGTCAATGAAAATCCAGTCGCCGTAAAGTCCCACAACATAGCCTCTTTCATCAAGCCGTGAAACAATGAAATCATAAAGAGCTTTTGCCTTTTCCCAAATGGCTTCAACGAATTTCAGGTCGCCTGTTGCTTCATAATAATCAAGCACGGAAATAATGAGATAAGCCGAATAATCGTTGATGGTGTTTATGTGTGTTTTGTATGGAGGCTTGCCGAAAAGAGCGGTTATGGTGCGTTTTGTGATTTCTCGGTCGGCATAGAGATAATTATTTATCATATATGACTGATATGCGTCGCCCGACCATACCCAGCGGTCACGCTTGATGCCGTCAAGGAAAAATTCTCTTGAATTCAGATGGAATGTGCGGGAACATAAATCCCAGATTTTGTTGACGGTTTCGTTTTCGCATCTGAAAGAAGCCTTGTCCTTTATCGGCAGATATTCATATTCGGCGGTGAAGCGTGGAAATTCTCCGCTTTCGCTTGTGATAAAAATATATCTGAAAGCTCTTGCGGGTCTTCTTTTCTCATCAGACGCCGAAAGACGCTCGTGAACAACGGAATTTACCTTGTCGAGCGCTTCTTCCCTTGATTCGCCGTATGAAATGAACATTCCGTCAACGGTTTTTTCAAATTCAATTATGCCGAACATTTCTTTGCCGAAATCATAAAGTCTGCCGCCGTTGATCTCTTCCGATGAAACGGGAAGGATCTCTTCATATACAAACGGAAATTTTCTCGGATCATCTTCGGGAGAAGTGAGGCGCGGCTCGCAGGCCGCATTGATAAAGCGGCTGTCGTGAAGGTCGGTCGTCCAGCTTTCGTCGCTGACAACATATTCGCTGTCGAGATATAAAGCGCAGAAGCCGTTCATATCATAAAGGTCAACGCATATCTGCTGCTCGCCCTTTTCGATAAAAATATCTTCGTTGACCGGTTTCAGTCCGTTCCTTGTGCGGACCATTCCCTTTGAATGAGTAATTATCCTTATACATGTATCTTTTTCGGCAGTGAATGTCTTAAAGAATCTTACACTCAGTTCGGTATTTGCAATATACCACTGGCAGGGGTAATCGCAGCCGTATTCCTGCCTGCGGCAGGAGAGAAGCTTGTGATGATAGGTCTCATATTCGGCAGGATACCATATCCATTTTGCTTTGCCTGACATAATTATCAGCTCCTTTTTAAATAGTTTATCATATAAAATTTTTCAATACAAGAATTATTTGGCCGTTAACGGTGTCGAACAAAGCATATTTTTAAAAAATCCTTGACATTATCGCTTTAGCGTGCTAAAATGATAACACAAAACAGAAAGGAAACGGTATTATGAAAAAAATAAAAAGAGCCATTGCAATTATTCTTGCAGTTATGATGCTTATCGCATGTGCAGCCTGCGGAGCAGAGAAAGAACCGGGAAAAACAGAGCCTCAGAAGAACGAGCTTAAAATCATTGACGAAGATCTCGGCAAAGAACAGTACGGCATCGCATTCCGCAAGGGTGAGGATGATGTATGCGCAGCAATCGTTGCGGCAGTCAAGAACCTTGTTGCCAACGGAACTTATGCGGAAATCGCCGCAAAGTATCCCGATATTGTTGATAATCTCACTTATCTTCAGGATGGATTTACCGCTGAAGCTGCCGATCTTTCGGCTTACGAAGCAAGAAAATTCGTTATGGGTATTGACCCTGAATATAATCCGTTCAGCTATATGGGCGACAACGGCGAATATACCGGCTTTGATGTTGAGATCTGCAAAGCAGCCTGCGAACTTCTCGGCTGGGAATTCGATGTATTCGGAGTTAACTGGGATCAGAAGCTTATTCAGCTTAATGCCAGCGAATGCGACTGCGTATGGTCGGGTATGACAATTCTTCCCTCAATGACAGAGCAAGGCTTCGTTATTTCGGAACCTTATTATGACAGCGAGCAGGTTCTTGTTGTTAACGCAGCAAACGGCATCAATTCATCGGCAGATCTTGCCGGCAAGACCGTAGCCGTTCAGCTCGGCACATCCGGCGAATCCCTTCTTGCTGATGACGGCGACCTTGCTTCTCTCTCGGCAACATTCGGCAGCGTTGTTACCTGCGACAGCTTCCTTAAGTGCTTCACAGAGCTTGAAGGCGGCGCAGTTGATGCAGTATTTGTTGATTATCCCGTTGCGGCAAAATATGTTAACGAAAAAAAATAAGCCGACAGTAAAATAAGCAGAAAAAATTCCTGAAGGCGCAGGAATGTGCCTTCGGGAATTTTGTCTGAAAAAACTTGAGGAATTTTTATGGATTTAATGACAATGATATTGAAAATGAGCGAGGGTCTCGGAAAAACCTGCGCCATTTTCTTCCTGACATTGCTTTTCTCTCTTCCGCTCGGCATGATAGTTGCCCTTCTCAGAAGAAGCAGGCTCAAGGTTGTTTCGGCAATCACGAGATTTTTTATTTCGGTTCTGAGAGGCACTCCTCTGATGCTTCAGCTTATTGCGGTGACCTACGGACCGTATTATGTTTCCGTTGCAGTCAATAAGCTTGCGGAGGCATATAATTTGGGAATCGGACTTGATATAGGCATTTCCAAAAACAAGCTTGTGCCGGTTGTTGTTGCGTTTGCAATCAACTATGCTTCATATTTTGCGGAAATTTACCGCAGCGGACTTGAATCAATGCCCGTCGGTCAGTATGAAGCGGCTCAGGTGCTCGGTTATTCAAAAATTCAGACCTTTATGAAGATCATTCTTCCGCAAGTCATCCGCAGGATCCTTCCGAGCGTTACAAATGAAATCGTTACTCTTGTTAAAGATACCTCAATGGCATTTACGGTTTCATATCAGGAAATGTTTACCATCGGCAAACAGATCGCCAATTCGCAAACGAGCTTTGTTCCGTTTGTTGTTGCGGGCGTGTTCTATTATGTTTTCAATGCAATAATAGGCTTTGTAATGGATAAAATCGAAAAGTCTATGAGCTATTACACTATTTAAGGAGGATCGTTATGAGCGTTCTTGAAATGAAAAACGTCAGAAAATCCTTCAAAAATGTTGAGGTGCTCAAGGATATTTCGATCAAGGTCGATAAGGGCGAAGTCGTTTCCATTATCGGTCCATCCGGATCGGGAAAATCAACCCTTCTCCGCTGTGCAACTCTTCTTGAAACCATGGATGCCGGCTCTCTTACATATTCGGATGAGAAGGCAGCGTGGATGGAAGGCTCGTCAATAAAATATACCAAAAATCTGAATTCCGTCAGAAGCAGATTCGGGCTTGTTTTTCAGAATTACAATCTTTTTCCCCATTACAGCGTTATAAAAAATCTTATGGACCCCCCTGTTTCAAATCAGAAAAGGGATAAAAACGAGGTCTATAATGAGTGCAGGGTCCTTCTTGATAAAATGGGTCTTCTTGATAAAGAAAATGCTTATCCCTGCATGCTTTCCGGCGGCCAGCAGCAGAGAGTTTCAATTGCGAGAGCGCTTGCAATGAAGCCCGATATTCTGTTTTTCGATGAGCCGACCTCTGCTCTTGATCCGGAGCTTACCGGAGAGGTGCTTAAGGTCATAAAGCAGCTTGCGGACGAAAAAATGACCATGGTTATCGTAACTCACGAAATGAGCTTCGCAAAGGCCGTTTCCGACAGAGTAATCTTTATGGATAACGGCGTTATCGTTGAGCAGGGAACACCGGAAGAGGTGTTTGACAACACCGCCAACGAGCGCACAAAGCAGTTTCTGCGTAATTATAACAAATGATTATTGAGTATTATCTTATTGATCCGACCGGAAACATTACGATTCTCGTCAGAAGCGAAGTTCCGGTTGAAAAACAGCCGGCAATTGCGGAGCTTCTGATGAAAAAAGAGCCGTGCGCAGAGCAGGTCGGTTTTGTCGGAAATAATTCGCTTCGCATGGCAGGCGGTGAATTCTGCGGAAATGCGGCAATTTCAACTGCGGCTCTGATTCAGCTTGAAAAAGGCGCTGAAACCGGCAGCGAAGGAAGGCTTCTTCTTGATGTTTCGGGCGCTGAAAACAAGGTCGGCATTTCTGCCGAGAGAATTTCGGAGAATGAGTTTATATGCAGAGCTGAAATGCCCAAGCCGATTTCGGTTGAAAAATGTGTTCTCTCATATAATTCAAAGGATTATGATTTCATTGCGGTTGATTTCGGAAGCATAATCCATTTTGTCTGCGACGGCAGAATGGAAAAAGCTTCAGCCGAAGAAGCAATAAAAATATGGAGCGATCAGCTCGGCAGAGACTGCGTGGGCGTAATGTTCCTTGATAAAGAAAGCATGGAGCTTTCTCCGCTCGTTTATGTGCGGAATCCGCCATCTCTTTTCTGGGAAAGCTCGTGCGCCAGCGGAAGCTCGGCAGCCGGAATGGCACTTGCGGCAGAGCAGGGCAGACAAATTGAGGCTTCATTCAAAGAGCCGGGAGGAATTCTTTCGGTTTCCGCTTCACCTGTCGGAGAAATCATTCTTAAGGGCAAAGCAAAAATAATTAAAAAATCTATGCTTGAAATATAACAAAAGCACGGAAGGGCTGCGTTTCATAAACAGATTATGAAGCACCGCCCTTCCGCTTTTTATATCGGCATTCCGTTTCTTGCAAGGCTTCCGTTAGTGAATTTTTTGTCTGCGGTAACATCCTTTTCGACCCATTCGGGGGAAGGAAAGTCTTTTGCTTTTTCTTCGCTTTCAAACTCAATTTCAAGATAACAGAGCCCGGAAAATTCACCCTCAAAAATATCGATTTCTTCAAGAAGACCGTCTTCTCTTCTGACAAGGTACCTGGTTTTTTCGATTATTCTGCCGGATGCCTTTTTCATCAGCAAATCATATTCTTCCCTGCTGATTTCGATTTCAGCTTCTTTCCTTGAAAGAAAGGAATCCGTGCCTGACCTTGATTTTATTGTCAGCACAAATTTTTCCTTGTTGATGCTTCTGATTCTTATGGTCGGCAAAAACGAAATATACGCCTGCTCGATTCTGAATTTTTCGAGTTTTTCAAAGTCATAGGGAATTTTTGATTTTTCAACAAGCCATTTTCTTTCGATTTCCATTTTGTCACCCTCTTTAATTTCTATAATAGCATATATTCGGAAAATATCAATCCGGATAAGAAAAATTTAACGGTATGTGTTGAATTATGGTATTTGATATTGTATAATAACTATATATTTTTATTTCGGAGGGAAAAGCAATGGAAAATAAAATTTCGGTTGTTACAGGCGCAAAAGGTTATGTCGGCCATACTCTCGTTGATGAGCTTGCAAAAAGAGGAGAGCATATCAGACTTTCTCTTCATTCCGATTGCAATGATTTTGACGCATACGAAAACTGCGAAAAAATCTTCGGCGATGTCTGCAAGCTTGATCACCTCAAGGAAGTTTTTGCAGGAGCCGAAACCGTTTATCATATAGCCGGTATCGTTGACATCACAGGCGAAAGAGATAAGCTTGTCTGGGCGGTCAACTATGAGGGCACAAAGAATGTTGTTGAAGCCTGCAAAGCCTGCGGAGTCAAGAACCTTGTTTTCGTTTCTTCCGTTGACTGCATCCCCGTTTCAGATGATATGCCCGTTATTACGGAGCCCTCAACCTTCAGCCCCGATAATATCGAGGGTGCCTACGGCAAATCAAAGGCAGCAGCAACGCAGTTTGTTGTTGATTCAAACTGCGATGAGCTTAAATGTGTTGCGGTTCTTCCGAGCTGCGTTATCGGCCCCAACGATATTCACGGAAACAGCAGTCCCTGCGAAATGATAAAGCTTTATCTTAAAGGACTTTTCCCCGTTTCTCTCAACTTCGGCGGATATAACTTTGTTGATGTCAGAGATGTTGCAAAGGGAATGATCGCAGCGGCTGAAAAAGGCAGAGGCGGCGAGGTTTATTTCCTCTGCGGTGAAGTGCTTACCGTTGACCAGTTCATTGCAACTCTTGCCGATATCAACGGCAAAAAAGCTCCGAAAATCAAGCTCGGAAAGAAAACTCTTCTCAAGCTCTGCCCGCTTATCGGTGCATTCTTCAAGGCTATGAAGTGGCCTCCCGTGCTTACGGAATTCTCAATCGGCAAAATCTGCGAAAATTGCAGATTCTCTTATGAAAAGGCGAAAACTGAGCTTGGTTATGAGCCGATGACTGCAAGAAAATCTCTTGAAGATACAGTTAATTTCATTAAAAGCAATATGTGATTTTGAAAGTCGGGTTTTACCCGGCTTTTAAAGCTTTATAGAAAGGGAAAAAATATGATAAGTACTTTTACGAGGATAACCGGATTGATTCTTGTGTTTTTTGTGCTTATGTCCTCCGCAATAACAAAGAGCTATGAGGATCCCGACATCATTACCGTTTCGAAGAACATAACGGACGGTCTGCTCAACGGTGTTTTGGGGCAGTCGATTTCTTCCGATATAAAGGAAGCGGATAAAATCATCGCTCTCACAGAGAAAGATAAGAACGGCTGCCTTTATTTTACGGATATAGATTATTCGAATACCGACCGAACAACCTGGATCCCGTCAAGGCATATCGGAAGACTTGAAAGGCTTGCGATTCTTTATCGCCTTGAGAAAGATCCCGCAAAGAAAGATGAGCTGAAATCATATATTCTCGGACTTCTTGATTTCTGGATCAATAATGATTTTCAAAGCACAAACTGGTGGCATAACCGTCTCTCGGTTCCGAATGCCCTCGGGGAATTCGGAGTTCTTATGAAAGACGAATTGAGCAGAAAGCAGATGAGACTCCTCGGCGAAAAAATCGGCAGAGGATGCTTCACGATAAGCTCGGTGCTTTATTCTCATGCCGGCGCAAACGCAATTGATCTTGCAATGTCTTCAATCAAATTCGGCGCATTTGCGGGAAGCCCGAAGGCTATCAGGGAAGCGGTCAAAATTGTTTCCGGCGAGCTTGATTATTCGGACGACCAGGGTCTTAAGGACGACGCAACGTTTTTCCAGCACGGCAAGAGAATCTATATGGGCGGTTACGGAATAACATTCATCAACGGAATGTCAACGATAATAAAGCTTCTTTCCGGCACGGATTATATCTTTTCGCAGGAACAGCTTGCTCCGATGGCAAATTTCATCTGCGACGGAATGCGCATGATGAGCTTCGGCGATACTCTTGATCCGACAACAATGGGCAGATCGGTTTCGAGGATGAATGCGCAGCCGCTCAAAGGAATTGTTTCAACGCTTGAAACGCTGGCATCTGTTGAAGAAATGCCGAGAAAAGATGAAATCAGGGCTTATGCCGAATCAATACGAAATGATGAAAAGAGCGATTTCGGAGTTAAATATTTTGACACCGCAAAATTCCTTGTAGTCAATAACAAAGATTTCTATTTCAGCTTCAGAGGCGGTGCGGATTATCTTGCGTATTCGGAGATAATCAACGACGAAAATGTTCTCGGATATAATTCATCATTCCCGGGCGTTACAACGATTATGAGCAGGGGAGATGAATATAACAACATTGCTCCGGTTTATGATTATTCATTCGTTCCGGGCACAACGGCGGTCAAAGAAACCGATGAAGAGCTTATGGCTCACGAAGATTTTACTTACAGATACCTTCCCGGCATTTACGGAGGAAAAATTTCCGGCAATGCGGCTGTTTCGCTTGCAAAAACCACTCACGAGGGAATCAATATGACCGTTTCCTGCTTTGCTTCCGGAGATGCCGTGCTTCTGATGGGAGCAGGAATGAAGGATTCGCAGGGCAGAAAAATGAACACCACTCTTGACCAGTGCTTCTATGCGGGCTCGTTTAAAAAAGACGGAAACACGGTTATTCACAACGGAATAAAATATACCGTGCTTGAGGGCGGCGCTCTTTCCGCAGCAAGCGAACACAGAAACGGCGATTGGCACAGAAACAATCTTCCGTATGCGTCAACTCCGGCAGAGGGCGATATCTTTACCGTCTCAATCGAAAACAACGGTTCTTATGCCTATTCGGTTATGGGTGAAAACACCGATGCCGAATTTGAAATAATAATCAATAACGAATCGGTTCAGGCGGTTAAGCTGCCGGACGGAAGAATTGCCGCTTCATTCTTTGAAAAAACAGAATTCAGCTATGCAGGCAAAACATATAACGGCAATGCAGGCGAAGCAATAATAGCATAAAGGAAAAACCATGAGCAGATAATTTCATTTATTTTATCAATATTTATAGCAATCTGTAATTTTTTCGGATTGCCGGTAAGTCTTTCTTAGGATGATGTTATAGTCCTTTTTACAAATGATGTGCATTGCGCCGCAGACGAAGATATCGGCTATGCCGGGCTTGCGGCATATAAAAAGGAATGCCTTGAAAAAACGGATTATGTAACTCTTGTTGACTGCGGAGACCATCTTCAGGGCAGCTATCTCGGAACTGTTTCCAAGGGAAGCTGTATGGTTGAAATCATGAATGAAGTCGGCTATGATTATGCGGTCTTCGGCAATCATGAATTTGATTACGGCTTTGATATCCTTAAGGAAAATATTGAAAAATCAAACTTGCAGTATCTCTGCTGCAATATAACATACAGCGGAAGCAAAGAAAACAAGCTGAAAGATGTTAAACCCCTATGAGGTTGTTGAATATGGCGGAATAAAGGTTGGATACATCGGAATTTCAACTCCTTATACTCCGATAAATTCAACTCCGGCTTTCTTTGCCGAAGACGGGAAGCAGGTTTATTATTTCGGAATTGAAAAAACCGTATCGGAATTTTATGACGGGATTCAGCAGACAATTGACGATTGCAGAAATGACGGCGCCGATTATGTTGTTGCGCTTTCTCACATGGGAATTGAAGAAGAATGCAAACCATACAGATCATCGGATCTTATAGCCAACACTACGGGAATTGATGTTGTACTTGACGGACATTCGCATACGGAAATGACCTGCAATGTTGTTGAAAACAAAACGGGCGAGCCGGTGCTTCTTTCGCAGACGGGCACAAAATTCAGCAGCATCGGAAAGCTTATGATAACCGCAAGCGGAAATATTTCAGTCGGCCTCATTTCGGAATATGAGAAAAAAGATGCCGAAACGGAAAAGTTTGTCGGCGATGTGCTTCGGAAATATAACGGAGAAATGAATAAAGTTATCGGCCATATGGATGTTTCAATGCCGATAGCCGATGAAAGCGGAATCAGAATGGTCCGCTCAAGAGAGCTTGCAATCGGCGATATGGTTGCGGATGCTTACAGAATAATATCCGGAGCCGATATAGGAATGTGCAACGGCGGAGGAATCAGAGCGAGCATCAATGAGGGTGATATTACCTATGCCGATATAATCAATGTCAACCCTTATGGCAATAATCTGTGCGTTGTGAAGCTCACAGGCGCCGAGATAGTTGATATGCTTGAATATTTTTACAGATTCACAAGAAATGTTTATTCCGAAAACGGAGTTGCCGTTGGCGAATACGGAAGCTTCCAGCAGGTTTCCGGCCTGAAATTCGTTGTTGACACAAGCAAGGAAGCATCGGTTGAGACCGATGCAAATGATAATTTGATTTCAGTCAGCGAAATCAACAGAATTTCGGATTTTAACCGAGTGATGATAAAACGAACCCATTTTCTTTCGCTTTACAGCAGCTATCTGCTTCGTTGCCCTCATTCGCAATACACAAAGTATTACTCATTCGGCCGCCTCGCATATAACTACTCTAAAACGAAATAAAACTTGCCTTGAATTTGAGATATTTTTTCGTATGACAAGGAAGAGGAAGCAGCAAGGCTTGGTGCCTTGCAATGACGATGACGCTGTCAGACGGAAAAAGAACCAGATTCAAGGTGGGTTCGGATTATTATCACTCGGTTAAGGTGCTTCAGAGCGGAGAATATGTTCCGATCGACCTTGAAAAGACCTATACAGTCGCTTCGCATAACTATATGATTAAAAACGGCGGCAGCGGAATGCTTTATTTCCTTGACGGAAAAGAGCTTGTGGTTGATGAATCGGTTATGGATTATCAGCTTCTCATTGAATATTTTGAATACCTCGGAAATGATTTTTCACAGTACGGAACGGTTGACAACAGAATAACGATCAGATAAATAAAGAGCCCCGGATTTCCAAGAGCGGCACTTCATAAACCGATTTACGAAGTGCCGTCCAAATCCGGGGCTTTTTTTACATACCGTAATAAAGTTTTAATGCGTCTGCATCCTTTTCGTTTGTACCTTCAAAGAACAGAAAATCATCCATGCGGAAAAGATTCGGAAACGCACGGTTGTTGTTATCCATCTCCGAATCGTTGCCGATAACAAGAACATTGGAAACTGTTTCTCTGCAAAATTCATCAGGCAGAACAACGGAGCGGATGAATCTGAAATTATAATAAATTCCGATTTCCTTTTTGTCCTTGTCAACGGCGCAGAGAATATGGATCCAGCCGTCCGAGAAATCTTCGGGGAACGGAGTGACAACGGAAAAATCATCGTCGCCGTTTGCAATGCAGAAAACCGAATCCTGTTTTTTCATAACGAGAGAAAATCCTCGGGATGATCTTTTGCGCCACCACCAGGGCTTTGTTGAAAATACAACGCATTCCTCGTTGATGCTTTTTTCGGCCTTGACCCATGCGGCAACGGTAAAGCTTCCTTTGATTTCGGGAGCAAGTCCGCTCGTCCTTACGCAGCCGATTGTTCCGAATTCGCCGCAGGAGCTGCGAACGCCATTAGAATAGTATTTTGCTTTGCCGAATTCTTCAAATTCGCAGTTCCCCGTTTCGTCTTTGATTTCGTTATCAAAGAAAACGGCAAGCTTAAGTCTTTCGGGGTCAACAAATTTTGCAAGTCCGTTTTTATATGCGGGGGTCGGGAGAGTTTCGATAACCGATTCTTTTCGTTCGTATTTTATATATTCTCCGACAGGTTCTTCAAATATTCCTTCGGGAACCTGCGAAGAGAAGCCGTAAATGTTGTATGCAGGCACTTCAACGCCGAGAGCATAAAGCACGAGAGCCGAAATATCCTTTGTCTGCATTGTGCCCGCTTCGCCCTTTTTGACGCTCTTTCCGCTTGCTCCGAAGAATACATACTTTTCTTCGTCTGTGTAGCCGCCGTGTCCTCTGCGGATGCCGCCGTGGTCTGCGGTAACTATGAAAAGAGTTTTGTCGAGAATCCCGGCATCTTCATAGGCCTTGTGGATTTTGCCGACATATTCATCTGTTATGCTGATCCTGGCAAGGTGATCCTCAAGTCCGTAGCCGCTGCCGTGACCTGCGCCGTCAACATCATCAAATTGAACGAAGAGAAATTTCGGCTTTTTTGCAACCTCTTCGAGAATCATCGGAGTAAGATCTTCATCCTTCGGATTTGAAAGAAGCTGTGCGCCGACATCGTGTTCGATTATTCCGTGATTGATGGGTTTCCAGTTAACAACGGAGGAAAGATATGCGCCGGGAAAAGCTCTGCGAAGCCTTGTAAAAAGAGAAGGCAGCTCTTTATTATCATATTCGTTTGTGCTTACGATGCTGTTTGTGAGCCTGTGAGCCATGGGATTTGCGCCGAGAAGCATTGCTCCCCAGTTTTCGGCGCTTATGGTCGGATTCATTGAAAGAGCAAAATAGTTTGTTGCTCCGTCGGCAAAAATCGAATCAATGTTGGGCGTTTTTGCATTGCGGTTGAAGTTGCCCATGCCGTCAATTCCGATAACCGCAACATGATCATAAATAAAACGGGACATTTTCATTCCTCCGTGTCAAAAATTTCGTTATCAAAATCACCGTTTTTGCGCATACGGCGAGTGAATATGAAATAAGAAGTGAACTGCGCAATAAAAGTGACGATCCAGGAAACAGGATAAGCCATATAGAGCATTGTGATTGTGTGATTCATCGGCAGTATGAATATCATCCAGAGTATGCGGAGTCCGCAGGCGCCGAGCAGAGTGACTATCATCGGCTCAATGGATTTGCCCATTCCACGAAGCTGCATTGCCGCAACATCCATAAGAGAGCAGAAAACATAAAACGGCATAATGATGAGCATTCTGTCTGCTCCTGCCTGAATAACGGAGGGGTCTTTGGAAAAAAGACCAACTATCTGTTCGCCGAATAATATTCCGATAATTCCCATAAACACGCCGATGCCGCACGCAAAGAGAAGACATCTGCGATAAATTTTTCCGATGTTGGAATATTTTTTTGCTCCCATATTCTGCGATGTAAATGTCATTGTAGTCTGGGAAACGGAATTCGTGCAGGTGTAGATATATCCCTCATAGTTTGAGCCGGCGGATGTGCCCGCCATAACAACGGACCCGAATGAGTTGACCGACGATTGAATAACAACATTTGAAAAAGAGAAAAGAGAGCCCTGAATGCCTGCCGGCAGACCGATTTTGAAAATATGTTTAAGCTCATCGGAATAAATCTTGAGTTGTTTAACGGAAAATCTGCAGGAATTATTCATTCTCATAAGATAGGCGCAGACCATAAATGCCGAAAGATACTGCGAAACGATAGTCGGAATTGCAACGCCCTCAACGCCGAATTTGAAAATGATAACGAAAATCAGGTTGAGCATAACATTGATTGCGCCGGAAATTCCGAGGATGAAAAGGGGACGCTTTGTGTCTCCCGTTGCTCTGACTATTGCCGCTCCGAAGTTATAAACCATCAATCCGGGAGAGCCGAGAAAATAAATTTTAAGATAAAGTGAAGCAAGCGGAAGCACATCTGCGGGGGCTTTCATCAGCACGAGCATTTTTGACGAGGTGAAAAATCCGATGATTCCGATAACGAAACCGCAGAAAATGCTCAAAAGCATTGCCGTGTGAACGCAGTTATGAATTTTTTTATCATCCTGTTCGCCTATGTGCCTTGCAACAACAACTCCCGAGCCCATTGAAAGGCCGAGAAACAGATTGAGAAAAAGGTTTATCAGCGAACCGGTTGAGCCGACTGCCGCCAGAGCCTGCGTGCCGACGAATTTGCCGACGACGATGACATCGGCCGTGTTATATGCAAGCTGAAGCAGACCGGTCAAGATAAGGGGAATCGAGAAAATCAGAATTTTTCTGAAAAACGGTCCTTTTGTCATATCAAGTGAATATCTGTTTTCCGTATAGTTCACCCCTTTTTATTAATAGAATTATACCATTATCATTTTTAAAGTCAATCGTTCAGGCAAGAAAAATGCCGTATCTTGTCGATACGGCATTCATTGATCATTTCAATATTCTGATTTTGCCTATGACCGGAAGCTCCTTTGCCTTTCCGTTAACGGCATTGATGATGCCGATGATTACGAAAACGAGAAAAGCAACATCGGCAATTCCGCCGATAAGCGTAAAGAGCCAGCCGATTGCGGGAAAACCGCTCAAAACGCTGATAACGAGATTGATAACGATTTCTGAAATTGCGAGAACGATGCCCTGATTAGCATGAAAGCGGGCAAACGGCGAATTCTTTGCGGCAAAAACCGGAATAAGAACAAGAATTCCGAGATACGAAAAGACTGCCATGACCTTGTTTGAACCGATGTCCTGCGCAGAATATTCGGATGTGGTGTCAGTTGTGTTTGTAAAATCGTTGATTTTATCATTTATTTCGTCGGAAAAGCTGCGGTCGGAATTTGCATCTGCTTCAACCTTGCTGCCGCAATTTGAGCAGAATGCCGCTCCGTTTTCAAGCTCTTCTCCGCAGAATCTGCATTTTGCCATAATATTCTCCTTATTTCTGATAAATTTTAACATAGTCTACAACCATCTGGGTTGAGTAGCCCTTTTCAAACGGGATGTTGTCGGGAAGCTCAAGCGAAACGATAACCTCTTCGGGAATCTGTGAAACGCCGTTGCCAAACGAGCTTCTTGCGCTTTCAATTCCGTTGATATAGAAAATATATTCATCCTCCGTCCATTTGAGGCCGTAGGTGTTGTAGGTTTCGTAAATATCGTTGCCTACCTTAAAATCGCCGAGGCAGCGGGAGTCAATGTTTTCAATATCATCATCAACGCCGTTGCAATGGATGGTCTGAGTTACGGAATTTCTGTTTGAGGGAAGACGCATATCAGCATTCATTGCCTCAAAGATGTCGATTTCGGCTCCGTTAACTCCGCCCTGTGAAATATAATGGTCATAGGGACCGATAGGGGACTGGATCCAAAAAGCGCTCCAGAAGCCCTTATCCTTGTTGACTTTGCACTTGATTTCGAAATAGCCCTGCTTGTAGTATTCCTTAAGGCTTATCATAGCGGCATACCAGCCGGGTCCGTATTCGCCGTTTTCAAGATATTCGGCGGTGAGATAAAGGTTGCCGTCTTTGACCTCAACCTGGCTTTTTCCGTTGAAGCCGCCTCTTCTTGCGCCGGATGCGCGGTAATTCCATATATCGGTGTTGAGCTCCGTGCCTTCAAATTCCTCGTTGAGAACAAGGCTGTAACCGTCAAGGTTGAGAGCTTCTCCGCAGGGTGTTATCGGGGTATCAAAAACGATACATCCGAGAAATTCGCAGAGAGCAACGATCGTTGCAATGATTTTTTTCGGGGAAAAACCGTTTGCAAAGAAATGCTTGATTGTATCAATGAAGAGATAGAGAGCATTTTCCTGGCGGTAAGCGAGATGGAGAGCTTCCGCAATTTTTCCGATGTCCATAATTTTCCTCCATAAATTATTTATTCTATTATAACGCACCGCAGAGATTATGTCAATATTATATCCCGGAAGAATATCGGCAAAACGCTTGATTTTTCAGTTTAAGGTGTAGTATATTTGATTTGAAAAAGGGAGCGGGATCATCACTCGGTTAGCCACGAGATACCCGAACCCTATATGCCTTAAAATGCGAACTTCACGCACATTCCGGCGTTTTTCTCCTTGAAATACGCGAGTATTCCTGCGGAGAAGAAACACCGGACTGCACATAAATTTCAACATTTTAAGGTGCTTCGCAGTTTTGACGAACAGATTTTCTGTCAAGACGAGGCAAAAAGCGCAGGAATACTTTGTGTATTTCGAGCATTTTTAACGAAGTATTGGCAAAAAGATGTCGTCAAAACCATATTTGGTTCGGGTATCTCGTGGCTAAGCTCTGTCACGGAATAATAGAATATGACCGAAAGGAAAAAGGTGTGAAATAATTGAATATGATAAATAAAAGAATCATTTCAAGATTGTTTGCATCGGCAATGATCCTGCTGATGCTTTGCTCCTGCTCGATAAAAAAACCCGGCATTCCTCCTCAAAGCGTTGCTGCATTGCCGCAGGAAAATGCAGCGTCCGCCAAAGCGCAGATCCGGGCGGAGCTTGATGCCGCATCCGGCTCCGGTGTTTTTCGGATCGAAAATATAAGCCGCATAATCGTCGCTTCTGCCGATCCGGACGAAGGCGTTAAAAGCACGGTTGCTTTAGCTGCGGATTTATATGATTCATCAGATGCTTTTGGCAAAAGTCTGAATGCGAAATCGGATTTATTCAGCTCAAAAACCGACGGCGACATAGTTTTGATTGAGGATGATTCTCTTTTTGCCGAAGATTATATCCGCATCATAACCGAGAAAAATATTTATCTTTTTTACGGCCCCGAAAAGGACTGCAACGGTCTGCTTTACGGCCTTCAGGATATACTTAAGCTGTGTATGAATTCATCCGACGGCTTGTTAAAATGCGGCAAAACGGATTTTTCTCCCGACACAAAAGAAAGAACTCTTATGCTTGACTGCGCAAGAAAATGCTGGTCGGTTAAGTGGATCAAAAATCTGATAAGCGAAATGAGCTGGCTCGGATTCAATGCTCTTGAGCTTCATCTGACAGAAGATCAGGGAATCAGAGCAAATATCTGGCAGGATAAAAACGGCAAAACCGTTCCCGATTGCAACGGCAATGATTTTTCGTTTTTGTGCGGAGGAAAAAAGGTTTCCTGGAATGAGGATTATTATGAGGATCCGAAAGCAGAATATTCCCGTGACGATATTGTTGAAATAGCCGAATGGGCGAAGCGCTGCCATATTGATATTATTCCGTCAGTTGATTTTCCGGGACATAGCGGCAGATTGATTTACGCCTGCGAAAGCAAAGACGGTTTCAGTTTCAAATATAAAGGAAAAACTTATTCAATCTCCGGAAATGAAAAAATATCAGCAGACGGCTCGCAATCAAATACCGTTGATATTTCATCGGAATCTGTAAGAAATCTCACCTATGCCGTTACAGAGGCTTATGCCTCGTTTTTCAAGGGCTTCGGATGCGACAGATTCGATATAGCCTCCGATGAAGTGAGCGTTGATGATTCCGGATGGTCTGAATATGCCCGCTCAAACGGCGGCTCAACGATGTTTGACGGATATATTGTTTATGTGAATTCCCTCTGCGATATTCTTAAGGATATGGGTTACACCGTCAGAGCAAACAACGATTTTCTGTTTTCGCAAAAGACAAATATCCCAATTGATAAGGAACTTCAGATTTGCTATTGGAAGCCGACCGATTCCGATTACGGTTCAGCAGAATATCTTATATCAGACGGAAGAACTGTTTTTAACTGCGTTGAGAGCTTCTGCTATTATGTTCTTCGTCAGTCCAAATCCGGATATGATGCGAGAAGTCCGGAATGCGGATGGTGGGATTTCCATCATTCAACGGCAAAAAGAGTTTTCTGCGGCTGCGGAGGAAACTGCGGCTATTTATCATGCAATGAGCCGGGAGGATGGAATCCCTCAAAGCTGTGGGGATTCAGCAGCCGAAAAAAAACAACCGCTTCGGCAGAAAACCTCGGCGGAGCTTATTTCTATATCTGGGGCGATTGGGCAAAGTGGGACACGGAGGAAAATATCTTCTTCCGTCAGGATGAATTGAGCCTTGTTCGCAGGCTGTGGTCTTCATCGGCAAAGATGATCGACTGGGATGCGGATAAATCATTGTCATGGGATGAATTTAAAAAATATATTGACAAAATCGAATATTCGCCTTTGATTGCAAACTGAAACAAATATGCGGATTGCAGCCAATTGATGCAGCAATTTATTTGAAAAAGATACCCCGAAGTGTCACTCAAACCGTTGACACTTCGGGGATCAATTGTTATCAGGCAAATATGCCGCAAAACCGCAAACCGGTTTATGAAGTCTTTCACCGCTTTTTTTATTTTCTGCGTTTTATGGCCCTGCTTTGAGCTTCCGCTTTTCTTGCGGCTGCTTTGGCTTCTTCTTCAAGGCGATGTTTTTCTTTTTCGTTTTCAAGCCTTTCGGCTGCCGCCTGGTATTCCGCAGTAAAGGAATCAATATCGGCATAGCATTCCGCAAGATTAGCAATGCGCTCGGCAAAAAGATAAGGCTTCATAACCTTGCCGTAAATCTTACGCTCTGATTTTTCTTTTTTAATAATGGCCCGTTTTGCCCTGCGTTCCTCTTTTGTTTCTTCGGGAAGATCAAAAGCCGCTTCAAAATCGGTATAACTGAATTCCTTCAAGCCGTCGGGATAGTATTTTTTGATATATTTTTTAACTTTTCTGATTGATTTTGCGGCGTATACAGCATCGGAACGGTTTGTTTTTTCTTCCTTTGTTTTGCCTTCCGGAAGAGCAGCGGCAGATGAAAAAATATCGTTATAATGATTGAAGAAATCCTCTTTGCCGTAACCGGTTATATTTTTGCAGAATGCAAGCAATTCTTTGCCGAAATCGGTAGTGAACCGGTTGAGTTCTTTATTCACGAAACCGGCAATTTCAATTTCTTCATTATATGTTTTTGCTTCTTTTACAGCGCTTTTTCCGGCGGTTTTTCTGTCAGGCAAAGCTGATTTTTCTTTGCATGAATATTCATCCGCATAAAAGATTGCTTCGCACGCCTCACAGTAAAGATCATCTGTGAGAACGCCGGCTTTTTTGTCCTCTGCTGCGCTGCGGATCCTGATGCAGCGGATGATTGATTTTTGCTGCGTATCTGTGAGGTCATAGAAAACCCACGGAATAACATCGAGGATCGCACCGACAAAGGAAATCTTCATCAGATTGTCAAGCAGCGGATAAAGCACGCAGCCCGGGTTCTTTTCCTGGGCGGAAATTGGCTTTTTATCATCATAATTTTTATAGACTTCAAGAACGGAATAATCTGTTCCGTCAAATCCGTTTCGTCTGTAAATCCAGGGCACAAAGAGGTTTGTCAGCGCACCTATCGCTCCGCCGACATACGTTTCAACAACTCCGAACGCTCCGTCAATTCGTTCGCCGCTGATATACTGCTGATAATCACGGATATCCGATTCGATGGAGCGGTCAATGATCTCGGTGGTATCCCAGAATCTGTTGAGGAAGAAGAAAATTCCGATAAACCAGATGCTCTTTTTATAGGTCAAAGCAAGACCGAGCGTTATGAAGATCTGAGAAATATTTTTCACAAGCTTGAATCCCCGTTTGCCCAACTTATCAATCATCCAGGGAGAGAAGAGCATTGCCCACATGGAAGAATTATACGAAACAGTATCTATAATGCCGTAAAGGGTCATTGAGCCTGCTTTGCCGTAATAGAATACCCACTGCATAAGAATGTTTTTGCATTCTTCCATAAAGTTGTTCCAGCTGTCGGTGCATTTGATCCAGAAAAGCTTATTGCCCGAAACGGCTTTCAATGCGTCAAAAAGGCCTACACTTGTAACCTGGGAGCGGGGCTGAACTATTCTTTCCTCAACGCCGTAATAAGCAGACATACTCATTATAACGCCGATTATGATGATTGCGGGGTAAACCATTCGGTATGTTTTTATGTTGTAAAGGTCTCCTCCGGCAAAAACATCGCTGAGAATGGGAATAAGGAAACCCGTTAATGTGGGTGCAAAATTATGAACAAGGCTTGAAACCATCATAATTTTAACTCGTTCCTGAGAGTTGGGCGAAATCACATAAACAAGATTGCTTACGCCTGTATTATACCATTGATTAACATAGCCCTGAATCTGACCGATAAAAAACAGAGAAATAACCATCGGCCAGTAACTGAGTTTTTCGTAGGGATAAAACAGCGCAAAAAGAGACAGAATACCGGCAGGAATGCCGAGCTTGATATATACCTTGTATTTTCCCACTCTGCTCCGCAAATTATCAATAATGTAAGCATTGACCGGAGCCAGAGCGTAACCGATGGCAGTGCATATATAACTGAAAAGCAGCAAATCCTTATGTGTCATATTCAGCGTCATGGCAGTAAAGGGGTTATTGACACTGAAACTGATACCGAAAACAGTTGCAAATCTCATGCCCAGCCAGCCGATGGAAAGCATAAGATATTCTTTATATGCAACAAAGTCTCCTTTTGCCGGAGTCCGCCAATATGCACGGATATCATTTAAAAAATCTTTTGCTCTGTATACGAGCGTCATTTTCATCCCTCCGCACTAAAAACGAATGTTGTTACACTTTTCGGTGATATGGTGAAAGTGCCGTGAAAATCAAATTCTTCGAGAGAATGATTTTTATCGGTGATATATGCTTTGCCGCTGCAGCCCAAATCAACCTGCGTTTCTTTTTCCGAAAGATTGATTGCAATAATGATTCTTTCCGTGCCGTTCCTGAAAGCAAGAAGCTTAAGGGTTTCGGTTTCGCCGCCGACATCTGTTCTGACGGCACCGGTTTTGACAAATTTTGAAAAATTGCCGAAAGCATAATATCTTTTTGTGATGTTATAAGAACGGTCCGGGTTGATATATATTAATCCATCGCAATAATCCACATCGCTTACGGCTATCCAGTGCTGCCATGAAACGGCATTGAGAATGGTCAAATCCTCATACATAACCTTTGCCTGAACAAGAGCGGAATCCATTGAGCAGTCTCTGCCGCCTTTCATGTGAGTCCATTCGCTGACACGCACTTTTGCTGACGGATATTTTCTGTTGAGATATTTTCTCCAGCGAGCCATAAATTTAAGGCGATCATTAAAAAACGGGAAAATGTGATCATTGAGAAAATACGAATGAACGTCCACACCGTCAGAATGACCTGCAATTTTTTTATCTCCGAGCATTATTCGTGAATAAGTCTTGTTGAACCACCTTAAATCTCCGTTTTCTGCTCCGGAAATAACAACATTTGCCTTTTTCAGTTTTTCGCTTTTGTCAATTTCGTCGCAAAGAGCTCTCATTGCTCTGTGAACTCCCCAAGGTCTGTAATGACAGCCCTCCTGCCCGTTTTTTTCGGTCCAGATCCAAACAGGCTCATTTACGGGGGAAATCGAAATGACCGGGATACCGCAGTCAATAAAATGTTCGGCGCATTTCACGCAATACGCTGCGAATTTGCCGTAATTTTTCCTTGGAAGATTTGTGTGAAGCGGCTTGTCAAGGCAGGATTTATGATTTTTTGTGTAAAGTTCCGGAGGGGAATTCACAAAAAGCACAACAGCTTCACAACCGCTTTTAACAGCGGCATTAAGCATATAAACAGCGTTTTTATCACGCCCAAAATCATAAGTGCCGTCGTCTTTCAGAAAGCATTCCGCCATGCGGTTTTTGTTGTGAAAATCGGATGAACCTGAATTTTTTGAACCTCCGCCCAGGTTGTAACGGTAGCAGCCGATGCCGATGCCGTTTTTTTGTGAGAAAAGAAGCTCGGCAATTTCATCTCTTATGCCTTCAAAGCCTCCGACATCCTGTGCCCACCAAGCTCCGCTGACGCCGAAATTTTCAATAGTCTGAAAATCCTTATTTTTAATTATGATTTCATTCATCTTTTCGCCCCCTTGAAAAAATATATCACACAAAATATGAAAAGTAAATAATAATTATACAATACGGAAAATAAGAAAATTATAAAAAAGCACCGGAGAATTTCAAATCAAAAATTCTTCGGTGCATCTTCATATTTACAGCCATTGATTTATCAATGTTCATCTTCTGCACCTTGTGCAAAGATTGGGCATTTGAGGCGTTTACATAAGTAAACCCTGCTTGCCGCAACTTGACAACCAACAGAATTTTCCGACCTTTACGCTGCATTTATGGCAATTTGTCAGCGTAAAAGTAAACTGCTCGCAGTTACAAACAGAATCAGATATTTGAGAAAATATCACGAAGAAAGGGAATGTCATATTTGAGAGTATCAAAAACAACACACAGGTCAACATTTCCGTAATCGTGTACTATTTTGTTCCGAAGGCCGGCTATATCGCCCCAGGGAACAGATGAATTTCTCTCTTTGAATTCAGAAGTTAATCTTCCGGAGTTTTCGGAAATCTGAACAAGGCGGAACATCATTGAGTCCTGAAGAACCTCCTTTCTTTGATGGTGAATTATTTGCGGAATGTATTGCTTATTTTGAGTAAAATTGTTATAATAAAAAATATTACAGATAAAGTGAGGTAGTGTATGATGAAAATGTCAAAGAAGCTTTTATCACTTTTGCTCTGCGCCGTTATGGTGCCGGGCTCTGTTGCCGTCGGAGGAGGCGGATTTGCCGAGGTGCTTGATGCATTCAGCGTTAAAGCAAGTGCGGCAAGTTATTCCGACGGCACGGGCAGCAATGACGGTTGGGCAGACAGCACACATATCAGATTCGGTTCATATCCGCAGACAGATGTAACGTCATCAATGGGTTCAACACTCAACAGTAAAGCAAGCGGCTGGAAATCATATAAGTATTACAGCGGAACGGGCGAAGAGGCTGACGGTCAGATGTCCTCGGCTGACTATATGATGTATTGTGATGTAACAGTAATGAACGGATCTGTTCCGGAAAAATACAGAGGTGTTAAATTCAGCACATACAGACCATGTTGGACAGAAGATGCGTCAACAACTTCTGCCGACACCCAACAGGATGACAACGGCTACACAGTCGGCAATACTTATTGGTTCAAATATGAGCCGCTTGTGTGGAGAGTGCTTGATTCAAGCACGGGTCTTGTGATGTGCGAGAGCATTATTGATTCCCAGGCATATAACAATTATATCTGGTACGGTGTAGGCTCAAAGAGCACATTGAGTGAATACTACGGCAATGAAGCACACACAAATTACGCAAATGATTACTATAACAGCTCAATCCGTAAGTGGCTCACAGAGGATTTCTATGCCACCGCATTCAGCGAAAGTCAGCAAAACAAGCTGCTGAAGTATAACTGTGACAACAGTTGTCCTTGGGATTCCTCATTCGACAGTCAGAATTCAAGCGACAAGGTATTCCTGCTCTCTTATGATGAAGTAAAAAATACCGAATATGGTTTTAATTCTGACGAATATGAATATGATCCCGCAAGAAGAGCAAAGGGAACGGATTACGCAAAGTGTCAGGGACTTTATGTTTACAAGAGTTCCGGAAGTGAATACGACGGAAACTCTTGGTGGTTGCTGCGCTCGCCCTATGACGGTTCCTACTATGCGTGCGGAGTCGACCGCGACGGCGACAGCAGCGGCGACAGTCACGGCGGCTACTATGTCGATGACTCTTACAGGGGCGTACGTCCGGCTTTAAAACTTAATCTGACATCTGACATCTTTCAATCTGATGTAAAGACTGCTTCTGCACAAACCGTTGACTACCGCAGCATAGTAACAATCACAGCAACCGCAACCAATGTACCCGATGACTGCAAGCTTGCGATATATCTCGGCAGTCAGAAGGTTGCCGAGGGTAACAACAAGTCTGTTTCCTACGAATACGGTGAAATCAAGTCCGATATCAACTATACCGTAAAAGTAATTGATGCAAACGGCAAGGTTCAGAAAGATTCAAACGAAAACGAACTTTCAAAAGACGGCGGCAAAATTACCTGCAATGCCGGATTCTTCAAGAAGCTTATAGCGTTCTTCAAAGGTCTTTTCAATTTGCTTCCTAAAGTTGAAGTAAAACCGTAATAATTTATCAGCTCCTGCCGAGAATTGCCCTCGGCAGGAGTTTTTCTTTATATCAATGCCAATGCGAACACAGCACCAATTCCGATTATACAGACCGCAACAGCCCAAAAGGGATTATTACTGCCGGTATCAGGGATTTCAATCTGAGGTCCATCGTACCAAATGGTGTTCTCCGTGAGAACGGAGATTTCCGGCTCTTCGATTATCCGGCTAATTCATAGTATTCTTCGTATTTATTGGGCATATTTGTCCCCCTTTCTGTAATGGTGAATTATTTGCGGAATGTATTGCTTATTTTGTGTAGTGTTGTTATAATAAAAATATTATAGATAGGCGATTGTAAAAGTCCGAGAAAAAACGGTAAAAAAAGAGGCTCGGGTCCGCAAATCCAAGATGGTGATAAAAAATGCAAATTCGGGCACGACAAGATAGAGGTCAGTAAATACCGTCCTCTCAAAAAGCATATATTCAAGTATGAGTTACGCAATAAGTTTTCTGATACTTTTGTAAAGTTCAGGTTTTTTGATACCAAGCTTCATGGCATAACAGAAATGACCATTGATGTGTTGTTGTGCCGGCATTTTCTGTGTGTTATACTGAGATTAATTAAATGATAAAAGGCGTGATTGATTTGAAAATAAGAAGAATGGAACAGCGCGACAAAGAAAATATATTTGACTTTTACGCCTCAATGGAGGAAAAAAGCGCGCGCTTTTTCAATGTGAACCACGGCAACGAGAAAAGGACAATGGAGTTCTTTGAAAACGGCAAAAAGGACCACGTTTTTTATGTTGCCTATGAGGGCGATGAGCTTGTTGCCCTTGCGTTCATCTGGGATATTGACAGAACGGTTCCGTGGTTCGGCATTGCCGTGCGGGATTCGGAGCAGGGCAAAGGCGTGGGCACGGCTTTTATTAAAGAGATATTTGCCGACATTGCTTCCGAAGGCTATGCGGGGCTTCTGCTCAGAACGGCGACGGATAACATCCCCGCACAGCATCTGTATGAAAAATGCGGCTTTGAGCGTCTCGGCGTGCACCCGTCGGGTGAGTACCTTTACTTGAAAAGATTTGCGAGGGATTAAAATGGTAACCGTCAGAGCGGATTTCAATAATATAACCGGCAAAATCAAGCCCGTTCACGGCTTTAATAACGCTGCCCGCGAATCGAATTACGGACCGCTGCTTCCGAGCTTCACGGCTCTTAATCCGGTTTTTGCAAGGCTTCACGACACGGGCTACCACGGCAACGCCCATTATGTTGATATCCCGTGCATTTTCCCCGATTATTCCGCCGATCCCGATGACGAAAAATCCTATGATTTCACCCTGACGGATTATTACATAAAGCCTCTCATTGAAAACAACATAAAAGTAATGTACCGCTTGGGCGTTACCATTGAGCACGAACCGAAAAAGTTCAATATTTTTGCCCCGTCAGACCCGCAAAAGTGGGCATCAGTCTGTGAGCATATCGTGAGGCATTATAACGACGGCTGGGCAAACGGCTTCCATTTCGGCATTGACTACTGGGAGGTCTGGAATGAGCCGGACGGACTGAATCCCGAGTGTGAGCCCTACGGCTGCCCCAACTGGATCGGCACGGCGGAGCAGTATTACGAGCTTTATGCCTTAACGGCTAAGAGAATCAAGGAGCTTCACCCGGAGGTGAAAGTCGGCGGATATTCAAGCTGCTACATCCTCGGCAAGTTTGAAAACGGGCGCTGGGTTTCTGGTGATGCATCGTATTTTACAAACTTTCTTGAATATGTGCGGGAAGAAAATGCTCCGCTCGATTTCTTCACCTACCACGGCTATCTCGGCAAGCAGTACCTTGAAAAAATTGAAATCGAAAGCCGCTTTGTGCGCGATACCCTTGATAAATACAGATTTTCCGAAACCGAGTGCATTGATGCGGAGTGGAATGTTAACATCTGCGACATTGAAACGGACAACAGACGCGTGCAGAATTATATCAATTACCGCAACGAAAAGGGAGCTTCTCACGCGGCGGCAAGTCTGTATGAAATGCAGAGGTGCCCCATAGATTCCGCCATGTATTATGATGCCCAGGTTTGGGTGGAGTACGGCGGATTATATAACCTTCCCGGCCTTGAACCGTCAAAAACATATTACGCCTTTAAGCAGTTTGATGAGCTTTACAAACAGAAAAACGAATGCGAAAGCCATGGTGGGGGATTTGTTTACACCTGTGCCGCAAAAGGCGAAAAAAGGCTGCTTTGTGTTGCCAATATCGGCGAAAACGCGAAAGAAATAAAGCTTGAAATCAGCGGCATAAAAGGACAAAATGTTATAATCCGCACCCTGAACAAAGACACGGATTATAAAGAAACGTACCGCGGAGAAATACCCGATAAAATTATTCTTGACGGATATTCGTTTATCACTATTGAAAGCGAGGATATAATATGAGCTCCACCGAAAAGAAACTGTTTTCCGTATTCGGCAACAAAAAACTGTTCCCCATGTGGTTTGCGGTACTTGCCGCGGCATTCATTTACGGACTTTACGCTTTTTATTACACCTTCCTTGACTGGACCGATCTTCTGCTCGTCGGGCTGAACAGCGTGCTTGCAGGCGCGGGCTTTGCTGGCGGCGTTCTGCTGTGCGCTTCTGCCAAAAAGGGCAGAGAAATCAAAGCCGGGAAAAAGGTGCTGATTTTTGCAGGCGGGCTCGTCTTTTTTGAGGCTTTGCTCTTTGGCATTCTCACCGTTGTAAATGTGGGCGGGCTGTATAACCGCAGGGCGATATACACCGCATACGCAGTGATAACCGTGATGTTCACCGTAATGTCGATGATAATTTTCATCCGTCTTTCAAAGTCGGTACATAAGCCGCTGAACGCGATTCTGGCAACTCTTTGTATCCCCGCTCTGCTTGTAACGGCGTGGCTCCCCGTAAGAGATGACATAAAATACTGGTATTTCGATATGATGTCTTCGGGCGAGGTTTCCTTTGCGCCGATTGCGGCAAAAGATGCTTCAATCAATGACGCGGAGCGTGAGCGTTGCTGCGACTGGTACAACGCAAATGTGCTTCCCGTTTCGGATGGATTTGTTCCCGCTTTCAATTTCCGCATCGGCGACACCGATTTCAGAACACTTTACAAAAAAGGTGAAATAAAAGTCGGAAATACCCAAACCGGAAAAGCCGGAGAAACTTATAAAAACGGGGTAACGACAGTTACCGAATATGTCGCCGCCAATCAGGGCATCATCGTTTCGGTGGAGTCAACGATTTATGAGAAGCAGGCGACCTGCGAATGGACTGTATACATCAAAAACAGCTCCGATACCGACAGCGGTATTGTTTCCGATTTTTACGCGGCAGAGTGCAGCCTTGAAAACACCGCAGGCGATATCTATTTCAGCCGCGGTTCTTCCAATGCCGCAAACGATTTCCTGCTGAGCAAGGTGTCAAGCGGCATACGCGGATTGGATTTTGAAACAACTGAGGGGCGTTCCTCCGACAAATTTCTGCCGTATTTCAATTTCTCCGGTAAGGACGGCGGCGTTGTTGCGGCAATCGGCTGGACGGGAATGTGGAAAATGTCAGCTTCCGAAAAGGACGAAAATGTGAACGTGACTATCGGGCAGAAAAACCTGAACGGATGTCTGACACCCGGCGAGGAAATCCGTTCGCCCCTTGTTTCTTTCAGCTTCTATGACGGCGGCAACGCCGTAAAGGGTTTCAATACCTTCCGCGAATTTATCACCGAATGTGTATATCCCGACTGGGCAAGGGGCGTGACTATGCTTGAGACTGCAGGCCCCGCTTCCGAACGCACAGCGGATGAGATTCTCGAAATTCTTGATTCGTTTGACAGCTCTGTCTATGAAAATGTGGATTATTTCTGGATGGATGCGGGTTGGTATGAATACAACGATAACTGGTCGGACGGCGTAGGCAACTGGACACCGGACACCTCCCGCTATGACAACGGCATAGCTGAGCTCGCGAACTACGGAAAGGAAAAGGGCGTCGGACAGGTGCTGTGGTACGAGCCCGAGCGTGTGCTGAAAGATACCGTGTTCTACAACAAGGGCATGGAAAACGAGGGCTGGCTGCTTGATAACGGTACCGACACATGGTGCTTCAACCTTGCCAACGACGACGCGCTTGCGTGGTTTACGGAGTACCTTGTTTCGTCAATGAAAGAAAACGGCGTTACCTTCTACCGTCAGGATCAGAACTTTGACCTTGCTCCGTTCTTTGATGCGGGCGATGAAGCGTATTACGGCGGCAGAACAGGCTTCTGCGAAAATCATTACATCGTCGGCGAATACAAATATCTCGATAAACTTACCGAAATGATACCCGGCCTTGCAATCGACAACTGCGCTTCGGGCGGCAGAAGGCTCGACCTTGAAATGGCAAGACGCAGTATCCCGATATGGAGAAGCGACTACAACTGCGATCCTCATCCCGACCTGATGGAGTCCACACAGTCGCAGACACTCGGTGTTTCCTGCTGGCTGCCTTTGACAGGCACACTTAAATATTGCGAAAACCGCTATCAGGCGGCGACCTCGCTGATACCGTGCTATATAGAGACCTTCGGCACCGTAGGTAATGAGTTCTTCAATTCTTACAAAGACCTGCGCGGCGAAATGACGGAGAAATATTATCCGCTTGTCTGCGGCGGCTTCGATAACGATAAATTCCTTGCGATGGAGTTTGCCTCTGAGGACGGCACTTCGGGCTTTACCGTTTCCTACCGCCGTGCGGACTGTGATTCCGATACGCTTGATCTTGTTTTCAGCGGACTTATTCCCGAAAGAACCTACACTATGCACGATTACTACGCCCCCGATATCGAGTTTTCCGCAACGGGCGAAGAGCTGATGACAACAGGCCTCAAACACACTTTTACGGGAAGTCCGGATGTTATCATTATTGTATTTGAAACGGAATCTGAGGGATAAAATGAAAAACATTGCCAATATAGTCAACTTTGTCAGAGCGGTTGAGCCGCGCGAAAAGGACAATTCCTATCTGCCCGAAACAATGCTGAAAGAGCTTGAGCTTTGCCGGAAATACGGCTTCAAGTCAACCGTCCTTCTCCAATATGATGCGCTGATTCTGCCCGAATACCGGGAAATGCTTTCGCAATTTTCGTATATCACCGAGGTCGGAATATGGTTTGAGGTTGTTCAGCCTCTTGTTGAGGACTGCGGTCTTAAATGGCGCGGAAAATTTCCGTGGGACTGGCACAACGATGTGGGCTTTCTTGTGGGCTATGAACCGGAAGAAAGGAAGCTGCTCATTGACCGCTTCTTTGAGGTGTTCAAGGGCTATTACGGCGAATATCCCAAGGCGGTGGGCTCATGGCATATTGATGCTTTTTCGCTTCGCTATATAAGCGAAAAATACGGCATCACCGTCTCCTGCAACTGTAAGGATCAATACGGCACCGACGGCTACACTATTTGGGGCGGCTACTATGCGGGCGCCTATTACCCTTCTGTGAACAATATGATTTGCCCGGCAAATTCGCCGGAGAATCAGATAAACGTTCCCGTTTTCCGTATGCTCGGTTCAGATCCGATTTATCAGTATGATTTAGGGCTTGAAAACGGCATCAGGGCGCAGGGCGTTTCATCAATGGAGCCCGTCTACGGCTGCTCCGGCTCAAGCGAAAAATGGGTAAAGTGGTATTTTGATGAGGTTTATAACGGCAAATCCCTTGCGTTATCCTACACCCAATTCGGGCAGGAAAATTCTTTCGGCTGGAGAAAAATTTCGCAGGGGCTTGAAATGCAGTTTGAGATTCTGAGCGAGCAGATAAAACTCGGCAAGGTCGAACTGCTCACTCTCGGCGAAGCAGGGGAGTGGTTCAGCGAGAATTTCAGCGAAACGCCCGCTTCGGCACTGTGCATTGACTCCGACTATTCGGAAAACGGCAAAAAGAGTTTTTGGTACAACTGCAAGAATTACAGAATCAATCTGCTCTTCGAAAACGGGGTGCTTCACATCAGGGATTTCTACCTTTTCAGGGATGATTTTTGTGAAAAATTCCTCGACAAAAAAGAAACCGAGCACTCCTGCGGATATTACAACCTGCCGGTGATGGATGGCTACCGTTTCAGCTCTGCCGAAAAGAAAGCCGGAATATATCCGCTTGACTGCGCAGGCAGGCAAATCCCGTGCAGCGATTACGTTTCTGAAACCGATGACGAAAAGCAGACGGCAACCTGCTGCGGTGGCGGAATCAAGTATATTTTCACGCCGGAACGAATCAAAATTCACACCGAAAAAGCGGCGCGTTTCGCCTTTGATTTTGCCGATAATGCCGATGTGCCGTATGTATCCGCCGATAATAAAGAGCTCTTTATGAAATTCAAAGGCACTACAGAAAACGATTATTTATACTCAGTAAAGCTCGAAAAAGGATTTTTCGGCATTGCCGACGGCAATCCTTTTATCACCCCCGAAAACGGGATGATAACCATAATAACAAAAAGATAGTATTTTTTCGGAAACCGGGAAACATTTCGTCTTTTTCATGCCATATATAAGTGAAAGGGCTATTCAAATCTGATATTGAAAAAACAGTCGTTTTAGGCGGTGCAATTTAGGGAGAAACCGGTTTTGAATGGCTATAATCGCCTTAAACTTGCTGAAAAATCTCGGAATACACAAAGTATTCCTACGATTTTATCAGCGGCGTTTAAGTCTGATTCTATCACATTCAAAACTACTATGTATCTGAAAACAACAGATTTCAGATGAAGAACAATGAAAAAGCGAGCAGCATACTGGCGTATGTTGCTCGCTTTTGAAGCAGTTATTCGCTGAAAGATGCGTTTTCAGACGATTTTTCCCTAATTTGCACCGCCTTTACCACGGCTGTTTTCTTTTGCCCGAAAATATAAAAGGGAGGTTAAATTATGTTTAACACATCGTAGCTTTTGACTAAAAAACGAAAAAAGCAACAAAGACAAAACGGTCGCTGCCAAGGCAACGGGCTGGAAATCATATAAGTATTACAGCGGAACGGGTAACTATGATGACGGTCAGATGTCCTCGGCTGATTATATGATGTATTGTGATGTAACAGTAATGAACGGATCTGTTCCGGAAAAATACAGAGGTGTTAAATTCAGCACATACAGACCATGTTGGACAGAAGATGCGTCAACAACTTCTGCCGACACCCAACAGGATGACAACGGCTACACAGTCGGCAATACTTATTGGTTCAAATATGAGCCGCTTGTGTGGAGAGTGCTTGATTCAAGCACGGGTCTTGTGATGTGCGAGAGCATTATTGATTCCCAGGCATATAACAATTATATCTGGTATGGTGCAGGCTCAAAGAGCACATCGAGTGAATACTACGCCAATGCGAACACAGCACCAATTCCGATTATACAGACCGCAACAGCCCAAAAGGGATTATTACTGCCGGTATCAGGGATTTCAATCCGAGGCTCATCATACTCAATGGTGTTCTCAGCAGGAACGGAGATTTCCGGCTCTTCGATTATCCGGCTAATTCATAGTATTCTTCGTATTTATTGGGCATATTTGTCCCCCTTTCTGTAATGGTGAATTATTTGCGGAATGATGGTGAATTATTTGCGGAATGTATTGCTTATTTTGCGTAATGTTGTTATAATAAAAATATTATAGATAGGCGATTGTAAAAGTCCGAGAAAAAACGGTAAAAAAAGAGGCTCGGGTCCGCAAATCCAAGATGGTGATAAAAAATGCAAATTCGGGCACGACAAGATAGAGGTCAGTAAATACCGTCCTCTCAAAAAGCATATATTCAAGTATGAGTTACGCAATAAGTTTTCTGATACTTTTGTAAAGTTCAGGTTTTTTTATACCAAGCTTCATGGCATAACAGAAATGACCATTGATGTGTTGTTGTTTGGTATCTTCATTAGTGAGAGAAACATCAGGCAATAAGTTATAGACACCACGGTAAGGATCGTATTCTGTGTTTGCTTTAGCTAATTTTTTTGCTTCCTTGAGTTTCGTATTCATAAATTTTGGATTGTTTTCAGCAACACGAAGTTCAATGCCGGTAGTGTCATAAATCAAATAATCAGCTTTTTTAGAGTTGATTTCGCGGCAAATTGGTTCTGTTAAATCAACTAAGTATTCAAACATTTTCTTTAACTGATTACAGTGATTTTTTCTGAAGCGAGAAAACTGAGAGCCATCAGGAACTTTATCGAGTCCACAAAAATCTCGAAGTTCAAAGCTTAAATTAAGGATTGCGATCAGTAGTTTATCAGTAGTAATACCCACAAGTCTTTGAAGAGTCAAAGCTCTGACAAAACTTTCAAGACTATATACATTGCTTCTACCATAACGATGATAGAATGCAAATTTAAAATCTGACGGTATCAAACTGTCAAAATCAATGTGTTCATCCAAGAGATGTATTAATTCAGGCTTTTGATTCTCTATGGTTTCGGACACATCGTTGTAGATGTCAGATAATGTCATCTGCACGCATTTATTTCGCATGATTTTTTCTCCTCTTTTTTGTGCTTTTTCTTTTTTTACACTTACAATTATACCATAAAAGTGGAGAAAAACCAGTTGGTAATTCACTCATTTGCCATTGATTTTATTGGGTATTTTGAGTTTTACAATCGACTAATTAAATAAATATTTAAAGGAGAACAGATAATGAAAACAACAAAATCAATTATTGCCGCTTTACTTGCAGTTCTTATGCTTTTCAGCGCATTTTCCGTTTCCGTATTTGCAGCCCTTCCACCGCTTACCGACCTTAAATGGAATGACGATTTTTCCGCAAGCTTCAGCTTTGAGGGTGCGGCGAGATATTATTACACCATCTATATAAACGGTTCCATGATATGGGGCTACGGCTCAACACCTAACGAAACAATTACCCACGAGAAAATGATGCCCTACATGGCGGCAATAGCTGCTGCCGGTATCAAAGACAGGGGCATTTCCGGTGATGCCGAGTTTGAGCTGAGAGTATATGCAAAAGATTCCGCCGATAAGCAGATTGCGGAGGCAACTTCCGTTAAGAAAACACTTAATATCAACGATGTTGCTGACGGTAAGCTTGCTCCGTCCACAGAGAAATGGCAGTTTAAGGTAACGAATACAAGTGATGCCGAAAAGCTTAAAAATGCATTTTACGCTGCTTACGATTCCGATAAGGAAAAGTTAAATACCATGTTAGCCGCACAGGGTATAACCTATGAGCAGTATATTTTAATGATGGTAGCAGCCGCACAAGAGAAATCCTCCTATACATTCACCGGTGATCTTTCCCACGTGTTTAAGTTCAGCAATGCAATAGCAAGCTATGCTTATACAGAAATCAGTCTTGTACGTAACGATATATCGGTAAAAAAAGTTAATGTAAAACTGAATCTTCCCAAGCACGGTCAAAAAACAGCTGATTATATATCATCTGCCGGTAATTTTACAACGGATACAGAAGGTGTAACCGTGAAAGCCGTTTATCTTATCGACAATCTTGTTTTTGAGAACGAAACGGGTATATGGGGAACAAAATTCTACGGTGGTAATTCCTATATGATTGCCTTCAAAGTTTACTTTAATGAGGGTTACGTTCCTGACGAAAATATTACATTTACAGTAAACGGAAATAAAGTTGAATGGGTCAATACAACACCCGGTCAATATCAGCGGGACGGTTATTATCAGTGCACCTATTCTGTTCGTGCAGAGGGCAGCTTTTTCTCGGGTATCGCAACGTTCTTCCATAATCTGTTTATGAAAATCAAATATCCCAACGGTATGCCTGTGTAAAAATTCAGCCCTGCTCACCATTGTGGGCAGGGCTTTTCCGTATCTTTTATTTTTTCTTTGTGACCTTTGTTTTGTTGCCTTTTGCGTCAACTATATAGGTGTTTTCAAGGGTACCCGTCAGAGATGCCTTAAAGGACTGAATGTACTCATCCCTTAATATCTTCTGCTCTGCTTTTTCTTCCTCGGTAAGTCCTTCGGTAGTCCTTGATTTTCTTGCAAGCTCATTTATTCTGTCAATTTTTTCCTGAATCATAATTCTATCCTGTATCCTTTTTCGTAGTTTTCTCTGTGATAATATGTGACAGTCAGATTTGTTTTATCAAAGACTGCCGACCATTCCGTTGACATAAATTCGCCGAAATTCTTTTTGCTTACGGAGGAGAGTGCATCTCTCATTCCGTTTTGACCGATATTTTCTTTTTCTTCAAGCAAAGACGTCAGTATGTCGTATCTCGTGTGAGATTGCTTTGAGCCGATACCGTATTTTTCACCTTCGGTGAGATAAAAATTTGTCATTACCTTTGTTTGCGTAACGCACATTTCTCCGTTGATGTATTCAACCGCCACGTTTTTTCCCGATGCATCGGAAATGGCAAAATGTATCATCTGTCCTTTGGAAAATGCATATCGTATTTTTTCAGAAGATTAACCGCCTCATCCGTTGAAGCCGCCTTGTCAAGCACAAGCCGTATGGCCGTTGTGGTAGTGATATCCGGCTAATTCATAGTATTCTTCGTATTTGTCGGGCATATTTGCCCCCCCTTTCTTTGATGGTGAATTATTTGCGGAATGTATTGCTTATTTTGAATAAAATTGTTATAATGAAAATATTATAGATAAAGCGAGGTAGTGTTTGATGAAACTTTCAAAGAAGCTTTTATCACTTCTGCTCTGTGCCGTTATGGTGCTGGGCTCTGTTGCCGTCGGAGGAGGCGGATTTGCCGAGGTGCTTGATGCATTCAGCGTTAAAGCAAGCGCGGCAAAGGTAACCTCATACAGCCAAGGCGTCATTATCGAATTCGGCTGGTATCCGCAAAGCAAAGAAACCAACACATTAATAACAGATGCTTTGACATCCTCGGCGGGTAATACGCTCGGATGGAATTCTTATGGTTATTACAGCGGAACGGGCGAATGGGATGACGGTCAGATGACACCGTCAGACTATATGAGATATACCGATGTGATGTACGGCAGCACAAAATACAGAGGAGTTGTGTTTGACAGCTACAGACCATATTACACCGGATACCGGTCAACAACTTCAGCCAGCACCTATCAGGATGACAACGACTATACATACGGAAAGACATACTGGTTCAAATATGAGCCGCTTGTGTGGAGAGTGCTTGATTCAAGCACGGGTCTTGTGATGTGCGAGAGCATTATTGATTCCCAGGCATATAACAATTATATCTGGTACGATACAGGCTCAGATGAATACTACGGCAATGAAGCACACACAAATTACGCAAATGATTACTATAACAGCTCAATCCGTAAGTGGCTCACAGAGGATTTCTATGCCACCGCATTCAGCGAAAGTCAGCAAAACAAGCTGCTGAAGTATAACTGTGACAACAGTTGTCCTTGGGATTCCTCATTCGACAGTCAGAATTCAAGCGACAAGGTATTCCTGCTCTCTTATGATGAAGTAAAAAATACCGAATATGGTTTTAATTCTGACGAATATGAATATGATCCCGCAAGAAGAGCAAAGGGAACGGATTACGCAAAGTGTCAGGGACTTTATGTTTGCAATGACGGAAATGAATACGACGGAAACTCTTTTTGGTGGCTGCGCTCGCCCGATTACACTTCCAGCTATGCGTGCGGAGTCAGCAGCGTCGGCTACAGCTACGGCGGCTACTGCCTTGTCTATTACACTGGCGGAGGCGTACGTCCGGCTTTAAAACTTAATCTGTCATCTGACATCTTTCAATCTGATGTGACAGAAACGGGAACGATAGTAAAGACTGCTTCTGCACAGACCATCGATTACCGCAGCATTGTAACAATCACAGCAACCGCAACCGCAGCCGGTGTACCCGATGACTGCAAGCTTGCGATTTATCTCGGCAGTCAGAAGGTTGCCGAGGGTGACAACAAATCCGTTTCATACGAATATGGTGAAATCAAGTCCGATATCAACTATACCGTAAAAGTAATTGATGCAAACGGCAAGGTTCAGAAGGATTCAAACGGAAACGAACTTTCAAAAGACGGCGGAAAGATTACCTGCAACGCCGGATTTTTCAAGAAGCTTATAGCGTTCTTCAAAGGCTTGTTTAAATCACTCCCGAAGGTTGAAGTAAAACCGTAATAATTTATTAGCTCCTGCTGAGAATTGCTCTCGGCAGGAGCTTTTTCTTTATATCAATGCCAATGCGAACACAGCACCAATTCCGATTATACAGACCGCAACAGCCCAAAAGGGATTATTACTGCCGGTATCAGGGATTTCAATCTGAGGTCCATCGTATTCAATGGAGTTCTCAGCAGGAACGGAGATTTCCGGCTCTTAGATTATCCGGCTAATTCATAGTATTCTTCGTATTTATTGGGCATATTTGTCCCCCTTTCTGTAATGGTGAATTATTTGCGGAATGTATTGCTTATTTTGAATAAAGTTGTTACAATGAAAATATTACAGATAAAGTGAGGTAGTGTTTGATGAAACTTTCAAAGAAGCTTTTATCACTTCTGCTCTGTGCCGTTATGGTGCTGGGCTCTGTTGCCGTCGGAGGAGGCGGATTTGCCGAGGTGCTTGATGCATTCAGCGTTAAAGCAAGCGCGGCAAAGGTAACCTCATACAGCCAAGGCGTCATTATCGAATTCGGCTGGTATCCGCAAAGCAAAGAAACCAACACATTAATAACAGATGCTTTGACATCCTCGGCGGGTAATACGCTCGGATGGAATTCTTATGGTTATTACAGCGGAACGGGCGAATGGGATGACGGTCAGATGACACCGTCAGACTATATGAGATATACCGATGTGATGTACGGCGGCACAAAATACAGGGGAGTAATCTTTGACAGCTACAGACCGTATTATACGGGATATCAAAGCACAACATCTACTTCTTCACAACACCAAGAAAGAAACGGTTATACCTGCGGTAATATATATTGGTTCAAATATGAGCCGATAAAATGGCGTGTTCTTGACCCTGCGACGGGAATGGTAATGGCTGAAACGATTCTTGATTCTCCGGTATTTAATAACTATATTCTTTCTGCTAATTCGGAATATTACGGCAATTCCGCAAAAACCTATTATGCAAATAATTATACCGAAAGCTCAATTCGCAAATGGCTGAATGATGATTTTTATAAAACGGCATTCTCACCTGCACAGCAAAATATTATTCAGAATACAACCCTTGATAACAGTGCATATTCAACCTCATATTCTGAATATAACAGTGTTTCTACAAACGATAAAATATATCTGCTTTCGTACAATGATGCACTTAACACAAGCTACGGTTTTAGCTCAAGTACTTCAGTTAGTGACACCTCCAGAAGAGCAAAGGGCAGTGACTACGCAAAATGTCAGGGTTTGAGTGTATGTTCAGGCGGTTCGTATGATGGAAACTCTTATTGGCATTTGCGTTCGCCCGGCCTCCGTTCCGACAGATCATGCAGTGTCGATTACGGCGGCTTCGTCGGCTACTACTACTATACTTATGAAACTTCCTACGGCGTGCGTCCCGCTTTGAATTTTAATCTGTCATCTGACATCTTTCAATCTGATGTGACAGAAACGGGAACGATAGTAAAGACTGCTTCTGCACAGACCATCGATTACCGCAGCATTGTAACAATCACAGCAACCGCAACCGCAGCCGGTGTACCCGATGACTGCAAGCTTGCGATTTATCTCGGCAGTCAGAAGGTTGCCGAGGGTGACAACAAATCCGTTTCATACGAATATGGTGAAATCAAGTCCGATATCAACTATACCGTAAAAGTAATTGATGCAAACGGCAAGGTTCAGAAGGATTCAAACGGAAACGAACTTTCAAAAGACGGCGGAAAGATTACCTGCAACGCCGGATTTTTCAAGAAGCTTATAGCGTTCTTCAAAGGCTTGTTTAAATCACTCCCGAAGGTTGAAGTAAAACCGTAATAATTTATTAGCTCCTGCTGAGAATTGCTCTCGGCAGGAGCTTTTTCTTTATATCAATGCCAATGCGAACACAGCACCAATTCCGATTATACAGACCGCAACAGCCCAAAAGG
>JAKSQP010000018.1 GCA_024404025.1 Clostridia bacterium | reverse complement strand
ACGAAAGCTTAAAGCTCTGTTGTTTTTATTTATGTTTTTCGTTCTGCGCTGAATTTTACTGCTTTGCGCCGCCGTCAAACTTTTCGAGAACCTTAACACTTACTGCGAAGCAATCGCCGAGACCGTCGAGATTCATATTGTCATAAGAGTCTCTTCTGGTGTGATAATAATCCTCAAGCTTGTGATTAAGTCCGGTAATGCCTGTTGATCTGAAGCCTGCCTGTGCAAAAGCTGCGTTATCGGTTGCGCCGCCGAGAGGAGGAACCCAACCCTTAAGGCAATGAATGCCGAGGTCTGCTGCGCTCTCCATAAAGAGGTCTGTAACATCCTTATCAGCCTTAACCGTTCCGTTGAGGTCACGATAGTTTGCCATAAGATATTTGGGATCATGAATTGTGTCGTATGAATAAATGAAAGTGGGAACATCACGGAATTCGCCTGCGTGAGCCTCGCACCATGCCTTTGCACCTCTGAGACCTGCTTCTTCCGAGCCGGTAAGGATAACGCCGATTTCGGTGTTTTCAAGTTCAATGCCTTCATCCTTGAGAGCCTTGAGAATTGCAATTCCCATATAGCAGCCGGAAAGGTTGTCGTTTGCGCCGTCAACGATTTTCTTCTTATTCCACATCCAGTAAAGGCCTACAAGGAAGGGAACGAAAACAAGGCCGATTTTTGCTGCAAGAGCAAGCTTATCATCAACCATTCCGCCGTTTACAGCAGCAATGATGGAAATAACAAGGTAAAAAACAGCGCCGAGTGCGCAGAGAATTGCGTGTGATTCGAAGCCAACGCCGCCGAGAGCATAGTTAACGGGCCATTCCCAAGCTGCATCGGGGTGACCGTTGAAGATGATTCTTCTCTTAACTTCGCCGGCAGGCTTTTTATAAGCGGTAACATTGTGGCCGATCTTCTCGGGGAAGAACTTGTCAACAGCCTTTTTATAAAGACCGAACTGAAGAAAAACTATAACAAGACCTGCAACGATAAGAATTGCGCCGATTGCGGGAAGAATGGGGCTCTGAATTGACATATTCAGGAAGAAAAGAACGATTGCCAAAAGCACAAAAGTGATGGTGAAATAAATCCAGCCGAAGAATGAACCGGGATTTTCTTTGAATGATTCAACTTCCGCAGTTTCACATCCGAGCTCATTTTTAAGAACATCCGCCATATATTGGCATGCCTGCTCTTCGCCCTTTGAACCGGGGCCGCGCTTTTCAAAATCCTTGCAGATATGAGTGATTTCATCAACCATATACTGCGCATATTTCTTTTTGTTTGCGATTACCTTACTTAAATCCATAAGTATTTCTCCTTCTCTGTAAAAGTTCAACTTTTATTATCTAATCATATACCGTATATGTCAAGAGTATTTTTAACTATGGATAAATATTTGTGCGGTTTTACCATTAATTTCCCACTTTTTTAGTCGAATTAACCAATCACTTTTTAAGGCTCTGCATAACTTCGTCTGCCGCAATTGCCGCTTCGGTAAAGGAATTGTTTTTCCAATATGCCATTAAAGCCGTAATGACCATAATGACAACCGTAACTGCCTTTTCAACCGTTTCATTGCCGACGGAAACACCTTCTGCGCCGAACACCTTAAGGCTCATATTGATAAGAGAAGCAACAAGCAGAGCAAGCCTGACCCATGTGCCTGGAGCGACCTGCCCCATCCTTGAAATAACGATTTTTATTTTATCCATTTCATCCTATCCTTTCTTCAAGATTTTTGATTTTCATCTCGCTGACTGTCATTCTTTCAACGAGATTATTATGCTTATTTACCTTTGCCTCAAGCTGCTCAAGGCGATAGTTTGTCAGCTTCTGCGAAGCAAGAATTCCGGCAACGCATCCGATTGCCGAGCCGAGAAAAGAAAAGCAGAGATTCCAGTCCATTTCATCCCCTCCTGACATATTTTTCGGTTATGTTGATCCATCCTCTGCCGTCAGAGAGTCTGCCCCATCTGCCCGCAGAATCGGTTTTATCGATCAGGACCTTGTTACCCATACGAAGATACGCCGTTACCTGATATTCCATTCCCGGTCCTTTTCTGATATTAAGGCTCGGGCAGGTCACTTCGGCTTCAAACCTGACATCACCGTCAAACAGAACTGATTCCAGCGCCCTGCCGATTGCGATTCCGCATTCCTTCATCCCCTGCTCCGTTTTGATTTTTGCAAGGTCATTTTCATTATCAATAAAAACTGTTTCAATAAGAATTGCGCACGGCTTTGTCTGCCTGATAAAGCCGAAATAATCCTTTCCGTTTTTGCCGAGCCTGATTTTTGAGCCTCTGTTTTTGACCGCAAGAGCTTCGGAAATATTCTTGCAGATAACATCCGCAGCTTTTTTTCCTCTTTCCGAGCCGTGATAATAATAGGTTTCCGTTCCCGTTCCGCCGCCGGCGTTAAGGTGGATTTCGGCAACAAAATCATAATCTCTTTTGTTGATTTCGTTGATTCTGTCAACAAGATAGAGTTCTCCGTTATAATTCATTAAATCACATCCGAGATATTCTGCCGTGTATTTTGCGATTTCACGGGCAATTTTGAATTCGTGATATTGATTATCTTTGCTTACTGCGCCGCTGTCATAGATTCCTCCGACGGATTTTCCGTGACCGACGGCAATACATATTTTCTTTATTTTGATCTTCTCCTTTCATATCAGCAGGCTTTCAACCGTCAGCCTGCTTTCGTAATATTTTGTAAGATATGAAGCGGTTGAAACCGCATCGTTATATTCTTTGTAAAGAGTGTTAAGCTCACTTTTTAATATATATGCTTCATCCGTCAGCATTTTTCCTGCAGCACGAAGCACTCTGAGCTTTGCAAGCCTTTCGGCAATTCTTCCTTTGATTATTTCCGCAGTTTCAAAATATTCCGCCCCGAGTTCGGCAAGTTCCTTTTTAAATGTCATTCTATATTCCTTTCATTATGTAATCTGTCGAAACATTGTAAAATTCGCAGAGCTTCAAAAGCTCTTCTCCGCATATATCCTGCTCGCCCCTCTCAATATATCCGAGCCTGCCGGGCGAAACACCCGTTGCCTGCGAAACGATTCTTCTTGAAAGTCCTTCCTTCATCCTGAGGCTCAACAGTCTTTCGCCTGAGCTTTCGCCAGCATATCTTGATGCTCTCGAAATTGCCGCCGCTCTGCTGACTGCGGCAGGCACGATGCTTTCATTATCAACCCCTCTTTGATACATAATCACATATTTAAGCGCATCACGAAGCTTTCCGATTGCTCTTTCAAGCGTTTTTCCCGCCGCAGAAGAGCTGATCCCTCTCTCCGAGGCGATTGTTACAAGCTTTTTTGAGTTATAAAAATATTCCTCAATAATTTTCCTTTCGGTATGGGTAAGCTCTGCAGCAACCGCCTTTTCAAGCAAAAGAGATAAATCAGCATCCCTTTTTCTCCACGCATAAGCGGCGGGAGTTTCGCAGACACGGCAGCATTTTCCGCAGCAGATGGCCTGCGCCGCTTCCATCTCCTCCTCCGATGGATAAGTAAATATCATTTCATCTTCCTCAAGGCTTCTTTCCAATTTTTCACCTTCTTTTTAAGAGTTATGCTCTTGATTATAGCGAACATTTGTTTGCATGTCAAGAGAATTTTTCATTTTTTTAAAAAGCTATTGACTTTTTCAATAGTTTCGCTCATAATATGGATATGAAGATGATGCAGCTTTGCCGCATAATACGGCAGGAGGAATAAAAATGGAAATAATTAAAGAGCTTCGAAAGCAGAGGGGTCTTTCGCAAAGAGAGCTTGCGGAGATATGCAATGTACATCAGACAGCAGTCAGCCAATGGGAGAAAGGCAAAACTTCGCCGGACAGCGAAAGTCTGCTGACTCTTTCAAAGGCTCTCGGCGTTTCAGTCGGAAGACTTATCGGAGGAGAAGAATACGAAGGAAAGGTAACCATTCCCGTTCTCGGCTATGTCCGGGCGGGAATTCCGATGGAGGCAATAGAAGATATATTGGATTATGAAGAAATCAGCGCCGACACCGCCTCAAAGGGCGAATATTTCGGTCTAAAAATAAAAGGAGACAGTATGCACCCTCTTTTCAGAGAAAATGATACTGTCATTGTTCGCTCCCAGCCGGATGTGGCAAGCGGAGAGATTGCCGTTGTGCTTGTTAACGGCTTTGATGCAACGGTCAAAAAGATAATAAAAAAAGACACCGGCATAATGCTGGTGCCCGAAAATCCCGATTTTGAGCCGATGTATTATACAAACGATGAAATACAGAATAAACCCGTTACCATAATCGGAAAAGTAACGGAACTGAGAAGAAAATTCTGAAAATTCAAATAAGCCGAGCCTGCATCCGACGAGTAACTTCGTCAGGTGCAGGCTTTTGCATTTTGTGGCAATAATTATGTGCATGGCAGGTTTTTCTGTGCCCTACGGGATGGTTTTCGCTGCTCTCCGTAGGGCAAGCATTCATGCTTGCGGGGAAAAGGCAAACAACCTGCTCCTACGAAATTGAAAGTTTCGGTCAAGCCTTTTCAAAGGCTTGCGGAATCCAAAGGCGGAGCCTTGGTCGCTGACCGCAGTCAGCGAAATGCTCTTATACACCAAAACCGTAGGAAGGGAGAAAAAATCTTCCGGCGGATGATTTTTTCGTGGGAAACCCACGGAATGGGTTTCCCGAAAGCCATAATCAATTTTAAAAACGGCACGGATGAATCCGTGCCCTACGTCGCTGCTCTGCTTCAAAATGTCCCCCAACGATATATAAAAATCCCGCAGAAAGACGATACCTTCTGCGGGTAACATTATGAAGCAAGCAATTTGAATGCAGCTGAAAGCTGGTTATCGTTTTCCTCCGTAAGAAGCTCAAAGCCCATTTCATCGCCGTAATTCAGCGCAACCTCTGTTGTGGGCTCAATTCCGATGCCCTCATAAACTGCACTTTCGCCGTTTTTAGGCTCTATCACGGCAACCGTAAGAAGAACCGCTCCGCCGTCTTCAAGAGCAAAAAGCTCCTGCATCGTGCCGACTCCGGCGGTTTTGGTGCCGATGATCTGCGCCTGGCAGATGTCACGAAGGTCGCAGGCAAAAAGCTCCGCAGGGCCTGCAGTATAAGAATTGGCAAGCACAACAAAAGGCATCATAATGTTGCTGTTTTCCGCCGTGAAAACCTTTTCCTTATATATATTGCCGTTCTTATCCTTTGCAACCGCAATGTTGCCGGAAATTGCGGGAACAATAACATCTATGACTTTAGCAGCATATTCAACCGTTCCCTCGCTCGTTCCTCTGACATCAAAAATCATGCTCTCTGCTCCCTGCTCACGCAGTTTTGTCATAAGAGCCTTGAAATCCGCTGCGGTGTTTTTGTAAAATCCGTTGATCCTGATATAGCCGACATTTTCTTTGAGATAGCCTCTCACTCCAGGAACCGAAAATCCGAGCATTACCTCTGCCGATCTGGTTTCGCCGCCCCTCTCATATTTGAGCTGAACGGATGTAAGGCGGTCACCGGTAAAATATTTTGCAAGAGTCTGATAGTTATATCTTGAAACAATGCCGTCATTAACGGAAGCGATAACATCGCCCGCTTTAAGCCCTGCTTTTTCGGCAGGCGAATCGGGATAAACATAAGTGATAACGAAATCCGCTTTGCTGTAATCATAAGCAGTTTCAATGCCTATTCCCGTCACTCCGCCGTCAAGCTTTGCCGTATAATCCGCATATTCATCGGAATTGAGATATTTGCTGTTCGGATCGCCGAGGCCGTTGACATAACCTTCCGTCAGAGCGCCGTTAAGGCGGCTGCCGTCATCAATCGTTCCGAAATAATAATTTGAAACTATTTTGCTTATTTCGTCAACCGATTCGTATGTCTGCGAACGCTGAGAAATATTGCTTATGATTCCGTTATATATCTGCTTTGAAATTACCATTGTTGCCGCAAAGGTTGCGGTGATTGAAATGATGATGAGAGAAAGGCATAACCCAACCGAAATTTTTTTATTCAAGTCTGCCGTCTCCTTTCAAAAAAGGCGGCATAAAACGGTTTATGATGTCCCGTCCGAAGCCGCCTTGTTAATTTTGATTAATAACCCGGATTGGAAACGTAATTAAGAGGCTGAACTCTTGTAACATTTCCGTCTGAATCCTTGACTCTGACCTCAAAATGAAGATGAGGTCCTGTAACATTTCCCGTTTCTCCGATTGCACCGAGCTGCTGTCCCTTCTGAACAACATCGCCAACCGAAACATTGAGATATTTTGAGTGAGCGTAAAGGGTCATCTTGCCGTCGCCATGGTCAACAACGCAATAATTGCCGAAGCCCGAATTCCATCCGCCGTCATTATGCGCAATAATAACCTTGCCGCCCTGCGCCGCATAATAAGGCTTGCCGAGCGAATAACTGTTGCCGTTTGAATCCCTCGTGCTGCCGTTTGAATCGCAGACACATATATCGATTCCCCAGTGAGCGCCGCCGCTTGGATAGGACGGGAAACCTGCAGTAATGGTTGTTTTGCCTTTGACGGGCCACATCATTTTACCGTCGTTATTGAAAGTTTCATCGGGTGTGTCGCCTTCGCTGGAGCCGTGTGCTTTGATGTAAGCGTCGATCTGCGCTTCCAAAGCTTCACGCTGTTTTTCCTGGGCTTTGATCGCAGCTTTATATTCTTCGCTGTTTGCATCAAGCTCATTGATAACGCTCTGAACTTCTCTGTATTTCTCGTCAACCTCGCTCTTTTTTCCTTCCTGAATGCTCTTGCTGCTTTCAAGGTCAAGCTGGCGCTCGTTGAGAGAAACCATCTGTGTGCCGAGCTCTGTTTTCTTCTCTTCAAGAGACTGCTTATTTTCCGCAAGCTTCTTCTGAAGAGCATCAAGCTCCTTTATTTTTGATTCAAGATTCTTTATAAGAGCGGCATCCTTTTCGGAAACTCTGGACATAAGCTCTTTTCTTGCAAAATAGCTTGAAATATCGTTTGATGAAAAGATTATTTCAAGGGTCGAAGCTTCGCCCGCCATATAGTTTTCTCTGATTCTGCCGAGAAGCAGCTCCTTTGTATCCTTCATAAGCTCGTTTGTTTCGGCGATCTGCTTATTGATTTCCTCGGTCTGCTTATTTATTTTATCAATATCATTTGTAGTTGTGTCAATGGTATTCTGAATGCTTTTGATGTTTCCGTTAAGAGTGTCGATTCTGTTGTCAAGGATATCGATCTGCGATTCAATGGCGCTGATCTGGGTGTTGAGCTGATTCAGCTTTGTTTTGTTATCCTTGATTTGGCTGTTGACCTGACCGAGCTTGTCCTTATTCTGCTGGATCTGCTTTTCAAGCTCATCATACTGTTTCTGCATTGCGTCAAGAGACTCATCTGCGCTGGCATAGGGGAAAGCGAAGCTTATTGCCGAAACAACGCAAGCTGCTGCAAAAACAATGCAGAGAAGCTTCTTGAGATTATCTGTCTTCAAGATCAACAAACTTCCTTTCCTTAAGATACTTTCTGATTGATGCGGATGAACCGAAAACGCCGGTAAACACGCCGATTCCGACAAACGCAGCAACAAGATAAGGAGCATAGTCAATGAATTCAACGGGCTTCATATTGCCGAATGATGAGAACATCGACATAAATGAGCCAAGCGCAAATTCATATAATCCCCAAACTGCGCCGGTTGCAAGCAATCCCGCAATAATACCTATTATGATACCTTCAACAATAAAGGGCAGGCGGATAAACGAATTGGTCGCACCGACGCTCTTCATAATGCTGATTTCAAGGCGCCTTGAGAACATTGTGACCTTGATTGTGTTTGAAATTATGAAAAGAGAAACGATAAGCAGCAGGGCAATGATTCCGACGCTGATATATGTGAGCGAATTTCTGATTCCCGAAAGCTGGCTTGCAAGCTCGCTGTTTTCGTGAACTCTCATAATGTTCTCCGTGCCCTTGACATTTTCAACGACTTCATTGAATCCGGACATATCGGAAACGGTAATTTTGAAAGCGTTCGGAAGCGGATTCTCATCAACCGATTCAAGATAAGCACGAAGGCTGTCATCGAGTCCGTCGAGGATCTCTCGATATGCCGAATCTCTTTCAACCTTTTCAACCGAAGCAATATTATCTATTTTATTGAGATTTGCCTCAACATAGCTCAGTTCATAATCATAGGCTTTTTCGTCAACATAAGCCATAATAACATTTTCCGCTTCAATTCCGGTTATGAAGCTCTGAATATTGACAAGCGCCATAAATGCAATGCCGACAAGCATAAGGCAGCTGAAAAGAACCGTTACGGATGCAAAGCTCATAAGCCTGTTGACTCTGAGATTGCGGAAGCCTTCTTTAATAAGATAACTGAATTTGCTCATTGTTCATCGCCTCCGTCCGAAACAAGTTCTTTGATGTGCGCAAGCGCTTCGTCGGGAAGACCCAAATCATCAAACGAAAATTCTTCAATAACGGGAGAGTGGATTTCGGGAGCCTTCTTTTCTTCCTCTTCCGGAGCTTTTTCCTTATTCTGATTGAAATTCATCGTCGGCTGGCCGCCGTTCTCTTCGGCGGCAAAAACGGAATAATCTTCTTCGGGAAGAACAACATTTTCGTTTGTAAGCTCGCTGACTGCGTTGATATGCGAGGTTGCAGCTTCGCTGATAACCGCATCACCGTCCGAAACGAGAGTACCCTTATCAAGAATGAGAACTCTCTTGTCAAAGCATCTGACGAGGCTGTGCTCATGAGTAACCATAATAACGGTTGTGCCTGCCTCATTAAGACGCATAAGAAGCTCAACTATTTCATAGCTCATCTGCGGGTCAACATTTCCGGTCGGCTCGTCCGCTATGATAATATCCGCATCGTTTGCAAGCGCTCTTGCAAGAGCAACTCTCTGCTGCTCTCCGCCCGAAAGCTCTCTGGGATAGCATCTTGCTTTATCGTTAAGTCCCATAAGGCTCAGCAGATAAGGCACTCTGCGGCGGATTTTCTTTTCTTTTGTGCCGATAACACGCATCGCAAATGCAACATTATCAAACACAGTCATTGTGGGAATAAGTCTGAAATCCTGAAAAACTATGCCGAGCTTTCTGCGAAGCTTCGGGATATTTTTCTTTTTCATTTTATTAAGCAGCATTCCGTTGATGGTCAGAGTGCCCGCCGAGGGGACCTCTTCTCTCATCATAAGCTTAAGAAACGTGCTTTTGCCGGCGCCTGATGAGCCGACTATGAAAACAAATTCACCGTCTGCAATCGTGATATTGATATCCTTAAGAGCAACGGTTCCGTTTTCGTACTTTTTTGAAACATTTTTGAATTCTATCACGGTATCATATCCTTAATAATCAAAATGTAAAATGTTCATAGTCCGACAATTAATATTTAACGGGCTTTGCATCAAGATACTTCTTAACCATAAGGGCTACTTTGAATACGATCGCATCGTCGAATTCTCTCAGATCAAGACCCGTAAGCTTTTTGATTTTTTCAAGTCTGTAAACGAGAGTGTTTCTGTGAACGAAAAGCTTTCTTGATGTTTCGGAAACATTAAGGTTATTCTCAAAGAATTTCTGAATCGTAAAGAGCGTTTCGTGATCGAGGCTGTCTATTGAACCCTTTTTGAAAACTTCACGCAGGAACATATCGCAAAGAGTTGTGGGCAGCTGATAAATAAGACGGGCGATGCCGAGATTTTCGTAGCTGACAATGGTCTTTTCGGTGTCAAAAACCTTGCCGACTTCAAGAGCGATCTGAGCTTCCTTGAATGAGCGTGCGAGATCCTTAACGCCTTCAACTGTTGTGCCGATGCCGACAAGCACATGAGTATAAAGCTCCGTGCTGAGTGAATCGGAAATCGAGCGTGCAAGCTTTTCGAGATCCTTGCTCTCGATATTGCTGCGGACTTCCTTGACAATGGCCATGTCATGCTCATTGATGTTAATAACAAAATCCTTATTCTTATCCGGGAAGAGATTCTGAACGGAATCAAAAACAGATGCATCATTATGGTCGGTTATCCTGATGAGAATAACGACTCTTGTTGCCTCGCTGTTGAAGCGAAGCTCTCTGGATTTCAGATAAATATCTCCGGGAAGAATATTGTCGAGAATGACATTCTTGATAAAATTGCCTCTGTCAAATTTTTCTTCATAATATTGCTTCAGATTTTCAAGTGATACGCAGCAGATTGCCGCAAATCTGCCTGCAAGCTCATCAATGCCTTCAACAAAAACAGCATATTCGGACTGAATGTGTGAGCCGAAATTGCAGTATGTATAACCGCCGATATAATGAAGCTCATTATCCGCAAAAACTTCAGCGGCAGTTGAAATGACCTCGCCTATTTTGCTCAGCTCGCTGCAGGCAATAACGGTTCCGGTTTCGTCAATAACTCCGAGAGTTCTTCCGACGGAGTCTCTCATCTGATGAACAAGCCCTTGAAAAATTCTGTTTGACATAAATTCAATACCCCTTCGCTTTTTGATGTCCGGCAGGCGGACCTGCCGGCTGATTTGCCTCACCTGAAACCGACAAGTTAGACAAATTGACCATCGGAACATATACATTTTACACAAAAGCCGATTGCATTGCAATAGATATTGAAGGTTTTTTTCAAATATTTTTTGAATTTTTTGTGAATTCAGGTCGCTTTTTATTAAAATTCAACAAATAATGCAATAAAGACCAATGTCAAAATCAAAACTGTACAGAGGTATGCGCCCCGTTTTTTTTCGTGATTTTTGACAAAAATCTCCGTTTCAAATATGCACACACGCTTTGTTTCCGTCTTTTTCCGAATTTGTTTGTAAATAATGCACATCGAAAAAATCGTCATTTATCAATAAAGCAAAACCTGCGTGAAATACTATATACGGTATTGTTTTCGGCACAGAACAACAACGGATATGAAAAATTTTGAAAAAAGATGATTTTTTTTTGCAAAAGACTTTTAAAATGCGGAAATGTATGATATAATGCGTAGGATATTAAAATGAGATTTTGCGTAATTTTTATATATTTTTATCGAATCAAGAAGAAAAGAGGGATTCGCTCTTGGAAAAATTCGTCATCAACGGAGGCAGTCCTCTGCACGGTGAAGTCACCATAAGCGGTGCAAAAAATGCGGCTCTTGCAATCATCCCCGCCGCCATTCTTTCAGAAGATATATGTATAATTGATAATCTTCCGGCTTCGATAAGCGATGTCAGCTATATGATGAAAGCTCTCAAGCAGATCGGAGCGGATGTTAAACTTATTAATAACAGCACCATTGAGGTTGATGCCCGCCATGTCAATTCCCATGTTATTTCCCACGAAATGACAAAGCATCTCCGTGCATCATACTATTTTATAGGCGCTCTTCTCGGCAGATTCGGCAAGGCAAAGGTTGCGATGCCCGGCGGCTGCTATCTCGGCCCGAGACCTATTGACCAGCACATAAAGGGCTTCGAGCTTCTCGGAGCAAACATTTCAATAGAGGATAACGCCATTGTTGAGGCAGTTTCCGAAAAGCTTACAGGAAGCCCGATTTATCTTGATATGGTTTCCGTCGGCGCAACGGTCAACATCATGCTCGCCGCAGTCAAGGCTTCGGGATTAACGGTCATCGAAAATGCTGCAAAGGAGCCTCATATCGTTGACCTTGCCAACTTCCTCAATTCAATGGGTGCGGATGTCAGAGGCGCCGGAACCGATGTTATCAAAATCAGAGGCGTTCAGAATCTTCACGGATGCACTTACTCCATCATTCCCGATCAGATCGAGGCCGGCACATATATGGTTGCCGCCGCCGCTTCGTTCGGAGATGTTCTCATCAAGAATGTTATCCCGAAGCATCTTGAATCAATTTCAAACAAGCTTGTCGAATGCGGCGCAGTCGTTGAAGAATTTGATGATGCGGTCCGTGTTTCGCTCAAAAAGAAACCCGGCAGATGCAACATAAAGACTATGCCGCATCCCGGATTCCCGACTGATATGCAGCCTCAGATGGCAGTTCTTCTTGCAATTGCGGAAGGCACAAGCATCATTACCGAAAGCATCTGGTCCAACCGCTTCCGCTATACCGAACAGCTCAACAGAATGGGCGCTTCAATCAGCGTTGACGGCCAGCTTGCGGTCGTTCAGGGCGTTGAAATGCTTAAGGGTGCGCCCGTCAGAGCCGATGACCTTCGTGCAGGCGCCGCAATGATCATTGCCGGCATTGCCGCAAAGGGCACAACTGAAATCGAAGACATAGTCCACATTGACAGAGGCTATGAATATGTAGTTGAAAAATTCAGCGCAATCGGCGCAGATATAAAGAGAGTTTATTATCCCGATTCCGATTCGCTCGCAACAGTAGGATAAAATTTTGGGCTGCCCTATGGCAGCCCATTTTTGAGGTTTATGCAATGACTGAATTCTGTTCTTTATTTTCTTCAAGCAGCGGAAACTGTACATATATCGGAAACGGCGAATCCGGAATTCTGATCGACATCGGCGTCAGCGCAAAGCGCACCGAAGCAGCTCTTCTCGACATCGGTGTCAACCCCGGAAAAATCTGCGGAATTTTCGTTACCCACGAGCATAATGACCACATTGCCGGAATCCGTGTTTTTGCCTCAAAATACGGCATAAATGTTTACGCATCAAGAGGTACGCTTGAAGGGATGAATGACCTCAATGTTTTCAGCGGCAAGTTTGATGCTTACATAATCCCCGACGGAGGCTGTGAGGCAGGCGGTATGTTCGTCAGGCCGTTCAGAACTCCGCATGACAGCCGTGAAAGCTGCGGATATTCCGTGCTTATGCCGGACGGAAAGCGTATTTCGGTTGCAACGGATATGGGAACGATGACCGAAACCGTTATGAATTCGATTTACGGAAGTGACCTTGTTCTGCTTGAATCAAATCACGATGTGGGAATGCTTCAGAACGGTCCTTATCCGTATTTTCTCAAGCAGAGAATTCTTTCAAACCACGGCCATCTTTCAAACGAATTGTGTGCGGATACCGCAGTAAAGCTGCTTCAGTCCGGCACATCTCATTTTATTCTCGGCCACTTAAGCAAGGAAAACAACATTCCCTCGCTCGCCTATGAAACGACCCACGCCGCAATGACGATGGCAGGCGCAGCCGAAACCGACTATAAGCTCTCGGTTGCTCTTGACAACAACCCGCTGATTACTCTCTGAGGTGAACGATATGATAAACATAAATCTTATCTGCATAGGAAAACTCAAAGAGGACTATCTCCGCATGGCGTGTGCTGAATATGAAAAAAGACTCGGCGCATTCTGCAAACTGAAAATTACGGAGCTTGCTCCTGCCCGTCTGCCGGAGGATCCGAATCCTTCGCAGATAAAAGCCGCGCTCGATGATGAAGCAGAGCGGATCCTTGCAAAAATCAATCCGAACGAAGCGGTTTTCCCAATGTGCATTGAAGGAAAAATGATGCCGTCCGAAAAATTCTCGCAGGAAATCGAAAGCTGTGCATTATCCGGCCGGGGCAGCCTCTGTTTTATAATCGGCGGCTCACACGGTCTTTCCGAAAAAGTCAAATCAAAGGCAAAACTTCGACTTTCGATGAGCCCGATGACCTTCCCTCATCAGCTTGCAAGAGTTATGCTTCTTGAGCAGCTTTACCGTGCGTTTATGATTTCCGGCGGCGGCAAATATCACAAATGATTTATTTTTCTTTTTTGGAATTATAATATTGGCAGAATTACACGGAAACAAATGTATTGACGGATAATTTTGTTAAACTTACCGAATATTTCGGAATAGCGAAAAAATGCTTGATTATTTGACACAAAATGTATAAAATAGTTATGGTCTTAAATTAAAACAATCATATTTGGAGGTTATTCATTATGTCAGTTAAAGTTGCAATCAACGGATTCGGTCGTATCGGTCGTCTTGCATTCAGACAGATGTTCGGCGCAGAAGGTTATGAAATCGTTGCCATCAACGATCTTACAAAGCCCTCAATGCTTGCTCATCTTCTCAAGTTCGACACCGCTCAGGGCGGCTATTGCGGCAAGATCGGCGAAAACACTCACACAGTAAGTGCTGACGACGAAGCCAACACGATCACGGTTGACGGCAAGACCCTCAAGATCTATGCTGAAAAAGACGCCGTAAACTGCCCCTGGGGTGAACTCGGTGTTGACGTTGTTCTTGAATGCACAGGTTTCTACTGCTCAAAGGACAAGAGCATGGCTCACATCAACGCAGGCGCAAAGAAGGTTGTTATTTCCGCTCCCGCAGGCAACGACCTCAAAACTATCGTTTTCTCAGTTAATAATGACACTCTTACCGCTGATGATCAGATCATCTCCGCTGCATCATGCACAACAAACTGCCTTGCTCCCATGGCAAAGGCTCTCAATGATTACGCAGCAATCCAGAGCGGCATCATGAGCACGATTCACGCATACACAGGCGACCAGATGATCCTTGACGGTCCTCATAGAAAGGGTGACCTCAGAAGAGCACGTGCAGGCGCTGCAAACATCGTTCCCAACTCAACAGGCGCTGCAAAGGCAATCGGCCTTGTTATCCCCGAACTCAACGGCAAACTTATCGGCTCCGCTCAGAGAGTTCCCGTTCCCACAGGCTCAACAACAATCCTTACCGCTGTTGTTAAGGGCGAAAACGTAACCAAGGAAGGCATCAACGCCGCTATGAAGGCTGCTGCTTCCGAATCCTTCGGCTACAACGAAGATCAGATCGTTTCATCCGACGTTATCGGCATGAAGTTCGGTTCACTCTTCGATGCAACTCAGACAATGGTCTCAGAGCTTGGCGACGGTCTCTATCAGGTTCAGGTTGTTTCATGGTATGACAATGAAAACAGCTACACAAGCCAGATGGTCCGCACAATCAAGTATTTCGCAGAGCTTGCATAATCGTACCTTAAGCACGATATAAATCAAATGAATCAGTACGGATATGAGGCAGACCGGGAACTCCGTTTTCCTCTTATCCGTACTTTTTTATTCCGGCGGAGGTGATCAAATGGGACTAAAACGCCTTGATAAAGTCATTGCGCTCAACTGCAATGTTTCAAGAAAAGAAGCGAGAAATCTTATCAAAAACGGTGCTGCTGCGGTCAACGGTCAGCGGACTCTGCGTGCAGAGGAGCTGATAGACACCGAAAGCGATGAAATAACCGTTGACGGATATGATTTCACATTAAAAGAACATATTTATATTATGCTCAACAAGCCGCAGGGCGTTATCAGCGCAACCGAAGATCCGAACAAAGAAACGGTTATCGACATAATCCCCGAAGACCTCAAACGCCGTTCGCTTTTCCCCTGCGGAAGGCTTGACCGTGACACAACGGGTCTGCTTATCATCACCGATGACGGTGCACTCTGCCACAGAATCATGAGTCCCGCTCACCATGTCTATAAAACATACGAGACAATTCTTTCCTTTGCAATCGACGAAAACGACATTGCAAAGCTCGAAGCCGGGATAACCCTCGGCGACGGAACAGAATGTCTGCCGGCAATCGTTGAAGCCATAGATATCAACGGTTTACCCGGCGCAAGAATAAAAATCAGAGAGGGCAAATATCACCAGGTTAAAAGAATGTTTGCTTCTCTCGGAAACAATGTTGAGCATCTTCGCAGAATTTCAATAGGCGCTTTGAAGCTTGACGAAAGCCTCAAAGAGGGCGAATGCAGAGAGCTTGCAGACGAAGAGCTTGATTTGATTTTCCGTGACGAATAATCCGGCTTCACAACACATTATCACCGTTTCTTTTGCATATAATTCAGCGAATGCGAAAGGATAGTGATAGTGTGTTTGTTATTTTAAAACCAGTTGATGCTCCGAGCGGATTTTTTGCTTCAAGAAAAATGAAAAAAGCCGTTGACGAAAAACCTGCGGAATTTATCCGCACCGCCGACGGAATGCCGTTTGCCGTGCTTGAAATATTTAACGGAAAGAACGGGATCGAATGGAAAAAAGTGATCGGCAAATGCGGCAGATACACCTCAAGAGTTATTGCTCCCGAGACGATTTCTCTGCCCGCAAATCAGCATATCTCGCCTTTTATCCCCTCCGGTTTTTTATATGGTCTTTGCTTGAATACAGCGCTTGAAATCCTTGACACGGTTAAGCTTCCGCCCGATTCATTCGTCCTCACGCTCTGCGACCGGGAAGCCAAATTCACGCAGGAGCTTTGCCGCCTTGTTCCGCTTTGTTCATCAATCAAGGTCATAACGGAAAAAATCGAAAAATATATTCCCGTATGCACAGATATTCTCGAAAAAACGGGCGCATCGGTAATGCTCCGCACATCCTTTGAAAAAAGCTCAAAAAGGGACGCCGTGATATTCTGCGGCGGCGAAAAAAACGAATTCGTTTCAGCCGATATAGTTTTTGCTCCGGATAAAACGGTCAGAGGAAAAACAACGGTTATCGGAAGCGGGATCGTGCTGCTCGAAGAGCATAAATCAATAACAGGAAACGGCATTGATCCCGTATTATTTGCAGGAGCGGTAACAGAGCTTTGCGGTTCCCGCACATACGAAAATTCGGTATGTGAAAGAATCGACATAATCAGAAGAGGCGGAGAATCCGCATTTGCCGACCTTATTTCTTCCATTGCGGAAAACGGCGCTTAATATATGAAGTTCCGCTCAAACACTTGACTTTTATATATTATTTATTTATAATATATGCGATAATGGTTATATGTAACTAATTTGCCATGCAAAGGAGATATATCAAAATGGAAAAGACTACTGTTCTTACCCGTGAAGACTTTGAAAAGCTCAGCGCTCAGCTCAACATTCTCAAAACAGACGGCAGAGACGATATAGCTGAAAAAATCAAAGAAGCACGTTCACACGGCGACCTTTCCGAAAACGCCGAATATGATGAAGCAATGAACGAGCAGGCCAAAATGGAAGCCGAAATCGCAAGACTTGAAGCAGAACTCCGCAATGCTGTTATTCTTGATGAAGAAGAGCTTACCGGAGAGGTTATCCGCATCGGTTCAAAGGTCACTCTTCTCGATATGACATTCAACGAGGAAGTTGAATACAAAATTCTCGGCAACAGCGACATTGAAAAGGGAATCATTTCCGATCTTTCTCCCGTCGGCTCGGCGGTTATGGGCAAAAAGGTCGGCGACATTGTTAAGGTTGCCGCCCCGAACAACAAGTTTTTTGATATGAAGGTTCTTGCAATCTCCAAATAAATGCAATTATGAAATATACGGCGGCAGTCTTTCGGCTGTCGCTTATGATGTTATATAGCTTGAAAGGAATGAATCAAATGGCAGAAGAAAAAAATGTCAATGCCGCTCCCGAGCAGGAGCAGGATATAAATGAGCTTCGCAAAATAAGGATTGAAAAGCTCGAAGCTCTTCAGAACGCCGGAAAAGATCCGTTTGTTATCACTAAATTCGACCAGACCCATCATTCTGAAGAAATCAAAGAATTATATAACGCTCACGAAGCAGAGCTTATCGGCGGCAGAAAGCCCGTTGACACCGAAGGCATGGACGAACAGGCCGCAAGAGCCGCCGTTAACGAGGATTATAACGAGCGCAGAGCAATTATGGACGCAAGTCCCATCAACGCTGCAATTGCCGGCAGAATGATGTTCAAGCGTGTTATGGGCAAGGCTTCGTTCTGCAATATCCGTGATCTCAGCGGAAACATTCAGGTTTATGTTTCGAAAGATTCGGTTGGTGAAGATTCCTACGCTGAATTCAAGAAATCCGATATAGGCGACACCTTCGGCGTTAAAGGTTACGCTTTCAGAACAAAGACGGGTGAAATTTCGATTCACGCAAGCGAAATGACCCTTCTTTCAAAGTCGCTTCTTCCCCTGCCCGAAAAATTCCACGGTCTGACCGATACCGACACAAGATACAGAAGGCGTTATCTTGATCTCATTATGAACCCCGAGGTCAAGGATACATTCCGCAAGAGATCCGCCATCATCAGCGAAATCAGAAAATATCTTGACGGCCAGGGCTTCATTGAGGTTGAAACGCCGATGCTTGTTCCCAACGCAGGCGGCGCATCCGCAAGGCCCTTTGAAACTCATTTCAATGCTCTTGATGAGGATGTTAAGCTCCGCATTTCTCTTGAGCTTTACCTCAAAAGACTTATTGTCGGCGGCATGGAAAGAGTTTATGAAATCGGCAGAGTTTTCAGAAACGAGGGTGTTGACACAAGACACAACCCCGAATTCACTCTTATGGAGCTCTATCAGGCTTATACGGACTATAACGGCATGATGGACCTTACCGAAAATCTTTACAGACATCTTGCTTCCGTTGTTCTCGGCACAACGAAAATCACATATAACGGAATCGAAATGGATCTCGGCAAGCCGTTTGAAAGAATTACGATGGTTGATGCCGTTAAGAAGTATTCGGGCGTTGACTGGAACGAAATCAAAGATGTTGAGCAGGCACGCAAAGTTGCCAAAGAACATCATATTGAATATGAGGAACGCCACGGAAAGGGCGACATTCTCAATCTCTTCTTTGAAGAATTCGTTGAAGAGCATCTTATTCAGCCCACTTTCGTTATGGATCACCCCATTGAAATTTCTCCTCTCACGAAGAAAAAGCCCTCAAATCCCGAATATGTTGAGCGCTTTGAGTTCTTCATGAACGGCTGGGAAATGGCAAACGCTTATTCGGAGCTTAATGACCCGATCGACCAGAGAGAACGCTTCAAGGCTCAGGAAATCCAGCTTTCAATGGGCGATGAAGAAGCCAACACAACCGATGAGGACTTCCTTATGGCTCTTGAATACGGTATGCCCCCAACAGGCGGCATCGGCTTCGGCATTGACAGAATGTGTATGCTTCTCACCGATTCATCCGCAATCAGAGATGTTCTTCTCTTCCCCACAATGAAGAGCCTCGACTGATGAAAATTTCGGTTGCTCTCGCTGCATATAACGGCGAAAAATATATAAAAGAGCAGATAGAATCAATTCTCTGTCAGCTCAGCGAAAACGATGAAATCATCGTTTCGGATGACAACCCGTTCAAAGCCACCAAATCAGTTATTGACTCAATTGCCGATCCCCGCATTAAATATTTTGCGGGAGAAGGCAAGGGCGTGGTCAGGAATTTTGAAAACGCAATCAATCGCTGCTCCGGAGATGTTATTTTTCTCGCAGATCAGGACGATGTCTGGATGCCGGATAAGGTCAGCCGTATGCTCGCCGAATTTGAAAAAGGCGCTGATGTAATTCTTCACGATGCATGCGTAACGGATGCAGAACTGAATACCACCGAGCCGTCCTATTTTGCGGTTCACGGCTCCGGCGCATCGTTTTCAAAAAATCTTCTGCGCAACACCTTTGTGGGCTGCTGCATGGCGTTCACAAAAGAAATTGCATCGGAATGCATCCCTTTCCCCGGGGACACTGCAATGCACGACTGGTGGATAGCTCTTGCCTCGATCAAAAGAGGCAGAAAGGTCGTTATCCTTGATAAGCCGCTGATCCTGTGGCGCCGCCACGGCGAAAATGTGACCGGCTCCGCAACCTCGATAAAGCAGAAAATCAGATGGCGGATCAATATGATTTCTTCGCTTAAAAAAATATAATTTCCCGCTTGTGCCTTGAAAGGAAATAAAAAATAATGAATAAGCCCGTAACAGGCTGCATCGTGACTTATAACAACATCAGAACAATTGACAATGCGTTAAAGTCGCTTTACGAATGCACCAAAGCTCCGTTCCGTCTGTTTATCGTTGACAACGGCTCAACCGACGGCACTCCGGAGTTCATCGAAAAAAACTATCCGCAGGCAACGGTAATCAGAAGCGGCGCAAATGTCGGCTTCGGAGCAGGCCATAATTCGGTTATGGATATGCTTGATTCCGAATACCATGCAATAATAAACCCCGATATACTCATAAAGGATGACATAATTTCGCAGATGGCTGATTATCTTGACAGCCGTGAAGATGTCGGAATGCTCTCTCCGCAGATAAAATTCCCCGACGGCAGGCCGCAGATCCTCGGAAAAAGAAATCCGAAGCTCCGCTATCTTGTTGCGAGCCGTCTTCGCAGCGAGGACGAACCTTCAAAGCTTCTGCGTGAATACGCAATGCTTGATGAAGACCTCTCAAAGCCCATTCAGATTGAAAACGCAACCGGCTGCTTTATGTTCGTCAGAACAGAGCTTTTCAAAAAGCTCGGCGGCTTCGACAAGCGTTATTTTATGTATTTTGAAGACTGCGACCTCGTCAGAGAAATCAACAGAGTGAGCAAGGTGCTTCTCTATCCCGACGCTACCGTTTATCACGAATGGGGAAGAGATTCAAAGAGAAACAACAAGCTTAAAATAATCCACATCAAATCAATGTTCAGTTATTTCATCAAATGGAATCTTTTCAGGAGATAATATGAAATATATAAAGAATTTCCATAAGTACAGATTTCTGCTTTATGAAATCGTGCGTAAAAACATAAAGCTTCAATACCGTGATTCCGTTCTCGGTATGTTCTGGACATTTCTTCAGCCTTTGCTGACAACGATAATTCTCGTTATCATCTTCGGAAATGTTTTCGGAAGAAAGGGAAGCCAGATAGTCAATTATCCGATCTATCTTCTTTGCGGACGATTGATTTATGAATTCTATTCTCAGGCAACCAAGAGAGCAATGCGCTCAATCAGAAACAGCGCATCCGTTATAAAGAAAGTCTATGTTCCGAAATACATCTACCCTCTTTCAAATGTTATCGCCAATTTCATAACATTCGTTATCTCGCTCTCCGTTCTCGCCTGCTTCATTATCTATTTCTATTTCTTCTCGGCAGAACCGCCTCACATCACGGGATATATTTTCCTCTTCCCGATTCCGATTATCGTTCTGCTCATTCTCTCGCTCGGAGTCGGAATGATCCTCTCGACCCTTGAAGTCTTTTTCAAAGATGTTGAATATCTCTATGAGGTATTTTGTATGCTTCTCTTCTATCTGACTCCCATTTTTTATCAGATAGACCAGCTCAATATCCAAACTCCGATATTCAATTATCTGCTCAAAGCAAATCCGCTTTATTCCATAACGGAAATGTTCCGCTGCTGCGTGCTTTACGGCAGAATGTTTGATATATATCATCTGCTCTATTCGCTCGGCTTCAGCTTTCTTGTGCTTCTTATCGGCGTTTTCGCATTCTATAAGAAGCAGGATAAGTTCATCCTCCATATTTAAAGGAGAAAGGATACCATGGGTAAACCTGCAATCAAAGTCGACCATATGAGTATGCTTTTCAATCTCAACAAGGAAAAGGTCGATAATTTAAAAGAATATTTTATCAAGCTTGTTACCCGCAAGCTCCATTTTACTGAATTCTGGGCGCTCAAGGATATATCATTTACCGTTGAAAAGGGCGACAGAGTCGGCGTTCTCGGCTTCAACGGAGCAGGCAAATCAACCTTGCTCAAGGTCATTTCCGGCGTTCTCAAGCCCACCGAAGGAACGGTTGAGGTCAGCGGAATCATTGCCCCGATGCTTGAACTCGGCGCAGGCTTCGATATGAATTATTCAGGAAAAGAAAATATCTTCCTTTACGGCGCAACAATGGGCTATTCAAGAAAATTCATTGAACAGAAATATGACCAGATAGTCGAATTTTCCGAGCTTAAAGATTTTATTGATGTTCCCGTTAAGAATTATTCATCCGGCATGAGAGCAAGGCTCGGCTTTGCAATCGCAACCGCAGTTGAGCCTGAAATTCTCATTCTTGACGAAGTGCTTTCGGTCGGCGATGCAAAATTCAGAAAAAAGAGCGAAAACAAAATCCGCTCAATGTTTGAAAAAGGCATAACCGTGCTTTTTGTTTCCCACAGCACGGAGCAGGTGCTGAACATATGCAACAAGGCAATTATTCTTGACCACGGCAAACTCATTGCGCAGGGCACGGCAAAAGAAATCTGCGCTCAATATGAAGAAATGATAAAGAAAAAGTAATGATCTTACTTCAAGGAAAGGAAGATAATCATGATATTTGCTGCAGTTTTTGCAGGCGGCGTCGGCAGCCGTATGGGCAATTCCGACACTCCGAAGCAGTATCTTGAGCTCGGCTCAAAGCCCATCATTATCCACACAATCGAAAAATTCTTCATCAATGAAAAGATAGATGAAATAATCGTTCTCTGCCCGAAGCCCTGGGTTGCCCACACCCGCTCGCTCGTTGCAAAATTCATCCCCGAAGGCAAGAAAATCAGCGTTATTCAGGGCGGCGACAGCAGAAACGGCACCCTTGAAAACGCCATAAAATTCATTGAAGAAAACTATGAAACCGATGAGGATACGGTTATCGTTACCCATGATGCCGTCAGACCATTCCTCACTCACAGAATGATTGATGAAAATGTTGATGCCGCTCTTAAATACGGCGCCTGCGACACAGTCATTCCCGCAACGGATACCATCGTTGAAAGCGAAAACGGAAGCATTATAAGCTGCATCCCCGACAGAAAAAAGATGTATCAGGGTCAGACTCCGCAGTCCTTCCGCCTCAAAGAGCTTGAAAGAGTTCTCGCAAGCCTTACCGAAGAAGAAAAAGCCATTCTCACCGATGCCTGCAAGATATTCTCAATCAAAAATAAGGATGTCTATATGGTAAACGGCGAGGTTTTCAACATAAAAATCACCTATCCCTATGACCTGAAGGTTGCTCAGACCCTTCTGAAAGGCAAGGACGACAATGATTAATGCAGTTTACAGACTCGTTGCACCCGGCATGATCGACATTGCCTGCACCGAGCCGGACCTGAAAACAAGCGTTATTCTCCGCCCCGAATATCTCTCGATCTGCAAGGCGGACCAAAGATATTATCTCGGCAACAGAAGCCGTGAGGCGCTGAAAGAAAAGCTCCCGATGGCGCTTATCCACGAATGCGTTGCAAGGGTCGTTTTTGACCCGACGGGTCATTTCAAAAAAGGTGAGCTCGTTGTTCCCGTTCCGAATACTCCTACGGAGGATGACGATATTATTGCCGAAAATTACAGGCGTTCAAGCCACTTCTGCTCAAGCGGATATGACGGCTTCCTGCGTGATTATATTGATATTTCTTATGACCGCCTCGTGCGTGTGCCCGAAGGTCTTGATTTAAGGATAGCTTCGTTTACGGAGCTTATCAGCGTTGCCGTTCACGCAGTCAGCCGTTTTGAAAGATTTTCACACAGCCGAAAGGATTCGATCGGCGTATGGGGCGACGGAAATGTCGGCTTCATAACGGCTCTTATTCTTCGTGCGCTTTATCCGTATTCAAAGCTTTATATTTTCGGCACAGTCTATGAAAAGCTCGGCTATTTTTCATTTGCAGACGGAACTTTCCATGTTGACCATATTCCCGAAGATTTAACCATCGACCACGGCTTTGAATGCGTCGGCGGCGAAGCTTCAAGATTTGCAATTGCACAGATTATTGATATGATAAACCCTGAAGGCTCAATCGGTCTTATGGGCGTGAGCGAAAGCTTTATCGGAATCAACACAAGAATGGTGCTTGAAAAAGGACTTCGTCTTTTCGGCTCAAGCAGAAGCGGAGTTGCCGATTTTGAGCGCACGATGCAGATTCTCAAGGATAATCCGCAGATAGCGGAATATCTTGAAAATATCATCGGCAGCGTTGTTGAGATACGTTCAATTCCCGATATTCATTCGGCATTTTCGCAGGATATCAGCCGCAATTTCGGCAAAACTGTTTTAAAATGGATGAAATAAGAATGAAAGATTTTAAATTTTCCGTTATCATACCGGCTTATAATTCAGAGGCATTCATCGGCGAAACCGTTGAATGCCTTATTAATCAGACTCTGAAAGAAATTCAGATAATCATTGTTATCGACGGTGCAACCGATTCAACGGCTCAAATTGCCGATGATTTTTCGGTAAAATATAAAAATATAACCGTTATTCATCAGCCGAACGGCGGCGTTTCCTCCGCAAGAAATCACGGAATTCAGTATGCAGAGGGAAAATATGCTCTTTTCCTTGACAGCGACGATCTTCTCAGCGCCGATGCTCTTGAAAGAATCTATAACCGTATGGAAGAAAAAAATGCTGATATGGCGATATTCCGGATGCGGCGCTTCGGCTTCGGCAGCGAGGAGGATAACCCGATTGCAAAAGAGCTTTCGCAGGAGGATTATATTGACCGCTTTGATAAACGCCTTGTCTGGAATTTTCTTATCGGCAACAAAGCGTTCCGCACTTCAATGCTGAAAAATTCGGATGTCCGCTTCCCCTCAACAAGATACAGCGAAGACGGCGCATTCAATATGAGCTTCATTTATAAGCTCTCCCCGGTCATCACAGGCGTTCCGGAAGCAGTTGCAAAATATCGCCGCTGCGACCCGGAAGAGCATCCTTCGGTCACGCAGACAGTCAATATTGTTTATGTTAAAGATTTTATCAGATCGCTTGATATTATCAAATCAGAGGCGGAAATCGCCATTGAAAAAGAAGACTGCACCTGCATTGATAAGGATGACTACCGCCAGGAGCTTATTGTTAAAACTTATTGCACTCTGATGAACGAATTTTATCGTCTTTTATGGGGCGCAGACGATGAAACGCTCGCCTTTATCAGCGAAAAATGCAGAGAGCTTCGCTCGCAGATGAAGCCCGAAAAGCTTAAGTTCTGCGATGAAAAATATAAGGAGCTGGGCATTGCTCTTGCATCAAGAAAAGAAATTGCCGAAACGCCGTTTTTGAGCGTTAAGGTCAGAAATGCGAAGCCGACATCCTCTTTCCTCAAATCAATGTTTCATCAGTCGCTCCCGATGTTTGAGCTTCTGATAAAAGATATGCCCGAAGACAGGATGGAAAATATTCATCCTGCGTCCGATAAGCCGAAAGGCAGAGTGACTATTTCTCTTTCGGGAAAAAAATCCGTTGACAGCCGCCTTTTCAGAGTAATATTCTTTCTGAAAGAAAACACAAAGCTCGGCATTCTGCCGGCATTCGTCATTAAACATTGCGCATTCCTTTTTCTTAAATTCAAAAAATGATTGAGGGATAAAATTGAAAAATCTTTTCTATAATCTCTATGCGCTGTTTTTCAACCTTTTCAGGAAGATTTTTCCTTTGAAAAACAACAGAGTTGCTTTTGTTGCTCCTCATAACGGCGGCAACCATGATTCGCTCGGCATAATGAAAAAATATGTTGAAGCTCTCGGCGGATATGAAACCGTTTCCGTTTCGACCCGTGATCTTAAAATAAGCGGATTTTCTTCGTTTTTCAAAGCAATCGGTTTCTTTACTTCGGGAGCAAAAAAGCTTGCGGAAAGCAGATATGTTTTTCTCAATGATAATTTTATGCCGATGGCAAAGCTGAATTTTTCGCCGGAGGCAACCGTTATCCAGCTCTGGCACGCAGAAGGAGCTTTCAAAAAATTCGGCATTTCCGCTCCCCTTCCCGATGAAATCATCAGAAGAGAAAAAGCCTGCTCCAAAAAGCTTGATCATATTATCTGCTCTTCAAGGAATGTTGCTCCTCTTTATGCCGAAGCATTCGGAACAGACATAAGCAAGGTTCTGCCGCTCGGCTCTCCGAGAGTTGATGAGCTTTTGGCGGAATGTGACATTTCTTCATTGCGAAAAACTTTTGATGAAAAATATCCCGAATGCAGGGGCAAAAAGCTTATCCTCTATGCGCCGACCTTCAGAGAAGATCCCGAAAAGGATTCAGCGCTCCTTTCTCATATCAACGCCGGAAAATTCAATGCAGAGCTCGGCGGCGAATATCGTCTTCTTATAAAGCTTCATCCGCAGATAAACTCCGCTTCGCCCGTTAAAGGAACAACGGATGTTACAAAAGAAGACATCGGAATGCTGACGCATATCTGCGATATGGTCATAACCGATTATTCATCCGTGTGCATGGATTTTGCGCTTCTTATGAAGCCCTGCATATTCTTTGCATTTGACCTTGAAGAATATGAAAAAGAGCGTTCTTTCTATTTCGATTATGAAAGCTATGTTCCCGGAAAGGTTGCAAAAAACTTTGACGGCGTTATTGAAGCGATAAAAAATCCCCGAAGCTCCGAAGAAAAACTTCAAAGCTTCAGGGAATTCAATTTTGATTATTTCGATTGCGGCAACGCCAAAAGAATTTTCGATGCCGTTATTTCATCCAACTCATAATAAGCTCTGCGACCCGTTCGGTTGAATGACCGTCGCAGGCTCCTACCTGCCCGATTCTGAATTTTTCCATTCGGTCAACGGGCGGGTCTTTTTCTGCCCTGCGGATGCTTTCAAGCAGCTCGCCGTCATCGGTTATCAGCTCGCCCGGCAGATCATCGGGAAATTTAAGATAGAAATCTCTTTCGTATTCCTTATAATCGGGGCAATAGAAGACCGACGGCTTTCCTAGAAGCACCGCATCATGAGAAACCGAAGAATAATCCGTTATCATAACGCTGCACGCAGCGGCAAGCTCAAGAGTTGATTCATCAGATAAATCAAAAATCTTTTCAAATTTTCCGCCGAGCATATCATAATCCATCATAGGGTGCCTTTTGAGAATGAATATTTCATTTTCAAAAAGCGAATCATTCAGCTTCTGCCAATCGATGCCGGCATTATAAACGATTCTTTCGCCTTTGATTTCACGGAAGGTCGGGCAATAAAGATATATCTTTTTGCCGCTGAATTCCGGATGCGTTTTAAAGAAATGCTCCTTCATCAAATCCTTTTCCGCAAGGAGCTTATCCGTTCTCGGCAAACCGAGCGGAAGGCAGATTTCTTCGCTTACGCCGAATGCACCTGCAAAGAACTTTCTGCAATCCTCGCCCGTAACGATAACGGCGGAATACTGCGAATGAGTCGCTCTCTCCTGCGCTTCGGTGAGCTTTGACGGAGCATCAAGCCCGAAGCTTTTAAAGGCTCCGCCTGCGTGCCATATCTGGATAAGCTTCTGACCCCTGCGCAGCTTTAAAGAGCGCATATAGCGGCAGTAATCGTCAGTAACGATGACCTTGCTTGTCAGCAGATAAAAGCAGACCTTCGGCTGAATCTTCTGCGGATGCGGAAGCTTATTCGCCCAGATAATTTTTTCGCAATCGAGCGCGTCATAAACCATACGGCTGTTTTCAAGCAGCTTTCCGTCGGCACGGATCGAATAAAAAAGGACTCTGTTTTTTATCGGAAAAAGCCCGCAGAATGCAAAAAATATTCTGTTTATAAATCTGAAAAAGGTTAATCTTTTTTCAATCGGAATGAGTTTACGCAAAAACGCTTTCATGTTTTTCACCAAAAAAAGAATAACATAAGAGCATTTAAAAGTCAATAATTACCGCATAGTGACTAACCAACTGATTCAGATGCGGAAATCAGAAAAATAGGGTGAAGCCGCACCCTTACGGGCACGGCTTCATAGAGGAGTTGTATATAAGAGGGTAAGTAGTAATCTTATTCGTCAATTCCAAGAAGTTCATTAACGGTCATTCCGAGAACTTCCGAAAGAGCCTTAAGTTCAAAATCAGTTACATATCTAATCTGACCTTCAAGCTTTGAAAGTCCGGAAGCATTGAGGTCAACCCCTTTGATCTGAAGCTGGGTAAGAAGATCCTTCTGCTTCATATTGATCTCTTTGCGTCTGGCCTCAACCTTTTCGCCGACAATATTTCTGTCGCCGAGTGACTGTTTTCTGATTCTCATAAATTCGCCTCCACAAGAGCATTATACAATCTGTATAAAATATTTTAAATCCGAACCTGAATTTACTTTATTTTCGTAATATAGGTATAATATCACATTTTTGACGAAAATTCAAGTTTTACCTATAATTGCGTAAAAAAACCGCTATTTTTCAGATATTCAAAAATATTTTCACCCTTTTTTTTCTTTTGATTATTTTTTTCGGCAACTTTATATTTTAAAGGAAAATAATGCGCAAAAAGGAGATAATACAGCGGATACGTTTTATAGCTTTTGTCCAATTTGGGCATTATTTGCTTTTTCTCGCTTCGATTTCGGCAATCATTCTGTCATATTCTGCTTCATCGATCTTATTCTTTTTGCTTAAAATCGCAAAAGCCAAAATGAGAAGAACAATGGGAATCACCGTCATACAAAGAGCAAGCTTCATTGACATTGATTCCGGCGCAGACGAAAGCACCTGCTGAATTCCGGAAAGCTTGTCAGCTTCAATCTTATTAAGAGCAGCCTCAAGATTCGGCAGATTATCCGCCCTCGCCTTGCTGCTTAAGATATTTGCATTCTGCTCAAAACCGGAAATTTTATTCGTTATCCCGGTCATTCCGATTGCAAGATAAACAACCGTAACAATGAGCTGCTGAAGTGCGCTTGACATTTTGGACATAAACGGACGAAGTGAAAAAATGATCGCTTCATCTCTTGAACCGGTTTTATATTCGTTATACTCAATGGTATTTGTAAAAATAACCATAACGACCATTGAAAACCAATTCTGACCGAAGCCGGTAACAAGTGCGGCGCCGCAAAGGAACCAAAGGCTGATCGAAGACGGAATGACCGTTCCGCCGATAATGAATCCGATATAGCCGACAATTGCAACAGCGAGCGCCATTGCAAGCGCTTTCTTTCTGACAAACTTTCTGCAGAGAATCGGGAAAACCATAAGCAGAATTCCCGCTGCGCCTGCATAGAAGGCAGTGAAAAGAGTAACCTTGCCGCCGTCATAGCCGAATCTGAAATAGATGAAATACGCCGCAAAAGCGGTAAGCATTGCTCCGCTGAGGTTTGAAAGAAGAGTTATAAGAGTTGCCCAAAGGAGCTGATCGTTATGCAGAATAACGGAAAACATTTTCTTAAGTCCGATTCTCTCTTCCTTCTCCGGCTTCGAGGTGCGGTCTTCCTTAACGCCTGCGCAGCAAAAGATCTGGCAGATAATAAACATTGAAACGGCAAACACCGAAACGATTGCGTATGCGCTTATCGAGTTGCCGCCGAGAGCGTTTTTGCCTGCGGTGAGCATGGGAACAAGGCCGACTGTTGCAAGATTTCCGAGACCGCTGAAAAGGTTTGCAAGCGCAACGATTTTATCACGGTTGCCGGGCTTGCTCGTAAGCGATGGCATCATTGACCAGTAGCCGATATCATTCATTGTGTAGGTTATATCCCAAAGCAGATAAAGAACAATGAAAAGATAAATGAAATTCCAGCCCTGAAGACGGTTTGTGAACATCGCAATAACCGTTGCACCGTTGGTTATGCAGCCGATGATGATCCACGGCTTGAATTTACCGAATTTCGTGCGTGTGTTTTCAACAACTCCGCCCATTATAGGGTCATTGAGTCCGTCCCAAATGCGGCAGATAACAAGCATCGTGCTGATCACCGTAAACTGTGCCTGGTCAACGCTTCTTGTGAAAAGAATATAGGTCAGCAGAAAATTGGTGAAAAGAGCATAGGACATATCTCTGCCTATTCCGCCGATGCTGTAAATCCATTTGTTCCGGTTAAAATAAGCGTCGATTCCCTTTGCGGATTTATCCATAAAAAAGCCTCCTCAATTATTTATAGGTAAAAGAGAGCCGAATCTCTTTTGCCTCTATATAATACCATAACTATGCAAAAATGTCCATAAAAAAACGCTCTGCATTGAGCGATACTTCATAAACTGCAAAGAAGCACCGCCCGCAACAGAGCGCTGTAAGATTCTTTTTCGTTATGCCACACGGTGAACGCATTCAATGAGCATGAGCTTCGCCTCCGGAGAATCATCTTCAACCGTTTCGGGAGCTCTGCTCTGAATGCGTGATGCCGCCATTGCAGCCGCAGCCTGTTTGCGCAGACGGCGGTTGCGAAGATGAATTACGCATGCTCTTGCAAATTTTCTTTCAAAAGCGGCAATCTTAGGTTCATTTATTAATGCGGCAATTGTTAAAACAATAAGTCCGAATTCAAAAACCGATCTGATGATATCTATAACTGACATAACTTTTTCCTCCATCCGTAAGAAACATTTGTTCTCTTTGTGATTATGATTATAGCAGACGAACATTCGTTTGTCAATACAAATGTTCGATTTTTTTGAAAAATTTTCCGCATTTTTATTTACTACAATATATTGTGTATGGCAGTAAAATATGACAACCGTATGTTGAGCGTGGGGGAAAAGTTTTTGATATTTTTTGAGCTGAACATAATAAAGCCGGGGTAAAAACCCCGGCTTTGTTCCGTTAATGAATATTATTTTCGGGATAATCAAGCGTAAATGTAAACTGCTTATCATATTCCATATTTGCGCAGAAAAGGCAGCTCTTCTTTTCAAGGTTATAAATAACGCTCCAAAGGCTCGTTATCATATATCCCCTCTTGTGCTTATAGAAAAGCTTGACTCTTTCAAGGATCTTCATTGCGCGCTTTTCGTCCATAATATGATTGGTTTCGGCAAATTCTTCCGCAAGCCATTTTTCACGGGTATAGCCAAAGCCCTTTTCGCAGGGAACGCCGGGAGTTGCATACTTATTTACAAGATACTGATATTTATCGTCGGGATAAAGAACGGTCATCTTATTGTCGATATATTCGATAATGGCAGTCTTTCCGCTTGCATCGGTCACCTGATAATGATAGCAGGCAAAGAGCGAATCGTGCATATCATACTGACCGAAAAGCTCAATGACCTCATCTACGGTTGCGCACTTATCAAGAGCGGCTCTGATGGCAACGGTAGTGATGATGGGCTTCTTGCCGGTTTCCTGCTTTGTTGCCTTTGTTTTGATTTCAACAACGGCGATTGCAAGTCCCTTTTCGTTCATACCGTCCATGCAGGCATAGGGAGCAAGGAGCAGATGATTCTTGTTTTCTTTTTCCGCAAGCTTTTTGCCGACAAGCAAAACATCGGTTTCGGTAACTCCGATGCTCTTATATCCTTTTTCGGGATTTGTCCATACCACGATAACCGGAGCCTTTTTGAAATCGAAATTGCGTGCCATGATATGGTCGCCGTTTTCGGTATGAGCGTTAAAGGTTGTGCAGGCGAAACCGCCCTTGCTCATTTTGATTTCATCTTTTCCCGCCTTGAAATGCTTCTGCATAAATGAAGCGAGCTCGCCGACATTCTTAACTCCTCTGTCAAGAAGAGCATCGAGAGCATAATCATTCTCATACTTGAGGAGAAAGATGTTATCATTGAGTTTTCTGAATTTTCCTTTTAAGAGCTTATCCATAGCTATTCTCCTTTTAATCCGAATAACGGCCGAATGTATAAACTCTATAATATCATAAAAAAATATTTTTTCAAGTAAAATTCCGATTTATATACATTTGTTAAGATTTTATACGGTTTTTTTGCTCTTTTTTGATAAAAAGAACATAACAAGCACAACCGCAAGCAAAATTGCAAATGCAATCGGAAGACAAATTGCTGCGCTTTCGGTGATTCCCGCAATGATATACATAACAAAAGAAATTATCAGCACAACGCCGGCATACGGAAGCTGGGTCGCAACATGAGCAAGATGATCGCAGTTTGCGGCGGTTGAAGACATTATGTTTGTGTCGGAAATCGGCGAGCAATGGTCGCCGCAGACGGCTCCGGCAAGGCAGGCTGAAATTGAAATTATCATCATTTTCTCATCAAGTCCGATTCCCGCAACGATGGGAAGCAGAATTCCCATTGTGCCCCACGAGGTGCCGGTTGCGAACGCAAGGCCGACAGAAACCGCAAAAACAATTGCCGGCAGCAGGAATGCAAATCCCGAAGCTCCGCCCGAAAATACTCCGGCAACGAATTCGTTAACGCCTAAAAGAACGGTTATTTCACTTAAGCTCCAGGCAAAAATCAGAATAAGAAGAGCCGGAACCATTGATTTGAAGCCCGTGGCAACGCAGTCCATAAGCTCCTTGAAATCCATAAGTCCTCTTAAATAATAATAGATAATCGAAAATCCGAGAGTAACAAGAGCACCCATGCAAAGGCCGAGAGATGCGTTGCAGTCCGCAAATGCGGTAATAAGATCAATTCCTCTGAAAAAGCCGCCCGTATATAACATATATGCAACGCAGGTGACAATGAGGACCACAACGGGAAGAACAAGGTCAATCACCTTTCCCCTGCCGTTATCATCAATTTCTTCACTCGGTCTGAAGCCTGTTGTGAAAAGATCGCCTTTTTTTGCATTTTCTTCGTGGAGCTTCATCTTGCCGAAATCAAACTGAAGCACGCAGATAAGCACAACCATCGTAAGCGTGAGAAGCGAATAGAAATTGAACGGGATCGCCTTGAGGAAAAGCTCAACGCCGTTTGTTGTTTCAATATTGCCCGAAACTGCCGCCGCCCACGAAGAGATCGGCATGATCATACACATCGGCGCAGCAGTTGCATCAATTATATATGAAAGCTTTGCTCTTGAAATTCTGTTTCTGTCCGTTATCGGGCGCATAACATTACCGACGGTGAGCGTGTTGAAATAATCATCAACCGCAAGAAGCACGCCGAGAGCAAAGGTTGAAAGCATGGCGGCTCTTCTTGAATGGATCCGTTTGCCCGCCCATCTGCCGTATGCCGCAGTTCCGCCGGATCTGCCGAGAAGCACAACGAGAATCCCGAGAGTGACGAGAAATGTTAAAATTCCGATGTTGCCCGATGAATCTATTCCGGCGATGATTCCCTTTGTGAAAACAACTTCAAGGGTTTCAATCGTGTTGAATTTCGCATAGAGCAGCGCTCCCGAAACAAGGCCGAGGAACAGCGACGAATATACCTCTTTCGTTATAAGGGCAAGGATTATCGCAACAACCGGCGGCAGAAGCGACCACGCCGTGCCTATAAAATTATAGGTTTCGTGAAGTCTGCTGTAAAACAGCACACATAAAGCCGCAACTGCAAAAACAAGAAATGAGGCAAAGGCAATTCTTTTTTTCATAAAAAACCTCCGTGAAATCAAAGCCTGTTTCGCCTTTGCTTCACGAAGAAAACAAAAAACGGAGCAAGCCAAATTGTTTGGCAGTGCTCCGTAATAATTACGACAGTGAAACACATATTCTGCATAACACCAGCATATCAGCCCGGCACGGCATAACATACTTCGGCGGCATCTCTCCCCTGAATCCGTGCGTGCCGGCACAAGAAAGGAAGCAGAAGGTATCAGCCGCACCTCTGTCCGTTAATTATTTTATCAATGCTGAAAGAATTTGTCAACATCTGCAATTAAATAATGTTGAAAAATTTTAATATTGCATAAATAAGGTTAATAAACGGCTCAAAGGGTTTTTTGACGGGTTTCATCTCAACCGCAGACGAAGAGGCGTTATATGCCGTCATTCCGCCATGCGAATCAACTCCTATAACAGAGCCTCTGACCGTTCCGGCTGCCGAATAATCCCATTTCTCAAAGCCGGATTCAAATACGGGCGAATTCTCCGAAAGCTCAAAATCAAAATTCTTTGCATCTTTGAACTGCGGGTCAACAGTTATATTATTTTTAATATATCCGCCTATTTCGGAAGCCTTGAGGCTCATTCCTTTGCCTGCGCCGCTTTCCTTGCTGAAAAATACATTTTCTCCGTTTGAAATATCCCAAAGGATATTGCCGCTTCCCGAAAAAGCCTTCTTATTCAGAATGCTTGAAAATTCGGCAACTCCGTTATCGGTAAGCAAAATGTTATTGTTGAATTCAGCGGTGAGCTTGTCGCCGTAATCCGCTTCTGAAACCCGTTTATATGATGAAACAACTCTGACCTGCGATTCGCCGCTCAACGCAAAAATGTTATTTCTGACCATATTATGCGAGCCGTAATGCAAATGGTAGGAATCATTTCCGCAGGAATAAACGAGATTCTTTTCAACAAGGATCTCGCTTGAGCCTTCGTCAAGATAAACTCCCCAGCCGCCGTAGCCTCCTTTTTCGGGATCGGCGGCAACATTATGGATAACATTGCCCGAAAGGATCGTTCCCGGCTGATTTCCGAGCGTGTAAATGCCTCCCATATCCGAAAGCCAGCCCTGGCCGATATTATAAATCAGATTGTTGCAGATTTTGCAGTTATAGGTTATGGTGTCTGCATATCCCCAGACCCAGCCGACTGAAACGGCAGTATAATAACCGTCTGCAATTTCATTGTTGAGAATGTCAATGCTGTTTGCATGAATCACAAGAATTCCGACCGAATTGAAGAAAACTCTGCCGTATTTCCTTATCTGATTGTTCTTTACGGTGATATTCTTCGTCACATCTTCGCTGTCGATCTTAACATTCTTTCCTCTGATATAAACCGCCTGCGCTCCGATATTTTCGAAAATATTGCTGTCTGCTTCCGCATTTTCAACATTTTCACCGATAAAAACGGCGCACGCCGCAATATCTCTGAATTCGCAGTTCTTTATTCTGAAATTATCCGCATTGACATACGAAACGCAGGGAGTTGCGTCATATCCCGCCTGCGATGAAAGATCGCTGTATTTATTTTCTCTCGGAATATTGAAGCCGTTTCCTCTGAAAATAATGTTTTCAAATGAAATTCCGTTAACGCCGTCAACTTTTATCATCGTTTCGGTAACGGAGCCGTAAAGCGTAAGGCTTTCTGCGGATTCTCCGTCTTCGGGAATATAATAAAGAATTCCGTCTGTTCTGTCGAGATACCATTCGCCGGGCTCATTCAGCGCTTCAAAAACATTTTCAAAGAAATATCTGTTGTTAACATCAATGCACATTGTGGTCGGCCTGCTGATGGCGATATGACCCGTTTCGGAATTTATTTCGTTTACGGTTGCCATTTCATCTTTCCAATAATGAAGAAGTCTGACAACGACATCCTTTTCGTTTTTCATTGAATGCGGCGTTTTCTCATCGCCGAAAAAACCGACATAATTCGCAAATGTCCCTTCGCCGTAAACTATATCGCCTTTCTGCGTTCCTTTAACATAGAGATAGCCTTTTTCGGGGAATCTCGTTCTTTTCAGAGTTGTTTTGTCATTGAAAAGAACATTGAAATCCGCATCGTTTCCGACTTCTTTTTTGAATGCTCTGATTCCGTTAACGGTGCATTCTTCAAAACCCGTATAGGGTTTTCCGGCGGTAAAAACGACCTTTTCTCCCGGATATGCCCTGTAAGTAACATTGCTCTTATCCGATGAATCGAAGCATACCGTTTCGTCAAGCGTATAATATCCCTCACGGAAAATAACCGTTACTCCGCCGTCCGTTTTCTTTGCAAGCTCTTTTGCTCCGTTAATCGTTTTAAGCGGCGAAGAAATTGAGCCGTCTGCCGAATCGCTGCCGACAGGTGAAACATAAATCATATTGCCTCCGTCTGCATAGCAGAGAACCGAAAATCCGAAAACCAATGACAATGCCAAAAATATTGATAAAAATTTTTTCATAATATCACCATATAAAAAGGCAGAGCATACAAAAACTCTGCCTTTGAATTTATTTTACAAGGTTAACGGTTACATCATATTTTGTGAGCCATGTGCCTGCGCCGAAGTTTCTTGCTCTGAAAAGTACCTTGCCTTCATAAGCTTCAACAACCCATCCGCAGCCGTTTGAAATATGACCGCCTCTGAGAATATCGGGATTTGCAAAACACGGAAGATTGACGAGAGTAATCTTGTTGCCGTTGTTATTTTCCATATATTCAACCGAAGCATAGTCAACGCCGAGCTTATCGGTTTCATTCTTAAGACCTGCGTGGATATGGCCGCTGATATAGAAAACATTATCATATTTTTTGAGGATTTCAACAACCTGATCATTCTGGTCGCCGATTCCGCCCTTGTCTGCAGGCTGTGTTTCATCAAGCTCCCAGTTATAAGGCAGGCCGTGAGAGCCATTGATAGGCTGATGGAAGAAAACGAAAATGGGAAGTTCCGTTTTTGAAGCCTTTTCCATTTCCGATGCAAGCCACTCAAGCTGCGTATCGCTGACATAGGCACTTGTGTTATCGTGTTCGGAGCCGAGGCAGATGAAATAATATCCGTTGACTATATCGGAATAATACATATTTTCGATTTCTCTGCCGCTGATGCTCTTATTATATTTGATGAATGTGGGAAGAACGCCGTCAACGGGATTGGTAAAATCATCTCTGTTGGGTCCCCATGTGTCATGATTTCCGGTAATGATGAAAAGTCTGTCGGAAATATTATGGTTTGCAACCGTGTCGGCAAAAATATCCCATTGTTCATAATAGCCGTGATTCGTTATATCGCCCACAAATGCAACTGCGTCAAGGCGATCCTTTGCCTTATCCATATCCATAAAACCGAGTTCAAGCATACCATCTGAAATGAAGCTGAAGCTTTCGTCAAGATGGATATCCGAAATAGCCGCAAAGCTCAATTTGCAGCCGTCCTCTGCTTTCTCGATCGCCTCTGTTTTTTTGCCGAGAAGAAGATTGAGCGGAGCCGAAATGAACATAATGACCGCAAGCAAAGCGCTTACACATTTTGCAAGAATAACAGTAAACATATCAATACCCTGCTTTCTTGGGCAGCGCTTCATAAACCGTTTTATGAAGTTTCGCCCTTATTTTATTGTTCTAATATTAGCACAAACCGGAATAATAATCAATCCATTTTTTCGATGATTATAACATTGCTTTCGTTATCGACGATTTCGGCTGCTCTGACATAGTTCAGATTTATCGTATATTTATCCGCAAGATTATTTATGAATTTGTTGCCTCTGACAATGATTTTATCATGCACGGGAATATCGGAGGTCTCGTCCATAACGACCGGCTCATAGCGGATAACATCGCAGCCGTTCTTTGTTTCTCTTGCTCCGCAGTCGATAACGGTGTTCCCCTCAAAAAGAATACATCCGCTTCTGCCGGATTCAAACCAGAAATTTGCATCATCCGCAACACATATAACCGGCGCACCCATACATTTAAAAATGTTGTTCCTTATCGCAACATCTTTTCTCGTTGTGCAGAGGATCGCTCTTGACGGAATCCTTTCGAAGATGTTTCCCTCAACAGTAAGCGATGCCGTTCTCGTTACATTTTCAATAACATCGTTTTCCGCAAATTCAATATCCGGGATCGAATCAACCCCAATTTCAAAATCGGTATTGTTTATTTTGCGGCAGCTTTTAACTTTTGCCGAAGCATAAGGCAGAAGCGTGCTGCCCGAAACATATTCGATTTCATCGCCTGCAATATAAGGATTGAAGCCCCACGATTCAGGGTGAATATATCGCATAAGCAGAAGATTCTTTTCTCTGTTGACGGAAACGATTTTAAGATGCGTTCCGTGAATGTTTATAATATCATCGTGCGCACCCTTTGCCCTGCAGTTTAGAACTCTGACTTCTCCGCTGCAGCCCGAAAAATGAAAGAAATCCGCATCGGAAACTATCGTTCTGCCCTCGGCGGGAGTGAGGTCAAGATTGCGATAGGTTATGTTTTTGCTGTTCTGTGCAAGAATGCCGAAGCCGTTCATGGATCTGACTCTGATGTTTTCAAGCGTTATATTTTCGCTTTCGTCAGATGCTCCGCCCGTCTGATGGCGGATAATGCTCCTCGTCTGAACAACCGTACCCTCGGGAATAAGCTTTTCTTTATCTCTGAATTCAACACGCAGAGTGTTTTTATCAATCACATCAATATGCGTTATATCGGGAAAACCGCCTCTGCTGTCCCCTTTTCCGCATATCATATCGTCAACAATTCCCGTTCCGGGATCAAAGGCGTTTGAAAGCACCTTCGGTCCTTTATAAGGAATTTCCCAATACGGCTTTCCGCTGAAATCGTTTTCAGATTGCCAGAAAATCATATTGCCGTCTATGCGATAGAGAAATTCATCGCCGATTTTCAGCTCTGCGCTTCCCTTTTCGCTTTTTGCGACCGTGAATTCGGTCATGGTCGGTCTGAAATGGTCTATAACAAGATTTTTCAAAACAATATTTCTGCATCTTTTAAAGATGAACGGCGTCATTTTTCCGTGAATCATAACCGATGCGCCGTTTCCGTCAATCGTAATATCGCTTTTGCCTTCAAGATAGATTCCGCAGAATCTCTCGCCCTCGGGATTTTCCTCCTGCTTTACCGTATTGCTGAAAAATAAGCCCTTGAGATGAAAACTGTCTTCGGGCGCAATTTCATATAATCCGTTTTTCTCAAGCACGATTTTTTCACCGTCGGAAACATTGAGAAATCTTTCAGATAAATTGTTCATAATGGCTCCTGAAATAAAAAAATTTATATTTTAATAAAAATTATCATATTATCACAATAAAGTCAATGAAGAGAAAATTTTGTGAATTTAACTGAAGATTTTCGGTCAGCGTCATTTTTTGCACCGGTTTTTGAAATAATTTCTGTGATTTTGCATTTTACGGAATTTTTTTAACATTGTAGCATTATAATCAGAATAATTTTTTCATATTTTAAAAAAATCTGAAATTTTTTCAAAAAAGTTCTTGCGTTTTACGGGATTTGAGTATAATATAAACACAATAAGTTTTGTAAAAGAGGGATAAACTATGCTTGAAAAAATCGGCGAAATCAACGGCGTTGTTAACGACATTGTGTGGGGTGTTCCCGCAATGATTCTCATTCTCGGCGTCGGTCTTTATCTTTCGTTCAGGCTGAAATTCGTTCAGATAAGAAAGTTCGGCCACGCAATGAAAAACACAATCGGCAAATTCTTTGATAAGTCGCAGAAGCAGGAAGGCTCTGTCACTCCCTTCCAGGCGGTCTGCACCGCTCTTGCCGCAACCGTCGGAACGGGCAACATTGCAGGCGTTGCGGGAGCAATTGCAATCGGCGGACCCGGCGCAGTTTTCTGGATGTGGATTTCAGCTCTGCTCGGAATGTGCACAAAATTCGCAGAAGTCACTCTCGCCGTTAAATTCCGTGAAAAGAATTCAAATGGCGAATACATAGGCGGACCGATGTATTTCATCAAAAACGGTCTTGGCAAAAAATGGATATGGCTTGCTTATGTTTTCTGCATTTTTGCCGTTATCGCAACCTTCGGCACCGGCAACGCAACGCAGGTAAACACCATTGTTTCTTCGATCAACACCGCTCTTGCCAACTATAATATTGTTTCTGCAAACGGAAGCGGCTCTCTTAACCTTATCTTCGGAATCGTTATCGCTCTTCTTGTCGGCATCGTTTTTATCGGCGGCATCCAGCGCCTCGGCAGCGTTACCGAAAAGCTCGTTCCCTTTATGGCTGTTGCATATATTCTTCTTGCAATCGGCGTTCTCGGCATCAATTACAAAATGATTCCCTCGGCTTTCGGAATGATTTTTGAGGGCGCATTTTCGCCTAAATCGGTCACGGGCGGCATAGTCGGCTCAATGTTCCTCACGATGAGAAAAGGTATTTCAAGAGGTATCTTTTCAAACGAAGCAGGTCTCGGCTCGGCATCAATCGCTCACGCCTCCTCTTCTGAAAAAGACCCCGCAAAGCAGGGACTTTTCGGAATATTCGAGGTTTTTGTTGACACGATCCTTATCTGCACTCTCACCGCTCTCGTTGTTATCTGCGGCAATCAGGGCATGATCAAGTTCGGCGAAGCCGCAGGCGCAGAGCTTACAATAGCAGGCTTCGTTAATTCCTACGGCGGATGGGTTTCGATCTTCACCGCAGTTGCAATGTGCTGCTTCGCTTTCTCAACCGTTCTCGGCTGGGGACTTTACGGCTCAAGATGCGTTGAATTCATGTTCGGCGAAAAATCAACAAAACCGTTCCTTGTTATTTATTCGCTCGTCTGCATCCTCGGAGCAACGGTTGACCTCGGTCTGCTCTGGAACATTTCCGAAACCTTCAACGGACTTATGGTTATCCCGAATCTGACCGCCGTCGCTCTCCTTTCCCCGAAGGTCATCGCAATTATCAAAGAATATTTCGCAAGGCAGAAAAAAGCGTAAATTCCGAGGCTGTGCAGCAAAATGCCGCACAGCCTCATTTGCATTTTCGGGAAAATAATGTTAAAATCAAAAAAAAATAATCGTGGTGATAAAATGAGAAACATCATTCTCGGCACGGACTGGTGGACCGACTGCGACGATGCGGCGGCGATCCGCATTCTTTGCAGAGCACATAAAAGAGGAGAAATCAAGCTTCTCGGAATAATCATCAACGCCTGCGCTGAAACCTCTGTCAAATCGTTGAGCGCTTTTCTCGGCAGCGAGGGAGTTCACGGCATACCCATAGGAATCGACAGAAGCGCAATTGATTTCAGCGGCACTCCGTCTTACCACCGGAATTTATGTGCGCTTGATTCGGAATATTCTTCAAATGACGAAGCATCCGACGGAGCGGAGCTTTACGGAAAGCTTCTTTCGGAATGCGAAGGTAAAGCCGAAATAATCGAAATCGGTTATCTGCAAACCGCAGCCGGTTTTATTGAAAAATATCCGGAGCTTGCCGCCCGAAAAATCCGGAAAATATGGTGTATGGCAGGCAAATGGGACGAAAAGCCCGGAAAAGAAAATAATTTTTCGAGAAACCGCAGAGCATCTGACGGCGCATACCGTTTCTGCAAACTTTGCCCGGCTGAAATAACATTTCTCGGCTATGAGGCCGGAGAGAAAATAATAAGCGGCTCTCATCTTCATAAAAATGATGTTCTTTTCAGAATATTTGCCGACCATCATTCCGAAAACGGCAGATCTTCCTGGGACCCGATGACCGCAATGCTGATGCTCGGAAGATTTTCGGATAACGATTATGAGCTGATAAAAGGAACTGCCGAAGTGAATCCCGAAAACGGAGAAAACAGTTTTGCCGAAAATCCGCTCGGAAAGCATTCGTATGTGAAGCTCAAAAAAGATTCGGCTTATTTTGAAGCACTGATTGATTCCGAACTTTAAAAATCTGTTGAAAACCTTTGATTTATATGGTATATTGACATTAATAAACATTCAGGTGAGTGATAATTATGTATAAAAAATTCGACCCGTTGAAAAGCGCAGAGCTTGTTCACCATTACATAACGAATATGGTTGACCCTGCATACGATAACCTCCCCTATTGGCTCCTGCTGCCGAATAAAAAACCGGCAGAAGCGGCTCATTGCAGAGTTGACGATGCGGAACTTGTCGGCTCATGGTATGAGGGGCTCGTTTCCGCAATGAGAATGCTCAAAACGGACAGCGGCGATGATGTTAAGCAGTCCCTTCGCAGACATCTTATGAAATCCTGGGGCGAACACGGTCTCCGCTTCTGCGAAAAATATCCCTGGACACATACAGTCCATTCTTCATTCCACGAAATGGGATATATTCTGCCCGGTCTCAATATGATAACAGAAGATTATCCCGATGACAAAGAAAACGAAAAAAGAGTTTCGGAGCTTATCAAGGGTATGCGTTCTCTCGTTATCGAAAGAAAGGTGCGCACCTTCTGGTCAGGAGATTTCCTGGAGGAAAAACCGATTTATGAATTCCCGAACGATGTTTTTCTCAAAGATGGCGGCTTTGATCTTACAAGGCATACCGGCAGAGGCGAGCAGGCAATCCGCAATGCGGTTATGCTCCAGGCCCTCGTAAGAAGATATGAGCTTAAAAATGACGAAAATGCGCTTGACCTTGCAATCGGAATTGCAAATTATGTTCTCGGTCCTTCAAGATATTTCAATTACAAAATGGAATTCTTCGGCCATGTGCATTCGGCAGTATGGTTTGCCTGCGGACTGACAAAGCTCGGCAGACTCACCGGCAACAAGGAATACATTGCCAAAGGCAAAGCCATCTATGACTATGTCAGAAGCATTTCTTCCTCATTCGGATGGGTTCCCGAATATGCGCAATGGCATCCCGTTGAAGAAGAGCATTGCGAAACCTGCTGCATCAGAGATATGATAATCTGCGCAAAAGAGCTTATTGAATGCGGATACAGCGAATACTGGAACGATATAAACCTCTTCATCCGCAACCAGTTCATTGAAAATCAGGTCACATACACCGGATATGTTGAATGCGATAATTCTCTTCCCGACGGCAACGGAATAACCTACCGTGACATTGATAAAAGAATGATGGGCGGCTTTACGGGCGGCAGCGAGCCTGCTTCGATTTCGCTCACAAGATTCCGTTCAATTGCCGGCTGCTGCGTCGGCACAGCTCCCGTTGCGCTTAAACTTGCCTGGGATAATGCTCTTTCGGATGAAAACGGTGCGATTATCTGCAACATTCCCTGCGACAAAGAAACGGATTCTATCGTTATGAGATCCGATATTCCGAACGAGGGCAGAATCACCCTTTGCGCAAAGAAGGACTGCACCGCAGGTTTCAGAATATATACCTATATGAAAAAGATGAAGCTTTCCCTCAACGGAAAAGAAACAGAATATTCCGAAGACAGCGGAGCTGCAAAAGTTTCTCTCAAAGCGGGCGATGAACTTGTATGCTGCTTTGATATTGAAACCGAGGCGAGAAAAGAAACCGTCAGAGGCGTTGAATTCACGGTTTATTGGAGAGGCCCCGATGTTGTTGACATAACTCCGAGAGGAGATCATGTAAGACTTTATCAGCGAGATGACAGCATCCCGAAATATTATCCCACCGCCGCTGATGTTGAATATAACGGAGCCGCAAACTACGGCCCGACCCAGCAGAAATCAGTTAAATAAAGGAGAAAAGAAAAATGAAAATTTTCAGAAAATCACTTGCGGTTGTTCTTGCGCTTGTTATCGCATTGATGAGCTTCGGAATGCTTTCTTCGGCATTTTATCTGGATCCCTCAACCGAAACAGCCGGAAGAAAGAATATGCTTGTGCTCGGCGATTCGATTGCGCAGGGCTACGGCATAAAGAACCCGTCGGAAGCTTCCTATGCTAAAATCGTTGCAGACACAAACGGCTATAACTACCGCAATTTTGCCGCTTCCGCTCACGATACCGCTGATTTTCTTTACGAAATAACGCAGATAAATTCAATTGTTGAGAGCATCAGATGGGCTGATATAATCAACATTTCAACCGGCTCCAACAACTATCTTGCAAATCCCAATGTTGTGGGAATAACGATCGGCGCCATTTTCGGAGTCAATAACAAGCAGCTTGATGAAATTGCAGACGGAATTTATGCCGACTATCTGAAAATTTATGATATAATCCGTGAACTGAATCCCGATGCAACAATCGTTTTCAACAATGTTTACTGCGCATGGAAAGGCCTCGGACACATTCCGTTTATCAAGGCATCCGGAAGAGTTAACGAAAAGATTTATCAGCTTCAGAAAGAGCACGATGACATTGTTATTTTCGATATTGATTCGGTCATTTCCCATAAAACGGAGCTTATCGCCGATGACTGCGTTCATCCGAACGCAAACGGAAACATTGAAATCGCCAAAGCGATGCTTGCTTTCTTCAAGGACAAAGGGCTCGGAGAAAAAACAGATCCCGTTCTGCTTTCCGAGGGCATCAATTATAACTTCTATATCGAGAGCTTCGGAGAGGTCGGCGGAAGGATCATCGGCTTCATAGTAAAAGTTCTCACATTGAATTTCTGATTCACAATGCAACTAAAAACAGCTCCCCGATCATTAGCGACAGCCCGATAAGGAAGTATTTCGGTATGTGGATTTTGTACGGCAAAATCCGATGCTCGCTATAGATGTGGACAAATCAGAAGTTGTTTAACTATAACCGTGAAAAAAACTCTCTGAGCGTGATATTGAAATCTATATAAAAGTATGCCACAATATAGGCAGAAAGAGACGTCGATTTCAATATAGCAAAGGGAGTTTTATTATGAAATTAAATATCGGTCAAACAATAAAGAGATTCAGAAAAGAAAGAGATATTACGCAGGAAGAGTTTGCCGAGATAATCGGTGTTTCCTGTCAATCTGTGTCACGTTGGGAAAACGATAATTGTTATCCCGATATTGAACTTATTCCGACCATCGCAGCCTTTTTCGGTATATCAACAGATAAACTTATGGGCATAGATGAGATAACAGAAAAAGAAAACATCGAAAAATATCTCGAGCGTTTTCAATTTGCAATCAGTAAGGGTAAGCTTAACGAGTGCATAGCAATTGCTCGTGAAGGTGTTAAGGAATATCCAAACAGCTATGTTCTTCTTGACAAGTTGATGTATGCTCTTTTTGCTTCGGGCGACGATGACGGCAATATCCCCGAATGGAAAGAAAATATGGAAAAGTATGATGCCGAAATAACGGCGTTGGGCGAAAGAATAATGAAATACTGTCCCGACATGAATATCCGCATTAATGCAACGGCAAGACTTGCTTTTAACCATTGTTTGCACGGCAGAAAAGAAATCGGTAAAAGGATTTTTGAAACCTTACCGTCAATGGAACTTTGCCAAGAAAAGCAGATTTGGTGGGCGTTAGAAAAAGATGAAAAATTACCGTTTTTGCATAAAGCAATTAAAGACAGCTATGAATTATTAAACACTTTTATATGGCTTTTGGCGGATGCGGATGTTGTCGATGTTGAAACCGAGTTTATTGCTTTAAAAAAGCTTTTTGAGCTGGAAAAGCTTATACTTGACGGCAACCGTCCTAATGATAATTGGGGTACAGTGTGGCTTGACTTTGATATAGCCAAAAGATATGCACTTATGGGTGATTATGATAATATGTATAAGCACCTGCGTTCGGCTGCTGATGAAGCAAAGGCTTTTGACAACAGACCCGATGAACATAAATACACAGCTGTTTTGGTTGGTGAAATAACTGAAAGAAAACTTGATTTTGAAACATCAGATACCCGACCGCTTTGTGAAATTCTCCGTGATAAATGGCTTATCCACGATGAATTTGACTTTGTCCGTAATGAAGAAAAATTCAAGGAAATAATAAATGAATTAAGTTATTAATAAAATAGCGATTAATAAAAAATCATTTCACCAAATCCCTGTTTGTCGAGCGGAAAGGAAAACCCGTCGAAGAGGAAAAACTCTTCGACGGGTTTCTTATGTCAAAATACTTCCTTATGAGGCACTGCCTTTACTGACCGGGGAGTTGATTTTTTATTAGGGAATTATTCCTCTTCGTTTTCTTTGCGCTTTTTTATGCCGATAACAACAGAAAGTGCAGCGCCCATAACCGCAATCATAAACGCCGGAACAACGGCTGCATTTTCTGCGGAGCCTGTGTCGGGAATTTTGGGCTCTTCGCCGTCGGCTGCATCTTTTTCAGCCTTGATTTCCTTTACTTCCTTAACAATATGAGTTGCTGCGAGAATTGCAAGAGGAACGCCGATAACCGTTGCAGCAGCCGCCGCTGAAAATGTTGCAGCTGCTCCTGCTCCGATTACGATGGGAGTTGTTATTGCAATAATCGGAATAATCGGAATATCCGAGTGATAGGTGCACTCTTCTGCATAGCCGATGGCATACTCAGAGAAATACTGTGCATAAACCACGATGAAGCCATCGCCAACAAAGAACTTGCCATCCTCAAATCCTGTTGTGGGGCGAACATCCGGTTTTTCAAAGACCAGAGTCTCAGGTGTATTCACGCCGTCATCGTGATAACGGAACACGGTGATGTCCTTACGGCCGGATGTGGTGAACGGAACGATGATCTGCAGAACGCTCGTTGCGTTATGAATATCAGCGGTGTTGTCGAGAGTACCGTTGATGAAAGACTCCTTGGTTATGGACATATCCACAAAGTCGAACTTGCTGACCTTAGTGGTCTGTGCATCATTCACCGCCTTGATTGCGGCTTGGGCAGCGCCGCTGGGGTCTGCAGGCTTTGGATTTATCGTTTTCTTTAATGTAATCGTTTACAGTGTAGGGCATCAGATTTCCGTTTTCATCGGCAGCCAAGCCCTGCATAGCATTGGTCGAAAGCCCGATGCCATAGCGGTCACCGATGGCTTTTTCTTTATCGTAAAAGCACTGTTCGTAGGTTGAACCCGAAGACATATAACCGGTAATGGCATCGGAGCCGTCCTTGGAAACCGGGGCTTAACCGTCAACTCTTACCAGTTTGAACTTTTCATTCAATTCGCCTGTAATATCTGAAAGCGATAATATTGGCACCGTCGGAAGTGGATCCGTTTGCAACATTCAGGTAATAATAGGTATCGCTGTTTGGAGTATACGTTCGATTTTCATTTTTGATGTAGAAATACCCGTCACTTGAAAGCTCAAATTTCCAAGCAGCGTTAGCAAGAAGCTGGTGATAATTTAAAGTATGCTGACTGACATTTACAAACTCGGCCTGGCAAGAACCGTCCGGAGCAAGGTAAAGGTCAGAATTCTTCGATTTGATATAGTACCAATCGTACTCGGCATCATAAATCAGTGTAAAAACATCCGTGATGGTAAAGATTCCTCATACAGTTCGAGATTTGTACCGTCCACTCCTGGATTTTCGGCAATGGAAAGACACATTCTGTTGGCATCCAATGCAGAGTAAATTTTATAATCTCCCTCCAACGGGTGCACCTCATGATTGTCTGTATCGCAACTTGCCGAAACCTTTCCGGCTACAATGCAGTTTTTAACCGTTACCGGACTTTCTTCATAACCGATGATACCGCCGGCAAAAGTTCTTCCGCTGACATTTCCGTTATTGATACAGTTTAAGATGCTGATGTTCCCGTTTGCTTCACCCACAATACCGCCGCAGGTATAACCGACAATGGAAGCATTCCGGCGATCATCACGACCGCAAGAAACAGGCTGACAACTCGTTTTTCATGATTTTTCCTCCGTTCTTTTATATGAACTTGAATTTTCACCAAATTGTGATCGCCCTCGACGATGCTGCGGCAAAGCATTTGAGTTGATATATTTAATGTTCATTTCGTCAAATCCCCTTCCGTGATTTCCCCAAAATGGTACAATTATTCCAGCTTATAGAAAAATAAATATTATAAAAAAGAAACAAAATCAAGTATTCTGCATAATTTTTCACGCCCGGCACACATTTTTACACCCGAATATTTTCGTCGATTCAGCGCAGAAACTCGGCGATAATTTCAAGAAGCTCTGAAAACCTTGATATACAAGGGATTCAGAGCTTCTTCGCCTGGAGGTGCCACCCGGATTTGAACCGGGGAATCATGGTTTTGCAGACCAATGCCTTACCACTTGGCTATGGCACCATATTCAATTAAAAAAATGGAGCGGATGACGAGGCTCGAACTCGCTACCTCCACCTTGGCAAGG
>JAKSQP010000017.1 GCA_024404025.1 Clostridia bacterium | reverse complement strand
AATGTGTTGCAGTTGTTTTTGAAAACCGTAGGGCACGGATTCATCCGTGCCGGGTACAAATTTACAATTGATTTTGCCGAAAGACGGTAAGCATGAATGCTTACCCTACGGGATGTGACATTTTTCTCCGTAGGGCACGGATTCATCCGTGCCGGGTGGAAATTTACAATCAATTTTGCCGAAAGACGGTAAGCATGAATGCTTACCCTACGGGGTGTGACATTTTTCTCCGTAGGGCACGGATTCATCCGTGCCGGGTACAAATTTACAATTGATTTTGCCGAAAGACGGTAAGCATGAATGCTTACCCTACGAATGAAAACACCCGCCTGCTCATTGAACAGACGGGTGAACTGCTTAATTGTTATCTGCCGATATTGACAACCGGAAGAATCTTGAGAAGCTTTTTGAAGAAAGCGATGAGTTTCTGAATAAATCCGCCTCTGACATTGACTGTTACGGAGTCGGTTTCAACGGCGATTGTGCCGTCGGCTCTGAGAACCTTTGCGGTTATCTTCGCACGGGTTGCCGCTTCTTCAATCGTGTAAGTTGTGCCTTCTCCGACCTTCTTCGTTCCGTCATACCATACTACCTTGCCGCCGTCGGGAACATTCTTGACATTGGCATAGAAATTAACCTTTGATCTGTAATCAACAGTATAGGTTGATTTCGCTCCGGCAATATAAATAACCGGTTTCTTTTCTTCGGGCGTATCAGGAGTGTCGGGTGTGTCGGGAACATCGGGAGTATCAGGCGTATCGGGAACATCAATTTCTTCTGTTTCTTCGGGCTCAACATAGCGTCCGTAAACAGGAGGCTGATATTCAACAACATTCAGCATACCTTCCTCTGCATTGCTGATCATCTGAATGGTTTCTTCAACTGCTTTGGACTCAAGATAACTGATACCCACAAGCGAATCGGAAACATTGGTAACCTTGATGTTGCATACAGCGGCGAAACGATTGCGATCGCTTACATTTGCAATTACAAGCGAACCATCAGAGCCAACACAGTCTGTAACATCATAATACATTTCGGTTGAATTTTTCAGATGAATCTCCTTAATCAATACAGGGACCGGAAGATCTCCAGTTTTCTGTATGTTGGTTACATATACTGTGGGGTTACCCTTTGCCGCACGAAGCGAAACCATTACTCTCTGCGTTCCGTCATTTCTGAATCCGATTATTGAGAACGCCGTTGCACAATAAAGATCTTTTCCCTCGGCTGTATTCTGCGGTCCGAGATAAATTTCATTGAGACCGTTATTATCATGGCCCTCGCTGTTTGAAACGGTATATTCCTTATACTTGTAAGAAATTTCTGCATTCTGCTTAACATTGAAGAATCTTGCATCCTTTTCCTGAGCAGCATAATATTTCTCTTCGGTCGTGGGATTATAAACCCTGATGCCGTCGATATATCCGTAATTGGGAGCCGATGCGCCGACAAGAATTTCGCTTACGGAAATTGCGTTGAGAACGCCGTTGCCGAATATGCTTCCGCTTTCGGGAGCTTCGCCGCCGTTAAGAACTGATTCTTCATCAACAAACTGAACATCAAGAAGCTTCTTATCAACCTCAACGCCGGATTTTTTAAGCTCGTTTGCAAGCATCTGAAGGTTGCTTCCATTATCAAGCGCTGCGCCCTGGAGCTGAATATCATCAAGATAAACTGCCTGAACCTGAACGAGATATGTGCCTCTTTCGGCAGCCATATAGTGATAAACGGGAACCTGGCAGAGCAAACCGCCCTTTGTAAGATTTTCGCCGTCGTTAAGTCTGGTATCAACAATTGTGTTGCTGATAAGCTTATAGTTTGAGCCGACCTGCTTCCAAACATAAACCATCAGTCCGGAGGTGTTTACGCCACAATCCGAAACAAGTTCAAATCCCTTGCCTTCAAACTTGAATTCCTTCATACGGCTGACTCTCATATTTTCATCAACAGCAGCTCTTGAAACGGTACCTGCGGAATATCCCGCTGTTTCTCCTGAACATTTGTAAATGCCCCAATCGTAATATCCATCTATTCGGTCATCATACTTATTTGAGAAACCGTAAACGGAATTAGCAGGAACGGTCTTGGGATCAAGAGTTTTATCGGATTTAAGCGTTGACCATTCAGCGCCGGCATTGAACCATTCTTCTTCTGCATCTTCTTCGTTTATCGTATCGTATGCTTTGAACATATCTTCTTCAAAATAAACGGAGTTTGCAGGAACAAGGGTGATCTTTCCGTTGATATACTGGAACGCTTCATCCTTTTGGAAATTAAACTTAAGTTCAAAATAGAGGGTTATAGGTTCATTGAGACAACCATTTTCAAGCTTAATTTTGAAAGTAGAATATTCCTCAAGATTATCAGACGAAATTGCAGGTATGTTTGTTTTTGAAGTAAGGCTATAGCTATATACGCCCTCGGGTTTATCGATTTCCTGAAGTCTCTCGTGATTATAGAGTATGGAATAATCACATCCATCGAAGCCGGGAACAATATTTGTTCCGACTGTTGATGAGCCAAGATACTCTTCGTTAATTATGCTCTGGCCGAGAGTCAGGGTCGTGCTGTAAAGTTTTTTCTCGAGAGCATCTGTTGCTTTATCAAAGACTGAACCGATTGTTCCCGAGGCAAAGTCATAAACGATAACCTTGTTTGTAATACCAAGCGAAATCCAGTGACCGTAGAGCGTAATATCTGCCGTGGGAACATATTCCGAACCCACGCCGCCAATCCTGTTACCCTTGTTATCATCTTTCTGATCATACCAGCCAAGAAGAGTAAGACCCTTCTGAGCTGCATTGGGTAATTCGATAACAGCATCTTCCCAGATTGCATAAAGCGTTACCGTTTCGTTTTCGGCGGTAAGGTTCATTGCATCTGTGACCATCTCTGAGCCGTCCGGAGTCAACGACCAGCCAATAAATGTTGCATAAGCATCAATATATTTGGGAGGTTCTGCGGTAATGGGGGGAGCACCTATCGTTGTCTTGAACTGCGGAGTAAATGTTACTCTCCAGCTACTGGTGAATCCGTTTTCTGCAAGATCATCTCTGACATCATAGGTATATTCCTTATCAAGAACAGTTGTGCCGCCCTGATGCGCTGTTGAGTTGAAATTATAAACAACCCTATATTTATTGGCTTCCCAACGGACATAAAGCGTCATCGGGTCGCTGCCGGGCTGAATTTTTTCAACGAGTGTTCCTGTTGAATCTGGTTTTGTATACCATCCTGTCTGATGATATCCGGTGCGAAGAGCAACGGGAACATCAACCGCTTCGGAATTATCGAGGAGCATTGCTGCCGGCGAATATTCGTATGCGGGCTCGCTTTCCGTAACATCTTCAACCTTGATTCTGATCTGATAATTGTTGAATGTCGGCGTTCCGTTCTTTTCAACTGCGAACTGAAGCCATGCAACCGTGTCGGCAGTAAGATTATTATAGGTGAAATTCTGCGAAACAATGCCTTCGTTTGCGGCAGACCATCTGAATTCCATTATCTGCGGATTTCTGCTTTCAACATCAGTTGTTCCGAGAGGCGTTGCCTGCTTGAGAACAAGGTCTGCTCCGCTTGCCGTGCCGCCGATAACCTCATAAGTCATTCTGTATTCGGAGCCTGATTTGGGCTTAAACGGAGATTTGATCAGAACAGACGTGTCAGCATATCCGTCTCCGTTAAGAGTGATTATGCCTGTTGTTTCATCATAGCTGACATCAATGCCGGATGATGAATCCGACTTAATCTCTCTCGGAACAAAGAGGTTTGTTGCAACATCAACATTTATGCCGTCTTTCTTATAGCTTGTGTCAAATTCGGCAAGCTTCGGAGTCCATTTTGCATAAATGTCTGCCGTTGCAGTCGGTTTATAGGAAGCGCTGTTAAGAGCAATTCCGTTATATTCCTTTGAGGACCAACCGCCGAAGGTATAGCCCGCTCTGGTCGGAGTGGGAAGAGGAAGAAGGTTTTCTTCTTTTTCATAAGTCAGCATCTTGCCGGGGCCGCTTACCGAGCCGCCGAGTGCATTAAACGTTGTTGTGTAGAACGCATAAGTGTTGACTCTTGCAGAGTTATTTCCCGCCTTATCAATAACGGTAATGTAATAAATGCCTTCTTCTTCAACCGTAAATTCAACATCGTTAACATTCTTCGGATATATGCCGGAATTTAAAACTGTTTCGGGAACTACGGTTTCAGCATTTCCGTAGAACGAAGCGCTCTTGCCCCAGAAATATCTTGTTATTCCTTCGTTATCCGAGAAGTTAAATTTAATTGTGTAGCTGTTATCGTTGTTGGGATTGCGTGTTACGGAAACAACCTCAACCTCGGGAGGATTGACATCGCTCCATCTTGCATAGAGGGTTGTTTCTTTGCTCTCGGGATAATACCATTCCTCATATCTGTCTGTTTTGCCGTCATCATTATCGTCGAAATCATATCTGATGCCTGCGTAATATGTGCTCTTCGGGCTGACAAAGCTATCGGGAAGCTCATACCAATCATCGGGAATTTCCCATGAATCGGTATATTCGCCGAGCGTATATCCTTCGGGCATAGTCCATGTGACCGAATATGACGGATCGTCGATCTTCTTCTTGATATCGTTGTAAACATATTTCTTAAGCTGAATATATTCATCGTTATCAACTTCAGACCACTTGTCGGTCGTATACCATCCGAGGAAATCAAATCCGGGTCTGATGGGCTGCGGAAGAATGAGATATGAATTTGAATCATCCCAGACTGCATAAAGGTCAACGCTGGGCTCATTATCAACAATCATATTTCCATTATAGCCGTCATCATAAACCTTTTCGCCGTCTGCCGTCTTTGCCCAGCCTTTGAAAACGGATTTAGCAGCATTTCTCGATTCAGGAGCGCTTTCGGGGTTAACCGGATTTTCGCCTTCATCTTCATATTCAAACAATACCGTGAATTCTTTCTCAAATTCATTGGGATTAAGGCTTGCTCCGTCATCAAATTTACGGTTCTGCGAATAATTTTCCACACCTGTTGCGCCGTTTCCGTTATAGTTGACAACATAGGGATTTGCTTCCCATTTTGCATAGAGTTTAACATCCGCCGTGGGAGCATAGGCGCCGCCCTTATCTCCTACTTTGTCTTTTTCCTCAAACGTTGAAGAGCTGAACCATCCCTTGAAGGTGTAACCGGTCTTATACGGGCTCGGAAGAGTTACCGAAGCGCTGCTCCACTTTGCGGCAAGCGTTACCGTTGCGCCCTGGATCGCCGTAAGGTTCTTAACGGACTGACCGCCGGCATATTCGCCGGAATCCGTTGTCCACAAGGTAATCTCCGCATTTGCCTCCTGGCTTTCGGGAGCCGCATCTTTTGTTGCTCCGTTATATTCGTATGTTACCGTGAACTTTTTCTCAAATCCGCCTTCGGGAAGATTAAATTCAACATCATAGGTTGCGACAAAGCCTTCAATTGAACCGCCTGTTGCTCCGTTTCCGTCGAACGCAACATTATAAGTGATCGGCTTCCACTTTGCATAAAGATTTATGATTGCACCGTCTGTTGAAGTGAGATTTTTGATCTCTGCACCGTCTGCATAATAAGTTCCCGTGCCGTCAGAAGCGGTATACCAGCCGTCAAACGTATAACCTGTTCTGCTGAATTTATTCAATGTAAGTGTAGCGGTTTTATCGTATGTTACCGGAGTAAGATCCGACATTGAGCCTTCTGTTGCACCGTTGCCCTCAAATTTAATTGAGTAGGTAATCGGAGTCCAGTGAGCATAAAGCTTTGCGCTTCCTGAAGGAATATCGCTTACGCCGTTGACCTTGTTTCCGCCGTCGGGAGCGGTAAACCAGCCGTCAAACTTATAACCTGTTCTTGTGGCTTCGGGAAGAACGAACGAAACCTCGCCCCACTTGGCAAAGAGGGTTACTTCGGCATCCTGAACAGATGAAAGGTTTTCTTTAACGCTCTTTCCATCCTTATCTTTGCCGAATTTAACTTCTCCGTCTTTTGTCAGCGACCAGCCGTCAAAGGACGCTGCTACTACTGTGTTTTCCTCGCTCAGAACCAGTTCATCGGCCTTTGTGACATTTTCTCCGCCATCGTTAAGATCATAGGAAATCGCAAACGATTTGGTGAAGAGATTCTTCTCAAGAGTATATTCCGCATCATAGGTTGCCGTTGTCTTCATATCCATAGTGCCGGCTGTGTTTCCGTTGCCGTCATAAGCTATCTTATATGTGATGGGAATCCACTTTGCATAGATGGTTGTATTCTCGCCGTAAAGAGTTTCGCTGCTGACCTTCGTTCCGTCTGCGAAATTGCTTGTTGTGTACCAACCGTCCAGCTTGTAACCTGTTCTGGTAGGTACGGGAAGAACAATTGCCGCTTTCTTCCACTTTGCAAACAGAGAAATCTCCGCATCCTGAACATTTGCAAGGTTTTCGGTTACCGTCTGACCGTTTGTGAATTTAACAGCGCCGTTATTTGCCAATGCCCAGCCTTCAAAATCCGTGCTTACGGTCTTGCCGGCTTCTGAATTTCCGCCGTCTGCGCCGTTATAATTGAATGTAACGGTAATAGTTCTGCTGAAACCGTTGCCGTTAAGAACGAAGCTGCTGTCGAATGTTGCCGTTGTCTTTTCATCCATCTTTCCGCTTACGGTGCTGACGGAATCTGCGTTTCCGTTATAGGAAACCTTATAGGTAACGGGCTTCCACTTCGCATAAAGAGTTACGGTTGCGCCGTCTGTTGAAGTAAGGTTCTTAACATCTGCGCCGTCGGCATAAGAAGTTCCCGTGCCGTCGGAAGCGGTATTCCAGCCGTTAAAGGTGTAACCTGTTCTGGTTATGGAATTGTTATTTGCGGTAAGCGCCTTTGCTTCGTCATACTTAACTCCGGAAACAGAAGCAATGCTTCCCTGGGGAGCTGTTGAGCCGGCGGGATATCTGTTGGAGTCAAATGCAACTGTGTAGGTGATCGGAGTCCACTTTGCATAGTAGGTCTTGTCAGCGGAAACGGTAACCTCCGTTCCTGCCGCAGCATAGCCTTCCGTGCATTCGGCATTCGTATACCATCCGCCGAAAATATAACCGGTCTTTGTAAGCGTGGGAAGAGTATATTTCTTGTCTGCCCATTTTGCAGTCAGCCCGACATTGGCGCCGTTTACGGTTGACATATTGAAGAGATCAACTGCGCCGTTGCTGCCTGCATCAAAGTAATCCTTTGCGTCCGTTCCGCTTGCGCTGCCGCCGTATTTTGCATACTTTTCAACAATTGCATACTTGTTATAGTCAAGTCCGTTCTTGTTTGCATAGTATGCCGCATTGAATGCCGAGGCCCCATAATCGGTTGTTTCGGTTGCGGATTCATAATATTTAATTGTATTTGCGCTGTTTTCGGCCCAGCCGAGGAAATCCGATGTGAATGTTTTGGTTTCGGTTTCCTTTGCATAGATCGAAGGATAATTTTTATCAAGAATAATGCTGAATTTTCTTTCAAACGGATTGTTTACCGTCAGCTTTTCACCGAAAGTGCCGGAATATGTGGTGCTTGATGCTCCGGGTGTGTTGGTGTTTCCGTTGCCCGAAAGAGTAACGGTATAGCTGTTGGCAGTCCATTTGGCTTTTACGGTAATATTCTTTTCAAGCAAATCAACGGATTCAACCTTCTTGTCTGTTTCCGTGTCATACCAGCCGCTGAAGGTATAGCCGGGTCTGACGGGAACGGGAAGAGTATACGGATTCTTCGCCCATTCCGCCTTAACGGTAACAGTTTCCTTGGTTGTTCCTTCGTAATTTGCGGGGATATTATCCTTATCGAAGATGTCGTCGTGAGTGCCTGCTGCGTAGCTTACGCCCTTTGCATCTTTCCAACCGTTGAAAGTATAGGTGATTGTTTTGGCTTCAACGGTAAATCCGCCATTGGAATCAAATGTAACGGTATTGACCTTTGCGGGATCTGCGCCGACAGTGACGGTTCCCGTTCCGAAGGTCTTGTCTGTAATTTTTGCGGGAACGCCTGATGTTGCAGTGTTTCCGTCAAACTCAACATCATAGACTACCGGATTCCACTTCGCATAAAGCGAAACATCGCCGAGAAACTCAAATGAGTTGCCTGCCTTATGGCAATCGCCTGTGAATCCCGGATTTTCATACCAGCCGGCAAATGAATGGCCGTTCTTATAATAGGTCGGGAGCGATTCAACAGAGCCTCTGTCTCCGAGAACTGCCTCAAGTTTTCTTTCTTCCTGAGCCTTATCGAAGAGAATATTGGTATGTTCGGCATTCTTATCGTATGTGTTTCCGTCGCTGTCTTTCCAGTTAATGACCTCAACCTTTGTGTCGCTTGCACTGACCGGATCTGTTTCGATGCCGTTGTTTACATAGTATTTGAGCGAAAGAGCAACCTGAATGCCCGAATAGCTGAGTTTTTCCGGCTTATCGAAGGTTCTTATCTGCGGATCATATTCCGTTGCCGTGCCGTCGCTGAAATAGATATTATACTTAACGGGTTCCCACTGAGCATAAAGCTTAACGGTTGCGCCGTTATAGTTATCGGTAACATTTGCTTCGGTAATAACCTTATCCGAACCGCCGATATTGGCAGTTGCGCCGATGATGGCGGTAAGGTTCTTAAGGGAACCGGTATATGCCGTTCCGGTGCCGTCAGCCTTGGTGTTCCAGCCTTTGAATATATAACCTTTTCTCGTGTACTCGTCGGTCGGGAATCCTGTTATTGCCTGGTCAAAAACAACATTGTTAACGCCCGCAACCGTACCCTGAATATCGGTTGAGCCTGCACCCTTGTTGCCTTCAAAAGCGATGTTATATTTGATGGGAGTCCACTTTGCATAGAGGGTGATCGTGCCCTGCGGAGTATAAGTTCCGTCGGAATTGAGCTCAACCTCTTTGCCGCTTGAGCAGGCTGCATCCGTAAACCATCCGCCGAAAATGTAACCCACTCTGACGGGAACGGGAAGAGTGATGGGCTTATATTCCCACTTTGCATAGAGGGTCACATTTGCGCCGTCAACGGTTGTGAGGTTCTTGGTCATATCGCCGTTGACGGTTTTTCCGTCATATTCCTTCGGGATAACAACTTCGCCGTCAGCAGATTTTGCCCAACCTGCGAAGCCGTAATCGAAGCTTGCGGAACCTGTTCCGCCTGCAAGGCTTGCTCTTGTTGAACCTGCTGTATCATTGAGATTCAGAGTAAGTGAATAGGAGTTCTTATATTCGTTTGCTCTGACTGCGTATGTGCCGTCGAACTTAACGCCGGTTGTGTCAGCCATGGTAACGCCCGTGTTTGTGTTGCCGTTTCCGTTGTAGCTGATAGTGTAGGAAATCGGGGCCCACTGCGCATAGAGGGTTACCGTTGCCTTGTCAACAGCCGTAAGATTATCAACCGCTGCCTTGTCGGCATAAGCAGTTCCCTTGCCGTCAGCCTCGGTGTTCCAGCCGTTGAATTTATAACCCTCTCTTGTGAAGCTGTTGTCGGTGAGCACCTGATTTGCGTCATATTTAACGCCGTTGATGGTTGCCATCTCGCCTTCAGGATCGGTTGAGCCTGCCGGAACATCGTTTGAATTGAAAGCGATGTTATAGGTATGAACGGTCCAATGAGCATAAACATCGGTGTTCTTGTCTATCTTGGTTTCGTCGGTAACCTTCGTTCCGCCGGAAGCCGCAGTATACCAGCCGTCAAAATCATAACCTGTTCTGACGGGTGTAGGCGGAGTAACCGTGCCGAGCTCCCACTTTGCGGTAAGAGTTACGGCCTTATGATCATTTCCGTCTGCAAGTCTTGAAACAACTGCATCCTTTGCATAATCACGGCTTGTGAATGACTTGTCGGCAGGGTTAAAGGTTTCGCCTGACCAGCCTGTGAATGCGGCTGCTGCGGTGTCGGTCTTCGTGCCTGTTGACTTGTCGGACCATGTTGCCTTTGTTTTGCCGTCGCCATCGTTGAAATGATAAGTGACTGCATAGCTTTTCGTGAAGGGATTTGAAAGAGTTACGCTCTCGGTATATGTTTTTTCGCTTGTTATGTCTGCTGCGCCCTCGCTCTTGAGAGTAAGATTATACTTATTCTCAACCCACTTTGCATAGAGGGTTGTGTCCTTTGCAAATTCGGTTGAAGTTGAAACCTTTGTTCCCGATGCATAGGTATCGCTTGTGTACCAGCCGTCAAATGTATAACCTGTTCTTGTGGGTACGGGAAGAACGGAAATCTTTCCGTTTGACCACTGCGCCTTGAGGGTAACTGTCTTGTGATCCGAAGTGCCTTCTGCAAGCTTTGAATATGTCTTGGAAGCAACATCGGAAGCGGAGAAAGTCTGCTCCGAATATGTTCTTGTTGAAGGATTATAAACCGAGCCTTTCCATCCGGTGAAGGTCTGAACAGCCTGAGTGTTTGCCGCCGCCGTTGTCAGCGAAACGGGGTCAGTTGTTGTTCCCTTGCTGTCATAAGTGATAACATAATATCTCTTGAATCCGTTTGCGTTGAGTTTGGTTCCTTTCGTGTAAAGGATGTCGGTCTGCGAAGCGGTTGATGAGCTGTCCTTTGCGCCGTCGCAGGTGTAAGCGATATTATATTTATTTTCGGTCCATTTCGCATAAACGGTAGTATTCTTGTTGAAGCTGAATTTTTCGTCAACAAGAGTAACCGCATTTTCGCATGACGAATCAGAGCACCAGTAATTGAAGGTGAAGCCGGGCTTGACGGGAGTGGGAAGAGTAACCTCTTTGCTCTTCCATTCGGCATAGAGTTCCACTTCTCCGTTATCATCCTTGTTGAGCTTGCTTACCTTCTGCTGTGCTGCATAAGCGGAATATGTATAATTTTTTGTAAGGGGATCGAATGTAAGTCCGTACCAATGATCAAACTCTGTTGAATAAGTTGTTGCGGTAATTTCGTCGCCGCCTTGGGCATCGTATGTGAGCGTGATCGTTCTTGTGAAGCCGTTGTCTGAAAGATAGAATTCATCGTCATAAGCTACGCTTGTATTAACAGCCGTTGTGCCGGAAACCGATGATTCATCTCCGATGTCGGTGCGAACACCTTTATAGAAAACGCTGTAACGGATAGGTTTCCATTTTGCATAGAGAGTTACATTCGTTGAATATGTTGTTGTTTCAGTAACGGGAGAGCCGGAATAATCCGAATTCAGATACCATCCTTCAAACAGATAGCCTGTTCTTGTGGGCGAAGGAAGAGTGATCGTGCCGTAATTCCACTGCGCATAAACCGAAACTGTTGCGTTGTTTTCGGTGGCAAGGTCTTTCTGACCGTCTGTGTCGTTCTTACCTGTTCCGATAACCGTGTCACCTGAGCCGTTTGCCTTGGTGTTCCAGCCCTTGAATGTTGCAACTGCGTTTGCGGTTTCGGTTGAGCAGTTTCCGTCTGCGCCCTTATAGTCAAAGGTTACAGTGCTGTATCTTGTATATGCGTTTGCAGTAAGCGCCTTTGCGGTGTCATAAATATGAGTTGAATTTGCCATTGTGCCGCTGCCGTCTGCGCCCGTACCTCTGTTAGCGTCATATTTAACATTATAGGTGTTTGCTTTCCACTGGGCATAGAGAGTTACCTGTTCATTCAGGGTATATGAAAGGTTTATAACTGTTGCCTTGTCGGCATAAGCGGTTCCGGTGCCGTCTGCCTTGGTGTTCCAGCCGGTGAATGTGTAACCTGCTCTTGTGAAGCCGTTTGCGGTGAGCGCGGCATTCTTATCATAGGTTGCCGTTACGGTTGCCGTGCTGCCGTTGGGAGCGGATGAACCCGAACCCTTGTTGCTGTTGAAAACAATATAATAGGTGATCGGGGTCCACTTTTCATAGAGGGTTATATCCTTGCTTATCGGCGTTGATGCGGTAACCTCTGTGCCGGACTCGAAATTATCTGTTGAATACCATCCGCTGGAGAGATAACCTTTTCTGGAGGGAACCGGGCAGGAGGCGCCGCTCATTTTCCACTGCGCATAGAGCTTTACGGTTGCGCCGTCAACGGTGGTAAGATTTTTGACGCTCTTTTCATCGGTATATTTTGTGCCGCTACCGTCTGCCTTTGTGTTCCAACCGTCAAATGTCGAATAAACCGTTTCGGGATTGCTTGTGCCGGAATCAAATGCGCCGCCATTCAAGACATAAGTAACGGTGTTGGTTCTTGTGTAAGTATTTCTGTTGAGATTCTTTGCAGCATCGTAGGTATGAGCTGAATTTGCAACATCAACGCTGCCTACAGCGTGGCCGTCAGCGCCTCTGTTAGCGTCATACTCAACGGTATAATGGATGGGTTCCCAATTAGCGGTGATAATATCAAACACATTCTTGTTGGGACCGAATGTGAAAACGGAGGATGTTGTTCTGCCGTTTGATGTTGTCTGATTGATTGAACCGCCTGCGGTGTTCGGATCAAGTACCCAATTGACGAAATTATAACCTGTGCGAACGGGGTTGGGAATATCTCTCTTTGTATTGTATTCCTGCGTGATATGGTTATCAACGCCCTCGCTCTCGGTAACCTCAACGATTCTGAAATCGGTAACAGTATAGCTTCCGTCACCTACATAGGCATCCTGATCTATGCGCATATAGTAAACACCTGTAAGCGCATTCTTATCCGTGGCATTATGCCATGAACAGTCGCCTTTTTGAACGCCGACTGTGAATGTTTTAACGGTTTCATAAAGTCCGCCGCCGATGCTTACTCTGTATTTTTCGCCGTCCATAGTGTTGCAGTGATGTCCTGTGGGAGCAAACATATAGAAATCGGTAACATTATTTGTTGACTTGAAGCTGACTCTGTACGTTTTGCCATTTTCAAGATATACATATCCAATCGGGTTTGCTGTTGTTTCGCCTGAACCCGTGTTATATCTTTTACCTGTAATTTTAAGGTCGCCGTCGGCTTCGTATTCGGATTTGAATGTTATGGTTGAGGTTGAGCCGCCGCTGAATGTTGAAGCGCCGTCCTTAAGATAAACAAGGTTGTTCTGCGATGCGCCGCCGTTTGAATTAATATAAAGTCCGTTGGTGTTGATGATCCAATGGGCATAGAGGGTCATATTTGTGCTTATTGATATGGCTGATGTAACCTTTGTGCCGCCGTTGGCAGCAGTATACCAGCCATCAAAGGTATAACCTGTTCTTTCCGGCGTGGGGCATGAGGCTTTGCCGTAAGTCCATTTTGCTTTGAGAGTTACGGTGTCATTATCGGTCTCTGTAAGATTGATTACCGATTGACCGTTGGTGTAATTTTCCGTTGTGGTTGTTTCCGTGTCATCTTTATTAACAACGGTTTTTGTTCTTTCCCATCCGGCAAAAGTTGAGCTGACCGTTTCGGAAGCGCTCGTGCCTGCAGGTAATGTACCGCCGTTCGGATCATAAGTAACCGTGTTGGTTCTTGTGAAACCGTTTGCAGTAAGATCCTTTGTTTCGTCATATTTAACGCCGGTCATTGCAGTCATGCTGCCGCCGAAATTTCCGCCCGGGTATTTTTCGGCGCCATTATCAAAGCTTATTGTATAGGTAATAGGAGCCCAGTTAGCGGTTATGGTATCATTCTTATCCTTATTGGGACCGAATGTGTAAACGGAAGATGTTGTTCTGCCGTCTTCCTGCGTCTGATTAAGTTGACCGCCTGCGGCGTTCGCAGTCACATTCCAGTTGACAAAATTATAACCGGTTCTGAACGGATTCTGAACATCATATTTATCGAGATATTGTTTTTTGACCGTTGAATTTTCGGAGCTTCCGTTCCATGAGCCGCCGTTGGGATTAACGGTAAGCGTGCTTTCGTTCCTGTGCCATGCAGCATAGAGAACGGTGTTTATTTTAACTTTAATGGGTGATGAGCCTGTTTCCGCATAGGGGCTCGTGCTCCAGCCGACGCACTCATAACCGTCTCTCAAAAGCTCTGTGTGATCGGGGAAATCAGAGAAATTGACCGCAGAATACGAGCCGATAACAGCCTGACGGCCGGCAGGTGAATAAGCCGTGCTGTTTACCTTTTCAACCTTGATTCTGAATTTATAACCTGTAAAGCTGCCTTGGCAAGTAAGCCTTAATGCCCTGCATTCTTTGGCTTCGGCAGCTGTGACAGTCCATGTTTTTGTTTCATTTCCGCTGAATTCAAAAATCTCTTGCGGAGAAATGCTTATAACATCGTTGTCATTGCGTTTAACAGCTTCAAGATAGATTTTTCCTCCGTTAGTCATTCCGCCTGTCGGCTCAAGAGTGATTTTATAAGTTGCTCCTGATTCGGGAATGAAAGGAGAAACCGCAATTGTTCCGCTATTCGAGCCGTTGAGCGTGAACTGTTCAGATGAACTATCATAGCTCATTCCGCTTATGCTGCCGATGCTTGTGGGAGCAAAAAGGTTAACGCCGATGTTATCATAGTTTGCATCAAAATATACCTGCGTTTTGATTGCCTTTATTGCATTGTCAAGTTTATTTTTGAGATCTGCGGGATCACAAGAGCCATCAAGCTTTGTAAGAGCCTTTGAAGCATTGATAAATGCGTTTGAGAAATCTATCCATGTTTGGTCGCCGCCAAAATATATCGACTGAAGATGACCGTCAGAATATCCGGTCACGCCAAACTGAGCCATCAATGTGATAGCTGTTTGAACGGATTTACGGAGATCAAATTTGTCGATTGCCTTAAAATTAACACCAACGACAGCATCTGTTCTGCCGTTTCTTGTTGTACCTATCCAGTCTTTCTTTTGCCAATATCTATAAATAACATTATAAAAAGTGAAATCACCGCTGATTTCAACATTTGATAGATCCGGATCTGCTCCCTTATGAACATTGGTATCCTGCTGATCATATTTTGTTGTTGAATATTTGCTGCTCGCAGAAACCGAACCGTTTTTAACTATATAATATTTCAGCCAACTTGAAACATTTTGAAGATATTTAGCGGTACCTTTATTTTTAAACCCGCCGTAAAATGAATGAACATAAAGATTGGGGATTTTTCCGAGGCGATCATATCTTGACGAATCATAATAAATTTTGCCAACTCCACCGGCAACATCAACATTTGTAGCAGAGTTTTTATCTTCACTTTTATAGAAATATGACGCACCTGTTTTCGGGTCTGTAGCACTTACTGCACTTCCCACAGCGGAAACAATGTCTGATGTAGACGGAGCTGCCCATCCTTGATAGTTTACCGATGTTTCATGATTTTCAAGAGTATATTTATATGTGCAGAAATTGTCGCCGTCTGAATTGTGGCTATAGTCACTGTCGAGATTCAACGATGAAGACCAGCTCGAAACGATCTCATGAATACCCCAGAGAGCTGTCCAGACTGCACCGCAGGTTGCATCGGATGAACCGACGTTTGTATTTGCAATTGCCGCAACAGCGTTAACAAAAGGTTTGTAGACATAAGTCATCGCAACAGCAGATTTTACTCTGTTGTTGTCGGTTGTGTCATTATATGTAAGAGTCCAGATAATATAGCACGATGCGTTAGACGGGGCTGAACCTCCTGTAATTGTAACACCCGTTGTGCCGGAGCTGATCGAAGAAGATGAAAGAGTTATTGAACCTCCCGAAAGTTCAGCCGGGTTTGCATTATAAAATTTACCCGAAACAGTCGCATTCGCTGCGCCGGAATAATTATAATAAATTTTACCCTGTGTTGCCGCAGCCTGAATAACAGAGCCGTCTGCATTATTGTTTACATAATACTGGAAAGTTTGTGCGCCGGGAGTAAGATAAATCGCTTCGGGAACAACGAACATAAAGTCCGAAGTAATGTTATTTGCAACAGCCTCATCCCTGCGGAAATCGAGGTCACTTATAGCCTTGTCAATTGCTTCCTGGTCATAAGCGTTACTATAACCCTCTTTGCCTGCTTCCGGCTCTTCATCATAATCATTAATAATGGCAATTGCATGATCCATTGCAGCCTTGAATTCATCAACTTCAAAACCATTGCTGATCATATCATTAAGCTGCGGAGCAATCTCTGCCATCTTCGCTCTGAGGGCATCGGTTGAAACCTGCTGAACGCTTGATTTATATCCCATGTAAAGTGTATCGCCAGGGCAGCTTCTGTTACAGTTTGCATTTTCATTAACATTTTCAAAGAACTTAACAATGGCACCGTTGGGAGCTTTATAACCGTTTCCTTCAATCTCTTTTACAACATCCGATGCCTTTTCTGTATATGCAATGCCTATATCAGTCACCGGGAAAAACGCATTAACATCTGCCGTTGCGAAAAGCTTAAGGTTTGCAGTATTGCCCGTGCCTCTGTTAAGGTCAACAACGCCGTCAAGAACAGCGGGAACAAAACTTGCCGCTCCGGAACCGACTTTATAATAGAGTATGATTCCGCTTGACTCAATATTTTTATTACCGATTTCATCCGTATATGAAATTCTGAATGCTCTGACGGTATTATCAGGGGTATCCTTATATCTTACACCAAGATGAACATATTTACTGTTTTTGCCGTCACTGGCGTTGAAGTTGCCGCCAACCGGAGTATAGCCGCCGTTAATAAGCCCCTGCTTTGCCTTGTCATTGCTTTCGCTTGAATAATACATGGCAAGCTCATAGACAAACTTCGTACCCGGAGCATAGTAATATTCCCTGAGACGGTTTGCCGTCCTTGGGTATGATGTTGCATAAGGACCCGCCGCATGGGCAACAGTCTCCGAAAGCGGCGTTATTCCGACAGCCACCACAGAGAATGTCATTAGTATCGAAAGAAACATGCTCAACGCCTTTGTTCCCATTCCGTATCTTGATGAAGTTTTCATACCAATTCCTCCAATTGCTTTTGCTTATATGATAAGTTTGTTGTTGTTTCAATGTTCACGATTTAATGTTTAGTTGACTAAACACTAAATTCTGAACATTGATTTTTTCGTTTTTCCGTGGAACGGTAAGCATGAATGCTTACCCTACGGGATGCGGGTTTCTCCGTAGGGCACGGATTCATCCGTGCCGTGTTCGATTTACATTTGTTTTTTCCGTGAAACGGTAAGCATAAATGCTTACCCTACGGGGATGAGAAATTACCTTACGGGCAATGCAAAGCGGAAATTCCGCTCTGCATTACCGTATCTGATGCTAAATCTTAAATGAGCGTTCTAAGGTTCAGCTCACGGAGAGTCAGCGTTGCGTGGTCGCCGTAAACCGTTTCGGTTTTTCCTGCAAATCTGGTCAATGTTGACGAGGGAACTGCATAAAGCTCCAATTCGTTTGTTTCCGATTTTGCAAGCTCATTTCGCACGGATTCGGGCAAGTCAAACGAGCTGACCTTGTTGCCCTTAATTCCCGTAAGCGTTCCGACACAAGCTTCTTCGGGATATGTGTAGGAAGTTATATTTCCTTCTTCATCCTTTACGGGAACTACTTCGGTATAGAACTTAACTCCGAGAGATTTCGTTGCTTCTGAATCAACGCTGGTATCCTTAAGCTTGAAATACACCTTACTGTCTTCAACAACTATTCCGTTGGAAGTTCCGACGCTTGTGAATGTTTGATAATTGATAACCGTTGTGCCGTCCTGAGTAACGAAATTGACAACGGGCTTATCCGCAACAATTCTGTATGCCGCAACAATAGTGTTGATAAACAGCTTTGCTTCTGCTTCCGTGAATGCGTTTGAATGTCCCGAACCTGTGTAGGTAACATTCTTATGGGTATAAATGAAATATCCGTTAGTCGCATTATTGCGGAAGCTGTTGTAGTTTCGATTAAATTTCGTTTCGGTGTTTGCAAGAGCATACCAAACCGTTGTTCCTTCGCCGTTTTTATCAACCTGAAGCGAAACCTGATATACCTGGTCATGGGTCGGGCTGATGTTAAGAGTTCCGTAATCCTTGCGGTCGTTCTTATAGGTTGACTTAATGTCGATTTCATAGGGATAGTTGGTTATCTGGCCGGAGTTGATCTGCGTGATCTTATCCGTCATAACGGGGCCGGCGTCGTCTTCGATATGGTCGCCGGATTTGTATCTGTCAATCATGAAATCCGTATATCCCTGGAAGAAAACATCAACCTTCTGCCTGTTGCTGCCCGGAACATAAGCGATGTCATAGCCGCCGTCAAGGAATTCTCCTGTTCTGTCGCCTACGGTCATTGTTTTGCCCTTATTCCAGATCATTTCCGATTTAAAGGATTCATTAACGGTATGAATTGCCGCAACATCGCTCTTTCTGCCGTCATAATAGATTGTTGCATAGTCATAACCGTCTCTGAGGTTTTCGTTGGAATATTCAATTTCGTTATAGCTGTTGTAGCTTTCACGGGCAATTATTCTGTCTTTGATATTCTTGGTTACGCCGTAACGGTCAAGACCGAGCTTATCACGAAGACCGATATTGAGATAATAGCCCTGCTTAACTCTTGATGCGTGAAGATCTGCCTGAACTCTTTCCGGAGTGGGATTATCACTTCCAAATAATCCTTTGATCCAGTTCCAAAATCTTATAGCGCCATTAACAATATCTGCGGACACCTCCGAGAAGGTGTTTGCAATATCATTTGCGATATATCCAACATAGTTGTTAAACTGGGATGCCGTATCATGGCAGAAGAGCGTTGCCTTGCCTTCATCGATCAGCCTTTCAATTACCCTGACTGCACCCTGCTGGAAGCCTTCGTTGGTTTCAACGCCGGCTATTGCTTCTCGGGCCTGGGAATGGCGTCCGTAAGAATCGCCGAAGCCGAGAATAAGCATATCAAACGCATTCAGCTCATTATAGAGATCTTCCTGTGATTTAGCGCTATTGACCTGATTAACATTCTTGAAGCTTATATTCAGAGTGAAATCGGTTCCGATTGTAAAATCAACCGAAGACGGAACAACCGTTTTTCCTGAATTTGCGCTTTTAACTGCCGCAATATCTTCTTCATATTTCTTGTTTTCGGTTCCGCTTTTGTTCTCTATGAATGTGCCGCCGCCGTAAATGCCGTAATTTATAACTCTCGTGAGCGGAAGATGATCGGAGCCTTGAAGAAGAGAATTCGCAACAAACACATCGCTCAGGAAAACAGAGCCCATATAAAGATCGGACTTGCCGGGGTTATCTTCCAATTTGACATAATCTGAACTCCAGTCCGCAGGAAGGATCTGAACTGCCGTAACCAGCGTGGGAGTGCTCGGCTTGATATAGGCATATTGGGTTGTTGAAATATGCGTTGTTGCCTCTGTAACTTCATCGCCCATTTTAATTATGATAAACTTCCACGGAACAATGCCCGATGTGGCTTCGGGGAATTTCTTATAGAATTTATAAATATTCTCTCTTTCTTCCGTTGAAGCCTTGAGGTTATCCGTCATATCGGTATTTCCTGCGCCGAAAACATTGGCATCCGTAAGCTCGTTTGCGCTGAATTTACCGTCTGAATTATTATCAACATAGAATTCATATTTGTATCTTGTTGTTGAAATAGTATCATCGGTATAGTTCAGAATCTTGAATTCAAATTCAAGCGCACTGTTTTCAAGCGGAGTGGGATAACCGACCGGATTCCTGGTCATCACAAGTTCGGGAGTTGAAAGGTTTGCATATTTGATAAGGTTATTGCGCTCAAGATTATTATTCGTATTCAGCATCGTTTCGCTGAAGATATTCTGATAGTTTTTGAAAACATTGTTCATACATTCAAAGGTATATGAGCTGTTATCAAAAGCATCATTATTAAGCGCAATGCCGGAAGCCGATGTTATGCTCGTTCCGTCTCCCATCGGATTGAACTTGAAATATCTGATAGAGTCTTCGTCTTTCTCATGCTTAAGCGTTGCATAATAAATCTGGAGGGTCGGCTTATCTTCATCCGCTTCGTCAACATAAAGACTCAACTGATAGTCATAACGCTTTTCATCAAAGGTTACGGTTGTTGTTATCTTTTTGTCAGTAAAAGGATTATAGCCTGAGCCCGGAGTGAACGGATCGGGCGAATATTCTACCTTCTGCGTATGAGCTCTTCCGTAAGTTCCGCCGAATGAACGGCTCTTCCATACAAAATCGAAGATATGGTTCTGGCCGCCGTTTGTATAAAGATTGGGCATATAGCCGTTTCCTTTAAGCTCAAAAACCGCCTCAACTGTATCGAGATTATGCTTCATGCTTGATGTGAAGCGAAGCGTATAGTAAATGTCCTCATAGGTAAGCTGAACGTTTTCGGTGCGGAGATTTGAAATCTCTCTCAAGCCTTTATACTTTGACTTTGAGAATTTGAAGGTTACATTGGCATAATAATTTCCGAAGCCTTTCTTGCCGTCGCCCTCTTTGAATATAAATTCATAAACGCCTTCTTTGATTCCGTCGCCGTCAACATCCTCCTGCTTAACAGCCGAAGCATCAATCGCTGCCACTTTATCCCCTGTTATGCAATGGAAATCAAAGTAAGGCTGAACGCCTTCGGGAAGCTCGTTGCCGTTGGTATTAAGGTCTGCCGTAAATCTGATTATCGGGTTGTTTGCTTTTTCATCCCAGCCGGCAATCTCATAGGTCATATCAACGGTAAAGGCGCCGACATATTCGTTTTCAACAAGGTCATCTGAATAGATGATCGGTCTGCCGGAATCCGCAAACGCTTCAAGCTGCTTCTTGATGTTGACCGTCATATCATTGCCGGATTTTCTCAGCTCGCAGTCTGAAGCGTCAACATACCAGAGGTCAAGAGCGCCGCCTTCAAAAATCCCTCCGATTTCTAATCCCAAAATTTTAATATCTCTGAACGCCTTATAGTCTGTGCCGACAAGGCCCGCAAGAGGCGCTCTGTATCCGCTTTTATCTGCGCCGGTTTCAACAAGGTCACCCGTGCTGGTATAATATTTACCGTCAAGGTTATCATCTCTGTAATCGGGAATAATGCGTCCGGTGTCGTCAAGCTTTGTGCCGCCGTTCCTGTCGCCGACAAGATTCATATTCTCTAACGACGAGCCGATATAGATAACATCGTTATTTTCAACAATAGAGCCGTTCTTTGCGGCTAGCTCGCCGAGAGCCATTGTTGTAACTTCAATATCTATTTCTTTGACTTCATTATTTTCGTTAATATAAGTCATATCGCCGGAGGGCGAGAACCACTGCTTAACATTCGGCTTGATTCTTCCGTCGGTATCAAGAAGCTCTGATTTTTCCGTATAAGGCTGAATTTCGAGAATTCTGATTTTTTCTTTATAATGCTGAATTCTCTGGCCTCGGTAGTTAAGAATATACCTTATGCCTGCCGCTTCGCTGACGGTTGTGTCAAGCGGATTATATTTATTCTTATTTGCCGATCTTATAAAATTCTCATAGATGATTTCTTTATATATCGGATAATAAGATGAGCTCGTGTCCGTATAGGAAATTCTCAATCCGTTTAAGAAAGAGCTGTTAACAATTGAGGGAATGTTTATGCCGACATCGGATTTATCGAACTTATAAACATATTTATCAACGCCGCCCGAAGCGGTAATATCCTTGCAAAGCTCATTTGCAAGTCCCGGCAGATTAACGAAATTCTCTTTCGTTTTGTCTTTTTCGGAAGTCATTGCGCAGACTCTGCCGTCAATAAGAACCGGAATCTTATACTGCGCCGTGGTAACCTCTTCGCCGGAGCCGCTGATTGTTTCCCATGTGTCATTTGCTTCCTTGAGAAGAGCGCTTCTGACATTTGCGCTTATATCCTCCTGATATGAGACTGTGCCGTCAACACCGCCGTATGAAATAACAAACAATTCATATCCCTGAACGAAATAAGTAAGGGATTCTTCGTCAAGAGAATTAAGATATGTGGGAGAAACCGTGGTTACCGAAACTGAAATATTATTCATCTCATTTTCGCTGCAGTTAAGAACGCCTTTTTTGAACCACTCGTTGTTTATGATTCCGCCCTTGTAATAAATCAGCGGAGTTGAAATAATTACTTCTTCTTCACCGCTCGGATTGATAACGAGTTTATAATCGCCGTTGTTTTCGCCTACATATTTGTAGCCGTCACTCTTTCTTGTAAACAGAGCTGTGTAATCATCAATCGGCTCAAAGCTGTTGGAAACAGCCCAATAAGGATGATGGTCATCTTTTGTATCCTTAATAATGGGAGTATCAATATAATATTGCTTGCTGCCGTCAAATGAAGTTGACTCGTTAACGATACCCGCAGCGATATATTCATCCGAGGTATCATCCTTCAGATAATAAACCGTTCCGACGCCGAGAGCCGAAGGATCGCTGACGGAAATAAATCCGTCATAATTGATTTCCGCAGTAAAATATTCACGCCTTACATTGTATGTAAGTCCCTTGTCTCCGGCTTTTCCGACATAATCATAAATTCCGCTGAATTTATAAATTGCCGTTCCGCTGCTTATCTTGCTGAAATCCGTTATTTCTTCATAAGCATTGCTGTATTCATTGAAGATATAATATTTTTCTCCCTCTTTAAAATCGGTAAAGCTTCCGGCCGTTCCGACCTTGCTGTATATCGGAGTATAAATCGGCGTGCCGGACACCATTGATTCAATGGCGTTTATCGAGGGGATCTTTGTGAAAATAAGATTATAATAATATACCTTCGGAGCCTCATTCTTGCAGAGGTTAATGCTTGAGAAAACGTTTCTCTGCTCGTTTTCCGTGTTTTCAAAACTTACCTGGACCCATCTGCAATCCGTAAGAGTTGTAAAATCAAGCGCATATTCATAGGGACCTGCCGAATCGGGAGTAAATGTAAATGTATCCTCCTGCATCTTCGTTTTCTTGTCATCACAATAAACGATTTTAACATTGTGAGGCGCCTTTGAGCTGCTGTTAGCAGTATATGAAAGATGATATTTTGAAGCGTCTTCAACAGCAATATAATACATATTATTTGTAGCTTTGAAAACATCGCTCGTTGCGGTTCCGCCCTTATTTGTAACGGTAATGATTCCGTTCGTTTCGTCGGCAACAACTGATGAATTCATTTCAGATGTAACGCTCTTATCATAACTCGCCGAATCATACCATTCATGGAAATTAAAGATGTTGCTTCCGTATTCGAGGCCGACATCGCCGCTTTCAAAGTGGTCAATAACCTGTCTGTGAGTTGCCACTACTTCCTGCTTTGCGTAATCGAGCGCTCTGGTGAGCGAAATATGCGAATAATACGCCTTGCAGTTGCCGTTGATGCCGGTTGAATCAAGAGTAAATACAACTGCGATATATTTTGCGTTTCCGCTGTCAAAATCAACAGTATATGTTCCCGAATCTTTCTTATACTGTGCGGCTTCAGGAATAAATGTTGTTTTATTTCCGATAATTTTTCCGCTGTCATCATATCCGTAAACATATACCCTTGATTTTCCGCTGCCGGGCATAATTTCAGTATGATAAGTGAGCGAATAAAGAGTATACTTGTCGCATTCGATAAAATATTTGCCGTCTGAAACATTTTCCGCTGCGCCGTAAATTTCCGGCTCGGAATTCTTGGCGCTGACATTTATAACATTGCCGTTTTTGGTTATGGATGTTCCGTTACCGGACCATTTAGAGATATCGAAATAATTATTATTGTATTTATAAATGCTTACATTTGAGAAAGTTGCAGCCGCTTCAAGTTTGTCAACATCAAATCTGACCTGAAGATATTTAACCGGAGAATTATCCGGAACATTGAATTTGAATTCATAGTGGCCGCTTTTAATGTTTTCCTGGCGAAGCCAATATTGCTTCGAAACATTGGGAGAATATTTGACTATGTCGCCGTCTTCATCATAGGGAACAACCGAAATCTGGCCTTTTCCGATTCTGACATCCGCATCAAAAGAAATGATGAAAGATCCACCATAGAAATAACCGGGTTTATCTTTATTTTCTTCCAGCTCTATTGAATAATATTGGGGCTTATCATAAACGGATGCAAGATCATAAAGCATAGCCGAGGGATTGATCGAAAAATCCGCAGCCCAGTTTGTTGCGGTTGAGCCGAAAACAGTCAGATTCTTTTGGTTTTTATCAACAGCAAGAATCTTTGTGCTTCTGAATTTATCAACCTCATAGTTATCTCCGAGTTTTTCTCTGAGAGTTTCGCCGAGAGTTGTTCTCCATGTTGCATAATCAAAATAATTTTTGAAAAGATTTTCAACGGGAACATAAATATCATTTGATATATAGTCGCCCTTGCCGGGATCGGTTTCTTCGATTCTGCCCCTGACCTTTACGGATTCATCGTTATCAAGATTGAGAACATTGTATCCGTCCGGGTCATCAATTTCCCAGGGATAGCTTTCGTCATACATATCCTCAAGATAAAGAGGAGCTGCGTTTGCGGTTCTGCTCATAATGCCCTGGTCAAGAAGCTTTGTATTTACATCATTGTTAACATATTTTTCTCTCGCTCCGGGAGAAGTGAGCATAGCCGCCTTTTCTTTCCAGTTGGCTATCGGTTCTGAATCCTTGACATAATAGCCGATAACTCCGTCATTTTCCGTCGGGGCGATCTCAAGGATTTTCAGGGAGGGATTCTGTTTAAGAATCTCAATGTATTCAAGTGATCTGTCCTGAGATGCAAGCGCAGTCGGAACAAGCGCAACAAGAGTTGCTACGACAAGGGTTACAGAGGTAACTGATGCTGCTATCTTCTTTTTATTCGGTTTTTTATTCATTTCAGATCAACCTCCTATCAATCCGGCAAACGCTTCCAAAATCGTTTCGCCTTCCTGGTCTGTGCTGTCAACAAATATCGGTTTATTTTTCAAAGAGAAAATCTGCTCTCTTGTGTTGGACTGATTATCCAGCTTTGATGTTATGCTGACTGAAGCGGTTTTGATATATCCCGTTTCTCTCGCTTCGTTCAGATTGATTTCAAAATCCGATATATGATTTGCAAACTGCTGTCTGTCTCCGTTGGAAACAAGCTCATCGGTGAAGGTTTCAAGGAACACCTTGTTTTCGCCGCTGTCAAAGGTAAACAGATAAACTATCTTGTTTCCGGCTTTGTCAGTGTTCTGAATATAGATGTCGCCGTTTTCATCCTTACAGATTGCATCGCAGTCAATAAAGAATTCCTTCATCTGCGTCAGAGCAAGCTGCGTGCGGTATGAAACATTAACTCTCTTATTGATTTTGGTAAATGTATTGGTTCCGGCGCTCATCATCACGCTGACGCAAATTGCAATGACTCCGAGAATCGCAACACACACCAAAAGCTCAACAAGCGAAAAGCCCTGTTTATTGCCGCGCAGCGATTTCTTTATTCTGTTTAAGATTTTACTGCTCATAGGATTCCACCTTCTGCCGCAAACTGTTTTTAAAAATAAATCTGCATTTAAGCATTATCAGATCATTTCGATTTCATGCTCTCCGGTATATGTATATAATGTTAACTGATATGTTCTGGAGGACGAAACGGTTATTATATTTGACGGTTCATCTATCAGATCTTCAACGGTGTCATCTGCCGCTTTAACGCTGATAACCTCAACGCCGCCGTCGTTATTTGAAAACTTTATTTTGAGAATGGCTCCGTCAAGAACGGAGTTTCCGTCTACGGTAATATTAACTCTTGAATTTCCGAGCATTTCTTCTTTATATATGTCGTCATATTCATCCGAATCGCTCTTTTTGGCAAGAGTGCATACATACTGCTTCTTATCATTATCATAAAGAAGAGTAAATTCGTTGTCTATTCCGCTCAGAGAATTGATTTTGCATTGCGAAACGATTGAACCGATTTTTTCTGCTGCCGACTTTGCTCTCGCTTTGAAAACAATTGAAATTGAGCCGGAAACAACTATTATAAGCGCTGCCATAATGGAAATAACAATGCAAAGCTCAGCCAAAGATAAGCCTTTATTGTTTCCGAGCAACTCTTTTATCTGTTCTTTATTCAGTTTTTGAATTCTCTTTTTCAACAAAGATACTCCCTTTTATCTGTAATTTAGCCGAGTATTGCGAACGAAGGCAACGAAGCATATATCTGCTGCAAAGCAAAAGATAATGTGCTCGTTTTATCATCTTGACCGATCAGTTCTTTTTCCAGTTGGAATATGTTACAAGCGAAGCCACGCTCTTACCCGAACCGGATTCGGAGCTTTCGCCCCAGTTGTTGCTTTCGCCGATGGGGATTTTGAAATAATCTCCGATTCTTCTGTCTTCGCCGCCGATTTTTGCTTCACCGGCATAAGACTTTTCAACCTCTTTGCTGTTTGCGGAAAGGCTTGAATTGGAATCAAGGTTAAGATCTCCGTTGCAGAAAATCAGGCCTTCATAATTCTTTTTAACGGAAACGTTTCCCGTTGCAATGATAAGATGAATATCCCCCGAAGATGTTTCATCATAAGTGTAATTTCCGTCAACAACAAGCGCAACGGTTGTGCCGCTTTCATCCTTGAATTCCTGAACTCCGTCAAGCTCATCGGTGATTTTTTCGGAGTTTATATAATATGTAAAAGGATTATCATCGGGATTGCTGCTTGATTCGTTATACGAAAGAGTCTGACAAATATTTGAAAAATATTTTTCATACTGCGCCGAATTTGCTCTTATGGCAGCGCTCTGCGAATTTGAAAGATAATCTCTGAATGTCAGATTTCCGCTGCCGACAAAGAAGTTACCCATTGTTTGAGAAGCAACCTGGCTTTCCGAAACCGTAACATATTTGCTTACATATTTATTAAGCTGAACAGGATTTGCAAGAACATAGTCCTTGAAATAACGGTTCGCATTTTCGTCTGCCGTGGTTTTTCCGTCCGGGGAATTTTTAAAAGATATGAAATAATACACAACAAGCTGATTCGAAGCAACCATACATACGGGCTTAAGCTGTGCATTATAGCTTGCAAAATTAAGAGCTTTTCCGTCAATGGTCCAAAGAGGTTTGGTTGTGTCCAGCGTTACCGTATATTCTTTTCCGCCCATATTTATACTGTATGTTCCGTCTTCTTCTTTAACAAAAGAATCGGTATCGGGGAATATGTCGGGATTTGTGCTGGGTGTTTTGTTCTGAATATCTCCGCTCCTGACAACATAATTAAGATATCCGTCGGGAACAAGATATATCTTCTGATTTTCCCTGACAGTAAGCGATTCACCCATTTTGATGTTTGTGTTGCCCTGAACAGGTGAAACGCCGGGAGCATGAGCTTCCGAGCTTGCCGCAATCGGACTTTCTCCTACAAATCCGAAGCCTGCGAGCACAAGGTTTGAAAGACCATCAAGATTAATTTTATTATTCTTTCCGTTAACGATTATCGAAGAGGATTTTGAAGCATCCTTTCCGTCTTCTCCTCCGGTTCCGAAGCCCGAATAAGTGCCGGAAAGGGTGACCGAAGATCCTCCGCCTGCAAGGTCAAGATCGTTCTCGATATAAGTATTTCCGAGGAAGCTGGCGGCCGAAAGATCTCTCAAAATAATATTTTTTGCCCAGAATGTTGATTCCGCAGAAACAACCATTCTGCCTTCTTCAACAGCGCCTTCTTCGCCAACCGTATTATAGGAGCCGCTTATATCTGCATTGTTTCTGCACACAAAAATTCCTTCATTTAAAACAAGGCGAGAATTGCTCTTCAGCTCAAGATTATTCATATATGCGCCGCCCGAAATCTGCGTAACCGAAGCCGCAGTTCCGTCCTGCTTGAGATTGCCGCCGACAATAGCCGTAAATGAAGGAACGCCTGAAACGGTGAACTGGGAAAGGGAATAACCGATATCGGGAATCGCAACATTGATGTCTGCGGAAACCGTTGTTGTCCTTCCTTTGTTTGTGTATGAAACGGCAACATTCTTGAAGACGATTTTCAGATTGTCGGCATCAATCACAACCTCAGCTTTGTCTTCCGGAGTTGTAACGGCTGCAACGCCGTCACGGCAGTTGACAATCATTCCGTTAAGTGCATTTAAATTATAGCTCAGGAAAGAGCTTGCATCTTTTTTCTCAATTAATTTTTCACCTTTTATTTTGCTTTTCTCAAAGGAAGAAATAAAGTTCTGGGCAAATCGGCTCTGAATATCTGCGCCCTTTTCGCTGTATCTGTTGAGGGCGTAAGCATAAGAATCCTCAACCGATTTCGAAACAGCTTCCTGAATGCCTACTCTGATTTCATCCATTGCGGTTGAAGCGTCATAAGTGTTCTGCTTGCCCGCGCGGTCTGAACTCTTCATCTCAAATCCCGTAAATGCGAGCATAAGCAAAAGGCTTCCCATCAGCGTAAGAAACACAACGGCTATAAGGACGGTAACAATGCCTGAACCTTTATTATTTAATTTTAAACTTTTGATTCTTTTTTTCATTATTGCCTCCGGATAAACCGTCATCCCGGCAATCTGCCGGCTGACTTATTCTGCCTTTGTTGCTCTGAATTTTGCAAATGGTTCGCCTTCGTCATCAATCTGCCCTTCTTCATAAAGATAGATTGCAACATCATAGAATCTGTTTTTCTTTGTGGTTGTGATAATTCCGCCGTCTTTGATCAAGTCTGTTCTGTATCGTGCTTTTATTCCGGAAATCACTTTATATGTTACCTGAGAAATTTCTTCGTTTGATGTTCCGTAAGTGGAAAGATTTGTTCTCGCATTGGTATAAACAAGTTTTTCGCCGTCTTCTTCAAGATCAAACGATGAAGAATGATTTTCCGTGATTTCGCACCTGTAATTTTTTTCGTTTGCATCAAGTGTTATGCTGTCCATTTCCGAATATTGATCCGTTTCGGGATCATAAACCATCGGCCACTGCTTAACAACAAGAAGTCTGACAGGAACATCCTCAAGGTTATTGATCGTTATAATATCTCTTGCAGGTCTGCTTGCCGTTCCGTATTCGGGATAATACATAACATAGCAGCATATCGGGGAGCCGTCTTTGCGAGGGGGAGTTCCTGCGGGGATGGCTGAATAAACTATTTCTTTGCTGAATGTTGCCGGCTTGTATGTTCCTGTTCCCACTCCGAATTCATCGGTTTCCTGAACAAGGTAAATGAACTCATATTGATATTTTACATTGATGAAGATCTTCAGCGTGTCATCCTCTTCGCTTCCTTCGGTTGTAACATCAATGACAATAGTTCTTGTTTTTTGAGTGTATGTTTTATTGTTGGTCTGCGTTTTAAAATATGTTTCCGCAATATCATCGGGGTTGGCGGAAGAAATATACGGCTGGGCAAATGTTCCTTCCGGGTCGCCGTAATCAACTATTTTCATCTGGTTGATCGTGTTGAAAATATCGTTTTCTTCAGCAACATCATCAATTGATTTTGAGCCGAAAATAACCTTTGCATCAAATGTCGATTTGCCGGATTCGATGCCTTTGATTATTGCGCAATCAAATTTTTTGTTCTCGTCTATCTCTTCAACGCCTTTGGTAAGAGAATCATATCCGATCAGCGCCTGCGAATCATTGGTTTCAAGAAAATTCGCAACAGAAACGGAATCAATAACTTCCATTATGTTGTGGGCGGCATCGGTCGCTTCGCTCATCTTTCTTGCTTTATTATCAATGGTCTGCGATGTTGTGAAAGCGTGGAGCACGGGAGAAACCATGATTCCGAGAATCGCAACCGCAATAACAAGTTCAACAAGAGTGAGACCTTTGTTTTCTTTCAAAAGCCCTCCGGAGGCTTTTGCTTTTCTTTTTAATTTAATTTGCATAAAAGTTCAGCCTCCGTCTGACTGAGAATTTATTTTGTGCCGAAGAGATTTTTCTTGCCGAGCGCAACCTCGGGAGCGGGAACGGGCTTATATTCGCTGTTTTCATAGGTGATAAAGAACTTGGAAAGATTCCATACCGTATTGAGCGTTGCGCTTTCGCCGTTATATGTTATTGAAACGCTGTCAACATACGTGATAGCCTTGCTTCCGTCATAAACATACGCAAGAAATCTCTTAAGCTGGTCGTATGTCATGGTTGATGTTGATGTTGTTGATGTGCGGAATCCCGAAACAGCTGTTGATTTATCATTGATCATGGTTTCAAAATCAAGAATCTTTTCGGGATCTGTAAATGAAACGCTTGAAAGATTTCCGCCGATTTCTTTATTGGCGTCCATAAGGTAAAGAAGAAAATCTTCTTCTTTTATTCCGTTCGAGAGGCGGGAAAGATTCTTTGCGATATTTCCCTTTGCCGTTGTAACGCTTGCTTTATATTTCGCAATGTTTCCGTAATATTCTTTAAGCTGAGTCAGATAACTGCTTCTTTCCGAAAGTTTTGAATTCATTTCGGTATTGAGGGTTGAAAGATTCTGATATCCGACAAGATACGAAATAAGAAGGACAAAAACGCCTACTATCGCAAGCACAAGATTAAGATTTCCCAAAAAAAGCTTTTTTACTTTATCCATTGTTCAGTCCTCCTTATACCTCTTCGGTTGCTGCTGTTGTTTCTTCGGGAGCTGCCGTTGTTTCCTCTACGGGCTTGGGATATCTGCACGAAAGAGTAAAGCTGACAAGCGTTGCGCCTGAATCTCCCGACTTTGTCATCGGGCTTACCGAAAGAACATCAATTGAATCAAACGATCTGAGCTGGCGGAGAGTAACTGCCGCTTCAGCAAAATCGGGGACCGTAACATTAAGGTTAACTCCTTCGGCATCGCAGTTTGCAGAAAGGAAAACTATTGATGACGGCATCTTTGCTTCAAGCTCAAGAAGGAAATCGAGAAGCTCCGCATTATAATTGACCGACTTGTCAACAAATCCCTGAAGAGCTTCATCGCCCTTTGTGTATGTTACATAGGCCTTGTATTCATCTTCGGCGTGCTGATATTCAACTATTCCCGCTTCAACACTTTTAAGCTCTTTCTTATTTGAGAGATAAGGAATGAGCTGGGTTGCGCAGAGAACGATTGCGATCAGAAGCGCTGCGCCGAGAACGACGAATCCGTAAATCTCCGTGATTCCGCCCTTCTTTTTGCCCTGACCTGTTCTGTCAAGATAATCCTTGGGAAGGAATGAAAGAGGAGCAAGTCTTGCGCCGAGGCAGTTTATGTAAACCGAAATTCCGTTTGTTGAGTTTGCGAGGCCCGCAAGCTCGGGAACCTCTTCAAGATAAAGAACTTCTTTGCCGAGAGTTTCCGCAACCTTGTTCTTAAGTCCGTTAAGGTGGCAGCAGCTGCCCATAAGAACGACCTTGCCGATCTCTTTGTCTGCGTGCTTGCTTGTGTGGAAGAAGTCAAGCGCTCTTGTGATAACTCCGGCAACTCTGCCGAGCGAATCATCATAATTTCTCGAATTGTCGGGAAGCTCATCCGTGCTGAGAGTTTCAAGAGCATTTACGTATTCTTCGTTTTCCATGCCCTTTGCCGCCATATAGGAGCAGATCATTTCATCGCCGCCGGTCATTATCGAACGCTGAAGAAGAAGCTCTCCGCCGCCGATAAATGTTACCATGGTTGAATCCGGGTCGATATTAACATACATCGTAACATCTTCTCCGGGCACGCCTTTGAGAACCTGATACTGCGAATTGACCGAGAAATCAATTGATTCGCAAACAAGGCCCGTGACTTCTGCAAGGTTTGTGTAGCCTTCAACAACGAGCTGCGGAACCGCAACAACGAGAACATGGGAATCTGTTTTCGTTCTGCTGATAACGCTGTGGGAAACCGCATACTTTGAAATATCAACCGGGAAATATTCGCCGGCATTTGTTGCTACAACGCTTTTTATCTGATCGTCTTTTGCAACGGGAAGATCAACATCACGGCTTGCAACCTTTGATGAGTTGACCGAGAAAACGCAGTTTGTTGCGGCGATGCCTCTGTTTCTCAACTCTACCTTGACCTTTTCGCCGAGAACGATCGGATCCATAATTGCGCCGTCAATAACGGTTCCGTCAGGCGTTGAAAAAATAAAGCTGTCTGTGACCGCATAGGATTTGCCCTTTTTCTCGGTAACGCAGATTTTGCATATTCTCTTTCCGGCTTCAATGCTGACTACTTTTGTGGCCATAAAAATCATCCTTTATCTGAAGAATTTTGACAATGCTCAACATAAAATTTTGCGGACGGGCGCACTGCCCTTTTAAATGATCCTGATAACACTATATATATCTTATTTTAAAAAATCAATACTGTTTACTAAAAAAGAAATATTATTAACAAAAAATTTACATTTCCACAATACCGTTCTGACAATTCGCAAAAAATTCTGCCAAATTCTGTTAATTTTTCCTCTTAAACGGAAAACTTATTATAAGAAAAAACGGAGCCGTTTTTAATCAAAACAGCTCCGTTTATGCAAATTATTTTTCTTTTTCAGAATTTTAAATCAGTATATTTTCAGATAACAATTCGGATTTTTGTTTATTTTTCAAAAGTAAAATTCAAAGAAATTTTGCCGTTTTTTGCCGAATATCAGAATGAAATCGAGATAAATTTTTCAAAATACCAGTTCAGGATCTGCTGACCCCAAAGCGCAGAAATCGCATAACCTGCGGCAAGATAAGGCCCGAAGGCAAGCTCTCTGCCGAGATGTTTTATCTTCATAAGTGCGATATGAATAACGCTTCCGAGCAGGCAGGCAATAAAAATCGAAAGCACTCCGCATTTCAGACCAAGGAAAAAACCGACGGCAAACATAAGCTTAACATCGCCGCCGCCGAGCGCTCTTCCCTCCGAAATAAAGAGAACGAGGAAGAAAATCAAGCCGAGAACAACGCCGCCGAGAATATGATCAAGCCATGTGTCCGAATATGCAAAGGAATCAACAACCGCATGGAGAACGGAAATTGCAAAGCAAAATGCAACAATACCGTTTGGAATCTCTTTGGTGCGGTAGTCAATAATTGCAATAACAAGGAGCGCCGAAACGAGGGCATCATAAAGGAACATATCGGGGCTGAAGCCCTTTGCCCATAAAACTATAAGCCAAAGGACTGCGTTTGCGGATTCGATCAGCGGATATTGAGCCGAAATTTTCGACTTGCAGCCAAGGCATTTTCCACGCAGGAAAAGCCAGCTGAAAAGCGGAATCAGCTCATACCAATGGAGTTTTTTGTTGCAGGTCATGCAATGCGACGGCACAACAACAATTGACTGGTTTTCCGGGATCCGATAAATGCATACGTTGAGAAAGCTGCCGACGCAAAGGCCGAAAAGGAATGTGAAAACATAAACAGCAACCGGATATTCTTCCATCAGCAGTTCAAACATTTCGAACACGATCTGCCACCTCCGTATAAAATCAGACTTTTTATAAATATTATCTTATCACCAAAATTATTTTCGGTCAAGAATTTTATTCGGCATCATTTTCGAACGCTTCTTCTGCATCCGATTTTTCCGGCGTTATATCATCGGGCAAATCCTCTGCCGGAGCTTCAACGGGTTGAAGCTTTTCGAGAGAGCTGTTTGCAAGTCCGAGGAAAATAAAGCAAAACGGAGCCATAAAAATAAAGGAATTTCCGACAAAAGCAGAGCCTATATATCCGAGAGCACCCGCAAGGCAGCATATTGTTGCATTGTCAACATACTTCCTTCTTTTGATTGCTTTGATATAAACCGACATCAGACCCGCAACATAAATGATTCCTGCCGGGATGCCGAAATATGCCATATTTTCAAGATATTCGTTATGAGCCTTATCTGCGTGGGTTTCCGTGCCGAGGCGTTCCGCCGTTCCTTCAAAGCCCCATCCGATCCAGGGCTTTTCCTTGATGTATTGAGCGGTATGGGTCCAGAGAGTCCATCTTGCCGTGCCGGCATCTCCTGCATTTTCGGAGTCTGTTACAATCTTTTCAACATCTTTTCCGAGGCCGATAAGCTCGCTGAAATATGACGGAGTGAAAAGACCCGTTACGAAAATTATTACGAGGAAAACGGCAAACATTCCGAGCGCAGGGAAGCAGAATTTTTTGTTTTTAAGAGTAACAAAGAAAATCACAAACAGAAAAGCAACTATGCAGGCAAGGAAGCCGCCGAGGCTGTCGTTGATTGCAAGAATAAATGTATCAAAAGCAAAAATGAAAAAGCTCAATATTCTTCTTGCCTTTGATTTGTCAAGAATCGCAAGGGTTGAAGCAAGCATTATCGAAATCGAAAGATAGTATGCGTAGAAATTCGGATGGTAGAAAATTCCGCAGACAAATTCGTTTTCGATGATATTAATGTTGGTAAAATATTCGTTTATTATCGTAAGGACACCTATTACAACTCCCGTAAGCAGGAAGAAATACATAAGGAAATACTTATATTTTTCTTTATCAATGAATGTTCCGCAGAGGAAATAAACGAGGTAATAACAGAAAAACGAGGTTACGCCCTCAGCCCTGACCGTGAAGCCCCAGATATAGTTTGATTCGGTTTTGTTTGCGATGGTTGAAACAACGATAAGGGCAAGGAAGCCCGCAAAAAAGAGAATCGGAATATTATCAGGAAATCTTTTAAAGTTATTCTCCTTTTTGGCAGAAATGAATGCTGTAAAAGCAACAAGCGCAAATAAAACGCCAAGCACAAAAGCGAATTGAACTATCGGTGTATAGTAATCTCCTGGTTTTTCTGCGGTTGCAATAAAATGAATAATTTCATCATTTTCAAATTCTTCTTTATACAACACCGCATAAACAATCATATGTACTACCGGAGCAAGAAGATAAATAATCAGCGGAACAACCGCCCATATCTGATAATTTTTTGTAAAAATATCATTGAGCGTATATCTGTTTTCCGTAAGTGATTTCAATTTGTTCATTGTTTTAACCTGCCTTTTTATTCTGCACCGTCTCTTTTGAGAACGGAAACTATTGTTCTCAATATGCAGAGAATATCGAGATAAACCGAAAAATTTTTAACATAATAATATTCAAGCTCAAGGCGTTCACGGTAGTCAATATTCGACCTGCCGTTGCAGCCCCACCAGCCGGTTATGCCGGGCTTGACTTTCTGATAAAGCTTCATTCCGCCGTGAGCCTCAAGCTCGCCCTCAACAAGCGGTCTCGGGCCGACGAGCGACATTTCGCCTTTCATAACATTGATAAGCTGCGGCAATTCATCGAGCGAAGTTCTGCGCAGAAATCTGCCGATTTTCGTTATTCTCGGGTCATCGGAAAGCTTCTGATTTTCTTCCCATTCGGCTCTGATTTTTTCATCCTTCAAAAGCTCTTTGAGGGCTTCATCGGCATCCGGAACCATAGTTCTGAATTTGAAAATTCTGATTTTCTTTCCGTTTTTGCCGATTCTGGACTGGCTGTAAATTATTTTTGCTTTGTCTCCTGAAAGAAGATACGCCGCCTTTATTATCAGCGAAACCGGAGCAAGTATGATCAAGCCGAGAATTCCGGCTGTGACATCAAAAAATCTTTTGAATCCGAGATATGCGGATTGCCCGAACGAAAACGAATATTTGCCGACACTCAAAGTGCTGTAAACGCCGACCCTGTCAATATCATAATCTTCGGTTGAGAATCCCATTACGGATTCAATGCTCATGTGAACGCCCGTTCCGTTTTTGATAAGCTTTTGATAAATTTCATTCGGAACGGTCTGCGGCGCAGCCGTTACAAGGACCTCTTCGATCCCGTTTGCAGCGCAGAATTCAACAATCTTGTCTGCGGAACCGATCACTTCGATTCCGTTATATTTTTTCTTCGCTCCGTCGATTAAAAATGCGGCGCAGAATTCATATTCTTCAAAGTCGCCTGCAAGCGCATTATGAACTGCCGTTTCAAATTCTTCGCTTTCCGCAACAATAAGAGCCTTCGTTTTCTTGGCGTTATATATTCTGATTTTTCCCGAAACTATCAGCTTTTTCCATGCACTTTTCAGAATCAGCGAAAGCAGAAAATATATCCCGTACATTGTCAGAATCATCTGCCTTGAAAAGATGAAGCCGATTTTGAACACATAGAAAATGACCGAAGCGGCAATCAGATTATAAAATGTGAGCAGCGCAGACCTGATTATTTCTTCGTAATACGGTCTTTTCAGAATGCCGCCGTAGGTATTCGAGAAAAAACAAATCGCAATATTCAGCAGGCAAACGATGAATAAGAGCGCCGTCCACCTTTCGTCACGGATGAAACCGAAATCGCCGAATTTGATTATGTAAGAAACGGCAAAAGCGATTATTCCCGAAATAAAATCAATCAGCAGAAAATCGAGATGATTTGTTTTTTTCCGTTCAGTTGTTTTCACTTTCCCCGTCACCCCCATAATAGTTTAATTATAGCAAAACATTATTTTTTATTCAACAGTATATTTCTTTCTTTTTTCAAGAATCGAACAGAGAATAAGAACAGCCATGGTCACAAAAGAAACCGCAATGCCTGCCGTAAGTCCTACGGGTTCAAATTTATATTCAACGGTATGTTCGCCGGCAGGAATTCTGACACAAAGATAGGCATTTCCCAAAGCGCAACAATCCTCTTCTCCGATTTCTTTTCCGTCAATCTTAACAGTCCAGCCTTTGTCAAACGGTATGGATGAATAAAGAATGCAGTCTTTCGGAGCATTCACCGATGCTTTTATGTAATCTTCTTTGAACTCCGTTATTTCGGCGGCATCGCTTTTCAGCTTCTCATAACCTTTGTTGAGAGCATCAATATCAACTCTGTAAGCCGCCGCCATTGCAAACCCTGTTTCTTCAAATTTTTCTCCGAGCGAAACCGTTATTTCTCTTTTTTCGCCGGCTTTTATTTTTCCGCCGTCTTCAATATAGTCATATTCTCCCCTCTCCCTGATTTCGGAAAGGGTATATATTTCGCAATCCGTGTCGGCGATGAATTTAAGATTTACGGATGGATTTTCTGCGCCCTCTGACTTCTTATATTCAACAATTCCTTTTTCCGAATCATATTTTGCATAGTCAAGCCCCGAATATGAAATATCAGTACATTCCAGAGGAACAAGAGCCGGAGCGCATCCGCTTGCAAGCCTGAACCAGTCATTCTGAATTTCAAACGGATTTGCGCCTTCGGCGGTCCATTCCGTGATGCTGTTTTCGGCGCAGAAGAACAGAGGAAGATAATATTTGCTCTGATATGTGCCGAACTGCCCTTCGGTATATTTCTTTTCAAAAAATGCAAGATCTTTGGTGCAGGTGAAATATTTCATTGCGTGCATCATATCATATACCGGCGTCTGAACATAATAATAAAAGCTGTTTTTATTATTTGATTTTGCGCCGAGTGCATTCTGAATAACGGCAATGTTTTCATATCCCATTGATGTGAACGAATTCACTCCGTAATAATCATAGCACGAGGGACCGTTATTAACCGAAATAAGATATGTTTCCTGACGAAAGAATTTTTCTTTATCATTCTCATCAATCTTATTTTTTAATGCCTTGAATTCATCGTAATTTAACATATATGAATTTTCGTTGGTATAAATCTGAAAATTTCCGCAGCCGGAAAATGCAGTCTCAAGCGCCAGACAGATGAACAGAAAGAATGTAACCGATTCTCTGATTTTTTTAAATTTCATCAGAATCAGAAAAACAAAATACACCGCTGTAAAAATAAGGGTCAGAATAAATGACTGCTCTTCAACTCCGGACGAAAAACTGTTTGTCAGCAGAACGGCAACAGCTATTATTGCCGAAGAGCCTATAACCGTCGGAACGCTCAATTCATCGGCATCAATAATAACTCTGTATGCCATTGAGAGAAGAACAAAACAGAAAATGAACGAAAATCTTGACGGCATATCATTCGGGAAATGGAATGCGTGCCAGAAGAAATCAAGATAATTCAGAGTAAAACTGAAATAGAAGAAAACGAGCAGAACTGCGTGAATTATCTTTTCTTTCAGCTTTATTTTCTTTGAAAGGAAGAACGCAGGAATAAGAATGAGTGTTAATATTCCGCAATAAAAATTCGGCGGAAGAATGTCAAAATCCATCGAGAATGACGGAACGGGATCAACAAAAAGATTTTTGAAAAAATCAAAAAATCCAAAATAGATTTCCGGATTCTCCGGAAAAGCATCAGATGTTGCCGAGCTTGATTTCAGGCAGAAATAAACCGGCAGAAGAGCCGCCGCCGAAAGGCAGCCCGAAAGCAGAGAGGCAAATCCGAATCTGACGCTTCTGTCAATAAAAAGATTTCTCTTTTTGCCGGTTTCGGCGCAGGTATCCTTTAATCCGTAATTTGAAAAATAAAAAACAAAATAATAAATCACTGAAAAAACGCAGACCATATAGCCCATGTAATAGTTTGTCATGAGTGTCAGCGCAAGGGAGATGATATAAAGATTGTGCTTTTTTTCGGAAATGAGTTTTTCGATCCCGAGGATAACAAGCGGCAAAAACACAAGAGCATCAAGCCACATAATGTCAAAATAATATGCAACAAACCAACCGCTCAAAGCATATAGGATTCCGAAGCCTGCGGAAATGAGTCCTGCTCCTCCCCGTGATTTTTTCAGATAATATGAAAAAGTTCCCGCCGCAAAGGAAGCCTTGACCATAACCATTGCTGCAATTGCCGTAGGAATATTATCTCTGCCGAAAAGAAAAATGAAAAGCATTGACGGCGAGGAGAGATAATTAAAGAAATTTCCGATAACCGGCATTCCGAGGCCGCATCTGAATGAATATAAGAGGCTTTCGGCGCCGACTATTCTGTCATATAATTCAACATAAAACGGACAATACTGCGCAAGAAGATCAAACCAAAGGATAAGTTTATTTCCGAATGGCTTCATCTCATAAAGAATGAATGTTATAAGCAGCAAAGCAGCAGTGAGCAAAAATGCAATCAGACTGCCGTAGTATGTTTTCAAATATCCGGTTTTTCTCCAAAAAAGTTTCATTCTTTTTTTCTCCGATTAAATTTTCCGCCGTAGGGTAAGCATTTATGCTTACCGAAAAATAATTATCGTTTTGTTAAAAAATTGTTGTGGATTCTTACCACGGCACGGATTCATCCGTGCCCTACGGTGAAAAATCTCCGCATCCCGTAACCACGGCACGGATGAATCCGTGCCCTACGATTAAACAAATGCCGCCCCGAATGAGGGCGGCATGATGTTGCATAAACTTAAAATTCAGAAACACAAAATCTTCCGCTCATGCCGCCTCTTCTATATAGAAAGTTGCAAGCTCCGGATGAGGAATAACATCTGCACATTCAATGCGGATAACATAAATATGTTCTGACTGTGAAATTGAATTTTCTCTGAAATTAAGATCTTTTTTAAACGCCTCAATTCCCTCTTCGCCCGAATCGCTCTTATAGGTGAGAGTGTTGACGCCGTTACGATTTTCTACAAATGTTACAGTTGTCTTATGCGTTTCGGGGTGAGGACCGACCTGAATTGCTCCCTCGCCCAGAAGATTCATTCCGTAACAAGATTTTGCATAGGTCATGCACTCCTCCGCAGCATCAAGCAGAGCCTGATTTCTCGCTCTGGCTACATATTTTGTCATTGACGGAGCCATAACCGCAACAAGAGCAACCATAATGGCAATAACTATTATCAGTTCAACGAGCGAGAAACCTTTTTTGTTTCGAATTTTTGATTCTCTCATATAACCTCTCCTGTTAACTGTGATCGGGTTTTCGTAATTCCCATTTCAGGCAATCAATAATTTTTATTGGTTGTCGGAAATATGAATTCAATAAATTTTTCCGTAGGGTAAGCATTTATGCTTACCGAAAAAATAATTATCGTTTTGTTAAAAAATTGTTGTGGATTCTTATCTCGGCACGGATGAATCCGTGCCCTACGGTGAAAAACCTCCGCATCCCGTAGGGTAAGCATTTATGCTTACCGAAAAAATAATTATCATTTTGTTAAAAATTTGTTGTGGACTCTTACCACGGCACGGATGAATCCGTGCCCTACGGTGAAAAACCTCCGCATCCCGTAGGGTAAGCATTTATGCTTACCGAAAAATAATTATTGTTTTGTTAAAAATTTGTTGTGGATTCTTATCTCGGCACGGATGAATCCGTGCCCTACGGTGGAAAATTTCTGCATTCCGTAGGGTAAGCATTTATGCTTACCGAAAAAATAATTATCGTTTTGTTAAAAAATTGTTGTGGACTCTTACCACGGCACGGATGAATCCGTGCCCTACGGTGAAAAATTTCCGCATTCCGTAATCTCGGCACGGATGAATCCGTGCCCTACGGTGTAGGATTTTCACCAATATACATAAAATCTATGCATTATTCCATGCCTGAAATAATAAAAAGTATCTCCCCGAAAGGGGGAATCGGGGAGATACCAAAATGTTAAATTAAATTATAATTCGGATTATAATTATGCTATTGTGCTGCTTGTCATCTTGAAGGTATAGTCTGCGCCGTTCTTTGTAGCTTCAATTGTAAATCCGATTGTTGCTTTACCCATATTCTTGGTTGAGTCAACGCCGGCAAGAGCTTCAATACCGTTTTTATCTGAATCAGCACCGGATTCCCAAACAATACTAATCGGATTATTTCCGCCGGGTGCGGTAACTGTTGCCTTAACGCCGCCTACAGGAGCAACATCGGGATCGCCGTAGTAGGTCTGCATTGCTGTGTAGAGTGATTCTGCTGCTGCTGAAAGAGCACTGTTTCTTGACTTCTGAACATACTTAACGAATGCGGGAGCCATAACAGCGATAAGAGCTACCATGATAGCGATAACGATGATGAGCTCAACGAGTGAGAAACCTTTTTTGTTCTTGCGAACTGAATCGAGTTTTGCCTTTAACATTGTGGATTACCTCCATAAAATATTTTTTATGTCTTATCCGGGTCCTTTCCCCCTTTTCCCCCTTTAGAAAAGCGGAACCCGATAATAACCTGATTTGAGTGACAGCTTACATACTGTCGAGGCTGTCATACATGCTCATCATGGGCATGAGAAGAGCGATAACCATTGTGCCGACGATGCCTGCCATTGCAATGATAACCATCGGCTCGAGGGCGGCTGTAACCGCCTGGGTCGAAGCTTCAACCTCTTCGTCATAATAAAGAGCGGAGCGGTCAAAGATCGAAACAAGGTCGCCCGTTTCTTCGCCGATTCTTGCCATGTGGTGAACCATCGGCGGAAACATCTTTGTGTGTTCGAGGGCATCTGAAAGCGGAGTGCCCTGGGCAACCTCTGTTTTAACATCCAGCAGAGCTTCTTTATAATAGATGTTTGTCATCGTGTCTGCGGTGATCGAAATTGCATCTATCATCGAAATGCCGGTTGCAAGAAGAGTTGCCATCATTCTCATAACATTTGAGCAGGCGGTCTTCGTTGTCAGCGTTCCGAGAAGAGGAACCTTAAGCATTATCTTATCAATAAGATGTCTGCCGAATGCGGTTTTTTTGAACATCTTAAATCCGATTATCAGCGCAACAACAACTGCTCCGATAAGGAGAATATTGTTTTTCATGAAATCCGAAGCATCAACAAGGAACTGCGTAAGCGGAGGAAGACTTCCGCCGAGCGAGCCGAGGAAATCCTCAAACTTCGGAACGATAACCGTCAGCATGAAAGTAACGATAACAACAACGAGAATTCCGAGGATCATGGGATACATCGTTGACTTTTTAACGAGAGCCTTGAGCTTTGTATCCTTTTCGTTTTTCTCTGCGATTCTTTCAAACGAGGTCTCAAGAGAGCCCGATTCCTCGCCCGCCGCAATCATCGTGCACATAATGTCGCTGAAAACTTTGGGATATTCTCTCATCGCTTCGTGCATCGTTGAGCCGCCCTCTATTTTCTTTTTGCAGCCGACAATGGCGTTTGCAAGGGCTTTGTTTGCGGTCTGCTCGCCGAGCATTTCAAGAGCCTTGCTGATTGAAACGCCTGCCGAAAGGACCGAAACCATCTGACGGCAGAAAACCGAAAGATCTCTCGGCGTTACCTTGGGCTCAAGGAAGCTTAACTGAATATTTGAATTCAAGGCGTTTGCCGCCTCGATCTTGGTAGCTGTTAATCCTTTTGATTTAAGATAAGCAACAACATCGGCTTCGGTTGCAACATCAATTGTTTCTTTAACCTGCTTGCCGGTTGAATCAATTGCAACATAGTTAAAACTTGCCATATTTCTGCACCTCCCTATAATCAGAACACCTTTGCGGACATTGCTTCCTTATCCATCGCATAAAGCAATGCGGTTGAGCCGGGAATAATGCCTCGCATATAGAGATCGTAAATGGATTCATCCATCAGCATCATTCCGTATTTCTTTGAGGAAATGATGTCGTTCGGAATCTGGAAGGTTTTGCCCTCTCTGATATGATTCCTGATGGCGGCTGTTGCAATCAGAAGCTCCGTTGCAAGCACTCTGCCTTTTCCGTCTCCCCTGGGAATCAACTGCTGCGACATTATACATTCGATAACATCCGCAAGCTGGCTCCTTATCTGCGCCTGCTGGTGAGTCGGGAAGCCGTCGATGATTCTGTCAACCGCACCCGAGGTGCTGATCGTATGAAGCGTTGAAAGAACAAGGTGACCTGTTTCGGCGGCTGAAATAGCCGTCTGCATGGTTTCAAGGTCTCTCATTTCGCCAACAAGAATAACATCGGGGTCCTGACGCAGCGCAGCACGGAGAGCGCTGTTAAAGGATTTTGAATCCGATCCGATCTCACGCTGATTAACTACCGATCTGCCCTTCGGATAAATATATTCGATCGGCTCCTCAATAGTAATTATATGGTAATTATATCTTTCATTAATAGCCTGAACAAGAGAGGCAAGCGTTGTTGACTTGCCCGAGCCGGTGATTCCGGTTACGAGGATAAGCCCTCTCTTCTTATCACGCATATCAACGAGCGGAGCGGGAAGACCGAGTTCATGTGGTGAGAATATTTTGTTGTTGAGAATTCTTCCGCAGAGAGCAACGGATTCGCTTTGGCGGTAGATATTCATTCGGAGCCTCACTCCGTTGGGAAGTGCATAAGCAAAATCAACCTCGCCGAGATCTTCCAATGTTTCAAGAAGCGTCTGGTTCATGATCTGCTTTGCGAGATTGAAGCATTCTTCGCCCGTGAGAATTTCTTCTCTGATTGCGGCAATGCTTCCGTCAACCCGCATTGATGCAGGGTAACCTGCGCAGAAGTGAATGTCTGATGCTCTCGCTTCAATTGCAAGAGCTGCATATTCGTTAAAACTGAGCATTTTTTTTACCCGATGATTGCCCGGTTTTCTTTAAATCCGGGGTCTCACCTTTTCCTAATTAAAAGTATAGTCAAAAGATTTCAGAGTGTCAACGGTTTTTTAACAAATGTTAAGAAAGTTTGAACAAATATCACATTTTCGCAATATTTCGTTCATTTTAGTTCAATTTTTTTCATTTTTTCAGAATATTTCTGAAAAAATTTCTCAAAATTTTCCTCAAAAGCAATAAATCTGAATTTGCAAAAATCAGGATTCGAACGAAACCTTGAGCATTTCTTTAATGGTCGTTACGCCGTCGGTAACATATTTTGCAGCGGCTGTGCGAAGGGTGTTCATTCCGTTTCCGAGAGCGCATTTTTTGAGCGCCTCGGTGCTTGCCTTCTGGGTTATGAGGCGTTTGAGATCGGGAGTTATTTCCATGATTTCAAAAACAGCGGTTCGTCCGTAGAAGCCCGTATCGGAACACATCGGGCAGCCGCAGGGCTCATAAATCGTAAGCGGCTCGTTGGGGTCAACGCCGAGAAGCTCTTTTTCCTCAGCAGAAGCCTCTCTCGGCTTTTTGCAGTTGTTGCAGAGCTTTCTTACAAGTCTTTGGGCAATAACGCCGACAACGGAGTCCGCAATAAGATATGATTCAACGCCCATATCAAGAAGACGGGTTATGGTTGCCGCCGAGGAATTTGTATGAAGGGTTGAAACAACAAGGTGGCCGGTGATCGAAGCCTGAACCGCTATTGAAGCCGTTTCATAGTCACGAATTTCACCGATCATAATGATATCCGGGTCCTGACGGAGAATTGCACGAAGAGCAGCTGCAAAGGTAAGGCCCGCTTTAGCATTAACCTGAACCTGGTTAAGGCCTACAATGTTCGCTTCAACAGGGTCCTCAACCGTGATTATGTTGATCGATTCATCGTTAAGCTCCGAAAGAGCGGTATAAAGCGTTGTTGACTTACCTGAACCGGTAGGTCCCGTAACAAGAATAATTCCGTTGGGGTTTGAAATGATATGGTCGAAATGAACAAGGTCATCCTTTCTCATACCGAGCTGATCCTTTGTTCTCGTCAGCGCAACGGTATTTGCAAGACGCATAACGACCTTTTCGCCGTATGATGTGGGAAGAATCGAAACACGGATATCGTATTCCGTGCGGTCAACAACAACCGTAATACGGCCGTCCTGCGCTCTTCTCTTTTCGGAAATATCCATTTCGCCGAGGATTTTGATACGGGTAACGATAACCGGCAGAAGCTTTATATCGTATGCCATAACATTCTTTAGCGAACCGTCTATGCGGAAACGGATAACAACCTGGCTTTCATGAGCATCTATATGTATATCCGACGCTCTCTGACGAACAGCCTGCTCAAGAATTGAACGAACGAGCTGAACGATGGGAGCGGAGGCGATATCCTCCTCTTCTTCTTTTGCCTTTTCTTCAAGGGCTGCGTATTTGCTTTCTCTTTCTTTTTGATACTGCTCGGCGGCGGACATTGCTTCCGCTGAACCGAAATATTTATCGAGAAGCTTATTTATATCCAGAAGAGTTGCTATTCTCGGCTCAACAACAAGGCTTGTGATGATCGAAATATCATCAAGGGCATCCATATCGAGCGGATTTGCCATTGCAAGAATGAGAATGCTGTTTTCTTCGTTGGCATATCCGATGGGAATTACATTATGTTTTCTTAAAACCTGGCCGTTAACGAGGCCCACTATCTCCTGCGGAAGGGTCATTGCCTGAAGCGAAACAAACGGAACGTTGATAAGCTCTCCCATTGCCTCAGCCGCATCTTCGGCGCTGCAGGCATTAATATCTACAAGGCAATCGCCGAGCGGCTTGTCGCTCTTTTCGTTTTCTGCAAGCGCTATATCATACTGTGCACTGGTAATTTTACCCTTTGCAACCAGAATGTCACCGATATTTCTGCCGTTTCTGCTGAAAACCATAAGCATTTTTTGATACCTCGGAACTCCGACGGGAGGTATCTCTCCTTTCCGTTAAGACTTATGCAAAACTCGATACCAATCCTATTATATTCTTATATTATTCTACAATTCCGCTCCCATGTCAAGAAGAAATTTTTGCTTTCCCCCAAACAATTCCGCAAAATAATTACCGAAAAGAAAAATACGCTTATGATTTTATCAATATATCGTGTATGAATCTGCATTTTATTTTATACCTGCACCATATACATCAGCCGATTTTTCAAAAAATTTTTTCCGGATCGTTTCATTTTTCCGCACCATTCTCAACTTATGTAGAAATTCAACAGTATTTTATTGCAAAAAATGAAATGTATCAACACAATACCGTTGATTTAAAAGCGTGCGTGTGCTATTATGAAGCCATAATGATTTCGGAGATTTATTATGGCAGATATTTTCAATTCAAAAGAATACCTCTCCTCCCGCAATGCGTATACTCTGCAATGTATGTTTGAATATTTCATTGCGCTCCTCTCCGCAGACGCATTTCTCGCAAAGCTGCTCAAGGATATAGGATTAAGCGATGCGGCAACGGGCGTTCTCTCATCGCTGATAACGGTTTCGTTCCTTTTTCAGCTTCTGTCCGTCCCTCTCGCCGGAAAGCTGAAAAGAATAAAAAAATATATTATTCTCGTTGACACGGCAAGCCAGCTCCTTTTTGCGGCTGTTTTTACCGTTCCTTTTATGCCGCTCTCATTCAAAGGAAAGGCCGCCGCCGCAACTGCGCTCATCCTTCTGGGCTATCTTGCTCTTTATCTCAACAACACCCTCTGCTATAAGTGGGGCAATTCCTTCGTTTCCCCTGACAACAGAGGCACTTATTCCGCAATAAAAGAAATGGTTTCGCTCATCGCAGGCGTTGTTTTTACTCTCGGCGCAGGCTATGTTGTTGACCGCTTTGAGCTGAAAGGCAACCTCCACGGCGCATTCGGTTTTCTGTCTGCCTCAATGGTCGTTGTCTGCGGTTTCAATTTTATATGCCTTGCAAAAATGAAAGAGCTCCCTCTCGCAGAGAGCGGAGCATCACAGAGCATCAAGGAAATCATCCGCCACACATTCGGAAACAAAAATTTCCGGAATGTCATCATTCTCACCTCGATTTCCGAATTTGCAAGGTATCTCACCATCGGATTTATGGGCACATACAAAACGGTTGACCTCGGACTTTCGGTAAGCAAAATCCAGATCATAAATGTTGCTGCCTGCCTTGCAAGATTCCTTATCTCCAAGCCTCTCGGAAAATATTCGGACAGAAAAGGCTTCGCAAACGGCTATTACATAGGAAATCTTATGACTCTTGCGGCGTTTCTCATCGGCGTTTTTGTTTCTCTGGAACGGGGATGGCTGATTTTACCGTTCACGATAATTTATCAGATGGCAATGTCCGGCATCGGTCAGAACAACTACAATATGGCTTATTGCTATGTTGACGATGAATATATCCTTGCGGGAATCGCCGTCAACAACAGCACAAAAGGTGTTTTCGGCTTTGCCGCATCCTTTATCGGAAGCCTTATTCTTGATTATGTTCAGAGTTGCGGAAACACATTTATGGGCATTCACGCAAACGGTCAGCAGGTGCTCAGCGCAATAACTGCTTTTCTGATGGTTTTCGCCCTGATTTTCAACAAGAAAGTTGTTTCAAAACAAGCGGAAAACAGAAAATAATTTTTCATAAAAAAAGAACGGTGGATTCCACCGTTCTCATTTTTTTAATCTAATTCAGGCATTCTGAACATACTGAGAGAAGATATCTGATTTGTGCCGTCAACCCCGGCATAAATAATGATAACATAAAGGGAAATGTTTTCCTCATCGCTGACATCCTTGCAAAGAACCGCATAATTTGCGCCTGCAACGACCTGACTGCCCAGGCAGGCAATCGGCTCATACCGGCTGCCCTCAAGCTCTTTCTTTGCGGCTGCGTATGCCGCCTTGACATTTTCGGGGAGCTTTCCGCCGGATGCCTCATTGTATGACCATCCCCCGGCGATCGGCATTTCCTGCGCTTCTTCGCCCGGAGCGCCGTTATATTCGGCAATGTTTATCACCTTTGAGCCGGTAACGGATGCGCCGCCCTCAAGATCTCTGTAAACCCTGACAACATTCAGCGTTGAAATGGGGTTTTCCTTTATTGTTGTTACCTCGCAGATATAGGCATAGTTAACGCCGGCAACAACCTGGCTGCCGAGATATGCAACAGGCTTGAAGATAACGCCTTCAACCTTCCCTGCTGCCTTTGTGAGCGCCTCGCCCGCATCCTCGGGGATCTGAACATCCGCAAATTCGGAAGCATAGGTCCATCCGCCCGCAAGAGGCATTTCGTTTTCGATTTCAACTGCGCTGACCGTTGTCCCGTCCGTTGAGGGTTCAATCATATTTAAAGGCACTTCCTTTATTTTGCAGCCGCTGAAAAGCATAACGGCAGCTATCATAACCGCAATTATCGCAAAAAAAGATTTTTTCATTCCGTTCTCCCCTTTCACTTTTTATTAATATAACACAATACCGCTTAAAAATCAATATCTGTATGAAGTGCAATTTTCATTGACGGAATTATTTCGGAAATCGCAGACCGCATAAAATGCGTTTTGGGCATATTGTTTCTGTCAAGCTGAAACTCATGCCTGTATCATTTCTGACCGTCTGCGGGCGGTCATCGTTGATTCCCCGTAATGTCGCTTTAATAAAGAATCAATGGGCAATCCGCAAAAAGGAATCCCCTTGAATAAGAGGATTCCTTGATTTTTTATCTTCTCGTCAGGAGATTGAATATTGCAAGAACAACATTTATTGCGGCGGTAAATACGGAAATAACCGTCGGAACAAATCCGTTCTCTCTGATTTCTTCAAAAATGCTCTTGCTGACCTTGACTTTTCTGCCCTGCTGTGCAGAATATCTGTCGGGGATTTCGGGGTATCCGCTCGGGCCGGTTTCAAAGCTTTCAAGATAATCCTTGAATGCTATCCATTCTTTTATCTCGTTTCCGTTCTTATCTTTGAGAGCCAGCGAATAGAAATCAAAAATCTTGCTGCCGTTTTCATCTCTCGGAGCTATCGAAACCATGCCCTTTGTAACATCTCTGACCATATCGAGCATATTTATTGCGTACATATTGCCGACAACTTTATAAAGTCTGTTGCTTTCGATTTTTTCGGGTTCGCCGTTTCCTTTGACGATACCGGAATTCATAACCTTATTGAGAATCAGGCGTTTTGAATTGAAAGCATAGCTGAGACCCGAATAGCTCATCTTCAGCGAGCTTACAAGCTCTCCGATTGAAGCATCAATCTCGGTGAGCAGCTTTATTTCCCAGCCGTAAAGGTAACATGAAACAAGCGGATGGCCGGCAGTTCCGTCCGAGCCTACGCCGAGCGAGCAGATTTCAAATGCGTCTGCAATTGTAATATCGCCCTTTTCAAAAGCACCTCTGACCGTTCCGAGGCCGACGAGCGCAACGTCAATATCGTTAACGCCGTTCTGCTCTGCTTCATAAATATATGAATCGGCAATAAGGTCGCCGAGAGGATATTCCTGATGAGTGTTATACATTTCATCAAGGCCGATAAAATCAAAGTTGCTGTGAGCGATAACCTTGTCGAATGTTTCTCCGGGCTGAAGATATGTGCTGTTTATATTTTCTTTATAGCGTTCAAATCTTTCTTTTGTTTCGGGATCTTCCGCAACGGATGCGTTAAGAGGAATCAACTTGTAATTCTTAACATTAACTTTTCCGTTTTCAGCCGAAACCGTCAGCTTGCCGACATTTTTAAGATATTCGCCGCATGAAACAATGATCGTTTCTCCGATTATGACGGGCTCCGAATAAACCGTGTGGGTGTGTCCGCTGATTATAACATCAATATCGGGGACTTTTTTTGCAAGGTCAACATCCTCGCCGCTCTTGCCGTCGCCCGCTGTTCCCGAATGGGAAATGGCGATTATAATATCGCATCCCTGCTCTTTAAGCTTTTTGACCTGTTCCTTCGCAGCCTTGATATAATCTATATATTCAAAATCTGTCTGAATGCAGGCAATGGTGCTTTTTCCCACAAGGCCGAACAAGCCTATTTTATGACCTGCGCATTCAATTATCGTGTTTTCCTTAACGCCGTATTCCTCGCAGGCTTTTTTGAAATCAAGCTGCTCGGGGGTAAGGTCACCCGAAAGATCTATATTTGACTGAACGATTTCCGGCAGTCTGTCGCCCGAAGCGATTGCCGCTCTGAGCATTTTTGCCGCTCCCGCCGCTCCGAAATCAAATTCGTGGTTGCCGAAGGTTGTGACATTGCATCCGCAGATTCCGAGATTGCGAAGCTCATAGGCATCGGTGCTGTAAGCCGCCTGATACAGAGTACCCATCGAAAAATCTCCGCCGTCAAGGAAGATCGTGTTTTCATCCTTGTTTTCCCTGATCACCGTTGCAAGCTTTGCGGCGCCGCCGTGTTCAACAAGCTTTCCGCCGACTATATTGCTCGTTGGATAAAGATAATCATGGCTGTCATGAATGAACATGATGCTCAGATCTTCGCTTCCCTCTGCACCCGCCATCGGAACGCATATACCGAGAAGCATTACCGCAGCCATCAGAACGCTTAAAAATTTTCTGAATTTCATTTTAATACCTCTTTTGTTTTTTGATCCGGGCAAACCGGATGTATTTTCCCTATAATAGCATAATCTTTTTCTTCGGTCAATCGGCTTTTGGAAATATTACAGACTCCGGGCGGCGCTTCGCAAACCCGCTTACGCTTTGAAATGTGTCCTTTATTTTTCTTTTTTATTGCAATTTAAATGGTTTTATGATATATTTGCTTTGATTTAAAAACAGAGGTGGTTTGTATGAAAAAAATAATATCCGTCATTCTTGCTGTGCTCATTTTTACTTCTTGTTTTTCGGCGTTTGCCTATGCAGACAGCTCCGATTCAATAACCTTGAGCTTCCTCAACTATAATGTTGCCGGCCTTCCCGATTTCAAAGCGCTTATCGGCCAGGGCGAAAAGGATGTTAAAGCCAATCAGACAAAGCTCGGCAGCATTTTTAACGAGTCCGATTTTGATGTCATCGCCGTCCAGGAGGATTTTAACTGCCATAAATACCTGATAAAGGGTATGGACAATTTCAAATATAAAACCCTCACTTCAGGCTCGGTTCCCGGAGGCGACGGACTTAATGTTTATACCAAAAATATTAAAATTTATGATCCGGAAAGAGTTGAATGGAATTCCTGCTATGGCGGAATTGCAGAGGGCGACGCTCTCACTCCGAAAGGAATTCTCTATTCCGTTCTTGATCTCGGCGGCGGAATGACTGTTGATTTTTATGATATTCACGCAGATGCGTTTGACGGAGTCGGCAATTCACTTTCAAGAGCCGAACAATATGTTCAGCTCCTTGCAATGGTAAATAAACGCTCTTCAAACCGTCCCGTTATCATTACCGGCGATTTCAACACTTCCATTCACTATCTGACCAAAGGCGAAGACGGAACCGATGAAGCCCTTCTTTTCAAAATGATAACCGATTACGGCTTTAAAAATGCCTGGCACGAAATCAAAAACAACGGCGATTATGAAAACTATTCCGAATGGTATAAAACGGGTTCTTCCTGGGGCAGATGGGACAGCGTTGAACAGTTTTATTATCGCAGCGCTGCCGGCGTTGAAATTACTGCCGAGGATTTCAATTACATTGATTTCTTTGATGACAGCGGCGCAAACCTCTCTGACCACAGCGCCGCAAACTGCATCTTCAGGTTTACAAAAACCGCAGATTTCGTTGAAGATGCCAGAACTCACAAGGAGCCTCTCGCATTTTCCATCTCTCCTTTCTTCTCAACTATCAAATGGATCATTAAAGATCTGGCATTCATTTTCAGAAACTGGAGCGAGCTTATGGAACTTGCAGGACTGAAAAAATAAATTGATAAACAATACCTTCGGGCGAAACTTCATAAACCGGTTTGCGGCATATTTGCCGAATAACAGCATCAACCCCCAATGGTCATAAATCACAGAGCACTCTGCCTCGCCGCTTTGCGTGCAGTCACAAGATAATGTGTCAAAAAAATTTTTTGGAATAATATTGACTATATATTGTAAATAATGTATAATTGTGACGATTCGTAACGCAACGGAGTGACAATATGTACCTGTTAATTAAAGAAACCTTCATCATAGACAATTCGGAAACCGAATTATACGGCATTTCAGACGGCGCCGGACTTATGATAATCTTTACCGAGGACCCCGTTGAAGCGAAAAGCTTTGTCGGAATCTGCAATGAAAATGCGGTTGAAAGCAATCATATTGCGGATATTATCGAGGACAGATATTATACATAAGCGATATTTTTTCTGCTTCCTGTTTTTGATTTAGCGCAGGAAATCTGCTGAAAAACGGCGGGTTTCGTCTTATATGATTAACCGAGTGATGATAAAACGAACCCATTTTCTTTCGTTTTAAAGCAGCTATCTGCTTCGTTGCCCTCATTCGCAATACACAAAGTATTACTCATTCGGCCGCCTCGCATATAACTACTCTAAAACGAAATAAAACTTGCCTTGAATTTGAGATATTTTTTCGTATGACAAGGAAGAGGAAGCAGCAAGGCTTGGTGCCTTGCAATGACGATGACGCTGTCAGACGGAAAAAGAACCAGATTCAAGGTGGGTTCGGATTATTATCACTCGGTTAGGCAAAAGAGATTCGAACCCTATATGCCTTAAAAAGCGAACTTCACGCACATTCCGGCGTTTTTCTCCTTGAAATACGGGAGTATGTCTTCGTCGAAGAAACACCGGACTGCACGCAAATTTCAACATTTTAAGGTGCTTCGCAGTTTTGGCAGACAGATTTTCTGCCGAGATGAGGCGAAAAGCGCAGGAATACTTTGTGTATTCCGAGCATTTTTAACAAAATATCGGCAAAAAGGTGTCGCCAAAACCATATTGAGTTCGACTCCCTTTTGCCTACGGAAATTTATCCCTGCGCCGCATTTTCGGCAATTTTCAAGAGAACGGTAATATGGGCTCAACAACGCTTGAGCAGAAATCATAAATTTGAAGGAGATAACCATTATGAAAATGAAAAAAGGAAATTCCCCTGACTTGGTTGAACTCTCTGACGAAGCACTTGATAACGTTATCGGCGGTATCGATACTTCCGCACAGTTCGGCAATGGTCAGGATACCTTGAGCGAATCTCTTACAAAATTGACATCCGTATCAAAAATTGCCTAATCGTCAGGTGAATCGGGTTATCAGATCAGCAAGCGCATGAGAGTACAGATCAAGAGCCTGGATAATTAGATTTGTTGCGGGAATCAGCGCCCCGCTTTATTAAAATCCGACATTATAAACAACATACCGCAGAGCGTAGAAGCTCTGCGGTTTTTGCTTTTGTACATAAATCGTTATAAAGTCGGAAATGTAAGAAAAATCGGCAATAAATCCGATAAAATCACTTGACATGTGACCAAGTGGTCGCTATAATACAATGTGTCCAATTGGTCATGTTGTGTTTTAAGGAGGCTATTATGGAAAATACAACAAAAGAAAAGATTCTTGACGCGGCTCTTGTCAGCTTTGTAGAAAACGGTTACAAAGGAACGAATCTGAGAGACTTTGCGGCAGGGATGGGACTAAGCAAATCGGCATTATACCGCCATTATGAGAGCAAGGAAGCCATTTGGAACG
>JAKSQP010000016.1 GCA_024404025.1 Clostridia bacterium | reverse complement strand
TCTTTCGACAAAAACAATTGCGGATTCAACGGCACGGATAAATCCGTGCCCTACGGAAATACAAAAACGGCGCATCCATTCGGATGCGCCGTAAAGCTTGTCTATTAAATCCTTGCGCTAATTTAATATGTTGGCTTTAAATCAGTCTTTCTTCTTTGTGCAAACATAAGCAGCTGCAGCAGCCATTGAAAGAGCAGCAAAAGCAGCGATGCCGGCAGTAGCTGAACCTGTATCTGCAGGAGCTTCAGCAACAGTAGCTTCAACTGTTGTAGCTTTTTCGTTCATGCCATAGAATGACTTGATCTTCTGCTTGAGGTTGTTGATGAGGCCCTTGATGTCAGCGTTGTCGCCGAAACCGAGGTCGATAACCTTTGCTTCAAGGTCTGAAAGAGCGCCGGCAACTGATGATGCTGATTTGGCATCGTTGATGCCCTGCTCGATAAGAGCCCAGATCTTTTCAACAAGATTCTTGAGCATTTCAAGAATACCTGTGCTCTGGAAAATGTCTACAAGGTTGCTGAAGAGAGTAACAACATCTGTGCCGATGTACTTGTCCCAGTGATATTCATAGTTACCTTTAGCACCAGCCTGATGAGCACCTTCAAGGTGATCATTGTATTCCTGAAGATTGTCAAAGATTTCGGGGCAGTAGGCGCATTTGTACTCTTTGCTGCCTGCGGTTGCGGGAGCAGCAGTTGTTGAGTGGCTTGCTATGCAGCTGTTATAATTTTCAATGCTTTCATGGAGCTTTTTGCAGGTGGGGCATACATAGTATACTGTGTCACCGCTTTTAATTGTTTCAAGTTCAGTAGCAGCAAAAGCCATCATGCCGCATGAAAGAGCCATAACAAGAGCAAGTGTAAGAGCAATTACTTTTTTCATTGTGAACCATTCCTTCCATGTTATATTGCAAGAGCAACAATTGTTAATTAATATTATCATAATAAAAGCACAATGTCAACCTTTTTTATTATAAAAATCATAGGCAATTTTGAGATATTTTGTCTATTATGCGTAATTGATTCAGCCTTTTATCAGCTCAATCAAAATCAAAATATAATGATATGCAACGGGAAACAGGATTGCAGGAAGCATATTGAGAGTTTTGAATTTCTTTTCAAGAAGAAAGTTCAGACCGATCGCCATAATTATTGTATATCCCACAAAGCAGACCTGTTTCATTACCTCGCCCTGAAGAATTCCGTTGAGCTGCGAAGCGAGAAGAGTTATGCCTCCCTGATATATAAGAAGCGGAATGAAGCTGAAAATAACGCCGTAGCCGAGAGTTGCTCCGAAAACGATCGCAGCGGTGAAGTCAAGCGCACTCTTAACGAAAAGGGTTGTGCTGTCGCCCGTCAATCCGTCCTGAATTGAGCCGACTATTGCCATTGCGCCGACGCAGAAAAGAATTGTTCCGTTGATGAATCCGGAGGCAAATCCGCCTTTTTTGAGTTTGCCCTCGATGCCCTTGCAGAATTTTGAAAATCGGTCATCAAGTTTTAAAAGCTCGCCGGTCAGAGTGCCGAGAACTATGAAAACAACCAGCAAAAGCTCGCCGCTGCTTGAAAGAATTCCGCCGTCGGATTTTATCATATTTGAAATAACACCGTTAAGTCCGACAACGAGAACGGCAAGCCCGAGCGATTTGTTGATGCTTTCGGTGTAGCTTTCTTTGATGCCTTTTTTGCAGAGAAGACCGATGGCTCCTCCTGCCGCAATTGCAGCGCAGTTAACCAGTGTACCCGTCATAATTTTCCTCCGTGATTATGCTGAATCCGTTTCGGGGCAGTTCGGCAATGATTCTGCCGGACGGTCTGCTGCCCGAAACCGTAATTTTAATTTCATTCTTATCAACGGCGATCCGCATATTTATTCTGCCGTTGTTTTCAATGGGATATTTGTTAACGGCTATAACGCTTCCGTTTTTGAGCCATTCGGCGGGTATGCCTCTGCCGATTATTATGTCGCCGTTTATTCTTTGGCATATAAGGCTGTCAAGCAGAACCTTTGATGCGGTGGACTGACCCCATATATGCGGGCATGAGCCGCCTCCGCCTGCCGCATGAGGAATGTCCCACGGCGAATCGGATGACGGATAGCCGATACCCTCCCACCAGGAAAACGGACCGCTCATGGCATTTTCAATCATATATTGATATGCTTTTATGCCGAGATCACGGTTGGAATCCGCACGCAGGGCGGAGCTTCCGTAGCCGGCGTTATAGGCGCTGCAGAAATATCCGTGAGGATAGCCTCCGAAATTATATCTGCTTGTGCAGACCTCTTTTCTGCGGTCAAATCCGTGTTTATAGGTGGCATCAATGAGGTCGATCATAGGACCGCTTTGCTCTGCGCAGAAAAGCCAGCCGTCCCATGCCCATCTGCCGAAAAGAAACATTGATGCCCAGTTTGCATCCTTCGGGTTGCCCCGTTTACCATCTTCATTGGATTCTGTCAGGGAAATCGGAAGATAATCGAGATTTTTCTTTTCAATTATATCTATTACAGCCGCATTGACATTCGCAAAAAGCTTCGAATAAACGCTCTTTGCCCATCCGGATTCGTCAGCCCTGCCGAGATGATCGCAGATATATTCGTAACTGCGAAGACCCATAAGCGCAGACCAGTTGTCAATTGTCCAGATTCCGTTTGAATCAATTGCGTTGGTTGTTTTCATAACGCCCGTGCCGGAATCAATGTCGGCTTCAATGCTGTGAGCATTTTTTCTGATTTCTTCAAATTCGGAGAGGATATAATCTCTGTCGCCCGTCTTGAAGAGATAATATGCAAAAAACCAGCTGTATTTCCACCGGGCATCCGGATATTGCGGATTTTTAAGGATGAATTTTGCATATTCTTTCACATTTTTGTAATCTCCCATAGTCAGAAGATAAACAAGAATGCCGATAACATCGTGATCAAAAACACGGTCATAGCCGTTTTCGCCAACATGAAGCTCGCTGCCGTCTTTAACGATCATCGTGTAAACATAGCCGGCTTTATAGGCATTTATCAGCTTTTCATCGGGAAGAGCTTTTATTTCGCACAGAGGCTCAAGCCGGCTTGTCCAATAAGATTTCATACGGTTGTAATGTTCATCAAAACCGCCGAGAGAGCGGATTTTTTTGTCTGACGGAAAGCTGATCTTTTTGCCGAATCTGTCTGCACCGACAGCATAATCCGCAATCACGGTTTCGCCCGGATATATTTTTTTCGCCGGGCTGCAAAGTGGCACCAAAAGAGGCGAAACTTTAGGCATATCAACGGAATTACTTCCGCTGTTAGTGACGGCCAGGCGGGAATAAACCATCTCAAAATCATTGCCGTCAATCGAAACGCAGTCGGCAAAATTCTCGATTTTATATCTGCATTTTTCCTTGCCGAATTCGCTCACGAAGCACGGAAGCCAGCCCTCTTTGTTATACCATGAAACCTTTGTGTCGATATTTCTTATTCCGAAGGTGATGAACACATTTCCCCGGTCACGAAGCCTGAAGGAACCGTCAATATAGGCAATGGGAGCGTCCTTATCCCCCTCCCATCCGAAGGAAGAAACAAGCTCGGGATATTTTTTGCAGAGATACCCTTTTCTGCCGACAATACCCTTTTTAAAAGATACACTCATTTTGTTTATTAATTCAAAATATGCGGCAGCTATTCCCGTTATAAAAGTCTGTTTTTCCTTTGCCATACACTCACCCCCGAACATTAAACAGTTTAATCCATTCAGACGAAAAAGTCAACAAATAAAGATTCCCGACAAACACAAAAAGCCCGCATAGCTGTTAGCTATACGGGCTTTTTTCTGCCGGAATCAGCAGTTATTATTTCTTATACATAGGTCTTGCTTTGTAGGTTGTGTGAAGAACCTCGTGAGCAATGTGGCTGCCGGGCTTTTCAAAATATTCGGCATAAACAGCTTTAACTGCTTCGCTTTCGTGCGACTTTCTTACGGGCAGATTCTTATCTGCTTCATAGAGAGCCTTGCCTCTGATTCCCTTGAGGTCAACAAAGTTGCGAACGCTTGCAGGCTGAACGGGCTGACCGCCGCCGTTTACGCAGCCGCCGGGACAAGCCATGATTTCAACAAAAGCATAGTCGCTCTTGCCGGCTCTGATGTCTTCCATAACCTTCTGAGCATTCTTGAGTCCGCTTGCTGCGCAGACCTTGATTTCCATGCCGTTAACTGTGTAAGCAGCTTCCTTGATGCCTTCGGTTCCTCTGACCTCTGTGAAATCGAGAGCCTTGAGCTCTTCGCCGGTAAGCTTTTCAACTGCCGTTCTGAGAGCAGCTTCCATAACGCCGCCGGTTGCACCGAAGATAACGCCTGCGCCCGAGCCTTCGCCGAGGGGGCTGTCAAATGTTTCGTCGGGAAGAAGGTTGAAGTTGATACCTGCGGTGTTGATCATTCTTGCAAGCTCTCTTGTTGTAAGAGCATAGTCGATATCTGCATATCCGCTTGCTGCCTGATCTTCTCTGCCGCATTCAAATTTCTTTGCCGTGCAGGGCATGATCGAAACAACAACGATGTCCTTGGGATCAAGGTTCATTTTCTTTGCATACCAGGTTTTCATAACTGCGCCGAACATTTGCTGAGGAGATTTGCAGCTTGAAAGATGGTCGATCTGATCGGGGAAATAATGCTCGCAGTATTTGACCCAGCCGGGTGAGCAGGATGTGATGAGAGGAAGAACGCCGCCGTTATTGATTCTTTCAAGAAGCTCGTTTGATTCTTCGAGAATTGTAAGGTCAGCGGTGAAATCGGTATCAAATACCTTGCTGAATCCGAGTCTGCGAAGAGCCGCAACCATCTTGCCGGTAACATTTGTGCCGACGGGGTTGCCGAATGCTTCGCCGAGAGTGACTCTGATTGAAGGGGCAGTGTTAACGATAACGAATTTTTCGGGATCGTTGATAGCTGCGAATACCTTTGCGGTGTCATCCTTTTCATAGAGAGCGCCTGTGGGGCAGTTAACTATGCACTGGCCGCAGGAAACGCACGAATAATCATAAAGAGGATTCTCAAAGGGGGAGCCGATGTGAGTATCAAAGCCTCTTGCGTTTGCTCCGATAACGCTGATAGCCTGATTGTCGCAGGCTGCAACACAGCGGCGGCAGAGAATGCATTTGCTGTTATCTCTGATCATGTGAGGAGCCGAATCATCATACTGGAATGCGGGATATGCTCCCTCGTATTTATTTTCGTTCTCAATGCCGTATTCCTTGCAGAGCTTCTGAAGCTCGCAGTTTCCGCTGCGTACGCAGGAAAGGCATTCTTTTCTGTGAGTTGAAAGAACGAGCTCAAGAGTATGTCTGCGGCTTGTTCTGACCTTCTCTGTGTTTGTGAAAACTTCCATTCCCTCGTTTACGGGGAAAACGCAGGCTGAAACGAGCGAACGGGCGCCCTTAACTTCAACCATGCAGATACGGCAGGCGCCGATTTCGTTCATATCCTTGAGGAAGCAGAGAGTGGGAATTTCGATTCCCGCATATCTTGCAGCTTCGAGGATGGAGATGCCCTTGGGAACGCTCAGGGGCATATCATTTATTTTAATGTTTACCATTTCCATTATATTATGCCTCCTATATTAGCCCTTGCTGATTGCGCCGAACTTGCAGGTGTCTATGCAAGCGCCGCACTTAACGCACTTGGTTGTGTCAATTGTGTGAGGATTCTTAACCGTGCCGCTGATTGCGCCTGCGGGGCACTTTCTTGCGCACATTGTGCATCCCTTACATTTTTCGGGGTCAATAGTATACTGAAGAAGGCCTTTGCATACGCCTGCGGGGCACTTCTTATCAACAACATGAGCGATATATTCTTCACGGAAGAATTTAAGGGTTGCAAGAACGGGGTTGGGAGCAGTCTGGCCGAGACCGCAGAGTGAGTTTTCCTTGATGTAATAAGCAAGCTCTTCAAGCTTATCAATATCTTCAAGAGTGCCGTTGCCGGATGTGATTTTTTCAAGGATTTCCATCATACGCTTTGTGCCGATACGGCAGGGAGCGCACTTGCCGCAGGATTCATCAACCGTGAAGTTAAGGAAGAACTTCGCAATGTCAACCATGCAGTTGTCTTCGTCCATAACGATAAGTCCGCCGGAGCCCATCATGCAGCCGATGGATGTGAGATTATCATAGTCAATTTCGGTGTCGATAAGGCTTGCGGGGATACATCCGCCGGAAGGACCGCCGGTCTGCGCTGCCTTGAATTTTTTGCCGTTGGGAACGCCGCCGCCGATGTCTTCGATGATTTCACGAAGGGTTGTGCCCATGGGAATTTCAACAAGGCCGGTGTTGCGAATCTTTCCGCCGAGAGCGAATACCTTTGTGCCCTTTGATCTTTCGGTACCCATTGATGCGAACCATTCCGCTCCTTTGAGGATGATCTGGGGAATGTTTGCAAAGGTTTCAACGTTGTTTTCTGTTGTCGGCTTTCCGAAAAGTCCCTTGACTGCGGGATAAGGAGGACGGGGACGGGGTTCGCCTCTGTTGCCTTCGATCGAGGTCATAAGAGCTGTTTCTTCGCCGCAGACGAATGCACCTGCGCCGAGACGGATGTGAAGATCAAAATCAAAGCCGGAATCAAAGATATTCTTGCCGAGAAGGCCGTATTCCCTTGCTTTGTCAATTGCTATCTGAAGTCTTCTGACTGCGATGGGATATTCCGCACGAACATAAACATAGCCTTCGGTTGCGCCTGTTGCATAGCCGCAGATCGTCATTGCTTCAACGATGCAATGCGGGTCGCCTTCAAGAACGGAACGGTCCATAAATGCGCCGGGGTCGCCCTCATCGGCGTTGCAGACAACATATTTCTGGTCTGCGGAATTGGCTGCCGTGAAGCTCCATTTTTTGCCGGTGGGGAATCCGCCGCCGCCTCTGCCTCGAAGTCCGGAATCTATAACGGTCTTGATAACGTCCTGCGGAGTCATTTCCGTGAGAACCTTGCCGAGAGCGGCATATCCGTCCATGGCAATGTATTCGTCAATGTTTTCGGGGTTGATAAGGCCACAGTTGCGAAGAGCAACTCTCTTCTGGGTCTTATAGAAGTTTGTGTCGTTGAGTGAAACGTGCTTTGCAGCTTCTTCCTTAACATCTTCGCCAACATCTTTATAAACAAGTCTGTCAACAAGTCTGCCTTTGAGAAGATGCTCTTCAACGATTTCGGCAACGTCTTCCTTCTGAACACGGCTGTAAAATGTGCCTTCGGGATAAACGATAACAACGGGACCGAGTGCGCACAGACCGAAGCAGCCTGTGGGAACTATTTTAACTTCCTCTTCGAGTCCCTGCTTTTTGATTTCTTCTTCAAATGCGGACATAAGAACCTTGCTGCCTGATGAAGTGCAGCCGGTACCGCCGCAAATCAATACCTGGGAACGAATCATATTATTTAACCTCCCTTATGAGATAGCGTTGGTGATGGTGTATTCGCCGATAACCTTGCCGCCCTTAAGGTGCTTTTCAATAACCTCGGCAGCCTTTTCAGCGGTCATTTTAACATAAGTAACCTTGTCTTTGCCGGATTCATAAATTTCAACAACGGGCTCAAACTGGCAAACGCCGATGCAGCCTGTCTGCGAAACCGTGACCTTGTCGCCGAGACCTTCTTTATTTACGCCTTCAACGAAAGCGTTGAGAACGGGTCTTGCGCCTGCTGCGATGCCGCAGGTTGCCATTCCGACTACTACTCTGATTTCGCCTGTGCCTTCACGAAGAATGACTTTGTCTTTCATCTTTTCTCTGATAGCAGCAAGCTCAGCCAATGATTTCATAATATCTATCCTCTCTGTTATAAATTATAACCCATATTATAATGAATGTCGGCATATCCCTCTTTGAGATATTCCTCGATCCATTTGATAACATCGTAATTGTTGAGCGGAACATCGCCGAGAACCGCTTTGAGTTCATCGGTGTCAAGCTCAACGCTGCCGCTTCCGGTGTTATGAATGAATATCCATCTGATGTCCGGAGCGCCCTGAATCATTAATGTGACGGTTGAAACTATATCGCCCAGGGGAGTGAAATCAAGATGCTTTGTGAAGAAATCCGCCCTGATGACCGTTCCGTGATTTTCCGGGTTATCCTTTTCACTGACGGATTCGATCCGGATTCCTCCGCCCGTCTGCTCTGCGGCGAGCTTGAGAAGCGGAACGCCGAGACCGACGTTTCTCGTTGTTCTTGTTGTGAAAAACGGATCCATAACGTTGCGGACCTGCTCTGCGGTCATTCCGCAGCCGTTGTCCCTGATCGTTATTGCAAGGGTTTCTTCTGTTTCATCAAGTGTGATTTCGATTTTCTCCGCTTTTGCCTTAACGGAGTTCTGGGAAATATCGAAAATATTCAGGGATAATTCTTTCATAAGCCTTTCAGCCTTTCAAAAAGTGCTTTGCGCACGGATACGGCATCTTCTTCGCATTCAAGTTCAAAGCTGTAAAGCCTTCCGTTTATGTCCCAAAGATAATGAGCATCGGAGGAGGTGACAAAGATCTTGTCCGGAAGATTGCCGTAAGAGGACTTATATTCCTCAATTTTTTCGGGATCGTGAAACTCTGCGCAGATGAATTTCGGAAATTCGGGAAAAACGCCGAGCGTTGCGATTATGCCGTTTGCTTCCCGGTCAATATGAGCCGGATAGCATATTCCGTTATATTTCCGGACGGCATCGGGTACCTCATCAACCGCCAGCACAGTTGCGTTAGGGAGAAGATTTTCATCGTTTCCGATGATTTCATCATTTTCGTCCATTATCAGCTGTTCTCCGAAAATATCAACACGGTTTCTTATGGGAATTCGTTTTGAATCAACAAAATCGCTGAATGCAAGCGCATCCTCAAGCTGCTCAAAAAGGCAGATGATGTGAATATCCTCGGCGGTGGTGAGTTCCATTCCCGCAACGGGAACGATTCCGTTCTGCTCTGCGGCTTTAAAGAATGCCGGGCAGTTCCTGCAGGAGTTGTGATCGGTCAAAGCCATAATATCAAGCTTTGCAACCACGCCCATACCTGCAATGTTATTCGGAGTCATGTCATTGTCGCCGCAGGGCGAAAGACATGAATGAATGTGCATATCATAATAATATTTTTTCATTTCCGAAGATTTGAAAGCTCCATAGCAGCTTCATAAGCGGGGAGCGGAGTTGAGAGAATGTTGACTTCCTTTGCCTTTGCCGTTTCGACAACAGCGGCATCAAGCTCAACTCCCTCTGCGAGAATTATGCAGGCGGCATCAACCAGCGAAGCAACCGCAACTATGTTGATGTTGGACATTATTGTTATCCAGGCATTGTCTGCCTGCGCTCTGCCCATGACCCAGCTGAGCAGGTCTCCGATATATATGCCGCCGATTTCTCTTTCCGGCTCGGAAACCGAAACGGCAGAGAATTTGCCCGAAGCTATGATTTCATTTATTTTCATCATTATCAGCTCCGTAGTTCTTTATATACTGTTTGAAAATATCTTTGTATGCTATCAGGCAATCGTTCTGATCGGCAACGCCTCTGACTATATCTTCAGCAAAGGCTCTGCAGGTCGGAGCGCCGCAGGAACCGCAGTCGATTCCCGGAAGAGATTTTCTGATCGCCTGAATTTTTGCCATAAGTCTCATTGATTCTCCGATGTTGTCGCTCAGCCTGTTGAGCGGCTGATATTCGGGGAGATCCGCAAAGAAGCATTCCTCGGGAATGAGGTTTTTAAGCGAAATATCCGATGCGTGAGCAACGGGCATATATCTTCTCAAAGCGTGAAGTCTGTTCTTTGCAACATAAGGATTTTCGATTGTAAGCACTCCGCCTACGCATCCGCTCGGGCAGGCGTTCAGTTCAACGAAATCAACGGGCGGAATGTTGCCGTCTTCGATCTGATCGAGAACGGAAATAACATTGTTTATTCCGTCTGCGCAGATGATTTTGTCATTGAAAAGCGCCGATCCTTCGCCGCCGCATATTGCCCAGCTTAAGCCGATTCTTCCTGCTTTTGCGGAAATTTCAATCGACTTGTCACGGTTCATAACGTTGATAAGTTGAAAATAAACTTCGCTCATTGAAACCGCAATGTCGATTTGGCTTTTATAACTGCCGAAGCCGTTTTTTATATAGCTGACCTTTGCGGGGCAGGGAGAAATGAAGCAGATACATATATCCTCGGGGCGTAATTCGGGATGCTCTTTCATTGCCTTGTCTCTTGCCATTGAAGCGGCAATTTCCATCGGCGGAAGCAGGGGAACAAGGTTATCCTTAAGAAAAGGAAAGCGAAGTCCGATGAGCCTTGCAATAACGGGGCAGGCTGTGCTGATGGCGGGCTTTCTTATTCCCTCGGTTTTCAGATATACTCTTGTATATTCGGAAACGATTTCCGCCGCTTGCGCAACCTCAAAAACATCGTCAAAGCCTATATCAAGCAGGCCCTGAAGCACGATGTCGATTTCATCGAGATTATCGAACTGCGCAAAAAGCGATGGGGCGGGAAGTGCTGTTTTATATTTGAATTTTTTAAGATCATCCAAAGTGTTATAGATGCTCTTTTTAGCATTGTTGGGGCAGTTTCTGACGCATTCACCGCAGTCGATGCAATGTTCCGAATCAATAACCGCACAGCCGTTGCGTATTCTGATCGCTTCGGTGGGGCAATGCTTCATGCAGGTGGTGCAGCCGGTGCATTTGCTTGCATCGAGCGAAACGGAATGAATATATGAATTCATTTTACCGGCTCCTTTCACCTTAAAAATTTACTCTCATTGTTATGGTTGTGCCGACTCCGACGGTTGAATCAATCTGTATATCGTCGGTGTAACGCTTCATATTCGGCAGACCCATTCCGGCTCCGAATCCGAGAGAACGGACATTATCGGGAGCGGTTGAAAAGCCTTCCTGCATTGCTTGCTCTATGTTTGCAATGCCGGGACCTTCGTCCTTGAGAATTATTTCGATTCCGAGGTCATCAACGTTGACCTGGGCAACGCCTCCGCCGGCGTGAATCACCATGTTTATCTCACCCTCATACATAGCAATTGATACTCTGCGGATCGTTTCGGGAGCTATGCCGAGCTGACGGAGCTCTTTTTTGACCTGAACGGATGCCTGACCCGCCGATGCAAAATTTTCGCCGTCAACAAGATAGCTGAAATTTAATGAATCGGACATTATTTTGCCTGACCCTGAAGTCCGTTTGAATAGAGAATTCCGCAGGCTTCATACATACGCTTTGAAGAAGAAAGAACTGCTATTCCGCTTTCACGGGCAAGCTCAATTATATCTTCACCCGGCTTTTTGTTTCTGATGAAAACAACGCAAATCATATCCATCATTTCAGCCGTGCGTATTACCTGGGTGTTCATCAGCCCGGTGAGAAGGACTGCCTGGTCTTTAACAAATGCGAGAACGTCGCTCATCATGTCGCTTCCGCAGGCCGAAAAAACTTCTTTGTCAAGAAATTCTTTGCCGCAGAGAACTTCGGCGTCAAGATGATTTTTAATGTCATTGATTGTCATAAATGTCCCTCAACAGTCAGCTTGGTTTAATCAGTTGTATTTTGCAAGAATGTCCTTTACCTGATCGGGAGTAACTCTTCCGTAAACATCATCGTTAACTGTGAAAACGGGAGCAAGTCCGCAGGCGCCGATGCAGCGGCAGGCTTCGATCGAGAATTTGAGGTCGGGAGTGCATTCGCCTTCGCCGATGCCGAGAATCTTGGTGATTTCGTCAAGAATCTGCTGCGAGCCCTTAACATAGCAGGCGGTGCCGAGGCAAACCGAAACATTATATTTTCCTTTGGGCGAAAGGGCAAACTGCGCATAGAATGTTGAAACGCCGTAAACCTTCTGAAGGGGAACGCCCATTCCCTCTGCGATCATCTTCTGAACCTCGATGGGCAGATAATCGTAGATTTCCTGTGCCTTCTGCATAACGTGCATAAGAAGGCTTTTGTCGTCCTTGCATTCTTCGATAACAGCCTTGAGCTTTGCTTCCTGCTCAGGTGTGCCGTTGAAAGGAACGCTGCTTATTTTCTTGAGCATTTGTTCATTCCTCCTGAATGAAAATATTTTAACAATACAGTTAATAATTTCAGCGCAGAAACGGAATTTGCCGTAATTCTGCATTCTAACGGATTATAACACATTTAAAGAAAAAAGTCTACACTTTTCTTACTTTTGTTAAAGAAAAAATAAGGTTTTGTATAAATATTATGTAAATTTTAAAGGCCGAAGATTTGTTTCGCTGTGCGGGCGGCTTTTTCATTGACACGGGTGGAGTTTTTGTGCTATATTTGATTCAATAAAATAACAGACAAGAGAATGCTGCCCAAACCATATTTGGTTCGGTTTTTAGAGGAGATTATGAAAACAAAAAGAAATTATCCCATATTGACGGTCACGAAGAAAGGCGAAGCTTCAATAAAAAACGGTCATCCGTGGGTATATGAGCAGGAGATAACCGGATCCTTCGGCGAATGCGAAAACGGGTGCCTTGTTGATGTGCTTTCACAGAAAGGTTCATATCTCGGAACCGGATTTTTAAGCCTTAACAGTAAAATCAGAGTGCGCCTGCTTTCGGATAACGCAAACGATAATTTTTCGGCGGCTTTTTGGGAGCGCCGTGTAAGATATGCGATTGATTACAGAAAGACCGTTATGGGCGAAGATTTTTCCTGCTGCAGGCTGATTTTCGGCGAAGCCGATCAGCTTCCCGGGCTGACCGTTGACAGATTTTCGGATATCATAGTGACCCAGGTGCTTTCGTTCGGAATGGATAAAATCAAAGACATCATTTATGCCGCAATCGTTAAGGTGCTGAATGAATACGGCGCAGAGGTTTCGGGCATCTATGAGCGCAACGATGCCGCAATCAGAGAGCTTGAAGGTCTTGAGCAATATAAAGGCTGGTATGAGGGCTGTCCGCATACGGACAAAACCGTAACGGAAATAACCGAAAACGGAATCATCTATTCCGTTGATGTTGAGAACGGGCAGAAAACGGGATTTTTCCTTGACCAGAAATATAACCGGCTTTCGGTTGCAAGGCTCGCAAAGGGCAGAAAAGTGCTTGACTGCTTTACGCACACGGGCTCATTTGCTCTCAATGCCGCAAAGGGCGGAGCGGAAAAGGTTACTGCGGTCGATATTTCCGAGGCGGCGGTTGAAATGGCAAGAAAAAACGCGCGCAGAAACAGCCTTGAAGACAGAATGAAATTTGTTGCCGCAAATGTTTTTGAGCTTCTTCCCGAGCTTGAAAAGCAGGGCGGAAAGCCGTATGATTTCATAATTCTCGATCCTCCCGCATTCACAAAAAGCAGAAAAACGGTCAATTCCGCAGAGCGGGGATATAAAGAAATAAATTACCGTGCAATGAAGCTTCTTCCCAGGGGCGGATATCTGGCAACCTGCTCCTGCTCTCACTTTATGAGAAACGATCTTTTCGTGAAAATGCTTCACGAGGCCGCAGCAGATGCCGGAGTCAGGTTAAGGCAGATAGAAATGCGCCAGCAATGCTGCGATCATCCCGTGCTGTGGAATGTTCCCGAAACCGATTATCTGAAATTCTATATTTTCCAGGTGGTGTGAAAATGTTTTTTGAAAATTGGATGTCATATATTAATGATGAAACCGCAATCACAAGGCTTGCGATTCCCGCTACGCATAATTCATGCACCATGGGTATGAATTTCCTCGGCAGATGTCAGAACGATTCGGTGCTGAATCAATATAATCACGGCATAAGAAAATTCGGCGTTTTTCTTAATTACACAAAGGGAAAAGTCCGTGCTGCCCACAGCGTTGTTTCCGGCATACCGGGCGATGAAATATTCAGGGATTTCGGAGAAATAATCAGAAACCACGATGATTTTCTGATTCTTAACGTGAGAAGCTATCCGGATCAGAAAATCGGCCCGTATACTTATAAATGTCTTTGCGAGCCGGAGAGGATAGACGAGCTTATCGAAAAATATCTTGAGCCGGAAAAATACGCCTTTACGAACACGGATAATCTTAAAAATCTGACCGTCGGAGACATCAGAAAATCGGGCAAAAGGTTCATTATCAACAATGAAAGATGCGATTATAAATTCAGCCGTGATTTCAAGCTGAAAGAGCCGTGGGATCCGAAGGTTTTCGGATATAAGCCCGAAAAATTCACGGCAGTCTGCCTTGATTATCTGCGCAATGAGGAAAGCGACGGCTTCCTCACTCTTCAAACGCAGCTTACTCCCGGACCCGGCACGGAAAACGGCATAACCAAATGGCCGAAAAGCCTTGAAAAGCTTATGATTCCGTATTTTCCGAAGATACTTGAAAATCTTGCAAATGAGCCGGCACTTGTTGAAAAAGTCAACATAATCTCGGGCGATTTTATGACTGATACGCAGTCAAAAATCAACGGTATCCTTGCCCTCAATCTGCTCAAGGGAGCGGTTAAAGAAGAAATGAAAAAAGAATATGCCGAGGCAATCGGCTTTGAAAAATGAAGGAGAAAATTATGGCTGAATACAGTTCAATGATCATCGGTCACGCAACCGTAGATTCAAACACCGACCATCTCGGCAACAATGTCAAAATCGTCGGCGGCGCAGTTGTTTATTCATCGGCCTCTGCTTATGCTCTCGGCCACAGAGTTGCCGCAGTAACAAAAATTGCGGATAAGGATAAGGCTTTCCGTCTGCCCTGCTTTACGATTCCGGAAGAGGATATTTTCTGCCTTCCGAGCGAAAAATCAACAGATATGGTGAATATCTATCACACCGCCGATAAGGAACGCCGCACCTGCTCCTGCCTTTCAAAAGGCGATCCGTTCAACGCTTCGGAGCTGCCCGATCTGGATTGCTCGATTTATCATTTCGCAGGCCTTGTTTTCGGAGATTTTGACGGCGAAATGATGCGTGAAGTTGCAAAAAAAGGCGACATTGCAGTTGACGTTCAGGCAATGCTCCGCCATGTCAACGATGATGGCTCAATGTTTTTTGAAGATTGGAAAGATAAAAAAGAATGCCTGCCGTATGTAAGATACCTCAAGACCGATGCCGCAGAAGCCGAAATCATGACCGGCTGCGCTGACAGAAAGGAAGCCGCAAAGCATCTCTATTCATGGGGCGCAAAGGAAATTATGATAACTCATAACACCGAAGTGCTGATTTATGACGGAAATGAGTTTTACACCTGCCCGATAAGAGCGAGAAACCTCAGCGGAAGAACCGGCAGAGGCGACACAACATTTGCCGCATATATAAATGAAAGATTAAATAAGAGCATTCCCGAAGCTCTTCTCACCGCAACGGCAACGGTTTCGCTGAAAATGGAAACTCCCGGTCCCTTCAAGGGAACGAGAGCTGATGTTGAAGCATATATCAAAGAACTTTATGCGGATGTGAATTAACAAATTATCTTACGATAGTTTAAATTCAATTCATACCGGATTAATAATTGGAGGTTATTATTTAGTTGTACCGAGCGGGAGCCGCAACCCGTGAGGTGCTGCTCAACAAAGCATAGCAATACCCCTCCTCAATTCAACCCAAAGCAAAAGAAGGCACAGAAATGTGCCTTCTTTTGCTATCTGTTTTCGAAAAAACAAAAACGGCTATGCTTTTCAGCATAGCCGCAATTTGTGTTGAATTTAATCAGCCAACAAGACCCTGGATCTTTGCTACGATATCGCCAAAGGGGATCTTTTCGATAACGCCCTTAACGGTGCCGATAACGCCGCTGAGGTCAATGCCCTTAACAACGCCAACAACCTTGTCGAGGATGCCCTTGAAGGTATCGCTCTTAACGAAGTCGATGATAGCTTTGCCAAGATACTTGAAGCCTTCGCCGATAACGCCAACCTTGAAGTAATTGATAGCCTTGTCCATGTTGGAAGCTGTGTCTTTGTAATCACAGAAATCCTGATGGCGAGTCATCTCTGCTACGTACTTTGTTTCAAAGTCGCACTTGTCATCTGTGCCGTCGAAATCAATGTCGCAGTGATTTGTGCATTTTGTTGTGTGGCCGGGTACGGGATAAGTAGCTGCTGCGTGTTCCGCAAGAGAAGCTGCATCTTCAAATTCTGCATCGCAAAACTGGCAAACATATTCTGCTGTGCCTTTTTCTGCGAAAGCCATAACTGATGCTGAAAGAACAAACATTGCTGCGAGAAGAACTGCTATGAACTTTTTCATTTCGGATTCCATCCTTTTCTTATTTTTTGTGTAAAAACACATTGTGCAATATATATTATCATTTAATTTTTATTCTGTCAACAATTTATTAATAATTATTTATTATTTTTTGTATGTTTTTTCTTTCGGTTGACAAAGAAAATCGCTGATGTTACAATTAGAATATAAATGAAATAAATTTTTAAAGGAAGAATAAATTATGATAACCAAGAATTATTTCGGAGAAACCTCCGACGGCAGAAGAGTTGATATTTATGAGCTTAAGAATTCAAACGAAACGGCAGTCGATATTATAACTTACGGCGCAACGGTCAACAATATTTATACAAAAGACAGAAACGGCGAGCTCGGCGACATACTTATCGGCTTTGATGATATTGAGGGCAACGAGAAGCTTTCGGATAACCAGGGCGTAACAGTCGGCAGATATGCAAACAGAATCGCAAACGGTGAATTCACTATTGACGGCGTTAAATACGAGGTTTTCAAAAATGAGAAAGGAATAACCTGCCTTCACGGCGGAGATGAGCTTTCAAAGGCCGTCTGGAATGCGATCATAGTTGATGATAACTGCCTTGAAATGAGCTATACAAGCCCCGACGGAGCAAAAGGATTTCCGGGAAAGGTTGAATTCAGAGTTACATTTACTCTTTATGAAAACGATGCGCTCAAAATTGATTATTATGCGGTCAGCGATAAGAAAACAGTTATCAATATGACGAATCACGCATATTTCAATCTTTCGGGCAAAGAGGATGTGCTCGGCACGGAGCTTATGATAAATGCGGATTCATTTACTCCGACCGACGAAAGAAGCATTCCCACCGGCGAAATCAGAGCCGTTGAGGGAACGGCATTTGATTTCAGAACGCCGAAGCCCATCGGCAGAGATATAGGCGCAGACGATGAGCAGCTCATTATGTGCAGAGGCTATGACCATAATTTCTGCCTCAATGATGGCGACGGACCGGCTGCGGCGGCATACGACCCTGAAAGCGGCAGAACGCTTGAGGTTTATACAGACCTTCTCGGAATTCAGCTTTATACCGGCAACTTCCTTGACGGAACGGTCAACGGCAAGGGAGGAAAGCCGATGAAGAAGCACGCAGGCTTCTGCCTTGAAACCCAGTTTTATCCCAACACGCCCAATATGCCGGAATGGCCTCAATGCACATTCGGCGCAGGCGAAAAATTTACAAGCACAACGGTGTTCAAATTTTCGGTAAAATAAATTCACAGTTACTTAATCTTTGCGGCGTTATGTAACAGATTATTTTATCCGAATTCACAAATTTTTTATAAATCCGAGTATAATAATACTTGTAAAACCAAATATTGAGAGGGGGAAAAATCATGGCAAACGAGAGAATACTCGTTGTTGATGATGATACTAATATCTGCGAATTGTTAAGGCTTTATCTTGAAAAAGAAGGCTATGAGGTCAGCATTGCGAATAACGGTGCGGATGCAGTCAAAGTCTTTCAGGAAAATGAGCCTGACCTTATGCTTCTTGACATAATGCTTCCCGTGCTTGACGGCTGGCAGGTTTGCAGAGAGGTCAGAAAATTTTCGGACAAGCCCATAATTATGCTCACCGCCAAAGGCGAAACCTTTGATAAGGTGCTCGGCTTTGAACTCGGCGCAGATGATTATGTTGTTAAACCCTTTGATGCAAAAGAGGTTATGGTCAGAATCAAGGCCGTGCTCCGCAGAACGGGCTCTGCCCCCAAAGCGGACATCAAAGAGGTCAGATACGACAGACTTGTTATCAATCTTACAAACTATGAGCTTACGGTCGGCGGCGAAAAGATAGACACTCCTCCGAAAGAGCTGGAGCTTATTTATCATCTTGCAAGCAATCCCAACAGAGTTTTTACAAGAGATCAGCTTCTTGATGAGGTTTGGGGCTTCGATTATTACGGAGACTCAAGAACGGTTGATGTTCATGTTAAGCGTCTTCGTGAAAAGCTTGAGGGCGTTTCAGAAAAATGGGAGCTTAAAACGGTTTGGAGCGTGGGATATAAGTTCGCCACAAAAGATTGATTTTCGGAGTGAAACATAATGCGCGGCAAAAGAAGCTCCGGACTTTTCCGGAAGTATTTTGTTATCACAATTTCGATCATTCTTGCGAGCTTCGTCTTTTTAGGCGGAGCTCTCTTGTTGTTTGTTTCGAAGCTGTGGATGGATGAAAAAATGGATCTGCTTTCCGAAAATACAAGGAATATTTCGGAAAACACAAGAAATGTTTTTCAGTCGGATTATATGGGCGAAAGCAAAAGTGCCTCGGTCATTGTTATCTGCAACACTCTGCTTCAGATTTCAAATGCCGTTGATGCCGATGTTTTCATAACCAACAGCGACGGCTATGTTGTTTATTGCAAGGATCTTCTGCTTTCGAATATGGCTCTTTACACGGGCAATTGCGAAACACATAACGCATATCACATTCCGGCTGAAATAATGAACACGGCTCTCAAAAAGGATTGCCGCTCAATGGGCAATCTCAACGGAGTGCTTGACGGCGTATATTTTGTTGTCAGTTCGCCGCTTATCGTTAACGGCAGGGCCATCGGTGCAGTTTTTTCAACGCAGCCCGTTGTTGAGGGACTGACTCCCTATGTTGCCGCAATTTTCAAGATGTTCTTTGTTGCATCTCTGTTTGCGTTTATAATTGCATTTGCGCTCGTTTATCTTGTCAGTTACAGATTCACAAAGCCTCTTCGGGCAATGTCGGCGGCGGCAAAGCAATATGCAAACGGCGATTTTTCGTGCAGAATCAACCTCAAGAGAGCAACGCATCCGATTTTCGGGCATGATGAAGTCGATGAACTGATAACGGCGTTCAATTTGATGGCGCAGGCGCTTGCAACCCTTGAAACATCAAGGCGAAGCTTCATTGCGAATGTTTCTCACGAGCTGAAAACCCCGATGACCACAATAGGCGGTTTCATTGACGGAATTCTTGACGGCACTATCGAAAAGGAAAACGAAAAGCATTATCTCTGCATCGTTTCAGATGAAGTCAAGAGGCTTGCAAGGCTTGTTACCTCAATGCTGAATATCAGCAAGATCGAAGCCGGAGAGCTTGACATTAAACCGGTTAAATTTGATGTTTCGGAAATGGTTTTCAGAACTCTGCTTGCATTTGAGCAGCTTATTGATAAGAAAAACATTGAGATCAGAGGACTTGAATCAATTGCAGGATGCAGCATTCTTGCAGACAAGGATATGATAAATCAGGTTGTATATAACCTTATAGATAATGCGGTCAAATTTACCCCCGACGGAGGATATATCGAGGCAACCGTCAAATCGGATCCCGAAAAGGCGATCATCAAAATCCGCAACAGCGGCAAGGGAATTCCGAGCGATGAAATCGACAAAATATTTGAAAGATTCTATAAGCTTGATAAATCAAGAAGTTATGATATAAAGGGAGCCGGAATGGGTCTTTATATTGTCAAAACGCTTGTTGAGCTTAACGGCGGTAGGATCGCCGCAAGAAGCGTTGAGGGCGAATACGCTGAATTTATTGTTCAGCTTCCGCTGAATTAACAAAAAATATATTGTTAATTATTGCTTTGTTAAATGCCGGTTAAAGAATTTTTAACAGACGCAAGTTAAAATATAACAAAAGCAAATGAGATGGAGGAAGAAATATGAGCGAAGAATTTGAAAAAAACAGCTTTGAAGAAGAACCCGTCCGGGAAGAAAATGCGCAGGAACCCTTTGCCCCCGAAGAGGAACAGAACACGGAATCGGAGATCATAGAAAACGAAATCGTTGAAGAAGTGTTTGAAGAAAAGCCGTTTGAGACCGCAGAAGAGGAAATTCCCGAAGTTCATGCGGAACCGGCAAATCAGCAGCAGTTCGTTCAGCAGCAATACAGTCAGCCGCAATACGGAAATCCCGATCCGGATTCTGCGGAAAGCTATCAGCAGATGTATCGCAACTTTGTGCAGAATCAGAATGCTGCTGCCGAGGCTCCGAAAAAAAGCAACAAAGGCGCAAAAATATTTATTATAGTTGTTGCCGCCATTGCTCTTCTGGCGGTCATTGCAGGCGGAATATCGGTTCTGAAATATACGGTCAACCGTAAAAGCAACGGTTATTCGGCAAGCAGTGAAGAAAAGGGAGATGCAAGCCTCAACATCAACGAATCTCCCGTAACTCCGACAAAAACCAATAAAACGGGTCCGCTTTCAACAACGGAAATCGCAGCCAAGGTCAGAGAGAGCAATGTCGGAATTCTTGTTTACAGAAAGAATTCGACCTCAACTGCAGGCGAAGGCTCCGGAATAATTATGGGCGAGGATTCAAGCAAAACCTACACTTATATCATCACCTGCGCTCATGTTATAAAAGATAAGGGCGTAACGATAGCGGTTCAGACAGAGGACGGAACGGCATACGATGCCGAAATCGTCGGATACGATATAAGAACGGATATAGGCGTTCTCAAAATCAAAGCAAAAGGACTTTCTGCAGCGGAATTCGGCGATTCAAATGCTCTTTCGGTAGGCGACCCTGTTTATGCAGTCGGCAACCCGGGCGGAGTTGAATTCTTCGGCTCATTCACCGGCGGTTATGTTGCCTCGATTGACAGACCCATAAGCAGCGAAATCGGTTACACGATGAAATGTATTCAGCACAGTGCGGCAATCAATCCCGGCAACTCCGGCGGTGCGCTTGCAAATCAATACGGCCAGGTCATCGGAATCAACTCGCAGAAAATTGCTTCAACGGAATATGAAGGAATCGGCTTTGCAATTCCCATCACTTATGCAAAATCAATTGTTGATAATCTTATCAAGGTCGGTTATGTTCCCGACAGACCGAAGCTCGGCATTACCTATTATCCGCTCAGCGCAAGCACTCAATACAGCATGATAGCAAGGATCAAGGGTCTTCCCTCCGGTTCGCTCATTATCAACGAAATCAGCAGCGACAGCTCGCTTGCAAATACGGAAGTAAGACAATATGACCTTATCACAAAGGTTGACGGCAAAGACCTCACAACGGCGGATGTTCTTCTTGAGCTTGTTGATAACGGCAAGGTAGGAGATAAGCATAAGCTGACGATATGCAGAATCGAAAGCAACTATGAAATCACAGAATTTGAGGTTGAATTCACGCTTGTCGAAGACAAGGGAACGGTTGAAGAAAAGGAAACGACTTATCGCTATATTGATCCGTTTGAATTCTTCGGAAACTTCGGATATTGATAAATAAATCAAAAGGCACGGATGAATTTCATCCGTGCCTTTTACAGTTCAAAGCAAAAAAGAGGCTGTCGGAAGACGGCCTCTTTTTTGTACGGTAATTAATACTTAACGTTTGTGTATTCGATATGTGAGTTGCCTGTTGCGGTGCCGTCGCCGATGCCGATATCAATAGCAACGGAAATCTTATAAGTAACGGTAAGGCTTACAAGCTTGCCTGTTGCAGCGTCGATCTTTGCAACTGCTTTTGCGTTGTTGTAGCTTTCCTGAATGTCAGCGCCTGCATAGGTGCCGCCGATTGCCGCATAGATAACTTCGCCTGTCTTGTGGTCATAATAGCCCTTGTCTTCGTTGCCTACGCAGATGCCGCACTTGTCAACGGGAGCATTTGTGAATTTGTTTGACTTGCCGCCGTGGCTGTTGCCGTTCTTGATGTTAAGAGTAACAACATAGAAGTTGCCTTCCTGAGCGCAGGCTGCGCCGGTGATGTCAGCTTCGCCGATAGTGCTCTTGCGGAGATATGCTCTCTTGGGATCTGAATCCCACTGACCCTGAGCAACAGATTCTGTGTATCTGTTTTCAGCGCCGATGCCTACGAATTTTTCAACAAGGCTCTTGAATGCTTTAAGAGCAAGGTCAAGATCGAAAGATTCGTTGTCAACATAGCGGGCCTTGTTAAAGCCTGCTTTTGCATCAACAGCGGAGTTGACTGCCGAATTGTAAAGAGCAACGATTTCAGCATTGTTTGCGGGAGCTGCAACGGGAGCTTTAGGATCAGATACGGGCTCGGAAGCGTCTGCCGATACTGCTTCTGATGCTGTTTCCGATGCTGCTTCTGAAGCATTTTCGCTGACAGCTTCTGATGAAGCTTCTTCTGAAACGGGCTCTGCCGAAATGTTTTCTTTGGTAGCTGCTGTTGTTTCGGGATCTGCCTTGCCGCCGCAGGCTGCAAAGCTGAGAACCATTACGAGAACGAGGAGTAATGCTGCAAATTTTTTCATTGGATTTTTCTCCTTTCATATTTGCGGTGGGTTTGTTGGTATTTTACTATATAATTAATAAAATTTCAAGGGGAAAAAGCAAAAAATGGCTGACGGATATATCAAATTCTCCGCCAGCCTTTGCTTTTATAATACGAAAATAAAGAATCCTGCCATTCCGAAAAGTCCGAAAACTAACATTATAACGGCTAAAATGTTAAGAAAGAAGAGCGTTCCCGCAGCGATCTTTATGGGCATCGTGTTTTCGGCGTTGGAAATATTCTGCCATTTGAAATAAACATCATTGCCGTCAACGCAGAACTGGTCGATATCTATATCATCCGTGCTTTTGCCCTCAAGCCTTGAAAAGCCGCATTCTTCAAGTCCGTTGACGAAAAGAGAAGTCATTTCTTCGTTCTTAAAGGTGATTCTGCTGACCATCCGAAGCTCGGATGCAGGCTCTTCTACAAGAAGATGACCGTCCTTGAAGCCGGTGCACCACCAGTAATCGTCATAATCTCTTGTGAATTCACGAACATAGTTTCCGTTGAGAAGTTTATCGTGATAAAGGCTCATTTCCATTTTCTGCCAGTCACTCTGGGGAGCGCAGGAATAGGTCGTGAGAAGCTTATCTCTTTTGTCCGAATGCGGTTTGTTATAAATTCCCATTTCGCATCCGTAAAAGAGAAGACCATACTGACCTTTCCAGAGCTGAACCATCCAGTCCTTCTGCTCATAAGTAAAATGAACACGAACATAGTCATATTCCATCAGCACATAGGGAGCAACTATATCATAGAGCTTGTTGAAGCCGAAATTGGATTGCCAGCATTTTTTGTCATTTGTATAATAATAATCATCAACATAGCTGTATTTATAGCTTAAAACCTGTTTTGAAACAAGAAGGTCATAAACAAAATTGCTTCTTTTGACAACATGGATCACATAGGCGCCCGTTATTTCTTTTTCGTTTACGGATGCCTTGGCGGTGATGACCGCTCTGCCGGCACTCCTGCCTCTGACAAGACCTTTTTGATCAACAAAAGCTACGTTTTTATCGGATGATTCCCATCTGACCTCTGTTCCTTCGGGGCAGTTGATAAGTTCTGCCGTGAGCTGTGTTTTTTTGCCGATGATGATCTGCATGTTTTCGGCAGTTATCGAAATTTCAGGCTCCGGCACTCCGGCGTGAATGCTCTCCGGAATTTTTTCCGTTTCTCCCGCAAGGCCTGCCGATGCACCGACAAGCATAAAAGAGGAGAAGGTGAGGAGCATTGCAAAAAACAGGGAGATGATTTTAAGTGATGTTTTTTTCATTTTGTCCTCCGTTAAATGTTTTAATACGCATAAAATCCCAATTTAAAATACTATACCAAATTTTCGGCAAAAAATCAAGGGCTGAACATCACAAAACCGGCTGCAAAGTGCCGTTCTTTTTATTCCGTTGTCAAAATATTGTTTAATGTATGGTAATCGTAATAGAGAAAGAAATATTCTCCCCTGAAACGGCAGCGCACACGGTAGCAAAGACGGTTCCTGCCTTTTATATTTTTCAGGCAAAGAATTTTGTCAAACGGATATGCGCCCTCGGGCAGAATCGCAGAGAGATCGGGACGGTTATCAATCGCTGTATAAGCCGGATTATAACTGCGGATATATCCGGAAGCGTCATATCCCGAAATTTTTCCCGATGCCAGGCAGACATCAATTCTTATCGGAGAGGTGAGCAGCACAACATCGCCGTTTTTCGGAGAAAATTCAAAGGATGCGGTGAATTCGGAGATCGAAGAATCTGTTTTTACGGCATTTTCGATTCCTCGCCCGTTGATGAATTCAAGAGCGATCCTTTCGGCTTCTGTTTCCGAAAACCGCCTTTCACGGCAGGGGAGGGAATCGGTCAACGAATAGAGAGCTCCGTTTGCTTTAAAAATTCTCACACGGATGTTTCCGTATACATAATTATATGTGAGGGCGCCGTCTGAATATTCCGATTCATCCTCACGCCATAAAACCGGCTCAATTCCAAAAATATCAGATGCAATTTTCAAGGCATCGTTTTCCCCGATTGCGCCTGCCTCCGGCGTATTGCCGTCTGCATCGGTCAGCCTTGCTTCATTTTTTTCAAATTCAATATCGAGCCGGCTGCCGAAAAAATTCTCTTCGCTTTCGAGAAGAGATAAATTTCCGTTTATAACGGAGTTCAGAATTCTGTCGGTATGAGAATAAACATTTTCTGCGTGTTGCGAAAGCTCAATCGCTTTTTCTCTGCTGCAATTTTCGGCTGAATCCCGGGCAAACTCGCTGACGGTTTCAAAATATTCCGAAAGACCCTTTGAGTGTTCATAATCAAAGCAATATAGATCCGCAAGCGCTCCTGCGGACTGCTCTCTGACAAATTGCGCCGAATCGTTCAGGGCTTCGTCGGAGGAAACCGCCATTGTGCGAAGACCGACGCTGATGGCTTCCGAATATTCGCAAAGCGCAGTCAGCGCAGGCAGACGGATTTTTTCAAGGCTCTGCTCGTATTCCCGCCGTTCGATAACGCCGAGAAATTCAAAAATTCCGAGAACTGCAAACGCCGATATGATGAATGAAAATAAACGAATTCTTTTATAAAACAAAAAATCACCCTGCTTTCATTTTAGAAATGTGCAGGGTGACTCTTAATTATTCAGATTATTTGATCATGCTTTCTTCCCATGAATCAAAGGGCTTGATTCCGAAGATGGAAGCAACGGTGGGAGCAACATTTGCAAGGCCGAAGCTGCCGTCTTTGATTTCGTAGGAATTTTTTGAATAGATGATAAAGGGAACGGGGTTGAGAGAATGAGCTGTTCTGACCTGAACCGCACCCTTCTTGTTTTTCTCAAGCATTTCGTCTGCGTTGCCGTGGTCTGCGGTGATAAGCACCGTGTAGCCGCATTCATCGGCAGCCTTGAGAACTCTTGCGAGTCCGAGGTCAACCGCTTCAACTGCGGTGATGGTTGCATCGAGGTTGCCGGTGTGGCCGACCATATCGCCGTTAGGATAGTTGCAGCGGATGAAATCGTATCCGCCGTCCTTCATGGCTTCGATAACGGCATCGGTGACCTCTGCCGATTTCATCCAGGGACGCTCGTCAAACGAAACCTTGTCTGAGGGGATTTCCATATAGGTTTCAAGCTCTTCGCTGAATTTATCGCTCTTGTTGCCGTTCCAGAAATATGTCACATGGCCGTATTTCTGCGTTTCGGAAACCGCAAACTGCTTCATTCCCTTTGAAACGAGAAGCTCTGAAAGAGTATCCTTGATTTCGGGAGGGTTGACAAGGTATCTTGCGGGAAGCTTGAGGTCGCCGTCATACTGGAGCATACCGGCGTAAACAACATCGGGCTTTGCGCCTCTGTCGAATTTATCAAAATCATCATTATCAAAAGCCATGCTCAGCTCAAGAGCTCTGTCGCCTCTGAAATTGAAAAGAATAACGCTGTCGCCGTTGTTGATCGTGCCGATAGCTTTTCCGTCTTTTCCGATGATGAACGGAGGGAGATCCTGGTCGATAATGCCGGGAATTTCGGTTCTGTAAGCTTCAATTGCTTCTTTTGCAGATGCAAACTGTCTGCCGATGCCCTTAACATGGGTATCCCAGCCGAGCTTGACCATATTCCAGTCTGCTTCGTAACGGTCCATCGTGATTTTCATTCTGCCGCCACCGGAAGCAATGTCTGCGCAGAATTCGCCGTCATTGAGCCGGGCAAGCTTTGCTTCAAGCTGATCAACATAAACGAGAGCCGATGTTGCGGGAACATCTCTGCCGTCAAGAAGAATATGAGTGTGAACGGTTTTAACGCCGCATTTCTTTGCTTCTTCAATCATTGCGATGAGATGGGAAATATTTGAATGAACATTTCCGTCTGAAAGAAGACCGATAAAATGAAGAGCGGAATTCTTGCTGATGCAGTTTGATGAAAGCTCTTTCCAGGCTTCCGAAGCATAAATCTTGCCGCTGTTGATGGATTCGTTAACGAGCTTTGCGCCCTGCGAATAAATCTGGCCGCAGCCGAGAGCGTTGTGGCCGACCTCGCTGTTGCCCATATCATCGTCGGAGGGAAGCCCTACCGCCGAGCCGTGAGCCTTAAGACGGGTGTTTGGGCGCTCTTCAAGAAGCTTGTTGAGAACGGGGGTGTTTGCAAGGGTAACGGCATCGCCGAGACCTGTTTTTGAAAATCCTACGCCGTCCATAACGACGAGGAGAACTTTTTCGGACATAGTAAAATTCCTCTTTCGTTTAAACATTAAAGCAGGCAGGGCATACTATACCCTGCCCGTATGAAATTCAATTATTTGGAAGCTGCTTCAACGATCTTTGAGAATTTCTCTGCAACGAGGGAAGCGCCGCCGATAAGTCCGCCGTCAACATCATACTGAGCAAGAAGCTCTGCTGCGTTGCCGTCATTCATTGAGCCGCCGTACTGAACTACGAAGCGGTCTGCTGCGTCTTTATTGTAAAGTCTTGCGATAAGAGCACGGATAACTGCGCAAACCTCATTTGCCTGCTCGGGAGTTGCTGTTTCGCCTGTGCCGATAGCCCAAACGGGTTCATAAGCGATGATAACATTCTTAAGCTCTTCTTCGGAAACGCCTGCAAGAGCGATTTCGGTCTGGGCGCAAACGATCTGCTCCGTGATGCCGAGCTTTCTTTCTGCAAGAACCTCGCCAACGCAGAGGATGACCTTAAGACCTGCATTGAGAGCTGCTCTTACACGGTTGCGGACTGTTACATCTGTTTCTCCGAAATACTGTCTGCGCTCGGAATGGCCAATGATAACATAGGGAACACCTGCCGCCTTGAGCATATCAGCTGAAACTTCGCCCGTGAAAGCGCCTTTTTCAGCCCAGTGGCAGTTTTCAGCGCCGATCTTGATGTTTGAGCCTGCTGCTGCTTCCATTGCCGCATAGAGGTCGATGAAAGGAACGCAGAGAACCACATCGCAGTCAGCGTCTGCAACGAGGGGCTTCATAGCGTTGATAAGAGCTTTTGTCTGCTCGGGAGTGTTGTTCATTTTCCAGTTGCCTGCGATAACAGGTCTGCGGAGTGACTTATCCATAATCTTTTACCTTCTTAATATATAATTATTTATCGTTAACTGCTTCAATGCCGGGAAGAGCCTTGCCTTCAAGGAATTCAAGGGAAGCTCCGCCGCCGGTTGAAATGTGAGTCATCTTGTCGCCGAAGCCGAGAGTGTTGACTGCTGCTGCCGAATCGCCGCCGCCGATGATTGTTACTGCATCTGTTTCAGCAAGAGACTTTGCAACTGCGATTGTGCCTGCTGCAAGAGTGGGATTTTCAAATACGCCCATAGGTCCGTTCCATACAACGGTTTTTGCGCTCTTGACTGCTTCTGCATAGAGAACTGCGGTCTTGGAGCCGATGTCAAGGCCTTCAATGTCTGCGGGGATGGCATCTGCATCAAATGTTGCAACGTCAATGGGTCCGTCGATGGGATCGGGAAATTCCTTTGCGCCGACAACGTCAACGGGAAGAAGGATCTTAACGCCCTTTTCTTCTGCCTTCTTGAGCATATCCTTGCAGTAATCAATCTTGCTTTCGTCAAGGAGCGATTTGCCTACGCCGAAGCCCTTGGCTGCAAGGAATGTGTAAGCCATGCCGCCGCCGATGATGAGAGTGTCAGCCTTGCTGAGAAGGTTTTCGATAACATTAAGCTTATCTGCAACCTTTGCGCCGCCGAGAATCGTTACGAAAGGTCTTACGGGGCTTTCAACTGCATTGCCGAGATATTTGAGCTCTTTGCCCATAAGGTATCCTACTGCTGCTTCTTCAACAAAAGCGGTAACGCCGACTGTTGAGCAGTGTGCTCTGTGAGCTGCGCCGAAAGCATCGTTAACATAGAGATCGCAGATGCTTGCAAGATCCTTTGAAAAAGCTTCGCCGTTCTTTGTTTCTTCTGCACGGAAACGGGTGTTTTCAAGAAGAACAACATCGCCGTTGTTCATGGCTGCAACCGCTGCCTTTGCGTTTTCGCCAACAACTGTGTCATCGGCAGCAAAAACAACATCCTTGCCGAGCTTTTCGCCGAGTCTTTTTGCTACGGGAGCAAGTGAGAATTTAGCTTCGGGGCCGTTCTTGGGCTTGCCGAGATGGGAGCAGAGGATAACCTTTGCGCCGTCATCAATAAGCTTCTGAATGGTGGGAAGAGCAGCGTTGATTCTGTTTTCGTCTGTGATAACGCCGTCTTTGAGGGGAACATTAAAATCGCAGCGAACAAGAACTCTCTTGCCGGTTGCCTTGAGATCGTCAACTGTTTTTTTGTTAAGTAAGCTCATTTTGAATTTTCCTTTCAGAAATTATTTTTCGGATTTAAACTAACCAACTTATTTTATAATATTTTTACAAAATTTTCAAGTATTATTTATTGTCGATTTTGACGAAGATAGCGTTTTTTGTGAAAAAAATTCGTCTTGACTTTACAATTACTTTTTGATAATATATTTGAGCGGACAGGAGATTGCCGAACTCTGCATGATCCGAAAGCGAACTTCACGCTCATCCGGGTGCTTTTCTCCCCGGAATACGCAAGTATACCTTTCATTTAAGAGTTTTTGACAGATCGAAGAAGAAAATCCGGAAAATTCCGGCAGATGAAATCCGCTTGAAATAATTTATCCGAATATATGTCTCCGTAGCTCAGCAGGATAGAGCGTTCGCCTCCTAAGGTCACGCACTATCGCTCGCCTTTCCCGAAAAGGTGTTAGATTTACAGTTCACATTTGAATAAGCCCTGATAGCTCAGCAGGATAGAGCGTCCGCCTCCTAAGCGGAAGGCCGGCGGTTCGAATCCGCCTCAGGGTGCCATTTCAAAGAAGTCGAAAACCCTTGTAAATAAAGGGCTTTCGACTTTTTCTTATACCCGTTTTTCTAAACTGATTTCGAACGTCATTCAATGCTTGTTAGCAAAAATGACCTTTTGTTAGCAAGAAAACTGAAAAGGCGGTATATTCCGGTTCGATATTTCTATACTCTATCTTGCTAACATTGTTAGCAGGAATTACTCCGTCCTGCTAACAAGATTTTTTGCATTTTTCTGCTAACAGCGGCAGGCGTATGATCTATCCATATTTTTTGAGATAATTCAAGTGTATTTTTATCAAACGTACTTTTCTTGAAATCTATTGAAAAAAAGCTCTTGATCGTTTATAATATATATAAAAAATATATGCAATTTTTTCTCACATATAGCGACTTTTTGTCGTTTCAAAAGGATTTTACATTTTTCCTTAAAGTTGTAGCCGCTTTTCGTTTTACATCGTATAAAAAAATGCAAGGACAAAATGTCAGGAATACAAAGTAAAATGTAAGATGCCTGCGATGTCAGACTGGTTTTGGCAACGAAAGCATTTTAGGAGATACATATGGAAAAATTGAGTGTTTGTTTAATTGTCAAAAACGAGGAACGAGTTTTAGACCGTTGTCTTGCCTGTGTCACAAAGTTTGCAGATGAGTTGATTGTTGTAGATACAGGTTCCACAGATAATTCTGTTGAAATTGCCAAACAATTCACTCCGTATGTTTTTCTGCATCCTTGGCAGTACAGCTTTGCCGAAGCACGTAATTACTCTTATTCCAAGGCAACGGGAGATTATATTATGTGGATTGATGCCGATGATGTAATCAGCGACGAAAACATAGCCCGTATAAACGCTTTAAAAGCAGAGGAAACAACAGCGGATGTAATCTTTGCCTGCCGTCGCAGCGTCTCTGAAACAGGTTTGATTGATTATATGATGAGAGATAGGATTATAAGGCGAAAGGTCTACACAAAATGGCTTTACGACATTCACGAAGCTATTCTCATAGAACCCAATTGGAAAAAGCTGTATCGACCGGATATTGAAATTTTTCACAAAAAAGAATATGTCAATGAACCGGAACGAAATATGGATATTTTCAACCGTTTAATCAAAGCAGGCAAGAACCTTTCTCTGTTTGAAAAGGTTAATTTAATCAAGGAACTTTCCAAGCGCAACCAAACGGATCAATCCCTTAACTTGTTCCTCGAAATCCGAGATAAACTGGATAAACACATTTATGCTTATGCACTAAACTTTTTGATAGAGGATTTGATACACGCAAAACGGTGGCAGGAATCCCTTGAAATAATTCAAGAGGCAAAATCTCGGCTTACGCCGACAGCAAAGTTGACCTATGAAGAAGGCCGATGCTTTGAAGGATTGGGAGAGTTTGAACAAGCGCAAAAATTATATAAGCAGGCAACAACAGTAAAGGATGACATATATGATTTAACCATCCATATCACAGGATATGATGACTACTATCCATATTTACGCATGGCAATGATTGCAAATAGTAGCGGTGACCTGCACAAAGCATTGAAGCTTTTGGGAATAGCAGGCAAAGCACACCCAAAGGATATGCTTTGGCAGAATATGCGGATGCGAATTTTATTGAATGTTAATAAAGCTAAAGAATCAAAGGAGAAAATAAAAATGGCAAAAACAGATAAAGAATTAAATCAGATTAAAACTGAAACTGAAAATTTGATGAAGAAGCTAAAAGAACTTTCAGCTGACGAATTGGAAAAAGTCGTTGGAGGAATAGAACCCGTAGGCGGTGAATTATTTGGTGAATTATTTAATATTACTGCTATCCTACCTACAAATAACGAAGAACAGTAACATCAATATTGGATGTAATTACGGCATATTATGGAATTAATCAGCATTATCGTTCCCGTTTACAATCGTGAAAATGTGGTTGTTTCCTGCGCACAAAGTTTACTTGCTCAAACCTATACAAATCTTGAAATTATTTTTTCAGATGATGGTTCAGAGGATGGGACACTTAATCTTTTGTATGATCTTGCCTGTCAAGACGAACGTATTCGAATAATTGAAAATCAGCATGGAGGACCTTCATCTGCGAGAAATGCCGCACTTGTCACAGCAAAAGGTGAATATATCGGATTTTTGGATTCGGATGATATGATAGCATCGGATATGATAGAGAGAATGCACAAAAATTTGTGCCGAACCGATGCGGATCTTGCCTGTTGTCGCTTTCGTATAGAAAGCAATACAAAAAAGCCGTTCGAAACAGAAAACGGCACATCCTGTGTACTTCCGCCATGGCAGGCATTTGAGAGAATGCTTTTTTTAGAAGACAGACATGTCGGCTATGGTGTTGCGCCCGGGACAAAGTTATGTCGTCGAGAGGTGGTTATGCAGCCCACGACGATTTTGTTCGACGAATCCGTATGGTACGGCGAAGATGTAATGTGGCTTTCAAAGGTTTTGGAGCGGTGTAAAAATGTGGTCTTGGATAGTTCGGTAATGATGCGCTACAACAGAGTATGTCAAAACAGCCTCTGTGTTAACACGCCTGCTGCAAAACGACTTGTTTGTACCAAATGGAAGATAAAATGCCTAAAGGAGCATGGCTGCAGCGAAGAAACAATACATTTGATGGAACAAGAAGAACAAGCACTTATTATTAGTTTACTTCTCGGAAAGTAGTACCACTTTCTGTTTGACTTTTTTCTGCTATACTCGGTAACACGCCATAACACTCGCAATCATTTGAGAGGTAAAAACAAACTCAAACAGAAACTATATCACCACCCTAAAATCACGGCTCCTGCTAACAGACTGCTAACAAGAGCTATTAAAATGCCATAAAATCAGCGAGGACGGCGTTCAGCATTTCGGCTCGAACTCCTAAGCGAAAGGCCGCGCGTTCGAATCGCGCCGGGGACGCCAACAAAAAACCGTCTTTTGTCTTGCCGGACAAAAGGCGGTTTTTGAATGATGTCTGATATTGCGGGCGAGTGATGCGTGTTTCGGGTAAGATGCAGTTTTTATTCCGGGAAGGTTATATCGGCATAAATCGGGAAATGATCGGAAACGAATCTGCCGTTTATGCTCTCTGTTACGGTTCTGTATTCGGAAACATGAATTCCGGGAGAACACAGGATGAAATCAATAACATAATCGGTCTTGCCCTCGGGATCCAGGTCAGCGCTTGTGCCGACGGTCAGAAACGTTACGATGGCAATAAAAAACGATGTTATTTTGCGTATCATTAATTCAAACACGTTTTTTTCCTTTTGTGATTTCCTTATTTATCAATGTTTTCCTTTGAAAAATGGAGAATATTCACATTGATGAGCTTGTCGTATTCGAGGGTATGGAAAAGAGTTCCGTCTGCGAGGGGATAAACGCAGATATCCTCTGCTTCGTTGTCATAATTCGGCAGAGAAATTTCAAATTCCGATGAAACATTTCCGCTCTCAAGGTCAACTGTGAGAATCTGTTCGTCGGTGCTGTGAGAAACATCGTATGAAAGATAGAGCTTGCCGCAGAAGACCGAGCCGCCCTGGATTCTGTTGATCTCTTCCGAAAGAGGAAGATAGCCGAGATAGGTCATATCTTCAAGGTCATATTTGAGGATTTTATCAACATGATTAAATTGCGAAGTATAGAGGATTCCGCTTTCGGAATCTATTGCGAGCCAGGGGATACCGTCGGTCAGATATTCGCAGGAAACATCGTAGTATTCTCCTGTAAATTCAAGGGTTTCGGCGTCGAAAAGCATAATCAGATTATACTTGTATTCATCGTCGATTTCGCCCTCCGCAGGGCCGTAGATAATGCCGTTTGCGCAATCGATCCCGCCAATGTGGTTGCTGCCGTATTTCTTTGTGAATTCTTTCGGGATCGCATTGAAATTGAGCTTGATTTTATTCATGTTGAGGTCATATTTTGCAAGACCCGTGAAGCCGATTGCGGTAATTGCGCCGGAGCAGTAAAAATATTCGCCGTCGCAGCAGAGCCCCTGCGCCGAAGTCATTGAAACTATCGGGTTGAGCTTCTGCTGTTTTTCAAGCTTGAAGCCGTCGGAAACGGTGATCGTTCCGAACCCGAAAATATAAGTGAAAATAAGCGACAATGTTGTGAAGAAAGACATGATTTTTTCCATAATTATTCCCTCCTTATGTGAAATATATCATAATTTTTTTATCAGGTCAATATTTATCGATTGACACGGAGCAAAGTTCATTGTAAAATCTGATTAAGAGTTTAAGGAGGCAAAGTTATGTTCAAATCATCAGACGATAAATTCATCCTTTCGAACGGCGTTGAGATCCCGTGCATCGGTTACGGCACATGGCAGACCCCGTCAGGCGATGTTGCAAGAACGAGCGTTAAAGCGGCTCTTGATGCCGGTTACCGCCATATCGACACCGCCGCAGCTTACGGCAACGAAGAGGATGTAGGCAGCGGAATCATAGATTCGGGCGTCAGCAGAAAAGAAATTTTCCTCACAACGAAGCATTGGGTAACCGAAAGAGGATATGAGAAAACCGTTGCCGCAATTGATGAATCGCTCAAAAAGCTGAAAACGGATTATATCGACCTTTATCTTATTCATTGGCCCTGCGTTGAAAAAATTTCGCCTGATTGGAAAGAGATAAATGCTTCGACCTGGGCAGGCTTTGAAAAGGCATATAAGGACGGAAAAATCCGAGCGCTCGGCGTTTCGAATTTTCTTCCGGAGCATCTTTCGGCGCTCTTTGAAACTGCTGAAATCAAGCCTGCGGTCAATCAGATCGAATTCCATCCCGGTTATTATCAGCCCGAAAATGTCCGCTGGTGCAAGGAAAACGGAATGGTTATCGAAGGCTGGTCGCCGCTCGGCTGCGGAGCAGTTCTGAATGACCCGACTATCAACGCAATTGCCGGAAAATATAATGTTTGCGCCGCTCAGGTCTGCGTTCGTTTTGCTCTTCAGAGCGGAGTTCTGCCCCTGCCGAAATCTGTTCATGCGGACAGGATCAAGCTTAATAAAGAAGTGTTCGGCTTTGAACTTTCAGCCGAGGATATGACGGCTCTTATGACTTTGCCGCCGATAGGCTATTCGGGATTTCATCCTGCACAGGCTCCTGCGGATGCACTTTGCGAATAATTTTAACAGTCAAAAGCAGGCTGTTGCAATTGCGATAACCTGCTTTTTAAAAGCTCTTGATTTTTTCGGAATTATGTAATATAATCAGTAAGTCGCCGTAGGGTCAGCATTTATGCTGACCGTCTGACCGTTTGACCGCAGGCAAATGCCGGAGCAGTTCAATGCGGCACGGATAAATCCGTGCCCTACGGAAGCGCAGCGGCTCGCAAGATGAAATAAAAAAAGAACAACCTAATTCAATTTAATATCTTTTCGGGGTGTAGCGCAGTTGGTAGCGCGCCTGCTTTGGGAGCAGGATGCCGGGGGTTCGAGTCCCTTCACTCCGACCAAAAACACCGACCCGACCGGGTTGGTGTTTTTTTTAAAGAAGGGACTCGAAGGGGAGGCGGAACAGAGCAACGCTCCGGTGGAGCGTTGTGACCGCCGACGACCAAACGCCCGCAGGCGTGCGAATCGAGTCCCTTCACTCCGACCAAAACAACACCGGCCCGAAAGGGTTGGTGTTGTTTTTTAAAAAAAGGGACTCGAAGGAGAGGCGGAACAGATTATAAAGACAGGCGATGCATTCGGAATGAAAATTATAACAGAGATTCGGCACAAATATCACGATATATTGACACATTTTCGGATATGTTATAATATATACCGTGATTCGTTTTATATGGAGTGAAATATTATGACATATATCAATTCGACGGAGGCTGCTGAGAAGTGGAATGTCAATGAAAGGCGGGTTACTCTGCTTTGCCGCAACGGCAGAATTCCGGGAGCGAAGAAATCCGGAAAAATCTGGCTGATTCCCGAAAATGCGGAGAAGCCTTTTGACGGCAGAACAAAGGAAGCGGTGCAGCAGCCTAAAGCTTCTTCATCGTCGTCTGCAACGGCTGTTAATTATACAACTGCCGGTGCGGGAGTGCGTGCCGGGAACGAATTTGAAAAAACATATATGGAAAAGCCGAAAAGTGTCGCTTTTACGCCTTATCGGATTTGCCCCATAGGCGCTCATACTGACCACAATCTCGGAAAAATCACGGGCTTTGCGATTGACAAGGGAATTTATATTGCTTACGGTCCGAAGATGAACGGCACTATTGAAATCAAATCTCTTCAATTTCCGAAATGTGCAAAGTGGCATGTGGCAGAGGTGCCTAAAGAGAAAAATAATGACTGGGCTGACCATTTGCGCGGTGCGACTATCGCTCTTAATGCCCATTATCCGCTTCGTGTCGGATTGTGTGCCGTTATTGACGGCGAGCTTCCCATCGGAGGTCTTTCGTCCTCTGCGGCGGTTATTATTACATTTCTTTCTGCGCTTGCAAATCTTAACAACATAAAGCTCACTCCTGCAGAGATGATAACGATTTCCAAGGAAGCCGAAAACAAATATGTCGGCGTTTCCTGCGGAAAGCTAGACCAATCCTGCGAAATATATTGCCGCAGGGAAAAGCTTCTCTATCTTGACACAAAGGATGATAGCTACGAGCTGATTCCGACTTCCCCTGCAATGAAGCCGTATGAAATTGCCATTTTCTTTTCCGGACTTGAGAGAAGCTTGGCATCTTCAAAATATAATATGCGTGCAGATGAAGCACGAAGCGCCGCTTATGCCCTGATGGCGTTTGCCGGAATGGATTACGGAAAATTCAACGAAACGAACCTGCGTGATGTTCCCTATGAGATTTATCTGAAATATAAAGACAAGCTCCCCGAAAACTTTGCAAAGCGTGCAGAACATTGGTATACTGAATGTCAGCGAGTTGAAGCTGGTGCGGAAGCGTGGCGCAGGGGAGATATTGAAGAATTCGGGCGGCTTTCTTTTGAAAGCGGAAAGAGCAGCATTGAAAATTGGGAAACCGGTTCTCCGGAACTTATCAAGCTCTATGAGATAATGACGCATACCAAAGGGATTTACGGCGGACGCTTCTCGGGAGCAGGCTTCAAAGGCTGCTGTATGGCGCTGATTGACCCCGCTTATGAAAAAGAAATACTTGAAAAGGTCGAAAAAGAATATCTTGAAGCGTTCCCGAGACTGAAAGGAAAATACAGCGCGCATATTTGCCGCACTGCTGACGGAGTGAGATTATAAAACAGCTGTTAACATAAAATCTGCCGAATGATATAAAGTATGATTGCTTTAAGTTTTAATGGCAGAACTTCGTAAACCGGTTTGTGGTTTTCTGCAACAAGGTTCCGAAATAAAAAGCTCTATCTTGCAGAATAGGAGAAATAAGGGTTCTAATTTTCCGGAAAAACTGTTTATTTGTTCATCTTTGAGTGATATTATGATGTCAGAAAGATCACAAAGGAGGAAGCTTTATGCTTAAAATAACAAATCTTTCAAAATCATTCGGCGAAAAAAAGGCGGTTGATGACCTTACTCTTCATATTAATCCCGGTGAAATTTACGGCTTCATCGGTCATAACGGAGCGGGCAAAACAACTACGCTTAAGAGCATTGCAGGCATTCTCCGTTTTGACAAGGGCGAAATTCTCATCAACGGCAAATCAATAGTCGATGAGCCTATCGAATGCAAAAAGATGATGGCATATATACCCGATAACCCCGATATTTATGATTTTATGACGGGCATTCAGTATCTCAATTTCATCGCCGATATTTTCGGAATCTCCGCTTCGGACAGACAGGCGAGAATCAGAAAATATGCCGATTTGTTTGAACTGACATCCGACCTTGCGCAGCCTGTTTCGGCTTATTCTCACGGAATGAAGCAGAAGCTTGCAATTATTTCGGCGTGGATTCACGAGCCGAAGCTCATCATTATGGATGAGCCGTTTGTTGGCCTTGATCCGAAAGCGGCGCATATCCTTAAAGGTATGATGAGAGAGGTCTGCAGCGGCGGCGGAGCAATCTTTTTCAGCACCCATGTTCTTGAGGTTGCCGAGAAGCTTTGCGACAAGGTTGCCGTTATCAAGGGCGGCAAGCTCATAATTTCAGGCACGATGGATGAGGTTAAGGGAAATGAATCCCTTGAATCCGTGTTCCTTGAACTGGAGGGCTGATTATGTTTAAAGCTCTGTTTAAAAAGCAATTTATGGAGCTGAACAGAATGTATTTCCAGGATAACAAAACCGGCAAAATCCGCTCGCCCAAGGCGATCATCGGTTTCGTATGCCTGATGTTATTCGTTTTTGTTTCTGTCGGCTTTGCATTTGTCGGCATTTCAATGGCTCTTGCCGATGCGCTTCATTACGGAAATCTTGACTGGCTGTTTTTTGCCATGATGGGTCTGATGGCAATTGCCGTCGGCGTTTTCGGAAGCGTGTTCACAACCTATTCGAGCCTTTATCTTGCAAGGGATAATGAGCTTCTTCTTTCGATGCCCATTCCCTCAAAGTATCTTCTTGCGGTCAGGATCATAACTGTTTATCTTTCGAGCCTGCTTTACAGCGCACTTGCGTGGATTCCGTCAGTTGCGGTTTATATTCAGAGAGGATATATGAACGCAAAGATGATCGCTTTCTGCGCTGTGCTTCAGATTCTGCTTTCGGCGGTTGTAACCGTTCTGACCTGCGCCCTCGGCTGGGTCATTGCCGCATTGGCAGGCAGAGTCAAAAATAAGAGCATCGTAACAGCGGTTGTTACCGTTGCGTTTATGGCTGGATATTATACCGTTCAGTTTAAGCTCAACTCATTTCTTCAGTATTTTGCCGTCAACGGCGGCGAGCTTGCGGATAAAATCGGCAGCGCCATAAAAGTTTGGGTCTATCCTATGTATCAGTTCGGCCTTGCAGGAGCCGGAAACGGAAAATCTCTTGCAGTCTTTTCGGCGATCACTGTTGTTCTCTGCATTTTATGTTATGCGATTCTTTCGGCTTCATTTGTTAAGATTCTCACGACGAACAGGGGCGCAAAAAAGACCGAATATAAGGAAAAATCCGCAAAAACCTCAAGCGCCGGTATTGCGCTTATAAAAAAAGAATTTAAAAGATTTGTCAAGAGCCCGACTTATCTTATTAACGGCGGTTTGGGATTGCTTATTATGCCCGCAGCCGGCATTGCCGCATTAATCAAGAAAAATGATCTTCAGATCGCACTCGAACAGTTTTATGCCGAAGGAGATTTCTTTAAGAATGCCGTTCCGGTTTTCGCTGTAACGGTCGTGTGCATCATGGTTTCAATGAATCTCATTGCTCCGCCCTCGGTTTCTCTTGAGGGCAGGAATATATGGGTGCTTCAGACTCTTCCCGTTGCAGCGGAAAAGATTCTCAAAGCGAAAAGAAGAATTCCCGTTATTCTCAACACCGTTCCGGCAATATTCTGCACGGCGGCTGTCTGCTCGGCGATGAACGCAGATGCGCTTATGACCGTTTCTGCTGTTGCCGCAGTTGTTTCATATATCTTCCTTAATGCCGCATTGGGAGTTTTTTTCGGCGTCCGGAAGGCAAACCTTGTGTGGACAAATGAGGCCGTTCCCATCAAGCAGAGTTCGGCGGTTTTAATTACGATGTTCGGAGGAATGGCTGCTGCCGCAGCGGTAACCGCTGGATATTATTTTCTTCAGGCAATTCCCGCTTCGATATATCTTTTCGGAGTTGCCGCAATATTTGTTCCCTTTATTCTTATTCTCAACCGCTGGATAAGCCGTGAGGGAGCAGCGATTTTTGAAACATTATGATAATTGAAGAAATCAGAAACAGACTTTTCGAAATGCAGGATGCGGATTACCGTGAATTTCATTCCGCTCTCGTTCCGAATATTGAAAAAGAAACGATAATCGGAGTAAGAACTCCGCAATTGAGAAAATACGCAAAAGAGCTGTCAAAAAGAGAGGATATTGAGGATTTTCTAAATGTGCTTCCTCACGAATATTACGAGGAAAGAAATCTTCATTCTTTCATAATCTGCGAAATAAAGGATTATAAAAAGGCTCTTGGGCGGGTCGAAGAATTTTTACCGTATGTTGATAATTGGGCGATTTGCGACCAGCTTGTTCCGAAGGCGTTCAGAAAAGATCCCGAAAGGATCAGAAGCGAGATTGACCGCTGGATAGCATCAGACAGAACATACACAAAGCGCTTCGGCATTGAAATGGCAATGAATTTTTTCCTTGACGAAAGATATGACGAAAGCTTCCCCGAAAAGATTTCGGCAATCCGGAGCGATGAATATTATGTCAGAATGATGGTTGCCTGGTATTTTGCAACCGCTCTTGCAAAGCAATGGGAGAGCGCAGTCAAATATATCGAAAACAGACGGCTTGACGAATGGACCCACAATAAGACCATTCGGAAAGCGATTGAAAGCTATCGCATAACTGACGGGCAAAAAGAATATCTGCGTACTTTAAAAATACAGACAAAATAAAACAATCATTGACAGGAAATAAATCCGTCTGTTGGCTATAATGATTTCAGCGTTAAAAACAGAGGAGAAACCGTATGGAATGGATTGCAGGTCTGAAGCAGGCTCTGAAATATATTGAGGATAATCTCGAAAATGAAATTGACATAAATGAGATTGCCGAAAAAATTTATATTTCGCCGTTTTATCTTCAGAAAGGGTTCAGCATAGTGACCGGTTTTTCAATCGGCGAATATATCCGCAGCCGCAGACTTTATGAGGCGGCGAAAATAATTTCGGAAACCGATGAAAAAATCATTGATGCTGCGCTGCGTTTCGGCTATGAAACACCCGAAAGCTTCACGAAAGCATTCAGCAGGTTTCACGGAGCCTCACCAAATGCAGTCCGAAAGGATGCATCCCTTATCCGATGTTTTCTTCCGCTGAAAATCAGAATAGAAATAACAGGAGGAGAAAAAATGGATTATACCGTCAGCCCGATGTGGGGATTCAAGCTGATTGGCTTTGAAAGAATCTTTTCGCAGGAAACCTCATATAAGGAAATTCCGGAATTCTGGGACGAGATATGCGAAAAATACTGCAATCATACGATTTATGCAGGCAAAGCGCCGTCATGTTCGGAAGAAAGAGCGATAATCGACAACTGCATCGGCGAATATGCCGTTTGCATAGATGATGTCGGAAACGGAAAATTCCGCTATATCATTGCCGGAAAATATACCGGCGGCGAAGTGCCGGAGGGAATGACGCTCTTTGAGATTCCCGGCGGAGAATGGGCAAAATTCAACTGCGTAGGCAGTATGCCGAAAGCACTGCAGACTGTTAACACTTATATCTTCAAGGAATGGCTTCCCGGCAATGCGGAATACGAAATGTCGGGCAATTACAATATTGAATGGTATTCCTGCGACGGCAATAAGAACGATTCGGATTACAGAAGCGCAATATGGATTCCGGTCAGAAGATTTTCGGATGAGGCAAAAGAGCGCTGGGGCGAAACGGATGCCTATAAGGAAAGCGAGAAAAAGGTTTCGGGCAGAACCGCAGAGCAGAATGCGCTTATCAATGACGGCCTGATGGAAATTTTTGTCCGGTTCGGAAAGATAAAAGATGAAGGAGCTTCAACGGCAGAGGCAAGGTCGCTCGTTTCGGAGCTTCAGAAATATATCAGCGATAATTTCTATGCCTGCTCCGATGAAAAGCTTTCTTGCCTCGGAGAAATGTATGTCGGCGATGAGAGATTCAGAAAGAATATTGACCGCACGGCAGGAGAGGGCACCGCAGAATTTGTTTCCGAGGCAATAAGAAATAAATAAGAAAAACCGTCAGGCTTCTTTTGAAGAAATCTGACGGTTTTATCATTATTTCCAATCAACATCCTTTGCGCCGGAAGCCTTTTCTTTCAAAGCTGCACGGCGTTTCAGCGCTTCATTAAGAGTGCTGTCATTTTTTGCAACGGCATCTCTGAAATTTTTCGCTCCCCATGTTATCGCATATTGGTGAGGACCTTCGGAGGAAACCGATGCAAGACGGTCGGTTATTTCTTTCGGAGGGTCAAAATCCGGGAAGCCCTGCGAAAGATTTATTGCGTTATATTCATCTGAAATTCTCGTCATTCTTCTGATGACGGAATCGGTAAAGCTTTCGGAACGGGAACTCAATCTGCGCATAAAATTTCTCCTTTTTTCTCTTTTGACCAACCGATTACAATATATCATAGATAAATAAATCTTTCATCATAAATATTTATAGTTAAAATAAATAAAAAAAAGCTTGCCATTCTGTAAGTATTCACAAAAAATAATTGATGGTTGAAATGGCGGGCTTCTTGTGATAAAATTAATTAGATATTCTTTAGATAGGAGCGAAAGATATGTCTTCAGAATCAACGGCTGTTGTTCAGGGCGGCGAAGAAAAAACCGTCAGATCCGCAGCTTCAATGGATCGCCGCTATGTCGGCACAAAGGAAACTCTTGCATATATCCTTTATGATATTGCTCAGAGCTTCAACATTACAAAGTATAACGATATATTCGTTACCGATATTATCAAAATCGGTCTCAAATTCCAGACGGTAGTTACCTTTGTTGTAGGTATATGGGATATTGTTAACGATGTTTTCCTTGCAGCTATCGTTGACCGTACCCGTACCCGTTGGGGTAAGTTCAAGCCCTGGCTTATCGTTTACGCTATCCCCGGAGTATTCCTCAGCCTCTTCTTTTGGGCAATGCCCATATTCTTCGGCAACAAGGGACTTTACGATATTTCAAAGCTTGCTTTCTATATGATATTGCAGCTCATTACCAATCTTGCTTCATCCCTTGCGGCAATTGCAAGAACCGGTATGCTCGCAACAATTACCCCGAATGTTATTGACAGAACACGCCTTATCACCGAAGCAAACCTTCTTTCGGGCTTCGTTGAAAAAGGCCCCGAAATCATTATGGGTCTTCTCATCGACCTTGTAAGCCACGGCACAATCAAGATTCAGATGCGTTCCCTTTATGTTTCGGCAGGTATGTTTACCGCTATTGTCAGCGGACTTCTTGCTCTCTTCTTTGCATTTGTTGCAAAAGAAAGAGTTACTCAGACGGTTGATAAGCCCAGCATTCTCAGCGGTATCAAATCGATCTTCGTTAATAAACCGCTTCTTCTCATCACTCTTTCGGAATTCCTTGGCGCATTCAGCCTCAGCTCCGGCCAGAACTACTATTATATCAACGTTCTCGGACTTGCAACAATGTCAACGATCGTCGGCATTCCCGGCGCTATCGTTTCGCCCATCAGCTATTCCTATGTTCCCTGGGCAAGAGAAAAGTTCTCAACCAAGACCCTTTGGATCTTCGGCTCCCACATCAGCGATTTCCTTATGCTCGGCGTTTTCGCAGTCGGCTCAATCAACAAGAACTATAAGAAGCTCGGCGCTATGATTCCGGCGTTTATGATCCGTGAAACGATCTGGATGTTCTTCTGGGGAATCAGAAGCGTTATTCCCGAAGAAATGCGCAACGAAGCTATTGACTACGGCGAGTGGAAGACCGGCTTCAGAAACGAAGGTATGACCGGCGTTGCAAAGGACCTTGCAAAGAAGCTTGTTAACACCCTCGGTTCAACACTTAAAGCATTCATCCTCACAAAGATCGGCTATAACCAGGGCGGAGGCTTCGGCGGACAGTCGGCTCAGACAGAATATTCACTCTTCTGGATGTGCACACTTCTTCCCGTTGTAACCGGCATCATCAGTATTATTCCCAAGCTTTTCTATGACCTTAACGGTGAAAAGAAAGAGCAGATGTATCGTGAGCTTTATGAGCGCCGTGCGAAGCTTTCGGCGGAAGTCAACGAGCTTAACGCAGTCAGCGAAGAAGCTCAGGCATAAAAATGATTTGAAATCAAAATCCCCGGTTTTCAGCCGGGGATTTTTTGCGGGAGAAAATATGAAAATATATGTTGATGCAGATGCCTGCCCGGTTGTAAAAATCGTTGAAAAGGTTGCAAAAAGGCATTCGGTTGAGGTTATTCTGCTTTGCGACACGAATCATATTCTGCATTCTGATTACAGCGGTGTAATAACCGTCAGCGCAGGAGCGGATGCAGTTGACATTGCACTCGTTAATATCTGCCGGAGAGGGGATATTGTTGTGACCCAGGATTACGGAGTGGCGGCAATGGCTCTCGGCAGGGGTGCTTACTGCATTCATCAGAGCGGAAGAATATATAATGATAATAATATTGAATCAATGCTGAACGAGCGGTATATGGCGAAAAAAGCGAGAATGGCATCATCGAAAAATCATCTTAAAGGCCCGAAAAAGCGCACCGATGAAGATGACAAACGCTTTGAAGCCGCATTTGAAAAGCTTGTTGAAGAAGCAAAGGCGGAAAATGTTTTGGATTTTACACGGCACGGATGAATCCGTGCCCTACGGAGAAAAGCCGCCACGCCCCGTAGGGCAAGCATTAATGCTTGCCGTCTTGTCGAAAAAATGTTTTGAATTTTTACACGGCACGGATGAATCCGTGCTGTGCGACGGAACAGAATAAGAGAGATGATTGCGGTTTTACCGAAACCATCTCTCTTTATTTTACGGTTTAACTTCAACTGTCGGCAGGCTCTTGAACAGTCCCTTGAAGAATGCGACAAGCTTTTTGAAGAAGCCGGCGTCGCAGCTTACTTTGCTGTCCTTTTTCAGGTCATTGCCGTTTGCGTCCTTCTGAACAGCGCCTTTTGAATCAACTATCTTGACTGAATATGTTACATCCTGCGTAAGTTCCGGAATTTCATAGCTGACTTCCGCAGTGCCTTTGATTTCCTTGCCGTTGACCGTCATTATAAGGTAATATCCCTCGGGAACGCCTGTTGCCGTTGCCTTGATGATGACCTTGCTGCGATAGTCGATTTTTCTTTCGGAAGCAACATTAATCTTAACAAAAGCCGTGGGATTTGCTTCGGCGATGGCATTTTCAGCCTTGATTTCCTTGAGTGCCTTTGCTTTGATGCTCTCTACGCTTTCAATGGATGCCGCCTTGTTTATATTGGTTATTGCCGTGTCTGCAATCCGCTTTCCGTTTTCGGTCAAAGCGGATGTTTTTGCTGCCTGAAGCTCTGATTTTGCGGCAGCTTTTGCCTTATTGAGAAAATATTCTGAATCTTCTGCATGGCATCTGCTGCATATTCCGTCAACATAGTTATGCCCGAGAGCGTTTACATAGGTGTCTTTATATGTGTCACCGCAGGAGCAGGTGTGAGTTGTGTAGCCCTTTGCGGTGCAGGTCGGCTTTGTGACATTTGCCGAATGGTGATGGCCGGTAGCCTTATATTCAACATAGCTTTCAACATAGCCGCAGTTTTTGCAATAAACCTTTTTGTAACCGTCCGTTGTGCAGGTTGCGGAAACCTCCCGGGTCGCTATGTCGTGAACCAATTCTTTTTTGGTGAGGGCGGAAACATAAACATTCCTGTAGCTGTTGTCATTATATGAATAAGTATCGTGCCATACTGCGCCTTCGGTTGATTGCTTTAAGAAGCTTTCGCCTGCGTTGCCCGTATAGCTTGCAGAGCCCGAAGTGGTTTTCTCGATCGGAAGGAAGACCTTGCCGCTTCCCGAAAGAGTTATAACAACGGAGAATCTTGTTCCCTTTTTTATGTTGACGGGGGTGCTGAGCGAAATTGTGTGATAGCCTACGCCGGTAACGGAAGTCGTCATTTCCGAAACGGGGGAGCCGTTAACGGGAGTTGAGGGATTCAGGGGGATTTCGGTATAAATTTCAATTTTTGCGGTGAGGTTTTTGTTCATTGTCTGGAATGCAACTGCGCTGATGTATTCATCATCCTTTGCAGTAAAAACATTAGCCTCGGAAACCGAATTATCTATCGAAAAATAATTGGAGAAGGAAACATTGTTATAGATATAATTGTTGTAATATTCATTTTTTTGAGCGGAAAATCCGAAGAACGATTTGGTTATATCAATTGAAATATCCTCGTATGAAATCCACATATAACCGCCGATTTTAGTGAATTCGGAGCCGAAGCTGTTTTTGCAGAGCCATGCGCCGTTTGATGAAGGCGATGTTTTGAAGTTTGAGCGGTTATAATTATCATCCCAGCCGACAACGGTTATTGCGTGGTTCTGCGTTGTTCCGGAGGTGTTATAATAAGCGCCGTTTTCGGGATTGAGATAGTTCGAGTTATGATGATAGCTGATGTAGCATCCGCCGTGATTCATGATCCAGCTTTTAACGTCCTCTTCGGTGTCGAGAATGATTGCATCTTTGATAACATAGCCGGAATCGGTTGAATATCTGAGCGATTCATCAAGAGACTGGTTTTCGGGAACGGAGCTGCTTTTGGCAATGCCTCTGAAATTTGCAAGAGTTGCTGTTGCTCTGTTCCAGTTTCCGCCTATCGCGAACGGCGATGTGGTTGCTCCGAGATATGTTTCGCCGAAGTGAGTGTCGGTGCTTTGCGGAGCGATATATGTAAACCACGAAAGATGAAACGGCGAAAAAGCGGTGTTTGAAACTGACGCATCCTCGAAGTTGCGGATAACATCGGCTTCAAGAGCGCTCATTGTTGTGAATGCCCAGCATATCGAAGCGTTGCTCTGATTTTTAACGGGTGTTATATATCCCTTTTCAACGGAGCTGTAAGCCGCAGGCAGATTTGTTGCTTTCTGAAGACCGTATAACGGCTCCGGATCGGTTGTGTCGTTGGTGTTGAGGTCGATCTCAATATATCCGCCGTTGTCCGTTTCGGTTATTTGATATGATTCGATAACGGGTTCGGAAGCGTATGCTGCGCCGGAGAATACCGCCGAAAGGCTTATTACCAATAAAATCGAAATAAGTTTTTTCAAAAATATCACTGCTTTCTTTTTCGTGATTAAATACATTATAGCATATATATGTCGGAAATAAAAGCGTTAATCTTCAATCCATGCCTATTTATTCAGGAAATACGACAGCACGGAGCATTCTCGAAACGCTGCGGCAGGTGGAAATATCATCGTCAACAACAAGGCTTTTCAGCCCTTTCAGCTCGGGGGTGTCAGCCGGCTCGCTGTTTCCGGAGGTGAGCTTGAATTCAAAGCAGATGACTGTTTCGGTGCCCTCGCCCTCTTTGCTGAAAATTTCAATCGTTTCGCCCATCATATCAATGATATTTTTGGTTATTGCCATTCCGAGTCCCGTGCCCTGGATGCCGGAAACGGTTGACGATTTAAAACGGGTGAACGGCACGAAATTTGTTTTAAGGAATTCCTCGCTCATTCCCATGCCGTTATCCTTGATGCGGAATTCGTATTTTCCGTAGCCGGATTCGGTTATGCCTTTTTCCTTAAGGCGAAGGGAAACCATTCCGCCGGACGGGGTATATTTGATTGAATTTGAAAGGATGTTCAGCAGCACCTGATTCAGGCGCAGCTTGTCGCACATCACGAATTGATTGTTGATATCGCTGTCTATGAAGAAATCAAGCTGTTTATTGTTAATATCAGACTGAACTATGTTGCGAAGCGTGTGCAGAATTTCCGCAAGGTCCTCTTCGCTTTCTTCTATGCTGACTTTTCCCGATTCGATGCGGCTCATATCAAGCACATCGTTTATCAGCGAAAGCAGATGCTAGGAGGATTGAGCGATTTTTGATATATAATCCATGACCTGCTCTTTATTGTCGATATGGCTTGAAGCGAGGCCGGTGTAGCCGATAATTGCGTTCATCGGAGTGCGTATGTTATGTGACATATTGTTAAGGAATGTTGTTTTCGCCCGGTTTGCGCTCTGCGCAAGTCTTAAAGCCTCCTCCAGAGCCTCCTGCTGCTCCCGGAGCTTTGCATTCAGAGAATCGGTTCTTTCTTTTTCGAGCAGTTTTGACTGCTGACTTCTTGGCCTTATGAAGAATATGAAAACGATAAGCATTGCATCGGCAACGATGCCGAGCAGAATGCCGGAAATGTTGAAATATCCGCCGTAAAGCAGGTCAACGGCATCGTCCGTTCCGTAGCAATCCGTAATGTTGGATTCATATTCGGTCTGCTCAAAAACTATAATGCTTGAGGTGACATCATAATCCGTATATTAAGCCGCAAAAGCATTCCACGCCTTCTTTAGGAACTGATCCGAAGAGGTGATTTCGGAATCGGTCACGCATTCCATCGTAATGATGGGAACCTTGATTTTAACATTAACGCTTTCTTTTGCGGCGGGCTTTTTTTCACAAGCCGCAAAAACACAGCATATCATAACAAGCGCAAGAACTGCGGCGATATATTTTCTCATAAGAATATCCTTCCATTAAGAATTCCTATTTATTTTAATGCTTCTTTCTTTTAAATAATAATATCATAAAAAAATAAAGGAAAGTCAACAATTTTCGGGCGAAAATGGTTGGTTTTGAAGAAAAAACAAATCAAAAAATCAAATCTGTAACATCAACGGTTCAGCCTGAAAAATTTATTGAAATTGCGGATAAAATCAAGTAAAATAAAATAAAAAAAGGAAAGAGTGATAAAATTGACAAAAATCATAAGTTTTTTAATGACCGCTATCATGTTTCTGTTTCCGACTCTGAATGTTTCAAAAATATCGGTTAACAAGGATAGCTGGAAAACAGATTATGCCTATGTATATTGCCACGGGCTTTCCGGCTGGGGAAGCTACGATTTTCAGTATCGCCTTATGCCTTACTGGGGAATGTTCGGCGGAGATATGATAAAGAATCTGAACCATCTCGGCTATGAATGCTATTCGGCTTCCGTTGATCCGCAGGGCAGCGCATGGGACAGAGCCTGCGAGCTTTATGCTCAGCTTTCGGGAACGAGAGTTGACTACGGCAAGGAACACAGCGAAAAATTCGGCCATGAGCGCTTCGGAGAAGATTTTTCAAATAAACGCCTTATTCCCGATTGGTCTTCGGAAGAAAAAATCAACCTTTTGGGTCATTCGTTCGGCGGGGTGACCGTCAGATTGCTTGCCGAGCTTATGGCAAACGGCAGTTCTGAAGAAAAGGCGGTTACGGATGAAAGCGAAATTTCGCCTCTTTTTACCGGCGGCAAGGCTGATTGGATTTACAGCGTAACGACTCTTGCAGCCCCGTCAAACGGCACAACCGCTTACGGCTTCGGAGATGCCGACAGGGAGGTCGCAAATCACGACAGCGCCGCTTACGATATGTATATTGATAAAGCAATGGCAATAAACGAGAAAATCTCGACGCAGGAGTGCACATATTATTTTGCGATTCCGTGCAGTTCAACAATAAAGAATGCAGACGGCACATATTCAGCCGACAATGAGCTGACCGAAGCGATTTTCCGCTCGTCTGCAAACGAAATGGGACGGCTTACGGGAATTACTCCGGGCGGATATGTTGTTGATGAAACATGGCTTGAAAACGACGGACTTGTTAACACGGTTTCGGCAAAAGCTCCTTCATCTGCGCCGTCAACGCCTCTTGACAGAAGCAATATTAAGCCGGGAATATGGAATGTTGCCGAAACATATAAGGGCGACCACATGGCGTTTAACGGCGACCTTTTCAGCCCGAACAATATAAGACCGTTTTTTGCCGACTGGATGAATATGATAAACGGAATATAACATAAATTATGCCTCTGCCGAAACCGGAATGACCGGCTGCGTCAGAGGCATTCTGTTATTTTATTATCCTGAACATAAAGCTGTTCATAATGTCTTTTTCAAATTCGTTTGCCGATTGATTTCCGGCTCCGCCGTCAAATGATGAATTTTTCATATATACGGCGGCAATTTTATTAACGGGATCGATCCAGAAATGCGTTCCGTAAGCTCCGCTCCAGCCGAAACATCCCGTGGGAAGAGTGTTGCCGGGTTTAACGATAACACGCACTCCGAGCCCCCATCTGGTGTTGTCCGAACGCTTATCGTCGCTGACGGGAGCTGACATCAGCTTAAGTGATTCTTCAGATAAAATAACCGTTCCGTCCTCGGCTTTTCCGCCGTTGAGAAGCATCAGAGCAAATTTCATATAATCATCTGCCGTTGATGCAAGAGCGGCTCCTGCAGCATGATATGTTACGGGGAAAGCGCCGAAAACGCATCCCGGTGCGCCGCTTTCATTGAAAACTTTTCCGTTTGCAAAATTATGAATGCCGACCATTCTTGCCCACTGATCTTCGTTCGGTTCAAAGGTTGTGTCTTTCATGCCGAGCTTGTCGAAAATATTTACTTTGATGTATTCGGAAAATTCCATTCCGCTTGTGATTTCAATTACTCTTGCCGCAACATCAAAAGCGCCGGTTGAATATTGCTGCGAAGAGCCGGGCTCAAAAACAAGAGGCTGAGTTGCAAGCCATTCGGCGGCGGTTTTGCAGGTGCAGTTCTCTTTTCCGACGGCACCTAAATTTATATCGCCAACGCCGCTCACATGGGAAACGAGCTGATAGAGCTTGATTTCATTTTTTGCCTTTTCGCCCTTGATCATAAGGCCTTTTTCGTCTGTTGCGGGGTTTCCCTTTTCGTCTTTTGCCGAAACATACATTTCGCCGAATTCGGGCATATATTTTGTCAGGCTGTCATAGATGTTCAAATGGCCTCTGTCATGCTCGATCAGAAGAGCAACGGCGGTTATCGGCTTCGTCATAGAAGCGATTCTGTAAACTGCGTTTCCGTCAAGAGCTTTTCCGCCGATCTCATAAAGGCCGAAGGCTTTGTTGATTATCTGTTTTCCGTTCTGATAAACGATTGCGTGAGCTCCCGTGAGAGTGCCTGCCTGAATGCGTTTTTCGGCGGAAGCGGTTATAGCCGATTCCGCTTTTTCGGCGTTAACGGCATAGCCCCTCGGCACAAGGTTTATGCCGAGAATTGAGTTTATGAACATTACAAGTGAATTGAGATACAGCAGTATTTTCATAAATTTACCCTCTTTCCGGATTTTAAGTGTTATGATACCGCAATCAAATGTTATCATAATTCTTGCTTATAGTCAACGATGAAATGAGGCGGCGGATGATTTTTCCCAAAGCAGCTCCTCCCGTGTTGACACAATGCGGATTTCTGTGATAAAGTAATTTCGGGAATAACCAAAGAAAAAATCCGGGAAGAGATTGTTATGATAAAAATTGACGATATTCCGAAAAGTAAAGCAGAAGTCATAAGATCTTCGGTGCTTTTCGGAAACCTGAAAAACGAAGAAATCAACCGTGCAATGGATCTGCTCGATGCAGAGATACGGACATACGGCAAAGGCGAATTTCTCCGCCGTCCTTTCTCCGGAGCCGGAAAATTCGGGCTGGTGCTTTCGGGAGTTGTTCAGGTCTGCAATGATGACATTGAGGGCAGCCGAATGATCATGGCGGAGGTTTCTTCCGGCAAAACCTTCGGAGAATCGCTCTGCTTTCTTGAAATAAAAGATTCCCCGGTGTTCATTTATTCCTCCGAGCCGTCGGAAATTCTCTGGCTTTCCGTCAGAGCTCTGTTTGGCCCGGATGAGGATGAACTCTGCACAGGGCTGCGAAAACAGTTCACGGCAATGCTCGCTTTAAGAGCGCTTGCAATGAACGACAGAATCCAGGTGCTTTCAAAAATCAAACTGCGTGACAAGCTCCTCACTTATCTTAATCAGCAATCCGAAGCGGCGGGTTCGCAGACTTTTCAAATTCCCGTGAATCGTGATGACCTGGCGGCATACATAGGCACAAACAGAAGCGCCCTCTCCAGAGAGCTTTCGCAGATGAAAAAAGAGGGGCTCATTGACTACTATAAAAATTCGTTCCGTATTCTGAAATCCCGTTAAAAAGGGTGCTTTCCGCATGGAAGGCACCCTTTGCATTTTTATCCGTTTTATTTTTTGAGACTAACTTTTTTAATGGCTTTATCTGCGGGAATGATAAGAATTATGCCGAGCAATCCCGAATAGAGCTGAAGCGTTGAAAAAACTTTTGTTATGACCGTCGAAAGCTTACCGAGGCTTTCGGAGAAAACGGGAATCAGTATAAGTTCTCCGCAGCCCCACATAAACAGCCATTTCAGCACGGCTCCGATAATCAGCGAAACGATAAAAATCAGATTTCCTTTTTTGCTGCCGAGTTTTGCCGCCGCAACAAAAATAATGTTGCCGATAATGATGACCGGGATCGTAACATAATGTGTTGCTGCCGAAAGAGCCGACATGGGCGAGGCGGGAGCGACGATCAGGGACATTATCGGAACAATTACCGAAAATCCGATTCCCCAAGTGATTCCGAGCTCAAGAGCGGCAATTGCCATAACCGCATTTATCACGGGGCCCGAAATATATGCCGAAATGTTTTTCAGAAGCTGCATGATAATTATAACGGCAAGCATTATTGCCGCAGATGTAAGCTTAAAGGTTTTGTTTTTCTTCATCCGGATCACATTCCTTTCTGCTTATATTATATCATCGTTCAGCCGTTTATTCCGTTGCAAATGCAACGAAATTTTTCGATGATCAATATGTATCGGTTATTCGTAATAAAAAATCTTTCTGATTTTTTCGATCATATCGGAGGTTACGCCGTTTTTCATAAGCAGACTTATTGCGCTCTCATATAATAAGAAATAAGCAGGAGTAAGTTCAACCTTACTCCTGCTCTTTGATTTAATGCCATATCCAGTAGAAGAGAATATACACAGTCAAGATATGCACAACCATGATATGCCCAACCAAGGACTGACCGAAGGAAAGCTTTACGCTCACCTTGCAGGTATCTGTCACTGTGTTACCATACTCATCGGTTACGGTACAGGTTATCGTAGCTGTACCCTTTCCTCGTTTGGTAACTGTAACATTGCCGTTTTCGTCAACGGTTGCAACCTTGGTGTTCGAGCTTTCATATTTAACAGTGTACTTTGCTCCACTGTCCGCCTCAATTGAAGGGTTGAGTTTTGCAGTTGCCTTGTATTTCAATGACAAATCTTCAATTGAAACAGACTTAACCTTTGGCGTAGTCGGGTTAAGCTTAGGAATAGATTCTGTTCTGATCACCTGATGGCAAACTGAGCAATAAAGCGTTCTGACGCCTTCTGATGTAGTTGTAGCAGGCTTTGTTTCCTTCCACTCACCTTCAACATGACCCTTTGGAGCAATATAACCGTTACCGCCTACTGCTTTCCATGCATTGAGATTGGTAATTTGAATGCTGCAAGCAGAATCCTCAAATGCCTTACCGCAAAAACAGGTGTAATAGCCCTTGCAGCCGGCCGTTGTGCATGTGGCATTTTGGGCGGTGAAAAAAGTCAGATGGTGAGTATGCGCTGTACCTGCATGTTCTGTTGCCCAGTGGCTGCCAAAGCCGGGATTATGGATACACATATGTCCGCAACCGACAGACGCACTATTTGCAATACAGCAGTCCTCACACAAATCGCAGAACTGACATTGTGCCACGTCCGTGAAGCAGCTTCCGCACTCCTCACAATGGTTACACCTATCAATTGCACATTCGGTGCACATTTCACAAGAATCGCACCAGCTATCGGCACAGTCACTGCAAGCTTCGCCGCACTCGGTGCAGATCGTCACATCTGCGTTGCAGGCTTCACAGCTCGGGCAATGCAATCCGGTTTCAACTGCACAATCGACGCACATTTCACA
>JAKSQP010000015.1 GCA_024404025.1 Clostridia bacterium | reverse complement strand
AAAAACTGATTAAATAACAGCAAAACCGCTCTCTGTCAATGACAGGGAGCGGTAAATTTTTGAGATGAAAAAAGCAGCGAAACAGATATGCTTCGCTGCTTTTAAAATTCTGTTGTCAGTCGATGCGGAAAACGTCAATTTCCGCTTCAACCTCTTTAAGAAGAGCGTTTATTGCCTGCTGCTTTGTGCCGTAAAGCGTGCAGCCGGAAGCACCTTTGTGTCCGCCGCCTCCGAGGCGTTTGCAGATTTCGGAAGCATCAATGTCGCCGTGAGTTCTGACCGAAGCCTTGAAGCTTCCGTCTTTAAGCTCTCTCATAGTGATGCCGACGAGCACGCCTTCAACCTGCCTCGGAAGATTTGCAAGCCTGTCTGTTTCGCTTTCGTCGGAGCCGCTTTTTTCATACATATCCTGCGTAACGCAAATCAGAGCGCAGCGGTCTGAAAAATAGAATCTCATGCTGTCGAGAGCAAGTCTTTCAAGAGCGGCATAAGTTTTAGTCTTTGTTTCAAAAAACACCTGAATGATATTATAGGTGTCTGCGCCGAGAGCGGCAAGCTTTGAAGCAATTTCAAATGTTCTGACCGTTGTGTTTGAAAATCTGAAACATCCGGTGTCGGTTGAAACTCCGGTGAAAAGGCACGAGGCAATGAGGGGAGTGATGTCTGCACCAAGCTCGCCGAGAAGAAGATAAACCATTTCGGCGGTTGAGGCGGAAGCGCCGTCAAGAAATACTTTTTCCGCATAGAGAATGTTTGAGGAATGGTGGTCAATGCAAAGATTTATACATTTTCCGTATTTCGCTTCAAGTTCCGTGCCGAGAAGTTTTGTGTCCGCAATGTCAACGGCAACAATGAATTCAGGCTCAAATGCGGAATTTTCGATTCCCTCAAACATAAAATCAAAATCCTTCGGAATCGGGTCATTGCATTCGATTCTGACCGTTTTGCCCATAGCGATCAGAGCGTGAGCAAGAGCGGATGCGCTGCCAAGAGTGTCGCCGTCCGGATGCTTATGGCAGAGAAAAAGTATATTGTTATTCTGTTTGAGAAGATTTGCCGTTTCCCGCATATCAATTCTCATCAATCGTCGCTCCTTTGAGTATGCTCAATGTTGTTGAGCATACCTGCAATATTCATGCCTTTTTCAATTGAATCATCAGCGATGAATTTAAGCTCGGGAGTAATGCGCAGATGGAGCCTTTTGCCGACTTCTCTGCGAATGAATCCCGTTGCGCTTGAGAGACCTTTAACAGCAAGCTTTGCGGTCTCTATGCCCTCCATTGCGCTGACATAAACCTTTGCCGCAGAGGCGTCGGAATTAACATCAACATTAACAACAGTGAGCATTCCCTGAATTCTCGGATCCTTGAGCTCACGCATAATAGATGCGATTTCTCTTTTGATATCCTCGGATACTCTGTCGATTCTATATCCTGCCATTTCTGACTCCTATCAATCTCTGTATTCTTCGGTAATGAATGCCTCGAAGATGTCGCCTTCTTTGATATCGTTGAATTTTGCAAGTCCGATGCCGCAATCGAAGCCGTTTGCAACTTCTTTAACATCATCCTTGAAACGGCGGAGAGAAGCCATTTCATCTTCGGTTATAACGATACCGTCACGAACAACTCTTACTTTGGCGTTTCTTGTTATTTTTCCGTTTATGACATGGCAGCCTGCAATGTTGCCGACTGATGAAATCTTAACGACCTGGCGGACCTCCGCTCTGCCGATGTCAACATCTCTGAATTTCGGAGCAAGCATACCCTTGATGGCGGCTTCGATTTCTTCGATGCAGTCATAGATAACTCTGTAAGTCTTGATCTCAACCTTGTCACGCTCTGCATTTTCGAGAGCAACATTGTCGGGTCTGACATTGAAGCCGACTATGATGGCGTTTGAAGCGTTTGCGAGCATAACATCGCTTTCGTTGATAGCGCCAACGCCGCTGTGAATGACCTTAACTCGGACTTCGTCTGTTGAGAGCTTAACAAGGCTCTGCTTAACTGCTTCTGCCGAGCCCTGAACATCGGCTTTGATGATAATATTGAGGTCTTTCAGCTCGCCTTCCTTGATGGAGGCAAAGAGATTGTCAAGAGTGACCTTCTGGAATTCCTTGAACTGCTCTTCCTTGGCTTTTGATTTTCTCTGCTCAACAAGTTCTCTTGCAAGCTTTTCATCGTTAACGGCGTCAAAGCCGTCGCCCGCCTGAGGAACTTCTGCAAGACCCATAATTTCAACGGGTACGGAGGGACCTGCTTCATTAACTTTTCTGCCCTTGTCATCGGTCATAACTCTTACTCTGCCGACTGCGGTGCCTGCAACGATGATATCGCCGGAATGAAGAGTACCGTTCTGAACGAGAAGCGTTGAAACGGGGCCTCTGCCCTTATCAAGCTTTGCTTCAATAACAACGCCCTTTGCGGAGCGGTTGGGGTTGGCTTTAAGCTCCGCTACCTCTGCAACAAGGAGAACGGATTCAAGAAGCTTATCAATACCCATCTTCGTGTGAGCTGAAACGGGAACGCAGATGGTTTCGCCGCCCCATTCTTCGGGAACAAGCTCATATTCGGTGAGCTGCTGAAGAACTCTGTCGGGATTTGCGGCGGGTTTATCCATTTTGTTGATGGCAACGATTATCTGAACTCCGGCAGCTTTTGCATGGTTAATGGCTTCAATTGTCTGGGGCATAATGCCGTCATCAGCGGCAACAACAAGGATGGCAATGTCTGTTGCCATTGCGCCTCGAAGACGCATTGCCGTGAATGCGGCGTGGCCGGGAGTGTCGAGGAATGTGATTTTTTTGCCGTTGATCTCAACTCTGTGAGCGCCGATATGCTGCGTTATGCCGCCGGCTTCGGTTGCGGTGACGGAAGTGTTTCTGATAGCATCAAGAAGCGAAGTTTTGCCGTGGTCAACATGACCCATAACAACAACAACGGGATCTCTTGTGATGAGATCTTTTTCATCGTCAACGCTGTCATCAATGATTCTGTCTTCGATTGTTATAACAACTTCTTTTTCGACCTTTGCGCCGAGCTCTTCGGCAACGATGGCGGCAGTGTCATAATCGAGCACTTCGTTAACCGTTGCCATCTGACCAAGGGTAAAGAGCTTTTTGATAACTTCCGCAGCGGTCATTTTGAGCATTGCGGCAAGGTCACCGACTGTTATTTCTTCGGGAAGCTTGAGCTGAAGCTGAGGCTTCTTTGCTCTTTCGGCTTTGATTCTGTTGAGCCTTTCAGCTTCGGTTTCACGCCTTGAAGAGCGCATGCCGCCCTGCTTTCTGTATTGCTGGCTCTTCTGCTTTATCTTCTGCTTGCCGAGCGAATTTGCGTGCTGCTCGGTCTTGTTCGCAGGGGCGATATTTTCATATTTTTCATTGTATTTTTCAAGGTCAACATTATCCGCTCTTGTGTCAACAGTGCGGATTTCGCCCTTTGTTCTGGACTGCATGGGCTTGTTTGTTTCCTTTTTGGGAGCGGCATTCTGCTTCTGGGGCATTGGAGGAAGCTTGTTTCCGGCAGGTTTGCGGTTTTCGCCCTGCTTTGATGCGCCGGCATTATGCTGCTTGCCGTCTTTGGCAGCGGGAGCTTTTTCGGCAGCTTTTGCGGGAGCTTCTTTCTTGGTTGAGGCAGGCTTCTTTTCTTCATTGATTTCAGCCTTTTCCTCTGCCTTCGGAGCTTCCTTGGCTTCTTCCTTGATTTCTTCCTTGGTTTCTTCCTTTACGGATTCTTCTTTTGAGGGTTCTTCTTTCTTTCCGCTCTCACTTGCGAGAGCAAAATAAGCATCAAGAGTTTCAACCTCATTTTCTTTTGTGAAAGTTTCAAAAATGAGGTCAAGCTCATCAACTTCAAGAGCCGATGTGGGTTTTTTCTGATCGCCGAAATTTTTGGCAAGCAGATCAACCACTATGTTATTTTTTACTCCGAAATCTTTTGCAAGCTCGGAAAGCTTATATTTATTAATCATTGGTTAACCTCCCCTGTAGTATTCAGAAGCCTGAGCATTGCTTTTGCAAAGCCTTCATCATTGATAGTTACCACGGCTGATTTAAGACCCGTGGCGAAGCCTATTTCTTCCATTGTTGAGAATAAAACGGCGTAGGGAATATTTCTGCCGTCAAATTCCGTTTCCCGCTCAATCTCCTTGCGGAGCCTTTCTGATGAATCGCTGCTCAGAAGGCAAAGCTTTGCGATGTTGCTTCTGATTGAGTCTGTTGCGCTGTCGTGACCGCAGCTTAATCTGCCCGCTTTGCGGCACATTCCGAGAAGAGAGAGCAGCTTCGGGTTATCCGTCATTTTTAAGCTCATCCTCCATCTTTTCATATACCTCATCGGGTATTGCACAGGAGAAAGCTTTTTCTATTCTTTTGGCTTTTCTTGCCATTGAAAGACATTCCGGGCAGCGGCAGACATAAGCGCCTCTGCCGGCCTTTTTTCCTGTCAGGTCAAGAGAAATATCGCCCTCTGGGCTCCTGACGACTCTGACAAGCTCTTTCTTTGGCTTCATTTCATTGCATCCCGTGCATTTTCTCATGGGTACGCTGCGGCTTGTAGGCATTGGTTCAGCTCCTTAAAAATTATTCAACATCAAAATTGATGGTTTCTTCTTCTGTTTCGGGATTGATGTCAATCTTCTTCCAGCCTGTAAGTCTTGCGGCAAGTCTTGCGTTCTGACCCTTGTTGCCGATTGCAAGTGAAAGCTGATTATTGGGAACGATAACCTTGCAGTAATGCTCTTCCTCATTAACGATGGTAACGGAGATAACATCTGCGGGTGCAAGGGCAGCGGCAATGAATTCTGCCGGATTTTCGCTGTATTTAACAACATCCATCTTTTCGCCGCCGAGCTGATCAACAATTTTGTTGATTCTTGCGCCTCTCTGGCCGATGCAAGCGCCGACGGGATCAACGTTTTCGTCTGCGCTGTAAACCGCAACCTTGCTTCTTGAACCCGCTTCACGGGCAACAGATTTGATTTCAACCGTGCCGTCAAAAATTTCGGGAACTTCGCTTTCGAGAAGTCTTCTGACAAGGCCGGGATGAGTTCTTGAAATTGTTGCTCTGGGGCCTTTTGCGGCATCCTTGACATCGGAAATATAAACCTTGACAAGGTCGCCTTCCTTGAGGTCATCTGTGGGAAGCTGCTCGGTGCGGGCAAGTCTTTCGGTGATCTTGCCGATTTCAACGAATGCGTCTTTGGTTGCGGGATCAACTCTTGCAACCTTAACTGTTATGATATCCTGATTCTTGTTCTGGAATTCGGCATAAAGCTGATTCTTTGATGCCTCGCTGATGACCTGGCGGAGAATATGCTTGCCCTTTTCAGCGGCGATGCGGCTGACTTCCTTGGTTTCAAGCTCGATTTCGATTATATCGCCGGCAACTGCGCTTGCCTTGAATCTCTTTGCCTGCTCAACAAGAAGGTCTTCATCGGGATCGACGATTTCGTTAACAACATTCTTGCGAACGAAAACACGAAGAGTGTTTTTATCGGGATTCATTTCGCAGAAAACGATATCCTTATTGTTGTAGTCTCTTTTGACTGCGGTAACGATTGCTCTCTGAATGCCTTCAAGAAGCACCTCAATTGGAACATTTTTTTCAACGCTCAGAAGCTTTACTGCTTCAAAAAATTCTTTGTTACTCATTTTTGTGAATCTGTCCTTTCCGTTTTGTATTGATCAAAAATCGAAATCATCAAGCTTGATATAGCTTGTTTCTTTCGGTTCAAAGCTTATTGCCGTTTCGTCCTCACAGCGGAGGGTTATCATTTTTCCGTCAAACGCTTCAAGCACGCCTTTATATTCACGCTTGTTATTGATTGCACGGATAAATCTTACCTTTATTTTTTCACCCAGGCAGGCTTCAAAATGGGTTTCTCTCGTGAGATCTCTTTCAAGCCCGGGGGATGAAACCTCAAGGCAGTAACTCTGCTCGATCGGGTCTGCATCATCAAGCGGTTTGTCAATGGCACGGCTCATATTTTCGCAGTCTTCAATGGTTACTCCGCCGTCTTTATCAATAAAGATGCGCAGAAACCAGTCGGAGCCTTCCTTGACGAATCTGATGTCCCAGATTTCAAGGCCGAGTGAATCGGCTATCGGCTGAGCAATATCCCAAACCGCCGCAACGGTGTTGCCGCCGTTTCCTTTGGACATAGTTTCTCTCCTTTCAACAAAAACAAGAGAGCGGGTCGCCCCACTCTCAAAGTTTACATAATTCCAACATTGTTATTCTAACACATAATAATGTAATTATCAACCCTTTTTTAAAAATATTTTATGAAATATATTGATAAATCTTATAAAACATTATATAATAAACTGATATTTTGTTGCCTTAAGCCGCAATATTACGGTTCGGGCATAAGAAAAGCGGCGTTCACAGAGCGAAACCGCTTTTGAAAATTAATATTTCAGTTCATCGAGAGTCAGCTCATAAGCCGGGAGAAATTCCCTGACAAAAATCTCCGCTTCGGGAACATTGAGCGAAGCAACTGCTTTTTCAAGTCCTTCGCCGGCCTTGATGAATTCGCTGTTGCCGGCTTTCTTTTCTTCGATACACTTGATAAGAGCGCTGATTTTATCGGCGGCTTTAACGAGCTTATGCAGTTCCTCGTCTTCGGGCGAAGCGACGAGCAGCGGATAAAATTCATCTTTCAGGTCTTCGGGAAGCATTGAAATAATGTTGCGGCAGGCGTTTTCTTCAACCGTTTTATATGCGCTGCGCACCTTGTCGCTGTAATATTTAACGGGTGTCGGCATATCTCCGGTGAGCGTTTCGGGCGTGTCATGATAAAGCCCGAGAAGAGCTGCTCTTTCGCCGTTGTAGCTTTTGCCGAATCTTTTGTTGCCGATAACTGCAAGAGCGTGGGCGATAACCGAAACCTCAAAGCTGTGTTCGCTGAGGTTTTCGCTGTGTTCGTTTCTCATAAGTGCCCAGCGGTTTATATATTTCATTCTCGATACCATTGCAAAAAAACCGTTTTCCATAGTGATATCCTCCGTTCGGTTTTATAATATCACAAACGGAAAAAATTTTCAATAAACAAAAATCGTTATTCAGAAGGAATGTTTAAGATGATAGCAATAATCAGAAAAGGTACGGAAGAAGAAAAAATCATTTCCGTTTCGGATATGCTCGCTGAAAGCGGATTCACCGTTAACCGTTTTAAAAATGACGGCACGGATATTCTCTCGGTTGAGGGCGAAACAGATATGCTTGCCTGCTTTGATATCGTTGAAAAAGTTATTGATGTTCGTGAAAGATGCAGGCTTTCTTCAAGAGCGGATCATCCTGACAGCACGGTTATTGACATAGGCGGAGTCAAAATCGGAGACGGAAGCTTTGCATTCATCGCAGGGCCGTGTTCCGTTGAATCGGAGGAGCAGATAATCACTATTGCAAGAGCTGTTAAGAATGCCGGAGCAGTTATGCTCAGAGGCGGTGCTTTCAAGCCGAGAACTTCTCCGTATTCATTCCAGGGGATAGGTGAGCAGGGGCTGAAGCTTCTTTCGGCGGCAAAGAAAGAAACGGGCCTTCCGACGGTCAGCGAAATAACGGATATTTCTCTGATCGAATACTATGAAGATGTTGATATGCTTCAGGTCGGAGCGAGAAATATGCAGAATTTCGAACTCCTTCGTGAGCTCGGAAAAACGGATAAATATATTCTTCTCAAAAGAGGTTTTTCGGCAACGGTTGATGAGCTTCTCATGAGCGCAGAATACATAATGGCAGGGGGCAATTCAAAGGTCATCCTCTGCGAAAGAGGAATCAGAACATTTGAAAATTCGGCAAGAAACACATTTGATGTTTCTTCGATTGCCGTGCTGAAAAACAGAACGCATCTGCCGGTCATTGCAGACCCGAGCCATGCGGCCGGCCTTGCTTCGTTTGTCAGGCCGCTTACTTTTGCTGCCTGTGCGGCAGGTGCAGACGGTGCAATGATAGAGGTGCATAATGACCCGGTTCACGCCCTTTGCGACGGGATCCAGGCAATAACTCCCGAAGAATTTGAATCGGCAGTCAGAGTTTCGGCGAATATCAGAAAAGCCGTTTCGGAAGGATAAGATATGAAAACAGTTCATATAGATGTTTCAAACGGATATGATGTGCTTATCGGCAGGGGTCTGCTTGATTCCGCAGGTGAAAAATGCGTTTCTCTTTTCGGAAAGTGCAGGGCGATGATAGTTGCCGATGATACCGTTGCAAATCTTTATCTTGAAAGAGTTTTAAAAAGTTTTGAAAATGCGGGAATGCCGGCATTCGTCTTTGTTTTTCCTGCGGGAGAAGCTTCGAAAAATAAGGACACGCTGTTTGAAATTCTTGAATCCGCCGCAGAAAACGGGCTTTGCAGAAATGACATAATGGTTGCTCTCGGCGGCGGCGTTGCAGGCGACCTTGCAGGACTTGCGTCGGCACTCTGGCAGAGGGGAATAAAGCTTGTTCAGCTTCCGACCACTCTGCTTGCAGCTGTTGATTCCTCGGTTGGAGGCAAGACCGCTGTTGACCTTGAAAACGGAAAGAATCTTGCAGGCGTTTTTCATCAGCCGTCGCTTGTTATATGCGATGTTGAAACCTTCAAAACTCTTCCGGCAGAGGTTTTTGCCTGCGGAATGGCGGAAGTCATCAAATACGGCGTTCTTTTTGACAAGGAACTTTTTGAAGAAGCAGGGAACGGAATATCGGATATTGAAAGCACGGTCGAAAAATGTGTGATGCTGAAAGGAAGATGCGTTGCGGAGGATGAATTCGATTTCGGCAGCCGCAGGCTTCTGAATCTGGGTCATACTTTTGCTCATTCAATTGAAAAAATAAGCGAATATAAATTTGCTCACGGCGAAGCCGTTGCAATCGGAATGGTTATGGCAGCGGAGCTTTCGGCAAAAATGAATATCTGCGATCCCTCTCTTGCCGATGAAATCAGAGAGGCGCTGATAAAGAATGATCTTCCCGTTTCGTGCAGCTTCAGCTTTGAGGAAATCAAAAGCGGTATGGTCAATGATAAAAAAAGAAACGGCGATAAAATTGCATTTATTCTGCCCGAAAGGATCGGAAAATGCGTTATCGAAAATATAAAATCAAGTGAAATTTAAATGAACGGAGGGAGCAAAACGGATATAAGAATAACTCCGTCTGCGCTGGCAGGCGAAATAAGCGCTCCCGCCTCAAAGTCTTATGCTCACCGTGCCTTTTTCTGCGCCGCAATTGCGCAGGATGAAAGCAGGATCAGATGCAGCTCCGTTTCGGACGATGTCTGCGCAACGATTGGATGCCTTGTTTCTCTCGGGGCAAAAATCGAAAAAAGCGGTGAAATATACAAGGTTACTCCTATAAAAAATCCGTCGGCAAATGCTGTTTTTGATTGCAGGGAAAGCGCATCAACTCTTCGCTTTCTGCTTCCGCTTGTGTCGGTTTTCGGCACGGGAGCGGTCATAAAAGCTTCCGGCAGACTTCCCGAAAGGCCGATAAAGCCGCTTGCAGATGAATTAAGAAGCGCAGGAGCCGTAATTTCGGATTCATTTCCGATAAAGGTATCCGGAAAAGCGGATAAAACAGAATATTCAGTTCCGGGCAATGTCAGCTCGCAGTTCGTTTCGGGTTTGCTTATCGCTCTTTCTCTATGCGGAGGAAGGCTGAAAGTTACACGCCCGGTCGAATCGAAACCCTATATCGCAATGACGGTTGAAATGCTTAAAAAATTCGGGGTTTCGGTTTCGGAAGAAAACAATGTTTTTACTGTCAGCGGCAGATGCAGAGGAACGGAAATCGCAGTTGAGGGTGATTGGTCAAATTCTCTCTGCTGGCTTGCAGGCGGAATAAAGGTAAACGGTCTTTACGATTTGTCACTTCAGGGTGACAGAACGGCTTATGAACTTATAAATAATCTCGGTGGCGGAATTGAAATCAATGCTTCCGATATTCCCGATGCCGTGCCGGTAATTGCGGTCTGCGCCGCAGCGGCAGAGGGAAGAACGGTCATAAAAAATGCTTCAAGGCTTCGCTTAAAAGAAAGCGACAGAATTGCTTCCGTTTCGGCGATGCTCCGCTCGCTCGGAGCCGATGTTTCGGAAACGGAAGACGGACTTGTCATAAACGGAAAGCCGTTGCTTGACGGCGGTTATGTTGATTCATTCGGTGACCACAGAATTGTTTTTGCCGCTTCTCTTGCGGCTTCAAAATGCAGAAATGAAGTTATTATCGGGAATGCGGAATGCATCGGAAAATCTTATCCCGATTTCTTTGAAATATTCAACAAACTCGGAGGAAAAGCAGATGTCTTGCTCAACAGGTAAAAATATCGTTGTAACCGTTTTCGGTCAGTCGCATTCGCAGGCAATCGGAGCGGTTGTTGACGGCGTGCCTGCGGGAATCGGAATTGACGAAAGCAGGATAGCCGACTTTATGAAAAGACGAAGCGCAAAAGACGGCATTTCAACGGCAAGAAGAGAGGCAGATGAGATCAGAATCGTTTCGGGCATCGTTGACGGAATCACCTGCGGAGCGCCGATATGCGCAATCATTGGAAACGTCGATACGAAATCATCAGATTATGATGATTTCAAAAATCTTCCGAGACCTTCTCACAGCGATTTTTCCGCATATTTCAAGCATAACGGCAATAACGATATAAGAGGCGGCGGCAATTCAAGCGGAAGAATGACTGCGGCGATCTGCTTTGCAGGAGCGGTCTGCATTCAGCTTCTTGAAAAGAAAGGCATATATATCGGTGCGCACGCTTTGTCGGTTTACGATGCCGAGGATGAACGATTTGACCCGGTCAATGTTTCGGCAGAGGAGCTTAAGAAAATCGGATCAAGCGAATATCCTGTTTTGAATCCGGATTCTCTTGAAAAAATGAAAAAAGCCATTGAGGATGCAAAGGCTGAAAAGGATTCCGTCGGCGGCGTTATAGAATGTGCGATAGTCGGCATTGAAGCAGGCACCGGAGAGCCGATGTTTGACGGAATTGAAAATAAAATCAGTTCATCGGTTTTTGCGATTCCGGCAATCAAGGGAATTGAGTTCGGCTCCGGATTTGACGGCAGCCGGAAACACGGAAGCGAAAACAACGATGATTTCAGAAAGTGCGGCGAAAAAATAGTTACATCAAAGAACGATCACGGCGGAATACTCGGCGGAATGGCTTCGGGAATGCCGGTGATTTTCAGATGTGCAGTCAAACCCGTTCCGTCAATCGGAAAAGCGCAGCGCAGCGTTGACCTTGAAAGCGGGGAGGAAAAAGAGATAACAGTCTGCGGCAGACATGACTCGTGTATAGTTATGAGAGCTGTGCCGTGCATTGAAGCGGCGGCGGCAATTGCGATTGCAGACCTTGTTTTTTGAGGAGTTTTTATGAAACTTGAGGATTGCAGAAAAGAAATAGACGGAATCGACAGAGAGCTGATTGATTCGTTCATAAAAAGAATGAAGGTTTCGCAGAAAATTGCGGAAATCAAAAAAAGCGAAGGTATGCCTATCTATAACGGAGAAAGAGAAAAAGAAATTCTGAAAAACATAAAGGAAACGGCTCCGGATGAATATGAGCCGTATGTTGAGGAATTGTATATGAAAATTCTGGAATTAAGCAAAAAAATTCAGAAGGAGGAGTAACAGTTGGCCAAGAGAATAGGACTTCTGGGCGAAAATATTTCACATTCATATTCGCCGAAAATTTTTTCACTTTTCGGAGATTTTGAATATCTCCTTTTCCCCACATCGAAAGAAAATTTTGAGGAATTCTTTAAAAACAACAGGCTTGACGGATTCAATGTGACCATTCCTTACAAGGTTAAGGCAATGGAGCTTTGCGACACTCTTTCCGAAGAGGCAAAGGCAATTGGATGTGTCAACACCGTTATCAGAAATTCCGACGGCACATCTCACGGCGAAAACACGGATGTTTTCGGCTTCGAATATATGGCAGAAAAAATCAACTGCGATTTCAGCGGCAAAAAGGTTGTTGTTCTCGGCTCCGGCGGTTCAAGCAGAACGGTTAAATATGTTGCCGAAAAGCACGGAGCCTCCGAAATCGTTATTATTTCGAGAACGGGAGAAAATAATTATGAAAACATCGAAAAGCACACGGATGCCGATGTGATCGTCAACACCACTCCCGTGGGAATGTATCCGGGCAACGGAAAATCTCCGGTTGACCTTGCAATCTTCAAATCCTGCAAAAAGGTGCTTGACCTCATATATAACCCGTCAAGATCAGTTTTGATCCAGCAGGCGCAGGAGCTTGGGATCGACTGCATAAACGGACTTTATATGCTTGTTTGCCAGGCGATACGCTCGGCAAATCTTCTGCTCGGCGAAAACATAAGAGATGATGTTGCCGATTCGGTTTATGAACAGCTTGAAAAAGAACAGAAAAACATAGTCTTCATCGGTATGCCCGGCTGCGGAAAAACCACAATAGGCAAACTTCTTGCAGAAAAAACAGGAAGAGATTTTGTTGACACAGACGGAGAAATAGAACTGGAATTCGGATTGATCAACGAGTTTTTCAAAAGGTCCGGCGAGCAGGAATTCAGAAAGATAGAAAAAGAAGTTATAGAAAGAGTATGCAAGGAGAGCGGAACGGTCATTTCAACCGGCGGCGGAGTTGTTCTTCTGCCCGAAAACATAACAGCTATCAGAGAAAACGCAACCGTTGTTTATCTTGATGCGCCGCTCGGAAGGCTTGAAATGACGGGAAGACCTCTTTCAAGGGACAGAATGACTTTGATGAAAATGTATTTCAAAAGAGCAAAGCTCTATGAAAAATGCGCCGATTTCAAGGTCGAAGTCAGCCCGGACCCGGAGGAAACATTAAGGAGTGTTATTGAATGCATATCCTTGTGATAAACGGACCCAATATTAATATGCTCGGCATCCGTGAGCCTGAAATTTACGGAAAAACGGGTTATGCCGACCTTTGCGGAATGATTGAGGAATATGCCCGAAAAAAAGAGATCGAAATCGAAATTTTTCAATCAAATCACGAAGGGGCAATCGTTGACAGGATTCAGCAGGCATACGGGAATACGGACGGCATAATCATCAATCCCGCAGCTTATACTCATACGAGCATTGCAATTCTCGATGCCCTTAAAGCAGTCGGAATTCCGGCGGTTGAGGTGCATATTTCCGATATATCCGCCCGGGAGGAATTCAGAAAGATTTCCTATGCCGGAATGGCGTGCGAAGCTCATTTTGCGGGCTTCGGACTCAAAGGCTATCTGAAGGCTATTGATCATCTTACCGGCAAAGGCTGATTTTCAACCTGCAGGGGAGTTTCTTTTGCAATGTTTTCAAGGCATACGGCTTTACAGACGGCAGAGCATCCCTTATCATCCGATCTGATTTCAAAAGCCGTATTTTCGGCTTTCACGTATTTCAGAGAATGGCCGCATTCCCGGAAAAGCTCCGAGAGAGTGAGCAGTCTGCATTCGTTTTCGGTCAGAACGATTCCGCACGGCGATTCAACCGTAAGCCTTTTTCTCGTGACACCGGCAGGAAGAATTATACCGTTGATTTTAAGGCGTGTTTTGTCGATTGAAACATTGCTGCCGGTGAGCCTGCCCAAAGGAATTTTCAGGCCGAAAAAGTTGATGGTATACACGGTTTTCGTGTTGGTGATTTTTGAAACAACAAGGCTTCGCTTTTTAGCGGAGCTTATTTTTTTATTCGTTTCCGCAACAACATATCCTTCCGCTTTGCAAAAGCTGAATGTGAGGTCTCTGTTCTGCTTGATGCCGCTTATCAGCAGGTCGCCTTTGAGAACGGGCGAACCTGTTTTTTCTTCCGCAGTTCCGTTGAATGAACGGAAAATTCTGATGATCCCGTCGGAGGAAGCGACAATATCGGACGGCGAATTTTCGAAAGATTTTCTTTCGGTTTCCGCCGCTTCACGCACTTCGATCATCGCCGAACAGCCCCGTATGTTGATGTTGACCCAGGAAATCCCTTTGAGATTTTTCTGCACCTCAAGCTCGGTTTCCGTCGGATCGATATCCGCTGCCGGCATACCGGGGCGGATCCCGGCGCCTTCAAATGCCGAAATGATTTCTTCGGATGATATTCTTTCGTTGCCTTCGACCTTTATGCACCATAGCCTTGTTGAAAGTATTGAAATGAGGGCGCACATTATTGCCGCTCCGGCAAGGATCCCGATCCTGCGGCTGTTGCGGTCAAGGAAAAATGTCAGCCCGAATTTGTCATCCATTCTCATTTTCATTCCGGAACTTTTGGCAATCGAACGCATTTTTTTATAAGAGCTTCTGTCGGCAAATGCGGAAAGCATACCGTTTTCGCATTTTATATTCCAAAGAGTTATTCCCCGGATTCTGCAAAGATTCAGAAATCTTTCCGGAAATCCGCCGCAGGCATTGAAATGAACAAAGCCGAAAATATACCGGATCATTTTAAGAATAAGCATAGTCAACTCCTAATTTTCAAAGCTTATATCGGAAATCAGTCCTTTGATTATTGCCATACCGTTCTGCATTGAAGCAATGCACAGATCACAGCCGCAGAAGCTGACGGTAAGTCTGCCGGTGTTGAGCGAAATTTTGCAGCTGCAGTATTCAAGCACTCCTCTGCAGCCGTCGACCCTTGCTTCACGGTTTCCGCAAAGCTCGATATGCGCAAAGCCCGAAAGAGCATCGGAGGGAATATCCATACTTTTTGTGAGCGCTTCGATAATCTGCTCACCTTTAGCGGAAAATCTGTTTTCTTTCATCGTATCACCTGATTTAATTTATGTTTTTTCATCAATAAAAAGAACAATGCGGAATAGAATTGAATAGGTTTGATTTAAGGGTGATGAAAAATGAAAAAACAGAGCGGAGCTTTTTTGCTCGGAGCAGCAATTTTTATCTGCGCCTTTCTGTTTCCGGAGAAATTTACGGAGGGCGTAAAAAACGGATTGCTGCTTTCGGCAAATACGGTTGTGCCGTCGCTTTTTGTGTTTATATGCGCTTCGTCGATCATTGCAAGCGGAGGAATGCCGGATTTATTTAAAAAAGCCGCAAAGCCGGTTATGAAGCTTCTGGCGCTGCCGGCAGAGGCTTTTCCCGCTGTTTTTCTCGGACTTTTTGCGGGGTATCCGACGGGAGCAAAGATGACGGAGGAACTTTTTGAATCGGGCAGAATTTCTCACAGACAGGCGGAAAGAATGCTTCGCTTCTGCGTAAGTCCGGGCATCGGATTTTCGGTAAACGCCGTCGGAATAATGATGCTCGGCTCAAAGAAATCGGGAATCATAATATTGATTTCGGTCTGCATTTCTTCGCTGATGATCGGCTTTTTTTCGGCAGCGGGGGAGAAGGCGGATGGCGATCCGACTGATGAAATGAGAACGAAAAGCCCCGATGAGGCTCTTGTTTACGGGGTTTCATCGGGTGCGGAATCAATGCTGAAAATATGCGGATTTGTTGCCGCTTTTTCGGGAATCGGAGAAATTATCGCTTTGATTCCGGTAAATGAAAAAGCAAAAATACTTCTGCAATGTTTTCTTGAGGTGACGGGCGGATGCGCAAAGGCGGTTTCATCCGTGCCGCTTCCCATAACGGCGGGGATTTGCGCTTTCGGGGGAATCTGCATTCATACGCAGATTTTTTCGATTTGCGGCGAATGTAAAATAAAAAAATTTGAATTCATACTTTTCAGACTGATTCATGCGGCGCTTTCAACTCTTGTCTGCATCATTATTCTGAATTATTTTCCCGTTGAAGCAGATGTTATCAGCATTCAGACCGAAAGGCTTGTGATAAATTCTTTTTCGTTTCCGGCATCGGTTTCTCTGATGTTTCTTGCATCGCTTATCATTTTAGACCTTGATAACGGCAGAAAGATGTGTTAATATAACATAGACAGGGGGATGCTTAAATGAAAAAGAAAATTCTCAATCCTAAAAAATACACTCCCGAATGCAGAAACTGCGAAAAGGGAAAAATACTTCCCGACGGCGTTAATGTTTTCTGCGCCAAAAAAGGAATAAAAGAGCTTAACGGCAGCTGCATGGCGTTCAGATATGATCCGCTGAAAAGGATTCCGAAAAAAGCGCCCGTGATCGAAAGTGCGGATCCTGCCGATTTTGAACTTTAAAATATCAAGAGCTTTTGGGTGTAATATATGATTTTATTTATTGCGGCATTGCTGATCCTTTCTCTTGTCGGAATCCGTTTTGCGGGAAAAGACGGCTTTGAGGATTATATGTCTCCGCAGAAAACGGGGTCAGTCAAAGGACTATTTGTTATCATTGTCTTCTTTTCACATATAAGGCAGTATTGCTCTCCCGTGCTTGATTCGATGAACAAACCCTATTATGATTTCCTGAATTGGTTCGGCCAGCTTATGGTGGTTATGTTCCTCTTTTATTCAGGCTACGGAGTATATCTTGCCATTCAAAAAAAAGACGGATACATTAAAACGATTCCCGTTAAAAGGGTTTTCAAGGTGTGGTATCATTTTGCGCTTGCGATCCTGCTTTATCTTCTTCTCGGAATTGCAATGGGCAAAAAGTATGCTCCGCAGAGATTTTTTGAATCTCTTATCGGAAAATCGGACCTCGGCAACAGCTCGTGGTTCATAATGACGATTCTCCTGCTTTATCTTGCAACATTTATCGGGTTTATTTTCATCGGCAGAGAGCACATGCTCGCAGGAACGGTTGTTACAACAGCGCTTACCGTGCTTGTAGTTATATGGCTGATGAAACTGAAGTGCGATTCATACTGGTGGTATGACACGGCGCTTTGCTATCCGCTCGGAATGTGGTATGCAATGGCGAAACCGAAGCTAGACAAAGCGCTTATGTACGACTTCGGCAAATGGTTTTCAGCATCGGCAATAACATTGATAGTTTTTTATATTCTGAAATTTTCGCTTCCGAATCTCACGAGGAGCAGGCATCTTTTCTTCTTTACGGCTCTTGCGTTCGGAATGCTCATTGCGCTGATTTCAATGAGAATCAGCGTTGATAATGCCGTTCTGCGCTGGTTCGGAAAGCATATCATGGGCATATATATCCTCCAGAGGATCCCGATGATTTATTTTCAGTCAATCGGTCTGAATCAATATCCGAAGGTTTATCTTCTCTGCTGCTTTGCGGCAACTCTTCTGATTGCGTGGGGATTTGATGCTGCAACGGATAAGCTTGATATCCTGCTTCATCTTTCGCCGAAAAAGGAAAAAACCGTGTGACGGAGAAAATTATTCGTCACACGGCTTTAATTTTTAAAATACTGTTGAAATGTTTTTAAAAATATTATAAAATATTATGATCTTTATTTCGTGAAAAGCAGTTTTTTGATTTCTTCTGCATTTGCGGCAACATAATCCGCTCCGGCAGAAACAAGCTCTTCACGGCTTCCGTAGCCGTAAAGAACGCCGATGCTTTTTATTCCGGTTTTTCCTGCGCCTTCCATATCGAAGCGGCGGTCTCCGACCATAACGGCTTCGCTGCTTTCAAGAGAAAGCGTCCGGCAGGCTCTTTCCATCAATTCGGATTTTGATTCCGGGTGGTTATCGTCAAGAGGGCAGGCGATGCAGTCAAAAAGCTCTTCTTCGCCGAGATGCGCAACAATGCGCCGGATGAATCTTTCGGGCTTGGAGCTGACTATGGCGAGCTTCATTCCGCTTTCTTTTATTTCTCTGAAAAGCTTAAGGATTCCGTCATAAACACGGAAAAGAAGAATTCCGCCATCGGAATAATGAAGACGGTAGAGCCTTGAAAGCTCATTGCAGATTTCATCATTACCGCCGGAAATTGATTTGAATGAATCAAAAATCGGCGGACCGATGAATGCTCTTAATTGCTCCGGAGTTGCGGGCGGATAGCCCATTGAAGCGAGAGCGAACTGCGCACTTTCAAAAATTCCCTCGCCCGTGTCTGCAATCGTTCCGTCAAAATCAAAAAATGCGGCTTCAAAATTTTTTTGCATAAGTGCCTCCGTCAAAATTACTGATTGAGATTATATTATAAATGAAATTGAAAGTCAACACACCGAAAGGATTGATATAAATGGATTATAAGTTTTCAAAAGGTGTTTCATCGCTCCAACCGTCGGTTATCAGAGAAATTCTCAAAACCTCGGCAGGCAGCATTCCTCTTGCGGCGGGCAATCCCGCTCCCGATGCTTTCCCTGTTGATGATGTGAAAAAGATTCTCGGCGATGTTATGCAGAATGAACCCATTCTTGCTCTTCAATACGGAATCTCGGAGGGCTATGCTCCGCTGATAAAAGAGCTGACAAAGCTTGCAAAGGAGCGCTACGGCGCAATGGGCGAAGAAGACGCTCTCATTATTACCAACGGCGCCCAGCAGGTTATGAGCCTCGTAAGCCAGTGCTTCATTGATAACGGCGATGTTGTGCTCTGCGAAGAGCCTTCGTTCATCGGCGCTCTCAACTGCTTCAGAAGCTTCGGCGCAACCCTTTCGGGAGTTCCCACCGAAAGCGACGGAATCAACATCGAAGCTCTTGAAGAAAAGCTCAAAACGGAAAAGAATGTTAAATTCTTATATACTATCCCCAATTTCCAGAATCCCGCAGGCGCAACAATGTCCTTTGAAAAGAGGAAAGCGGTTTATGAGCTTGCAAAGAAATACGGAATCATGATTCTCGAAGATAATCCCTATGGCGATCTTCGTGTTTCGGGCGAAGAAGTGCCTGCAATAAAGAGCCTTGATAAAGACGGCATTGTTATCTATTCCGGCTCGTTCTCAAAAATTGTTGCTCCCGGCATAAGAGTCGGCTTCGTTACCGCCGCAAAGCCGGTCATCGCAAAGCTCACTTGCGCAAAGCAGACCCAGGATGTTCACACGGTTATGCTTTCACAGCTCGTTGTTTATAAGTGGCTCACGGAATGCGATTTCGTTGCCCATATTGAAAAAATCAAAGCGATCTATAAGAGAAAGCTTGATCTTCTCTGCGATTGCATGGATAAGGAACTTAAAGGCTTCCTTGAATATAACAGACCCGAAGGCGGTCTTTTCGTGTGGGCAAAGGTCAAAGACGGAGTTGATATGAGAGACTTCGTTTCAAAAGCGGCTGCCGCAGGCGTTGCGGTTGTGCCCGGAAACGCATTTCTCACGGATATGACCCGTGAATATAATTACATCAGGCTTAATTTCTCAACTCCTTCGGATGAAGACATCGTTAAGGGAATAAAGATTCTCGGAGAAGTTGCGAAAAGCTATTAAAGAAAGGCATTGATTATGGAAAATACAGAACGCAAACCGATAGTATTAAGCGCAATTCAGCCGACCTCCGTTCCGACTCTCGGAAATTATCTCGGAGCGCTCAAAAACTGGAAAATGATGTGTGAGGATTATGACTGCCTTTATGCGGTTGCGGATCTTCATGCGCTTACCGTTCATCCGGAGCCGGCAAAGCTTCGCCAGCAGACCCTTGAAATGTATGCAACTCTTCTTGCAGTCGGCCTTGACCCCGAAAAGAACATTGTTTTTATTCAGAGCCGGGTTCCCGCCCATGCGGAGCTTGCATGGATACTTGATTGCTACACGCAGTTCGGAGAAGCATCGAGAATGACACAGTTCAAAGAAAAATCGGCAAAGCACGCCGATAATGTCAATGTCGGTCTTTTTGCATATCCCGTTCTTATGGCAGCCGATATTCTTCTTTATCAGGCAAATTTTGTTCCCGTCGGCGCAGACCAGAAGCAGCATCTTGAAATTGCAAGAGATATTGCCTCCAGATTCAACGCCCTCAGAGGAGAAACGTTTACTCTGCCTGAACCGTTTATCGGAAAGATAGGTGCAAGGGTAATGAGCCTTCAGGATCCCACGCAGAAGATGTCTAAGAGTGACCCGAATCCCAAGGCTTCGATTTCGCTTCTTGATGATCCCGATGTTATCCTCAAAAAGTTCAAATCGGCTGTTACGGACAGCGAAGCCGTTGTCCGCTATGCAGACGGCAAGGACGGAATCAACAACCTTATGTCAATTTATTCCTGCTGCACCGGTCTTGATTATGCCGCAATCGAAAAGGAATTTGAGGGCAAAGGCTACGGTGATTTCAAGGTTAAGGTTGCGGAGGCGGTCATTGAAGAGCTTCGTCCGTTCCGTGATAATTATAAGCGCCTTATGGATGATAAGCAGTATCTGCTTGATACAGCTGCGCAGGGAGCCGAAAAGGCTTCGAGAATCGCCAACAGAACTCTTACAAAGGCAAAGAAAAAAGTGGGACTTCTGCTCGGTTAACCGTAAAATATCCGGCTCTGTTTGTTAAAGATCAACAAATTGAATAAATATTCAAAAATGGCTTGACTTTTTGAATATTAGATGTATAATGAATGCATAAAACAAACGAAAGGCAGTAAAATTATGAAAGAAATCAAAAAAGTTGTTCTTGCTTATTCCGGAGGTCTTGATACATCGATCATCATTTCCTGGCTCAAAGAAAACTATAACAATTGCGAAGTAGTCTGTGTATCCGGCAATGTCGGCCAGGACAGCGAGCTTGAAGGTCTTGAAGAAAAGGCTCTCAAGACCGGCGCATCAAAGCTTTATATTGAAGATCTTCAGGAAGAGTTCGTTAACGATTATATTTTCCCGACCCTCAAGGCAGGCGCAGTTTATGAGAAGGATTATCTTCTCGGAACTTCATTTGCCCGCCCCATCATCGCAAAGAGAATCGTTGAGATCGCAAAGGCAGAGGGCGCAGATGCTATTTGCCACGGCTGCACCGGCAAGGGAAATGACCAGGTAAGATTCGAGCTCGCAATCAAGGCGTTTGCTCCCGAGATGGAAATCATCGCTCCCTGGAGAATCTGGGATCTCAAATCCCGTGAAGAGGAAATCGAATATGCGGAAGCACATAACATTCCTCTTAAGATCAACCGTGAAACCAACTATTCAAAGGATAAGAATCTCTGGCATCTTTCTCACGAGGGTCTTGATCTTGAAGATCCCGCAAACGAGCCTCAGTATAACAAGCCCGGTTTCCTTGAAATGGGCGTTTCTCCCGAAATGGCTCCCGATAAAGATACATATATCACGATCCATTTTGAAAAGGGTATCCCCACTGCTGTTGACGGCAAGGAAATGGGCGGCGTTGAGCTTATCAGACACCTCAACAAAATCGGCGGCGAAAACGGCATCGGCCTCAATGATCTTGTTGAAAACCGTCTTGTCGGCATGAAGTCGAGAGGCGTTTATGAAAATCCCGCAGGAGCGATCCTTTTCAGAGCTCACGATGTTCTTGAAACCATCACTCTTGACAGAGATACACAGCACTATAAAGAGCTTGTTGCTCACCGCTTTGCAGAGCTTGTTTATTTCGGCCAGTGGTATACTCCGCTCAGAGCTTCTCTTTCGGCGTTTGTTGACGAAACCCAGAAGACCGTTACGGGCGATGTTAAACTTAAGCTTTATAAAGGCAACATCATCAATGCCGGCGTAACTTCACCTTATACTCTTTACAGCGAAGATTTCGCAACATTCGATGCCGATGAAGTTTATAATCAGAAAGATTCAGCAGGATTCATCAACCTCTTCGGTCTTCCCATTAAGGTAAGAGCTCTTCTTGAGGCTGAAAGAAATAAATAATCAGAATACCGTATAAAGGGCGAAGGCTTTCGCCCTTTATTGGCGTTATAAGGAGTTATTATGAAACTTTGGGCAGGTCGCTTTTCAAAGGAAGTTGACAAAAAAACTAACGATTTCAATTCTTCGATCGCAACCGATTCAAGAATGTATGCGCAGGATATAAACGGAAGCATTGCTCATGTTACGATGCTTGCCGCTCAAGGCATCATTTCTGCCGATGACGGCGCCGCAATTGCAGCAGAGCTTGCAAAAATCAAGGAAGAAATTGCAGACGGAACAATAATAATAGATCCGAATGCCGAGGATATTCATACCTTCGTTGAGCAGACTCTGACAGAGCGTTTAGGCGATGTGGGTAAGCGTCTTCACACCGGAAGAAGCAGAAATGACCAGGTTGCTCTTGATGTTCGCCTTTATCTGCGTGATGAATGCGATGAAACTCTCAAGCTTATCAAAGAACTTATCAATTCGCTTGAAAAGAAGGGCGAGGAGAATGCTCACGCAATCATGCCAGGCTATACCCATCTTCAGAGGGCACAGCCTATAACCTTCAAAGCTCATCTTTCAGCTTATGTTGAAATGCTGAAAAGAGATCTCGGCAGGGTTGAGGATGCAAAGAGGAGGATGAATTCTTCTCCTCTCGGCAGCGGCGCACTTGCAGGCACGACCTATCCCATTGACCGGGCAATGACCGCTTCGCTTCTCGGCTTTGATTCGTTCACAAAAAGCACTCTTGACGGCGTTGCCGACAGAGATTTCTGCGTTGAGCTTGCATCGGCTCTTTCACTTGTTATGGTGCATCTTTCGAGAATGTGCGAAGAAATCATCCTTTGGTGTTCGTGGGAATTCAAATTCGTTGAGCTTGACGATGCTTTTTCAACCGGTTCAAGCATTATGCCGCAGAAGAAAAATCCCGACATTGCAGAGCTTGTCAGAGGCAAGAGCGGAAGAGTTTTCGGCGATCTTATGACTCTTCTCACAGTTTTGAAAGGACTTCCCCTTGCTTATAATAAGGATATGCAGGAAGACAAGGATGCGATTTTTGATGCATTCGATACGGTTAAAATCTGCCTGACTACTCTCGTACCGATGATAGACACGATGAAGGTCATTCCCGAAAATATGAGAAAAGCGGCAGCAGGCGGCTTTATCAACGCAACGGACTGCGCAGATTTTCTTGTTTCAAAGGGACTGCCGTTCAGGGATGCTTATAAGGCAACCGGCGAGCTTGTTGCTCTCTGCATAAAGACGGGCAAAACTCTCGAAACGCTTGAAATTTCGGAATATAAAAACATCTGCGAGCTTTTCGACGAGGGTGTTTACGAAGCAATCAATCTGGAAAACTGCGTTAAGCGCAGAGGAATGTAATCTCAAAAGCGGACGCTTGGGCGGCACTTCGCAAACCGGTTTATGAAGTGCTTCCTTTCTGTGTCCGCTTTTTTAACTTTTTGAAAAATTTCAAATATCTCTTTGAATTTAAATTTTTTTAATATATAATAAAAGTTGTAATACTGTTTGAAAAGGCGGTAAGCTTATGGAAAATATGAGGATCAAGCTTGAAAATGTTAAAAACGAAATAAAAAAGGTTATCATCGGCAAGGATGAAGTTATTGATGCCATTCTGATGACCGTTCTTGCGGGCGGCCATGTTCTGCTTGAAGATATTCCCGGAGTCGGCAAAACTACTCTTGCTCTTGCGTTTTCAAAAACTCTTTCGCTTGATTACCGCAGAATGCAGTTTACACCCGATGCTCTGCCGGCGGATGTTACGGGATTTTCAATGTATAATAAGCGCACGGAGGAATTTGAATACAGAGAGGGAGCGGTTATGTGCAACCTTTTCCTCGCAGATGAAATCAACAGAACATCTCCGAAAACGCAGTCTGCCCTGCTTGAGGTTATGGAAGAGGGAAAGGTCACCGTTGACGGAGTGACCCACGATCTGCCCGTTCCGTTTTTTGTTATTGCAACGCAGAATCCTCTCGGCTCCGCAGGCACGCAGAAGCTTCCCGAATCGCAGCTTGACCGCTTTACCGTCAGGCTTTCGATGGGATATCCGGACATAAAGAGCGAGGCTATGATTCTCAAAGGCGAAAACCGCAATGCAATGGAGCAGATAAAAAGAGCAGTTGACCTTGATGAGCTTATTGAAATGCAGAATATCATAAATGAGCTTCATGTTGATGATTCGATTTATGATTATATCGCCGAGCTTATGCTTGCAACGAGAAGCTCCGAATGGCTTCGCAGCGGAGTCAGCCCCAGAGGCGGAAAATCGCTTCTCCGGATGGCGAGGGCCGGCGCATATATGAGCGGCAGAGATTATGTTATCCCGGAGGATATCATTGCCGTTATGCCGATGGTTTCATCCCACAGAGTAACTCTTTCGGCAAAAGCAAAGGCGGCAGGCAGAACAGAAGAAGAAATAATAAAAGAGATAACCGCATCGGTTAAAATGCCGTCAGTAAAATAAAATGATGAATTGTATTATTGACACGGGCGGCGGAAACAGAGGCGTTTTCGGCGCAGGAGTTTTTGAACGGCTGCTTGATGAAAAAATAATGTTTGACTGCTGCATCGGCGTTTCCGCAGGCAGCGCAAATGTTATCACCTATCTTGCAGGTCAGAAAGGCAGATTATACCGTTTTTACCATGATTATGCTTTCAGAAAGCAGTATATGAGCCTTTATAATCTTATAAAAAACGGTGAATATATCAGCCTGGATTATATCTATTCAGCAATTACAAATTCAGACGGCGAAGATCCGCTGAATTTTGAAAATGCGAAGAAATATAAAGGCATTATGGAGCTTGTTGCAACAGACGGTGAAACTGCCTCGCCTGTGTATCTTCACACAGACGATGTTATTCAGGATGATTTCTGGTGCCTTAAGGCATCGTGTGCGATCCCGTTTGTTTGCAAGCCGGTTTTAAAAAACGGACATACATATTATGACGGCGGCATCAGCGACCCGGTCCCGATTGACAGAGCGCTTGAACTCGGATGCGATAAAATAGTTCTCGTTATCTCAAAGCCGGAGGAAATGCGAAAAAGTTCAAAGGTTGATGCAGGCGGAGCAAAAGTTCTCAAAAAGAAAAATCCTGCCTTGGCAGAGAAGCTTCAAAGCAGAATAGATAATTATAATTCGTCGCTTCAGAAAGCAATGCAATTGCAGAAGGAAGGGAAATGCCTTATTGTTGCGCCTCGTGACTGCTGCAATGTGGGCACTCTGAAGAAAACCCCCGAAAGCATTGATGCGCTTTACAGAAGCGGTTATGAAGAAGCCGGAAAAATCAGAGAATTTCTGAATAAATAAATTTAAAGGAGTTTTATTATGCTTTCAAAACCCGAATATGAAAAACAGATTGCCGAAACAAGAGATGAAAGAATGGAATGGTGGCGTGAGGCACGTTTCGGAATGTTCATCCATTACGGACTTTATGCGCAGCTCGGCAGAAACGAATGGGCGATGGCGTGCGAAAATATTCCCGTTGAAGAATATGAAAAGCTCGCAGATACATTCAGCCCCAAAGAGGGATGCTGCCGTGAATGGGCGGCTCTTGCCAAAAAAGCAGGCTGCAAATATATGGTGCTCACAACAAGGCATCACGAAGGCTTCAGCCTCTGGGATTCAAAGGTCAATCCTTATAACTCGGTCAATTACGGCCCTCACAGAGATATTGTTCGTGAATTTGTTGATGCCTGCCGTGAATTCGGTCTTAAAATAGGATTCTATACCTCCCTTATGGACTGGCATCATCCCGACGGCGGAATCTGCGCTTATGATACCGAAGCCAGAGCAAGATTCACTAAATATATCAGAGACCTCAACGAAGAGCTTCTCACAAACTACGGAAAAATTGATATTCTCTGGTATGATGTTCCTGCTCCGATGGAAACCTGGGAGGGCTGGGATTCCCTTGAAAGAAACCAGTTTCTGCGCTCGATCCAGCCGCATATCATTATCAACAACAGAAGCCGTCTTGATGAAGATTTCGGAACTCCCGAGGGTGAAATCGTTGCGGAAGAGCGTGACTGGGAAGCTTGCATGACATTCAATGATGTAAGCTGGGGATATCTTGATGAAACCCAGGTCATTCCGTTCAGCTATACCGCTCAGAGAATCGCCGTTATGCTCCAGAAATGCTGCGAGCGCTGCGGCAATCTTCTGCTGAATGTCGGCCCGAAGCCGGACGGCTCCGTTCCCGAAGATGTTAAAGAGCCTCTCGCAAAAATCGGCGAATGGCTCGAAGTCAACGGCGAAGCGGTTTACGGCAAGCTCACGAAAACAAGCGGCAATCAGAACCAGGCAAACGGCGTTTCAAGGCCTTCAACAAAGGGAAACACCGTTTATATGTGGAATAAAATCTGGCATCCGGTTGACGGAAAAATGGGAGTCGGCGGATTTTTCACCGCTCCGAAAAAGATTTCGTTTATTGACGGCACTCCGATCGATTTTGAAAAGAAGGGCGACAGAATCATTCTTTCAAATCTTCCCGAAGAAAATCCCGATAAGATTCTCGGAATGCCTCTGATCAAATTTGAATTTGATTCATTCCCCGAATACAGATTCGCTTCATATTTCCCGCAGCTCAATAAAGGTATGAGAAGAGAAATAAAATAAGATAAAAAATTTTTAGGGAGAGATCGTTATGGTAATCAACAGAATTGCGTATGCGTTAATGCTTGCAGTCTGCACTGCGCTGTTTCTGTTTTATCATAACTTTTTCTTCCTTTATCTTCTTATAGCGGTCGGTTTGCTGCCTGCAGTCAGCTTTTTTGCTTCAAAAAGCGTTGCCGCAAAGGTAAAGGCATCGCTTTTTGTTCCGTTTGAAACCATAGGGCCGGATAATGATATTCCCGTTGAGTTCAGAATCGAAAACGGCTCTTTTCTTCCGATGCCTGATGTAAGGCTTGAATATAAGGTGCAGAACGGATTTTATCCGAATGATGAAATTCAGGAAATCAAGCTTCCGCTTCACAGAGGAATGAAAAAATATGAATGGATAATAAAATCCGTTTACGCAGGCAGAATTTCAATTGAAGGCAGAAAAATGTTGATCCGTGATTATCTCGGATTATTTACATTTAAAAAAGAATGGCAGGCGGAAGCATCGCTTTCGGTCATCCCGAATCAATCGGACATCATAATGAATGTTATCGGTTCGGTTATGACTCTCGGTGACGATTCCGAAACCGATTCGGGCGAAAGCATTGAGGATGTTACGCAGGTCAGAGAATTCAGAGAATATCGCCCCGGCGACAGAATGCAGAGGGTCAACTGGAAAATCAGCGCAAAGCACGATGAACTTTATGTTAAGGAATTCGAGCAGGTTTTCAATCAGCAGCTTTCTTTGCTTGTTGAGCTTCGCAGAGACAGCGATCAGGTCGGCTTCCTTGATGAACTGCTCACGGCGTTCTGGTCTGCCGCAGCGAAGCTGATTGATATGGATATCCGCTTCAGCGTCAGATGGTACGATTGTGAAGCCGGAGTTTTCCGCAGCGAAAATGTTGAAGAGGAGAGCGGATTGATTGATGCCGTCAATCAGATGTATCTGATGAAAAGCTATGAGGGCTATCCGGCTTATGAGCATTTTAAAGGGATTGCAGGAAACTCCGATGCGGCGGTATATTTCACTTCGCCCTCGTTTGGCGGATATGATGAATCAAAGAAGCTCGGCACTTTTAAGGAGCGTGTAACGATAATATGTCTCTGACGGAGAGAATGAAAAAGAAAAGAGAGCTTAAGCTGCAGCGCTATGAAGAAGCGCTTGCGGCTGAAACCGGTATATTCTTTTCTTCCTCTCTCTCGGCGGAAAACGATTCGTTTCCGTTTATGAAATATATCGTTAATGCGATAGCTCTTTTCTGCGCCGCATTCGGCTCGCTGAACTGCTTTGTGACCGCCTTTGAGCTTGAAATGAGCATTGTTCCGATGACGGTTACCTGCATCGTTTTTTCGTTTTTGCTTTCATTTATGTATGTCAGCTTCAGGGCAAAGGTCATCACATATATCGGCATTTTTCTCGGAATACTGATTTCATCAACGAGATATTATGTTGTTATCAACAGCGGAATATGTGCGCTGCGAAACAACTGCCTTAAATATATCGACAGAAAAGAAGGATTGCCTTTCCTGCGTGAATTCCCCGTGCTTTTTGATGACGAATATGTTGCGATGTCGGTCGCAATATGCGTTTTTGCAGCCGTGTTGATGATTTTTCTCAATATCTTCATTTCGGAGCGGATGAATCTGTTTATGCTTTTTGCTCTGACATTCCCGATAGTTCAGCTCGGAATGTATTTTAATTTTGAAACCTCAAAGCTTTCAATGTTCTGCGTGCTGACAAGCTGGATGCTTGTTGCCGCAATCAGATTTTCGGGCTCTTACGACGGACTGACGCGGAAATATGTAAGCACGGCATCCGTTCGGAAAAACAGACACAGCTTCGGCTTTGTTACCGATTCAAAAAACAGCGCCAATGTTGCGCTTGTGTGGCTTGCGTTCATCATAACCGTTTCGGGTCTCCTTTTTGCGGTTATGCCGACCGATACCTTTGAGCTTTCGCTTCCGACGGATTCAGTCAAAACAAGCAGCGAAAGAGTTGTTAAGAATTTTCTTTCATACGGCGTGAACGCTCTTTTTTCTTCGGATAAGAGGGCAACGGAGGCGGGCCAGCTTTCAAATATTTCCAACATTACCTTTGACGGCAGAACAGATCTTGAGGTAACGATGGTCGATTATTATGTTGAAAGAGTTTATCTGAGAAGCTATGCCGGCTGTCACTATGATTCGGCAAGGCTGAAATGGTTCAATGAAGATGACGGCGGGAACGCAAAAGAAAAATATAATTTTACGGCAGAACTGCTGAAAAATGATTTTGAAAACAATAAATCCGTGTCGAAGAGCAGACACAGAATCGGAGTTAAGACCGTTGATTCGGCGCAGCTTCTTTTTCCGCTCAATGTTCCGTATTACGCTCTGACAGACGGATATGAATATATCGGCGAAAGCGAAATTGACACCGCAGAGCCAAGCAAAGAAACGCAGTATTATGATGTTTATACTCTTGATGCAGACGCAGATTATGAAAATCTGATTGAAAATATCAGAAACGAAAGCAGAAGAGCCGAGCTGACCGAAACAGAAAAATCAATGAGAGAAAAGGCATATTCCGAAGCTCTTGAAATTCCCGAAAGAAATATTGAGGCGGTCAGAAAATTCTGCGAAACCTATGGAATCAAAGCAGGGGATAAGGATGCGATAAATAAGGTCATCAATGCTCTGCAGGATGATTTTGAATATACCCTCCGCCCCGGTAAAGTGCCTTATGGCGAGGATTATATCAATTATTTCATTCTTGCAAATCAGAAGGGCTACTGCCAGCATTTTGCATCAGCCGCAGCGCTGATTTTCAGGTATCTCGGAATTCCGGCGAGATATGCCGAGGGCTATGTTATCGACACAACGGATTTCTTCGGAGCAAAGGAGCTTGAAGAGGAGAATGTTAACGATTGGATCGAATCTCCGCTTTCTCACGGCAAAAAGGTCGTTGAGCTTGAGCTTGCCGATGATAACGGCCATGCCTGGGTCGAAATATATTCGGACGGACTCGGATGGGTTCCCGTTGAGGTGACGGTTGCAGCTCCCGCCGATGACGGAGAGCAGGGATTCTTTGCAAGGCTTTTCAGCGGCTCGAATGCGCTGAATCTTTCCGATGAATCGCAGAGCCTTGCGCAGGCGGTCAGAAAAATCAACAGAGAGAAAACGGAATTCAATCTGAAAATGCTTGTTGTTTCCGCAGCCGGATTTCTGATTCTGCTTTATTTTACGAGAATGATTTTTAAGGTGATAAAAAATCACAGGTTGAGCGAAAAAACCGTTAAATGCAGGATCAATGCCGGTTACAGACGGGCGTATGAAGTTTATTTCTATCTCCACGGAAGAAAGCCCGGAAATCTTTCATATAATGATTTTTTTGATATTCTGCGTAAAGAGGGCATATTGAAAGAATCGTTCTGTGCAGAGCTTGAAAAAGCGCTTTTCGGAAAAGAGATCCCGGATGAAACAGCTCTGCCTGAAAAGCTCAATGATCTCCGCCGAGCGATAATTTCCGAAATGAGCATTTTTGAAAAATTCAGATATTATTTTGTGGATATTATGTGGTAAAAAAATACTGCTGCACCTTTTCGGATGCGGCAGTATTTGTTATTTCTTTATTCTCGTTCTGTAAGCACCGTCTTTGTTGCAGTAAAAAAACAACTCTCTGATTCTGTTCATTTTGAATCTTGCTTCTGCGCTGCCTTCGGGATAGAGCTTAACAAGCTGAACGCAGTTGTCGGAAAGAGCAGCGATGAATGAAATATAATGATCCTTTGTCATATCGTGATTTATTTCGATATAGTATTCGTCTTCAACCTGCTCAATGCTTATCTGATGAGATTCATCGGTCTCTTCGGCGGAAAGAGGGGGAAGAGCGATTCCGTGGCAGCTTATCATTGCTTCGCCGACGGAGTGGACGACATTGCCGCATATCGGGCAGACATACCATTTTGTGCGGAGCATATTTGACGAAATGTTTGCGTTGATAATATCGTTTCCCGAAAGCAGCTCCATGACCGATATTCCGAGAGCTTCGGCAATCGGCTCAATAAGAGAAATATCAGGATAACCCTTTGCATTTTCCCATTTTGAAACCGTTTTATCGCTTATATTCAGCTTTTCCGCAAGCTGATTCTGCGTCATTTTTCTTTCCTCACGAAGCCTTTTTATCATAGCTCCGGTAACATACAGATCCATAGAATCATCTCCTTTATGTCAACATAATATCATATCTTTGCTTTCGGCACAACCTACGGAAAGTAGATAAGACTTTACAATTCCCCACCCGGATGGTATAATAAATCATCTCATTTTTCGGGAGAATGCTATGGAAGAATTCAGAAAGGAATATCTCGGCGGCGGAATAACCGCTTTTGTTTCGGATGCTCATTCATTCGGAACGGATGCCGTGCTGCTTGCCGACTTTGCTGCTCCGTCAAAAAAAGCAGTCTGCTGCGACCTTGGCTCCGGCTGCGGAATAATACCGCTGCTTTGGTGCAAGAAGCAGACAGGTCACATTACCGCAGTTGAGATCCAGTCTCTCGGCACAAGGCAGACGGAATGCGCAATTGAATTCAATTCTCTTGAGGAAAGGCTGACGGCGGTCAATTCCGATCTCTGTGACCTTAAAGGAAAAGTATCGTTCGGAGCATTCGATGTTGTGACAATGAATCCGCCTTATAAAGCAAACGGGGCGGGGATAATAAGCTCCTCGAGAGCGGATAAAATTGCCCGCCACGAAACGATGTGTTCGCTTGAAGACATCTGCAAAACGGCGGCAAAGCTTCTCAATTTCGGCGGCAGACTCTGTATGTGCATAAGGCCGGAGAGAATATGCGAATTATTCTGCGAAATGAAGAATCACGGCATTGAGCCGAAAAGGCTGAAGCTTGTTTCAAAGTGCCCGGGCAAGGCTCCGTGGCTCGCTCTGATCGAGGGCAGAAGGGGAGGAAAAAGCGGTATGACCGTTGATCCCGAGCTTTTTGTTTATGGCGCAGACGGCGGCTATTCGGAGCAGATGAAAGAAATTTATTCGGATTATTTGCTTGAAAACAGAGGTGAAGAGGGTTGAACGGAAAATTATATATAGTCGGCACCCCGATAGGCAATCTCGGCGATATTTCTCCGAGAGCGATTGAAACTCTGCGCAATGTTGATTTTATTGCCGCAGAGGACACGAGGGTAACTCTGAAGCTTCTTAACCATTTTGATATAAAGAAAACGCTTGTGAGCTATTATGAGCATAATAAAAACGAAAGAGGACCCGAAATAATCCGGCGCCTGCTTTCGGGCGAAACCTGCGCAATAGTGACCGATGCCGGTATGCCCGCAATTTCCGATCCCGGCGAAGACCTCGTTAAGCTCTGCATTGAGCATGGGATCAAAACGGAATCCGTGCCCGGCCCGTGCGCATTTGCAACTGCTCTTGCAATCTCCGGGATGCCTTCAAGGCGTTTCACTTTTGAAGGTTTTCTTCCGATGGAAAAGTCGGAGAGAAAAGCAGTTCTTTCGTCAATAGTCAGAGAGCAGAGAACGCTTATTTTCTATGAAGCTCCGCATAAACTTGCAAACACTCTTTCGGATTTATTTAAGGCTCTCGGCAACAGAGAAATCGCAATAGTCAGAGAACTGACAAAAATTCACGAAGAGGTTATCAGAACTGACCTTGAATCCGCTTCTGCGAAATATTCAAAGGAGCAGGCAAAAGGCGAATTTGTTATTATTATCGAGGGGGCAAAGGCCGAAGAAGCCGTTTCGCTTTCGATTGAGCAGGCCGTTGCTTACGCAAAGGAGCTTGTTGAAGGCGGAGAAAGCAAAACCAACGCCGCAAAGCAGGCGGCAAAGGAAAGCGGCTTCAGAAAGGGCGACATCTATAAATATCTTCTTGAGGAGGAAGAAAAATGATTCTGGATTATTTCCGTCAGCATCCGCTCGTCGGAGCGGGGATAGCGGTTCTTTTTATCGCCGTTATTTTCTTATGGGCGAAGGTGCTGAAAGACAGAGGCGCACACAATGCGGAAACGGAGGCGATCCTCAAAAGGCTGAAAGAAGAAAATAAGCTTCGCAGCGATTTCGTAAATCTTACAAAGGAGCTTGCCGATTCGTCAGACACCGTTTCGCTTTTCAGAGGTGTTTCACTTAATCTCCAAAAGAGAATTTCTGATTCGGTTGATATGGAAAAAGAATTTTCGCTTCTGACCGATGAGCAGAGAATGATTTATGCGCTCGGCTTTGTTGTTGAAGACGGCGGCGAAAAGTTGAGCGGTTTTTTTGCCGAAAACGGAAAACCGCTGACCGATGAGGCAAAAAAGGCGGTTGAAGCAATGCTGCCCGAAGACGCAGTTGAAATTTTCAATAAAGAATATTTTGCATACGATCCCGACGATGAAACAACATCGCTTATCGCCGGCGAAACAGAAAAATCGGATGAGGCTTTTTCAAAAATTGTTTCAGCCGATGAAATTATGAAATTCGGCGGAGAATTCATAAGAAAAAATATTGAAAAAATGGTTTAAAAAAAGAGCAGAGGTTTATGCCCTCTGCTCTTTTGCTTATTTATTGAGTCCGAGTTCTTTGCAGCAGTCTTTGACTATTGCATTCATTTCGTCCATGTGTTTTTCCATTTCGCCGACAAGCTTGAACTGTGTGCGGCATCTGACGAGGTTATGTTCGGGATAATCGGTTTTGAAATAAACATCGCCGTTGATAAAATCGCCGAGGAAACGCATTCCGCATTCGAGTGTCATAAGCTTTGAAGAAAATGCAAGCTGATTGATTTCCTCTGCGGTGAGGCTTTCGCCTGCGGTTGAAAGATAGCCCATTGCATAAGCTTTGAAATATTCAAGGCTGAGATTGACTTTTGAAAGGTCTTTTTCATCCTCTGCGGCTGTGTTTGCGCCGAATCTGATGCTGTCGCCGAAATCATAGAGCGAAAGTCCGGGCATAACGGTATCAAGGTCAACAACGCAGATTCCTTCGCCCGTTGTGTTGTCGAGCATAACGTTGTTGAGCTTTGTGTCATTATGAGTAACACGAAGAGGAAGCTTTCCCTCTTTTAATAGATCAAGAAGCACGGAGCAATCCTTTTCACGGGCGAGAACGAAGCTGATTTCCTTTTCAGCCTGTTCGGCTCTTCCGGAAATGTTATCGGCAAGAGCTTTTTTAAAGTCTGCAAAGCGGGAAACCGTGTTGTGGAAGTTCGGAATCGTTTCCGAAAGTGTCTCGCCGGGATAATCGGCAAGCATCTGCTGGAATTTTCCGAATGCTTTTGCTGCTTTATAAAATGTTTCGGCGCAGTCAACCATCTGAACGGTGTGGGCATCATAGATGAAATTATAGCATCTCCAGCATTTGCCGTTTTTGTCGATGTAATAAGATTTGTTATCCTTTGTGGGATAAACATAAAGGCTCTCTCTTTCGGGGTCGCCGCCGTTTTTTATGATCATATCGTGAAGATAATTCGTTACGCCGACAACATTCTTCATAAGAGCATCGGGGTCTTTGAAAACAAAGGTGTTAAGCACCTGAACGAGGTATCTGCATTTATGGCCGTTTTCTTCAACGAATTCAAAATAATAGGTATCATTGATGTGCCCGTCATCGAGCTGCTTTATTTCCGAAAGTTCACCCTTGAACTGAAAAGCATTGAGGAGTTCTTCAACATTGTTTATTTTTTCTGACATGATCATTCCGCCTTTCTGATGATAATATTTCCGAAGCAGTCAGGATTATGGAAGCCGAGGGAAGCAGATCCAACGGGAAAATGAGCGCCGAAATGCGGAGAAGCCGAAAGATCTGCGCATTTATAGAAATTGCCCCTTAAGGTCGATTCTTCAACCTTGTAATCGCAGCCGTAAACGGATGAAATGAATTCTTCGGAAAGAAAAATATCATATCCCCACGCCTGCCTGCCGTTTTCATTTATGCGAAAAGCATTTATCTGAGGCTCAAGTGATGAAATTTCTTTTATGAAGCGTCTGTTTTCTCTTTTTTCCCCGATTTCCGAAAGATATATTCCGTTTGGATTGACTTCAAAATTCATATATCTTTTGTCACCGCAGACGGGCATAATGAAAAACTCAAGGCAGCTGTCGGTATAGCACGGGTCATCTCTTTTTCTGCATTCTGCTCTGATGTCCGATTCAAATGACCAGAGCCTTGCAAAAATGCCTTTGCTTTTAACGGCATAAAATCTGAAAAAGCTTTCCGGCCTTGAATATCCTTCTTTTTCCCAATGGAAAGAATTGATTTTTCCGAGCGGAGCAAGGCGGGTATCCGTTTTTTCTTCAAAAAGCGGTGCGATATAATCCATTATTTCACCCCACAGAAATTTCGTCCCATATATTATATCTTTTATACATTAAATAGTCAATACACAAAGGAAAAAAGCCACCGCCCGTAAGCGGTGGCTGAAATATTGAAATTAAAGGGTTTCAACGATAGCCTTTGTGTCTCTTGCGATAACAAGCTCTTCGTTTGTGGGGATAACAAAAAGTCTGACCTTTGAGCCGGGAACGGAGATTTCAATCTCTTCGCCTCTGATGTGGTTTTTCTCTTCGTCGATCGCCGTGCCGAGGAAGCCGAGCTTTTCGGCAACTCTTGTTCTGTACTGGGGATTGTTTTCGCCGATACCGCCGGTGAAAACAACTGCGTCAACGCCGCCCATGGCAGCAGCATATCCGCCGATGTATTTTGTGAGCTGATGGCAGAGCATTGATTCAACAAGCTTTGCTTTTTCATCGCCCTCTTTAGCCATACCTTCGATCGTGCGGTTGTCGCTTGTGCCGGCAATGCCGAGCATACCGCTCTTCTTGTTCATAAGGGTATCCATTTCATCGGGAGTGAGGTTGTGGCTCTTCATGATAGTGGGAACGATAGCGGGGTCGATTGAACCGCAGCGTGTGCCCATGATGATGCCTTCAAGGGGAGTAAGGCCCATTGTTGTGTCGAAGCACTTGCCGTCCTTGACAGCGGAGATCGATGAGCCGTTGCCGAGATGGCAGGTAACGATTTTTGTTCCCTCTGCCTTGCCGCCGAGAAGCTCAACGCAGCGGCCGGAAACATATCTGTGAGATGTGCCGTGGAAGCCGTATTTGCGTATGCCGTCTTTCTCATAAAATTCATAGGGAAGAGCATACATATAAGCATAGTCGGGCATTGTCTGATGGAAACCTGTGTCAAAAACAGCAACCTGAGGAACATCCATGATGCTTTCGCAGGCTTCAATACCTTTGAGGTTTGCGGGGTTGTGGAGAGGTCCGAACTTGAAGCATTCCCTGATAGCTTCCTTAACGGCATCGTTAACAAGAACGGAAGCTGAGAACTTTTCGCCGCCGTGAAGAACTCTGTGGCCGACAGCTCCGATTTCGCTCATCGAAGCAATAACGCCGTTTTCTGCGCTTACAAGAGTATCAAGAACGAGCTTGATCGCTTCGCCGTGATCCTTCATTGCGTGGGGCTCTTTGATGTTTTTGCCTTCGGCGCCGGGAACCTTGTGAGTGAATGATGCGTTTGAATCGCCTATCTGTTCGCAGATACCTTTTGCAAGCAGATTTTCGTTTTCCATATCAATTAACTGATATTTAAGCGATGAGCTGCCGCAGTTGATAACAAGAATTTTCATAACAACACTCCAAAATGTGAATTTTTGCTTGATAAAAGCATTTAACTGCTTTATTATATACTTGAATCAATTATTTTGCAAGTGTTTTTCAGAGGTTATTATATGAAGATTGCGGGAATTATTGCAGAATACAATCCTTTTCACAACGGGCATGCTCTGCTGATCAAAAAAGCAAGAGAGCAGGGGGCGGAATGCATTGTTGCGGTCATGAGCGGAAATTTTGTTCAGAGGGGTGAGCCGGCTCTGTTCAGAAATGATGTCAGAGTCAGAGCCGCTCTTGAGGGCGGAGCAGACCTTGTGCTTCGTCTTCCGGTCAACTGCGCCGTTTCGGGCGCAAAAAGCTTTGCCCTCGGCGCAGCGGAAGTGCTTGATGCCCTCGGCTGCGTTGATACGCTCGTTTTCGGAAGTGAATGCGCAGACACCGGTCTGCTTTGCAGAGCGGCGGAGCTTATCGAAAGCGAAGAAGTTCAGAATGCCATTGCAGAAGAAATAAAAACGGGTATCATGTTTGCGAATGCACGGGAAAAGGCGGTTATGAAATATTCTCCCGAATGCGGCGGAATTCTTAAAAATCCGAATGATATTCTTGCAATCGAATACATTTCTGCGCTGAAAAAGCTCGGCAGTAAAATTATGCCGCATGCAGTCAGAAGAGAGGGCGCAGAACACGATTCCGTATTTTCCGGGGGAAGCATTGCATCGGCATCTTATATAAGAAACATTATTATCAATGGCGGCAACTGGAGCGAATTTGTTCCGGAAAATGTTTTCAGAGTGCTTTCGGAGGCATCGGGAGAACAGAAAATAACCGATTTTTCAAAATACGAAACAGCAGTGCTTTACAGATTGAGAACGGCATCGGCGCAGGAAATCGCTCTTTGCCCGGATGTTTCGGAGGGCATTGAAAACAGGATCGTATCAGCTGCGAAGGAAGCTTCAACACTCGATGAATTGTATTCAAAGGTGAAAACAAAGAGATATTCTCACGCAAGAATCAGAAGAATAATCCTTTCTCTCTTCCTCGGAATAACCTCCGAAATGCAGGCTGCGGGGGCGGCGTATATCGGAGTATGCGGTTTTTCCGGCAGGGGGGCGTCGCTTCTTAAAGGTGCTTATGAATCCGCTTCTCTGCCGATAATAACAAAGGCTTCGGAGCTGAAAAACGCAGGCGAAAAGGCAAAAATGATATATGAAGCAGAATGCAGAGCAGGAGATATTTATGCTCTTCTGACCGATACGACCGGCAGCTGCTCGGCAACATTAAGGGAAATTCCCGTAAAAAATTAATTACTTAAATTAATAAGCGTAAAACACCACAAGAGGGGCAGAGCATATCTGCTCCTCTTTCTATATTTAGTGGTTTTTATGATTTCTTATCAGTAAAATCGCACAAACGGAGGAAAATATTTCACAAGAATTTTTTTGAAAATCATTAAAATTTCGTATAGATGCACAAAGATTATTTTTTCTTTATTTTATATATTGACAATGCGTTTTTATATGTGTATAATATCCGACTGTATCTTATGATGGAGAGTGTCGCCCTTTAGTTTTTCTATATTTGCGCTTAATATATTAAAGCTTTTAGAGGCATTTTCCTGAAAAAATCAATGTTTTCCACAGCAATGGAAATATCAATGAACGGAGGATTAGCTAATGCTTAAAGTCAATCCCGTTAAGCGAGGAAGCTGCACCCGTATGAGCTTCGGAAAAATCAATGAAGTTATGGATATGCCCAATCTCATTGATATTCAGAAGTCTTCCTATGAGTGGTTCATCAACACAGGTCTTAAAGAGGTCTTCAGAGATATGGAGCCGATAACCGATTTCTCGGGCAATTGGATCCTTAAATTTGTTGACTACAAGATCGATGATAAACCCAAGTATACGGTCCGCGAGTGCAAAGAAAGAGACGCCACATACAATGTTCCGATGAGAGTTGTTGTCCGTCTTCAGAACAAAGAAACCGGCGTTATCAAAGAATCGGAAGTTTATATGGGCGATTTTCCCAAGATGACCGAGAGCGGTACATTCGTTATCAACGGCGCAGAGAGAGTTATAGTTTCTCAGCTTGTTCGTTCTCCCGGCGTTTATTTCGGAATGAGCCACGATAAAACCGGTATCGAGCTTTTCACCAGCACGATCAACCCCAACAGAGGTGCATGGCTCGAATATGAGACAGACCCCAACGATATTTTCTATGTCCGCATAGATAAGAACAGAAAAATATTCATCACAACTTTCATCCGTGCGCTCGGCTTAAGCAGCAACGATGATATCCGCCGTTTCTTCGGCGAGGATGCAAAGCTTGAAGCAACGATGGAGAGAGATGAAACCAAGAACACCGAAGAAGCTCTTATGGAGGTGTTCAAGAAGCTTCGCCCCGGCGAGCCCGTTACTCTTGAATCGGCTCAGCAGCATATAGACCAGCTGTTTTTTGATCCTCACAGATATGATATTTCCAGAGTCGGCAGATATAAATACAACAAGAAGCTTTCAATGCTCAACAGACTTCCCGGCTGCACCCTTGCAGAGCCCGTTATTTCCGAATACACAGGCGAATTCATTGCGGATGCAGGCGAAGTTATCACAAAGCAGAAGGCTCTTGAAATTGAAAATGCCGGTGTAATGAAAGCGGTTGTTGCCTGCGAAGACGGCACGCAGCTCTTCGTTATCTCCAACGGTATGGTCGATCCGCTTGCAGTTCTTCCCGCAGGCTTCACAAAGGAAGAGCTTGTCGGAATTGCGATCAACGAAAAGGTACGTTATTCCGTTCTTCATGAAATCATCGAAAAATGCGGCGATGATAAAGAAGCGCTTCTTGAAGAAATGAGAATCCGTTGTGATGACCTTATTCCCAAGCACATCATCATTGACGACATTTTTGCATCAGTCAACTATGTTAACTGCCTTACCAAAAAGGTCGGCAACATTGACGATATAGACCATCTCGGCAACAGAAGGATCCGTTCAGTCGGCGAGCTGCTTCAGAATCAGTTCAGAATCGGTATCACAAGAATGGAAAGAGTTGTTCGTGAGAGAATGGCTATCCAGGCTCAGGAGGATGATGATAAGATTACTCCGCAGAGCCTCATAAACATCAGACCCGTTATGGTAGCTATCAGAGAGTTCTTCGGATCCTCACCGCTTTCGCAGTTCATGGATCAGACCAACCCCCTTGCAGAGCTTACCCATAAGCGCCGTCTTTCGGCTCTCGGCCCGGGCGGTCTTTCAAGAGACCGTGCAGGATTCGAGGTTCGTGACGTTCACTATTCGCATTACGGCAGAATGTGTCCCATCGAGACCCCCGAAGGTCCCAACATCGGACTTATTTCATATCTTGCCACATTTGCAAAAATCAATGAATACGGCTTTGTTGAAGCTCCGTTCAGAAAGATCGACAAGGCAACCGGCAGGGTGCTTGATGAAGTTGAATATATGACGGCGGACACCGAGGATGATTATATCGTTGCTCAGGCTAATGAGCCCCTCGATGAAAACAACTGCTTCGTCAGATCAAAGATCACCGCAAGACACAGAGATGAATTCCTTGAAATCGACAACACAATGGCCGATTATATGGACATCTCCCCCAAAATGGTCGTTTCGGTTGCTACCGCAATGATTCCTTTCCTTGAGAACGATGACGCAAACCGTGCTCTCATGGGTTCAAACATGCAGAGACAGGCAGTTCCTCTTCTCAAGACCTGCGCTCCCATAGTCGGAACCGGTATGGAATATAAGGCGGCAGTTGACTCCGGCGTAACCGTTCTTGCAAAAGAGGGCGGCGTTGTTTCCAAGGTCTGCGCAGACGGCGTTACGATTCTTGAAGACGGCGGCAGCAGCCGCTATTATGAGCTTATCAAGTTCATGAGATCCAACCAGGCGACCTGCATCAACCAGAGACCCATCGTTTCGGTAGGTCAGAGAGTTGAAAAGGGCGAAGTTATTGCCGACGGTCCCGCAACGGATCACGGCGAAATAAGCCTCGGAAAGAACGCACTCGTCGGCTTTATGACCTGGGAAGGTTATAACTACGAAGACGCTGTTCTTATCAACGAAAAGTTAGTTCGTGACGATGTTTATACATCAGTTCATATAGAGGAATATGAAACCGAAGCAAGAGATACCAAGCTCGGACCCGAAGAGATCACGAGAGATATTCCCAACGTCGGCGAAGATGCTCTGGGCAATCTCGATGAAAGAGGTATCATTCGCATCGGCGCAGAGGTACATTCCGGCGACATCCTTGTCGGCAAGGTTACACCCAAGGGCGAAACCGAGCTTACCGCAGAAGAAAGACTTCTCCGTGCTATCTTCGGCGAGAAGGCAAAGGAAGTCAGAGACACTTCTCTTAAAGTTCCTCACGGCGAATACGGCATTGTTGTTAATGTTGAAGTATTCACAAAAGAAAACAGCGATGAGCTTTCACCCGGCGTAAATAAAGTTGTTCGCTGCTATATCGCCCAGAAGCGTAAGCTTTCGGTCGGCGACAAGATGGCGGGCCGCCACGGCAACAAGGGCGTTGTTTCGAGAATTCTTCCTCAGGAAGATATGCCCTTCCTTCCCGACGGCACTCCGCTTGATATCGTTCTTAACCCCCTCGGCGTTCCTTCCCGAATGAATATCGGTCAGGTTCTTGAGGTTCACCTCGGATTTGCCGCAAGGTCACTCGGTTATAAGGTTATGACTCCCGTATTCGACGGCGCTCATGAAGGCGACATCACGGAAGCTTTCATAGAAGCAAACCGCATTACGATGGAAAATGCAAAGAAGGAAGCGGAAGAGAAGGGCGAGGAATTCGATCCCTCAAAGGTTCCGCAGCTCCGCCTTGACTGCAAGTCGATTCTTACCGACGGCAGAACGGGCAGAAGATTTGATAACCCCGTAACAGTCGGCGTCATGTATTATCTTAAGCTCCATCACCTTGTTGATGATAAGATTCACGCCCGTTCAACAGGTCCTTATTCGCTCGTTACCCAGCAGCCTCTCGGCGGAAAAGCCCAGTTCGGCGGCCAGCGTTTCGGTGAAATGGAAGTTTGGGCACTTGAAGCATACGGCGCTGCATATACACTTCAGGAAATCCTTACCGTCAAGTCAGACGATGTTGTCGGCAGAGTCAAGACCTACGAAGCAATCGTTAAGGGTAAGAATGTTCCCGCTCCCGGTATCCCCGAATCATTCAAGGTTCTTGTCAAAGAGCTCCAGTCACTTGCTCTTGATATCAGAGTTCTCGATGAAGAAGGCGAAGAAATCGACCTTCGTCAGACCTTTGATGATGAAGAAGGCTATGTAACCGACACCAAGGCATTCCAGAATGTCAACGATGCCGAACAGAGCAACGAATTCATCATTGATGAAGAAAGCGAAGAAAATGATATTTTCATCAGAGAAAGTGAAGAGTTTGAAGAGGATTATGCCGATTCAGATGAATTTGAAGAAGCAGGAGATTTCGGACTTGAACTTGAATCTTCAGAGGACGATTATGAATAATCGCCGTATTCCAAACCAAATTAACGGAAGGGGCATCGTTTAATGGAAAATGTTACAGAATCTGTAAATAATATTTCTTTTGAATCCATAAAAATCGGCCTTGCTTCGCCTGATCAGATCAGAGAATGGTCTTACGGCGAGGTCAAGAAGCCCGAAACCATAAACTACAGAACTCTCAAGCCCGAAAAGGACGGTCTTTTCTGCGAAAGGATTTTCGGACCCACAAAGGACTGGGAATGCCATTGCGGAAGATATAAGAGAGTTCGTTATAAAGGCAAAATATGCGAACGCTGCGGTGTTGAAGTTACAAAGTCAAAGGTTCGTCGTGAAAGAATGGGCCACATTGAGCTTGCAACTCCCGTTTCGCACATCTGGTATTTCAAGGGTATCCCTTCAAGAATGGGTCTTATCCTTGATATAGCTCCCAGAGATCTTGAAAAGGTACTCTATTTTGCAAAGCATATCGTTATCGATCCCGGCGACACGGTTTTAAGAAAGTGCCAGACCCTCGACGAGAAGGATTACGAAGAAGCAAGACTTGCCTATGAAGATGACTTCAAGGCAGGTATGGGTGCCGAAGCCATCAAGGAACTCCTTTCGGAAATTGACCTTGATCAGCTTGCAGAGGAACTTCGTGAGGAACTTGAAACATCATCAGGCCAGAAGAAAGCAAAGGCTCTCAAGCGCCTTGAGGTCGTTGAAGCTTTCAGACAGAGCGGCAACAGACCCGAATGGATGATTCTTGATGTTATCCCCGTAATTCCTCCCGAACTTCGCCCGATGGTTCAGCTTGAAGGCGGCAGATTCGCAACCTCCGACCTCAATGACCTTTACAGAAGAGTTATCAACAGAAATAACCGTCTTGCAAAGCTCATAGAGCTCGGCTCCCCCGAAATCATTATCAGAAACGAAAAGAGAATGCTCCAGGAAGCCGTTGATGCTCTTATCGACAACGGCAGAAGAGGAAGACCGGTCACGGGTCCCAACAACAGAGCTCTTAAATCTCTTTCCGATATGCTTAAAGGTAAGCAGGGACGATTCAGACAGAACCTTCTCGGCAAGCGTGTTGACTATTCGGGCCGTTCCGTTATCGTTGTCGGTCCTGACCTCAAGCTCTATCAGTGCGGACTTCCCAAAGAGATGGCACTTGAGCTTTTTAAGCCTTTCATTATGAAGGTCCTTACCGAAACCAAGAAGGCAAATAATGTTAAATCAGCCCGCAAGATGGTTGAACGCTCGGCTCCCGAAGTATGGGATGCACTTGAAGTTGTTATCAAAGACCATCCTGTTATGCTTAACCGTGCTCCCACTCTTCACCGCCTCGGCATTCAGGCTTTTGAGCCTGTTCTTGTTGAAGGCAGAGCTATCAGACTTCATCCTCTGGTATGTACCGCTTTCAATGCCGACTTCGACGGCGACCAGATGGCAGTTCATGTTCCTCTTTCGGCAGAGGCGCAGGCGGAAGCACGCTTCCTTATGCTTGCTGCCAACAACCTGCTCAAGCCTTCGGACGGACATCCCGTTACCGTTCCCACGCAGGATATGATCCTCGGCTCATATTACCTTACAATGGTAAATGATAATAATCCTCTTAATTCGGATTATAACCCCGAAAATCCCTGCGAGCCCGGCGCTCCGACCGAATTCATTGATGAAAAAGGCGAAAAGCATTTAAAATATTGCACATTCAATAATATCGACGAAGCAATGATGGCTTATGATGAGGGCGATATCGGTCTTCATGTAAGCATCAGAATCCGTATGACGAAGGAATTCAACGGAGAGAGCATCACAAGACTTGTTGTTACAACTCTTGGTAAGATCATCTTCAACAATCCCATTCCTCAGGATCTCGGCTTCATCGACAGAAGCGATCCCGATAATATTTTCACTCCCGAAATCAACACACTTGTTGATAAAAAGTGCCTCGGCAAAATCATTGACCGCTGCATAAAGGTTCACGGAACGGCTATTTCGGCAGACGTTCTTGATAAGATCAAGGCTCAGGGTTACAGATATTCAACCCGAAGCGGTATCACGGTTGCCGTTTGCGATGCAACGATTCCTCCCAAAAAGAAAGAGCTTCTTGAGCAGACCGAAGCAAAGGTCGCCAAGATTACATCTTATTATGATAGAGGTTTCATAACGAACGAAGAGCGTTCAGCCGGCGTTATCAAGGCATGGGAAGACTGCACAAAGGATGTTTCGGTTGAACTCAAGAAGAACTTCAATGAATTCAACCCCATCAATATGATGCTTAAGTCCGGTGCCCGTGGTAACGATTCCCAGCTTCGTCAGCTCGCCGGTATGCGCGGACTTATTGCAAACACAGCAGGTAAGACCATCGAAGTTCCCATCAGAGCAAACTACCGTGAAGGTCTTAATATTCTTGAATACTTCATTTCATCCCGTGGTGCCCGTAAAGGTCTTGCCGATACCGCACTTCGTACTGCCGACTCGGGTTACCTTACCCGCCGTCTTGTTGATGTTTCGCAGGATGTTATCATCCGTGAGGAAGATTGCCATTGCACAGAGGGTATCAATGTTTATGATATTTATGACGGCGATCCCAAATACGGCGGCAGAAAGATAGTTGACCTTGCCGAAAGACTTACCGGCAGATTCCTTCTTGAAGATTATTTCGACCCCGCAACGGGAGAAATGATCGCAAGCAAGGATAAGATGATGAATGATGTTATTGCCGATAAGGTTGCAAAGAGCGTTAAGGCAGAACACGAGAGAAAGGTTGCCGCAGGCGAAATCCCCGAGACCTCAAAGGCTCAGATAAAGATTCGCTCGCTCCTTTCCTGCAGCTCCGAGCACGGCGTCTGCATCAAGTGCTACGGCGCAAACCTTGCATCAGGTCAGCCCGTAACAGTAGGCGAAGCAGTCGGTATCATCGCTGCCCAGTCAATCGGTGAGCCCGGTACTCAGCTTACAATGAGAACATTCCATACCGGCGGCGCTGCCGACCAGTCGGATATCACAACCGGTCTTCCCAGAATCGAAGAACTCTTTGAAGCACGCAAGCCCAAGATGCTCGCAATTATGAGCGAAATTGACGGCGTTGTTTCATTCAGAGAAATAAAGAAATCACAGCATGTTATCGTAACATCAGACAGCGGCGAAGAAAAAGCATATCTTATTCCTTACGGATACCGCATCAAGGTTGAAGAAGGTCAGAAGGTTCTTAAGGGCGCCCAGCTTACCGAAGGCGCACAGAATCCTCACGATATTCTTTCGATTCTCGGCGTTGAAGCTGTTCACGATTATCTTATCAGAGAAGTTCAGAGAACCTACCGTATGCAGGGCGTTGATATCAACGATAAGCATATCGAGGTTATCGTCCGTCAGATGATGAGAAAAGTCAGAGTTGCAGAAGAAGGCGATTCAAGATTCCTTCCCGGCACGGTTGTTGAGAAGGTTGACATCCGCCTTGAAAATGAGCGTATCGCCGCTGAAGCCAAGGCTGCCGGCAAAGAGCCCGTATTTGCAACCTGTATTCCCACTCTTATGGGTATTACCAAGGCTTCTCTTGCAACAGATTCATTTATGTCTGCCGCTTCATTCCAGGAAACAACAAGAGTTCTTACCGATGCCGCAATCAAGGGCAAGACCGACCACCTTATCGGTCTTAAAGAGAACGTTATTATCGGTAAGCTTCTTCCTTCCGGTACCGGCATGAAGTGTTACAGCAATGTTGAAGTCAAAAAAGAAGGCTTCTTCGGTAATATTGCTGAAAATGCAGAGTAATTTTTGTAGAAAGTGTTGACAAACGAGAACCGTTTGTGATAAAATACACAATTGTGGTGTCATGAGCTTCGTTTTTACGAGCGAAGCTCTTACACGATAAAAAATTTTTCGGAAAGGAGAGATTGTTTTTGCCTACCTTTAATCAGCTTGTTCGCAACGGCAGAGAAACACTTGAAAAGAAGCCCAAAGCTCCCGCTCTTCTCAAAGGTCTGAACTCAAAGAAGAATATTCTTACAGATCAGGATTCACCTCAGAAGCGTGGCGTTTGCACCGCTGTTAAGACTGCAACACCCAAGAAGCCCAACTCAGCTCTTCGTAAGATCGCCAGAGTTCGCCTTACAAACGGTATTGAAGTTTCGTCTTACATCCCCGGTGTCGGTCACAACCTTCAGGAGCACTCGGTAGTTCTCATCAGAGGCGGCCGTGTTAAGGATCTTCCCGGTGTTCGTTACCACATCATCCGCGGAACACTTGATACCCAGGGCGTTAACGGCAGAATGCAGGCCCGTTCAAAGTACGGTGCAAAGCGTCCCAAGGCAGCAAAGAAATAATCCGCAAATCAAAAGACAAAACATCTTGCAGGCTGAAAAGTAATAAAGGCTTTTCACCCAATGCGAGTATATTATATAAAAGTATGCTTTTTGCATTGGCGCCACGGGATTTTGTCACTCGAGTACCTATGATATCATTACTATGAAGGAGGGAAGCGACGTGCCAAGAAGAGGCAATATAGCAAAACGTGAAGTTTTGCCCGATCCGCTTTACAACTCAACTCTTGTAACCCGTCTTATCAATAATGTTATGTATGACGGCAAAAAGGGTGTTGCTCAAAAGATCGTTTACGAAGCTTTTGACATTATCAAAGAAAAAACCGGAAAAGAACCCCTTGAGGTTTTTGAAGAGGCTATGGAAAACGTTATGCCTGTTCTCGAAGTTAAAGCTCGCCGTGTAGGCGGTGCTACCTATCAGGTACCTATAGAGGTTCGTCCCGAGAGAAGACAGACTCTCGGTCTTCGTTGGATCACAACTTACAGCCGTGACCGTTCGGAAAGAACGATGAAGGAAAGACTTGCCAACGAAATTATGGATGCAGTTAACCAGACCGGTTCGGCATTCAAGAAGCGTGAAGATACTCATAAGATGGCAGAAGCCAACAAGGCATTTGCTCATTTCAGATGGTAATTCCCGCATAATTATCGAAATCATTTCACTCGTAACAATATTCGGAGGTTTTTATGCCAAGACAGGTAACCCTTGAAAAAACTAGAAACATTGGTATCATGGCGCATATTGATGCCGGAAAAACCACAACCACAGAGCGTATCCTTTATTACACGGGAAAAACTCATAAAATAGGCGAAACGCACGATGGCGCCGCAACAATGGACTGGATGGAACAGGAGCAGGAGCGTGGTATCACTATCACCTCCGCCGCAACTACCTGCTTTTGGAAGGACCACCGTATAAATATCATTGACACTCCGGGTCACGTTGATTTCACCGTTGAAGTTGAGCGTTCACTCAGAGTTCTCGATGGTTCGGTTACGGTTCTCTGCGCAAAGGGCGGTGTTGAGCCGCAGTCTGAAACAGTTTGGAGACAGGCCGATAAATATCAGGTTCCCAGAATGATTTACATCAACAAGATGGACATCACCGGAGCGAACTTCTATAATGTTATCGACATGATAAAGGAACGCCTTAAGTGCAATGCCGTTCCCATCCAGCTTCCCATCGGCGCAGAATCAGATTTCAAAGGAATAATAGACCTTGTTGTTATGAAGGCCTATTATTATAAAGACGATATGGGTGTTGATATCGAAGTTACCGATATCCCTGACGATATGGCTGAGCTTGCTCAGAAATACCATGACGATATGGTTGAGCATGTTGCCGAGCAGGATGATGAGCTTCTTGAAAAATATCTTGAGGGCGAAACTCTCACGATTGACGAGATCAAATCCTGCATCAGAAAGGCAACTCTTGCAAACCAGATGGTTCCCGTTGTCTGCGGAACTTCATATCGCAACAAGGGCGTTCAGCTTCTGCTCGATGCGGTTGTTGATTATATGCCCGCTCCTACGGATGTTCCCTCAATCACGGGTGTTAACCCCAAGACTGACAAAGAGGAAGTAAGACATTCATCCGATGATGAGCCGTTTGCCGCTCTTGCATTCAAGATCGCAACAGACCCGTTCGTCGGCAAGCTCTGCTTCTTCAGAGTATATTCAGGCGTTGTTGAAACCGGTTCAACCGTTTATAACTCCACAAAAGACGGAAATGAGCGTATGGGCCGTATTCTTCAGATGCACGCAAACCACAGACAGGATATCGAATGCTGCTATGCAGGCGATATCGCCGCCTGCGTCGGCGTTAAGCAGACAACAACGGGTGACACACTCTGCGATGCAAAGCATCCCATAATTCTTGAATCAATGGAATTCCCCGAGCCGGTTATCAGAGTTGCCATCGAGCCCAAGACCAAAGCAGGTCAGGAAAAGATGAGCATTGCTCTTGCAAAGCTTGCAGAGGAAGACCCCACATTCAGATGCTATACCGACGAGGAAACAGGCCAGACAATTATTGCCGGCATGGGTGAGCTCCACCTTGAAATCATCGTTGACAGAATGCTTCGTGAATTCAAAGTTGAAGCAAACGTCGGTAAGCCTCAGGTTGCATACCGTGAAACCATCACAAAGCCTGCTGATTCGGATACCAAGTATTCACGTCAGTCCGGTGGTAAAGGTCAGTACGGTCATGTTAAAATCAAAATTGAGCCCAATCCCGAAAAAGGATTTGAGTTTGTTAACAATATTGTCGGCGGCGCTATTCCCAAGGAATATTTCAACGCCATCGAAGCAGGTATCAAGGGAGCTATGCTCTCCGGCGTGCTTGCAGGCTTCAATGTTGTTGATGTAAAGGTCACCCTTTATGACGGCTCATATCACGAGGTCGACTCTTCCGAAATGGCATTCAAGATCGCCGCTTCAATGGCATTCAAGGATGCAATGAAAAAAGCCGCTCCCGTTCTTATGGAGCCCATCATGAAAACTGTTGTTATCGTTCCTGATGACTACATGGGAGATGTTATCGGTGATATCAACTCCCGCCGCGGTATGATTTTGGGCACGGAAAGCAGAACGGGTGCCGTTCAGATCAATGCAAATATTCCTCTTTCGAATATGTTCGGCTATGCAACAGCTCTCCGCTCAAAGACACAGGGCAGAGGTCAGTATGTTATGGAACCCAGCCATTACAGCGAAGTTCCGAAGAACATTGCCGAAAAAATCGTTACAGAGAAATAATTTGTTTTGATTATTTTGAAAAAAGGCTTGCATTTCAAGCCTAAAATTGTTAAAATTGAATCATGCGTTATGCATGGAGAATAATTTTGCTCTATAATAAGGGAGGAAAACTATAATGGCAAAAGAAAAATTTAACCGCAGCAAGCCCCATGTAAATATCGGTACAATCGGTCACGTTGACCATGGTAAGACTACTCTTACAGCTGCTATCACAAAGACCCTTGCTATGAAGGGCGGCGCAGCATTCGTTGACTATGCAAACATTGATAAGGCTCCCGAAGAGAGAGAGCGTGGTATCACAATCAATACTGCACACGTTGAGTACGAGACAGATGCTCGTCACTATGCTCACGTTGACTGCCCGGGCCATGCTGACTATATTAAGAACATGATCACCGGCGCTGCTCAGATGGACGGTGCTATCCTTGTTATCGCTTCAACTGATGGTCCTATGGCTCAGACTAAGGAACATCTTCTCCTTGCTCGCCAGGTTGGCGTTCCCAGAATCATCGTTTTCATGAACAAGGTTGACCAGGTTGACGATCCCGAACTCCTCGAGCTCGTTGAAATGGAAATCCGTGAAACACTTGCTGAGTACGGCTTCGATGAAGAAGCTCCCATCATCAAGGGTTCAGCTCTCAAGGCTCTTGAGTATTCAGGCAGCGATGTTGATGCAGCTGAAATCGCTCCCATCTGGGAACTCATGAACGCTGTTGACGAGTATATTCCTACTCCCGACCGTAAAGCTGACCTTCCTTTCCTTATGCCTGTTGAAGACGTTTTCACAATCACCGGCCGTGGTACTGTTGCTACCGGCAGAGTTGAGCGTGGACAGCTCAAAACTTCTGAAGAAGTTGAAATCGTTGGTCTTACAGACGAAAAGAGAAAGACAGTTGTTACCGGTATCGAAATGTTCCGCAAGATCCTCGACTATGCTGAGGCAGGCGACAACATCGGTGCTCTTCTCCGTGGTGTTCAGAGAACTGAAATCCAGCGTGGACAGGTTCTTTCAAAGCCCGGCTCAATTCAGCCTCACACCAAGTTCGTTGGCCAGGTTTACGTTCTGACCAAGGAAGAAGGCGGCCGTCATACTCCGTTCTTCAACAACTATCGTCCTCAGTTCTATTTCAGAACTACTGACGTTACAGGCGTTATCAACCTTCCCGAAGGCACTGAAATGTGCATGCCCGGCGATAACGTTGATATGAAAGTTGAACTTATCACTCCTATCGCTATTGAAAAGGGTCTTCGTTTCGCTATCCGTGAAGGCGGCAGAACCGTTGGTTCAGGCGTTGTTATCGAGATCAACGAATAATTGAATCTTTTTCGAGGAGCAGTCGCAAGACTGCTCCTTTTTGTTTTATATTTCGGGTAAAGAAATCCCGGAAAAGAAAATAAGGCACGGATGAATCCGTGCCATACGGCGTGATTTTTTTGCTCTGCGCATAATCAATATTATTGACGATTGAATATAATTAACACTCCCCTGAACTTAAAAATTAAGTTCAGGGGAGTGTCTGTTATAACATAATTATTTGATTTTTATTTTTGACCAGTATTCTTTGGCGGCACGCTCGTTTTTGTTATCTCCGAATTCATAATATTTTCTGTTTTTTATTGCATCGGGCAGATACTGCTGGCTGACCCAATGATTCGGAAAATCGTGAGCATATTTATAAAACTGACCCTTATTCTGATTATCTTCGCCGTCATAGTGCATATTCTGAAGCTGACGGGGCACAGGACCTGTTTTGCCGGCTTTTATGTCGCTCATAGCGGAATTGATCGCATTATATGCGGAATTCGATTTAGGGCTGTTACAGACGAGAATAACGGCATCCGCAAGAGGAATCCTTGCTTCGGGCAGGCCGAGCATCAGAGCAGAATCAACTGCCGCCTTGACTATCGGGATTATCTGCGGATAGGCAAGGCCGACATCCTCGCAGGCGCAGACAAGAAGTCTGCGGCAGGCGGACGGCAGATCTCCGGCTTCAAGAAGTCTGCCGAGATAATGAACCGCCGCATCAGGGTCGGAGCCTCTCATGGATTTCTGATAAGCCGAAATTATGTCATAATGCTCGTCGCCGTCTTTATCATATCTCATTGCGCTCTTCTGCGTAAGCTGACGGGCGCTTTCGAGAGTGATTTTCCTTATTCTGTTTTCTTCGGGAGAAGATAAAACGCATAATTCAACGCTGTTGAGCGCTTTTCTGACATCGCCTGCGCTCGCAGTTGAAATATGAGAAAAAACTCCGTCTTCGATTTCGAATTTCTCGCTGCGTTCATTCTCCATAAAGCTGAATGCACGCCTGACGGCCTTTTCGATTTCTTCGGGAGTTATGCTTTTGAATTCAAAGACCGTTGAGCGGCTCAATATGGCGCTGTAAACATAGAAATACGGGTTTTCGGTTGTGGAAGCGATCAGAGTTATTGCTCCGCTCTCAATGTATTCAAGAAGCACCTGCTGCTGCTTTTTGTTGAAATACTGAATTTCGTCAAGATAGAGCAGAATTCCGTTCTGCGCTTCAAGCGAATCGAGCATTGCAACAACATCCTTTATGTCTGAAGTGCCTGCCGTTGTGCCGTTCAGCTTAACGAGGTATCTGTCGGTAGTTTTTGCTATGATGCCTGCAAGGGTGGTTTTTCCGATTCCGGGAGGGCCGTAGAATATCATATTGGGAAGCTGACCCGATTTTATAATATTTATCAACGGCTTTCCTTCGCCGAGAAGATGAGTCTGACCGACCATATCTTCAATTTTCTGCGGGCGCAGTTTGTCTGCAAGAGGAGATGACATTTGTCTTCCTCCTTTCCGAATTCTAAAAGAGGACCACGGAAAGTGATCCTCAAGGTCGATTATAAAGCTTTGAAGCGCAAAGCGATATTATGCGTTTCCGGTATAATCATAGAAAACGACCTTAACAGCTTCGGTCGGGAAATGGAAACGGCGATTTTCAACGGTTTCGCCTTTTTTGACGCCCTTGAGCCTTATAAGAACATAGCTTCTGTATATTTCTTTTCCGTCTGCATCGAAAGCTGTATATCCGATTTTCATATCATCGGAGCGCTTGCCGATCGCAATCATCTTAACATCAACAAAGCCGGAAACGGTAACCTGAACACCGTCATAGCTGAATTCCTTAAAAGTCATTTCGGCGGCGTTTTTGCCGAAAACATAATAGCTTTTCATATCAAGCTCTATATCGTCAACTGTTTTGACATATTTGACAATAAGTTCATCTTTATTGTTTATATCTTGAGCGGTAACGGTTGCGCCGACCGGATTGATATAGGTTTCTTTTTCAATTGATTCAACAGGAGGTTCATCGGGAAGCCTTGAACATCCAGCGAACATAGCGGCTATGAGCACAAAAGTCATAATTGCGGCAACAACAGATCTTTTCATTTGATTGTCCTCCGTATCGTAATTTATTATATTCTAACATAAAAGCAAAAGGTTTTCAACTGTTTTGTTGCATTACGGCAGCAATGTGTTATGCTTCGTTCCAATCGAATTTCGTCAGCTTGCCCTTCAGAAGCAGGTCGGGGAAATTCCATTGGCGAAGGACCTCATAAACGCCTATTGCAACGGTATTTGAAAGGTTCAGGCTTCTTGCCGAGCTGTCATTGAGCATCGGCAGACGCACGCAGCGCTCCGGATTATCATGAAGCAGCTCTTCGGGAAGACCTGCGGTTTCTTTCCCGAAGAAAAGATAGCAGTTGTCCGGATATTCAACATCAGAATAGATATTCAGAGCCTTGGTGGAAAAATAATAGTATTCTCCGCCTTTGTTTTTTTCAAAGAAATCGTCAATATTTTTATAATAAGTAATATCAAGCAGATGCCAGTAATCAAGCCCGGCACGCTTGAGCTTCGCATCGTCGATTTTAAAGCCCATCGGCTCTATTATGTGAAGCCTTGAGCCTGTTGCGGCGCAGGTACGGGCGATGTTTCCCGTGTTCTGCGGGATCTGAGGCTCAACAAGAACTATATTCAGAACAGACATTTTGTTACTTCCTTGCGGATGGATTTTTTATAATTAAACGGACAAAATAATTATGAGAAAACTAATGGAGGTGATTAAATGTTTACTTCTGCAAAAACTTCTTCGCTCGCTGCCGGAATGGGAATCGGGCTTGCAGTCGGCTTTGCCGCAACTGCTGCCGGCTCAATGCTTATGACAAAAAGCGGAATGAAGGCGTGCAAAAAAACGGCATCAAAGTGCGCCAAAAAGATGGAAAATATGCTTGACGGAATTGCTTCGATGATGTGATCAGCTGTTATGAGCGCTCATGGCCTTGTCGATTTCTCCCGAAATCATCATTTCAACTGCATCGCAGGCTTCTTCAGCCGCCTTGCGCAGCTCAACAAGGTCGTCTTTTGAAAAATTCGAGAGAACCCAGTCGGCAAGGTCCATTTCAGGGTGAGGCTTCTGACCCACGCCGAGCTTCACCCTCGGAAACTGATCGGAATTCAGGTGATAAATAATGCTCTTGATCCCGTTGTGACCGCCGTCGCTTCCCTTGCGCCTTATGCGGAGTTTTCCGCAGGGCAGGGAAATATCATCAAAAACAACAATGATCTTTTCGGGCGGGATTTTATAGAATGCCGCCGCCGCACGTACAGCCTCTCCGCTGTTGTTCATAAATGTCTGCGGCTTCAAAACAAGGCATTTACGGCCGGAAAGCTCAACCTTTCCCGTTACGGATTTAAACTGAATATTGTTTATTTTAATATTATGCTTGTCTGCAAGCAGCTCGGCAAACAGAAAACCCGCATTGTGCCTTGTGGTTTCATATTGTCTGCCGGGATTTCCGAGGCAGGCGATGATGAATTCGGGAGGACCTGCCGGAGCTTTTGAACGAGAGAAGAAACTCATAGAATTTTTGCTTCCTTTACTGAACTTTAGCCGAATACTGTTTTTCAACGCTCTGCGTGCCGTCGTCATTTTCAACGGGCTTTTTGCTGTAAATGAGGTTGATCGAAAGCTTGTCTGCAAATGCCTTTGCTTCTTCGAGCGAAAGATCGCCGTTTTCGCAGAGAATGCTTGCGCTTATCGGATAAGATGCGCCCGGAGCAAGGGAAAGCTCGCCTCCGACGCCTTTGTTGACATACATATCGTTTTTGCCGTTATCGGAAACATCGAATCCCACAACGCTGATTTCGGTATTGCCTGTGTTGACAATATCCATTGTGATATCGAAAGCAAGCCAGTTTTCGGGAGCTTCAAAGAAAGAAGAGGCTTTGTCTGCGCTGATTCCGTATGCCTTTGTGAGAGTTGAACGGTATCTTTCGGCATCGGAAGAGAGAGTTGTGATAATACTTTCTGAAATCGTAAAATCGTTTCTTGCAACTTCAACGCTGATTTTTTCGCCCTTTGCGGAATTTTTGCCGAGAGTCAGAATCAGAACTGCCGCTATTGCAGCTGCGGCGATTGCTGCCGAAACGATAATGATTATTTTCTTTTTCTTATTTTTTCTCATAACCGGTCTCCTGATTTATGAAAGTTTATGGATGAATAATCCGCTTAAAAGTTTAGGCTCAAACCATGTGGATTTCGGGGGCATTATTTTGCCTGCATCGGCAATTGCCATAAGCTCCTCAGGCGATGTGGGATACATTGAAAATGCGAGGCACATATCGGTTGATGCGCGGCGTTCAAGCTCATCAAGGCCTCTGATGCCGCCTACAAAATCAATTCTCTTGTCTGTTCTCGGGTCATCAATGCCGAGAACGGGGGAGATAAGATTATTCTGAAGGATCGAAACATCAAGTGCTTCAACGGGGTCGGCTGAATTAAATGAATTCTCATTTGCGGAAAGCTTATACCATTTTCCGCCGAGAAGCATTCCGAAGGTGTGAAGCTTTTCGGGCCTGTATGCGTTATCTCCGCAAAGCTCAACCGTAAATTTTTCGGAAATCTTTTCTTTGAATTCTTCTTCGGTGTATCCGTTGAGATCTTTGATCACTCTGTTGTAATCCATAATTTCAAGTTCATCGCATGAAAAAAGAACGGCAAGGAAAAAATTGAATTCTTCGTTTCCGCTGAAGCCCGGGTTGGCTTCACGGCGTTTGAGACCTACCTTGACTGCGGAAGCGGCTCTGTGGTGACCGTCTGCAATGTAAAGATAATCAACGCCGCCGAAAAGCGATGAAATTTCTTTGATGATATTTTCGTCATCTATGACCCATACCGTGTTTCCGATTCCGTCATCGGTAACAAAATCATAAACGGGAGAGTTGTTTTTCTGCCAGTCCGAAATGAGCTTTGCAATGCCGCCGTTCGGGCGGTAAGCGAGAAAAATAGGTCCGGTGTTGGCATCGCAGTAATCAACATGGTTGATTCTGTCAGCTTCCTTGTCTGCTCTTGTAAGCTCATGCTTTTTGATAACATTATTTATATAGTCATCAATGGAAACGCAGCCGACAAGTCCGGTCTGCGCTCTGCCGTTCATAATCTGACGGTAGATATAGAATCTGCATTCTTCGTCCTGCTTGCAGACTCCGTCTTTTTCAAGCTTTTCAAGATTATCCTTTGCCTTGAGATAAACGGCTTCGGAATACAGATCCGTTCCCTCGGGCAGGTCTATTTCCGCTTTGTCAACGTGAAGAAAAGAATGCGGCTTTCCTTTCACCATTTCCGCAGCCTCTTTGCTGTTCATAACATCATAGGGCAGAGCCGCAACCTCCGAAGCATATTTTTCGAGCGGTCTGACTGCTCGGAACGGTTTGAATATCGCCATATATATTATCCTTTCTTTTTTATCTAACCATTATATATTACAATACTATTAATAATTTGTCAAATTATAAAATACTATTGATTTTATCGGGAAATTTATTATAATATAGTTAATACAAACCAAAATATAAACGAAAGGAGTATATTCGTACATAATCGGATATACAGGGATAGTTATGTATTGTTCACATTGCGGAACGGAGATTCCGGATGGCGTTACGGCTTGCCCCGGATGCCACGCATCAGTCACTTCGGCGCCGGCAGAAGCTGCGGCACCTGCCGAAAAGAAAAAGTTTTTTAACGAGCCGAGCAAAAAATCAAAGAGCTTTGCGGCTATTTTCACAGCTCTTCTTGTTTTTCCCGCAACATTAAGCGTTGCAATTGACCTTTCATTCACAAGAACAACATGGGCAGGCTATGTTGTAGGTGCAATGCTTGTTATCTGGGTATGCACGGTGCTTCCGGCTCTCAAAATCACTCCCGCACCCGTAACGGCGATAATCTGCTTTATGGCGATTGTGGGATATGTTTTCTTCATTATTCAGAAAATCGGAATCGCAACATGGCTTTATCAGGCGTTCCTGCCGATGTTTGTGCTTGCGGCGGCGCTCTTTGCAGCTGCGGTTGCGCTTATCAGCTCCAAGACTGTCAAAGGATTGCATATTTTTTCGCTTCTCAGCGCTGAAGCGGTCATTTATCTTGTCGCTCTTGAAGCAACGCTTGATAATTTCCACCATGGATTTGTTGACCTCAGATGGTCGCTCATCATTTCCTGCGCATTCGTTTCCGTTATTGCGGTGTTTGAAGCATTCAGCTATATAGGAAGAATCAACAAGAAATAATGATTCACGGGGAACTGTTCAAAATGAGCAGTTCCCTTTTTATATATTGATTTTTCGGAATATATTATGTATAATGTTCATATAAATTTTCACGGAGGTCATCCAATGAAAAACATCGGATTCAGGGTTTCCTACACAAATTTCGGCGAAAAATTTTCAATTCCCGCCGCAGGCAACACCCACTATGCGATTGAATGTGAAGAAACAGAAAACGCCGTAAAGGCAAAAATCATTGCAAAATCGAGAATTGAGCTTGACAAGGTTGATATTATTTATGATCACCTTTTTGAATCAGGCGACAAATTTTTCGGAAACGGTTATCAGGCGTGGACAACTTCGAGAGAATATACCCGTCAGGATAAAATGGTTGATATGACGCCGATTGCCGCAACAAAAAAGCTCAAGAAGCTTGCGGGCATATCCGGCGATGTCAGATTTGTTAAATTCCCGAAAAAGAGCGGCGAATTCTTCAGCCATTGCTATACATATATCAGAAACGGTGAAAAGGTATTCTTCATCGGTTCTCTTTCGGAAAGGCAGGGCTTCACCGTTATTTATGCCGATATGAATAAATCCCTCATTACTCTTGAAAAGGATGTTGAGGGCGTTATTCTCAACGAGGGTGAAAGCTATGAGCTTTTCGATGTTGTAAAATTTACCGGCACTTATAATGAAGTGTTTGATAAATATTTTGAGGCGATGAAGCTCGCAAAGCCCCGCCTTGAGCACATGTCGGGTTACACCTCATGGTATAATTATTTCCAGAAGATCGATGAAAAAATCATCATCCGTGACCTTAATGCGCTTGATGTTGCGAAGGATTCCGTTTCGATTTTTCAGATAGACGACGGCTATGAAACCTTCGTCGGAGACTGGCTTGACCCCAATCCGGCAAAGTTTCCCAAGGGAATGAAATATGTTGCCGATTCGATTCACGAAAAGGGATATATGGCGGGAATATGGCTCGCTCCGTTCAGCCTCCAGAGAACTTCAAGAATGTATAAAGAGCATCCCGACTGGATCCTCCGTGACAAATATGGCCTGCCCATTCTCGGCGTTGTTGCGTGGGGCGGCGCATATACAATGGATATGTATCATCCAGAAGCAAGAGCTTATATCAGGCATTTCTTTGATGTTATCCTCAACGAGTGGGGATATGATATGGTTAAGCTTGATTTCCTTTACAGCCAGTGTATGTATCCCAGAAACGGCAAATCAAGAGGCACGATTATGTGCGAGGCGATGGAATTTCTTCGTGAATGCTGCGGCGATAAATTCATCCTCGGCTGCGGTGTTCCTCTCGGAGCCGCTTTCGGATATGTTGATGCCTGCCGCATCGGCTGCGATGTTGACCTCAAATATACGGGCAAGTTCTATAATGCGCTTCATGTTAACAGCGAAGTCCCCTCGGCGCAGAATTCAATCACAAATGCCATTTTCCGCCGCCATCTGAGCGGAAGAGCGTTCTGCAACGATCCTGATGTTTTCTTCTTAAGATATTCAAATCTTGATTTCACGATGGATCAGAAGCTCATTCTTGCAGGCGTCAATCATATTTTCGGCGATGTTCTGTTCGTTTCGGATAACGCAGAGGAATATACCGCAAATGATGTTGAAGTGCTGAAAAAGACATTTGCAAAATCGGAAGCAAAGGTTATTTCGGCCGAATTTACCGAGGGTACGAATATCAGAATCGAGCTTGAAATAAACGGCGAAAATAAGGCTGTTGAATTCGACCTTGCGAAAGGCGAAAGCAACATCAGAGAAGTTCTCTATAATTGAAAAGCGGTAGTCAGACCGTTGAATATCAACGGCTCAGCGGTCTGATGCTTTTTGGCTCATAATTGACTTTGAATGCGTTTGAAATTTTTTGAAAAAAGTTTCAAAAAACACTTGACATTTGATGAAAAGTATTGTATTATAGGTCTCGCCGCTTAAGAGAACGGCAACGGTTTGGGAGCATAGCTCAGCTGGGAGAGCATCTGCCTTACAAGCAGAGGGTCACAGGTTCGAGCCCTGTTGTTCCCACCAATGGCCCGGTAGTTCAGTTGGTTAGAACGCTAGCCTGTCACGCTAGAGGTCGACGGTTCGAGCCCGTTCCGGGTCGCCAAAACGGCCTGTAAATTCTATGTTTACAGGCCGATTTTATGCCTTTGTAGCTCAGTTGGTAGAGCAGTGGACTGAAAATCCACGTGTCGCTGGTTCGATTCCGGCCGAAGGCACCATTTGCGGATGTAGCTCATCTGGTAGAGCGCCACCTTGCCAAGGTGGAGGTAGCGAG
>JAKSQP010000014.1 GCA_024404025.1 Clostridia bacterium | reverse complement strand
AAACATAAATAAAAACAACAGAGCTTTAAGCTTTCGTCCGATTATGGGTGAGGCTCAAAGCTTTTTTGTGTTATTTAGCCTATTAATTTTAACCTATAAATTTCCTGAATATATATATTGATTTGTTTGCTCATATAATATATAATATGTATATATACTATCGAGGGGCGATTTTATGGGCGGTATAGAACTTGAAAAAATGATAGGCAGAAATGAAAGAATAATCTGGAAAGGCGTGCCGGATAAAAAATGCTTTGTTCTTGAAAGTGTTTTCAATCCTATGCTTCCGTTTGCGCTTATATGGGCGATAATAGATTTCGGAATTTTAGGCGTAGCTGTGAAAGAAGGCGCAGGCGAAGCGGGAGCATTCATTTTTCCGTTTATGCTGCTGCATCTTATGCCGGTTTGGCTGTATCTCGGTGGTGTGCTGTTTTCGGTGCGCAGACACAGAAACATAAAATATGCCGTTACCGACAGAGGAATTTATGTTTCCGGCGGAGTTTTTACGGTTAATGTTGAAATGAAGCCGTTTGCTGAAATTTCGCATATCAAAATCCATCAGGGCATTATCGATCAATATATCGGAGTCGGCGATGTTATTGTTGAAAGCGCAGGCTTTTCGGCTCCGGCGCAGACATTTACATTCAGATTCGGCAAGCAGAATGTTCAGGGCAGAAATGTTTCGATTTGCGATATTCCCGATTTTCAGGGAGTTTACAATATTATCAAGGATCTGCAGACGGATGTTTATGCGGATACTATGTATCCGAACGATTACCGCCCTCCCGAAAATCATGGCTACAACACAAAATATACAAAGCATTGACAAGGGCATCACTTCATAAACCTTTTTGCGGTTTTTGCGGCATATTTGCCGAATAACAGTGTCAAACCCGAATAGTTTTACATCAAAAAGGCAGAGTTTCATTGCGAAACTCTGCCTTTCGGACTATTTTTTCTTTGGCTCCTCGGGCAGCTCATCATACATTGCGTTCAGCAGCCCTTCTAAAAAATCTCTGTTTTCAACGTCGTCAACGAGCAGCATTTCCTTTGCGGTTTCATAGGGAAGCTCATATTCCGCATCCGGCATATATTCAACCGCAGAATGTACGGGCTTGACGAGAAATCTGTTATCATATATTCCGCCGATTATTTTTCCTTTATAATATATTATGAATTCTCCCATCATTGCTTTATATGTTATTCCGTCAAGACCGGATAGCTGCTCCAGGATGAAATTCAGATATTCTCTGCTTGATGCCATTGCATAAGCCTTCCTTTCATAAAATCAATTCATACATAAAGAACTCGGTCCAACCGGTGTCTTCATAAAACATGGTTTTTGACTGAACAAAGCTGAATCCGGTTTTTTTATAAAGGCGTTCAGCCGCAATGTTGCCTTTGAGAATATCAAGTCTGACGGTTTTGATGCCCGAGGCTTTCGCAATTTCAATTATATTCCGAACGACCTTTTCTCCTACGCCTTTTCCCTGAACATCCGGATTTACCGCAAGGGCATGAGGAACGAGAATTTTTTCACGGGGACAGTCTATACCCCAATCAAGCCCGTTATATCCTTCGTTCCACAGATTGTTCAATATTACGCTCGCCTGAATACCGCCTTCGCTGCCGATAATATAAAGCTCGCCGTTTTCGATGCTTTCTTTAAGAAAACCGTCTGACGGATAGATGCCTTTTTTCCAGCCTACTGTGTCGCTGCGGTCTTTCGTGCGGTCAATGAGATCCCAATAAAAATTTCTTATCTTATCAAACTCTTCAACTGAAGCTTTTTGTAATTTCATATTTTTCTCCGATTTTCAATCATTATTCCGGCAAAGCATTTCTGTTTCTGCTGCAAGCTGATCGGAATATTTTATATACGCCGTTGGCGTGATGAGATACAATGGCGCTTGCGCCATTGATGATATACCAAGCTTGCGGCTTGGATAAAAAATTCCCGTTCGTTGGAACGGGAATTTTTTGGCCCGCCTGACAGGATTCGAACCTGCGCTCTCCGGAATCGGAATCCGCTGCGTTATCCAGCTGCGCCACAGGCGGTTATATATGCAGACAGCCGTTATAACTGCCTGCTTTTGGGTTATTAAGTGTTTGACATCTGCATTTCTCTCTGCTTTTCGGCTTCGGCGTTTACTTCTTCAGGTTTTCTGAATGTGGGCACAACGCTCATCAGGGCAAGCCTTGCCTCTTCATCTGAACGGGTTTCGCAAGCCGCACGGAGAATATTGAGCTTTTCTTCAATTTCTTCAATTGAATACGGAGCATCACGCTCAACAAAAATCAGCTCATTATCGGTTTTGTCAAGATTCTCCGATTTGACAAGCAGCTCTTCATAAAGCTTTTCGCCGGGACGAAGACCGGTTTCAACTATTTCGATATCTTTGTAGGGCACCATTCCGGACAGACGAATCATATTGATTGCAAGGTCAAGAATTTTAACGGGGCTTCCCATATCAAGAACAAAAAGCTCGCCGTTTTTTGCCATTGCTCCGGAGGTCAGCACAAGCTGCGAAGCTTCCGGAATCGTCATAAAGTTGCGAATTATTCTTTTGTCGGTAATGGTTATCGGTCCGCCGACGGCAATCTGTTTTTTGAAAAGAGGAATAACGGAGCCTGCTCCGATGATTGCAACCTTTATTTGCTTGTTTCCGGGAATGCTTATCGGATTGATAGAGCCGAATGAAGCAATTTTAAGAACGGTACGCAGAATTTTTTCGAGCGAATTCTGCTGATTTCCGAATTTATAAGCATATCTGTAAACCATTTTGATCGAAAGAACGGCAAGCAGATCAAGGCTGAAAACGGAAATTTCGGTTTCAACCGGTATTCTGAATTCGCCGGGCAGAAGCAATCTGTTGGCGGCGAAATGGATCAGAAATGCGCAGGCATCGGAGCAAAGCAGTTTATATATGATTGAATTCCGCCGTATCTCCGGACCTGACTGTTGATTTTAAAGATAAGCCTTGAAACATTTGTTAAAGCGAAAATAAGCACGGGCTGGACAAGAAGCAGCATACTGTTGCCTGTTCTTGAAACATAATGCCCCAGAATCAGAACAAATAAGCACAGCATAATAACTGTGTCGTATGCCATCAGACTCCAGCGAATTTTCGGAAATCCCTTGTTTTTATATTTTCCTATACAACATCCTCAATTCGGAGATAATTATTTTCTCCCCAAAATCTCTTACTTTATCTTCTCAATGACTTCCCCCGAGGTCGGTTTCTGACCGTCGATGAATTCCTGAACGGCTTTTGCGCTCGGCATCGCCGCAGAACAGCTGTGAGCGGAAACAAGCATTGAAGCGGAAGCGGTTGCAAATTCAAGAGCTTCCGGAACGCTCTTTCCGTTGAGAAGAGAATAGATGAATGATGAAGCATAGCCGTCGCCTCCGCCGAAGCCTTTGAGCATCTTTACGGGGAAGGGTTTGACTTTATATGCCGAGCCGTCATCAAGATAAGCAACCGAGCCTTCTTTGCCGTGCTTGATAATGACGATTTTGTTGCCGTAGCCGAACCAGCGGGCTGCGGATTCCTCGTCGGAAGCGCAGATTCCTTCAAGCGATTCCGTGAGGTCGAATTCTTCACGGGAGCCGAGGATTATATCGCTGTTTTTGGCGGCGATTGAATAATAAAGAGAAATTTCATCCTTGTTTTTCCATGTGTAGCTTCTGTAATCAATGTCGAAAATAACAACTACGCCGTTTTTCTTTGCAAGGAAAAGAGTTTTGAGAGCCGCTTCTCTTGAGGGGCTGCAGCAAAGAGCCGTTCCGCTGATAACAACGGCTTTTGCGCTTTTGATGTATTCCTCATCAACATCGTCAACGCAGACCTGAAGATCCGCAACGCCGTCACGATACATAAGAATGCTGCTCTGCGTGGGGCTTAAAATTTCAGTGAATGTAAGACCGAGCTTTTCGCCGTTTTCGCATCTGAAAACATGAGAAACATCAATTCCGTCAGCCTTGAAATAGTTTTCAACATAATCGCCGAACTGATCATCGGAAACTCTTGCGATGAATCCGCATTTTGCGCCGAGCCTTGCAAGGCCGACTGCGATATTCGCCGGAGAGCCGCCGACATATTTATTGAAATTGCTGCTCTCGGAAAGAGGCATATTCATATCCGTAGGGTTGAAATCAATGGCAATTCTGCCGATGGGAATAACATCAAGTGCTTTTGTTTCGTCAAACTTAATATAACTCATTTCTGTCACCTTTCTGAATTTTTTATGCTTTTCCGGCACAGCCGAATATTTCGATATGCTTCATTGCGTTGCGGTAAGCTCCCTCGACCTCCGCAGTCTGAAGATTATAATACCCACCGATTTTTTTGTTTTCGTATGCCGAGCGAACGCTCTGCTCAACGCTGTCAAAGGTTGCGGTTGCGATGTTTATTTTTCTGATTCCGAGCTTTGCACATTTTCTGAAATCATCGGGCAGGATTCCCGTGCCGCCGTGAAGAACGAGTGGAACGGGGACAAGCGATGCGGTTTTTTCGAGAATATCAAAACGCAGCTTCGGAGCCTGCTTATAGTTTCCGTGAGCATTGCCGATCGCAACGGCGAGCGCATCAACTTGTGTATTGTTATAGAATTCGAGCGCCTGCTCGGGAGAGGTGCAGTTGATTGCGATGTTTTCGCTTCCGTCTTCGCTTCCGCCGACACAGCCGATTTCGCCCTCGCAATCCGCATTATAGGATTTTGCGATACGGTTTATTTCTGCGGTCACTTTTGAATTTTCCTCAAAAGGAAGGTGGGAGCCGTCAAACATAACGCTTGTGAATCCCGTTTCGAGAGCCTGAATTATTTTTTCTTTTGTTTTGCCGTGGTCGAAATGAACGGCAACCGGAACAGAGCTGTTTTTTGCGGCGGCGACCATAAGCGGACCTATCAGCTCAAGAGGGGAATAATTAAGCCTGACCTGCGCAATCTGGATGATTCCGGGACTTTTCGTTTCTTCAAGAGCTTTGATAACGCCGAGAACCATTTCCATATTGGCAACGCTGAAGCTGCCTATGGCGTATCCGCCTGCGGATGCCGCTTTCAGAAGAGGACTCATTTCAGTAAGCATAACAATATTCCTCAACTTAATTATTTTAATATATTCCTTAAAACCGATTTATTATAGCACGGCTTTTGGAAATAAGCAACTGATTTGGAAAAATTTTGTTTCGAATTGGAAAAATTTTGTTTCGTTTTATATTTTTCCCGAAAACATTATCAATACAATGACAAGAGATGATTTTTATTCATGTAAAGCGAATTGACTTTACATGGGCAAAAAACGGGCACGCCGAAAAAAGTTTTCCACACGAAAAATGTGAAAAAGTGGATATATCTTGTGAGAAAACGGCATTCCGAACACAATCCGTAGTTGCCGTAAGGGTTATCAACACATATTTTTTCAAAAAAGTGGATAACTCCGGTCTTTTGATGAAAAATTCTTCTTGACATTCGGAGATGTTTTTAGTATAATAGCCATCTGTAAAGCATAGAAACTTTACACGGAGCAATCCGGATCATGCGGAAAAGGCGGAAAAAATCCTGCTTTTTCGGCGAAAGGAGGGGTAGTTACGGCAAAGAATTACGATATGGCAATGCTTATGGATTTCTATGGCGAAATGCTGACTGAAAAGCAGCGCAGTTTTCTTGAATACTATTATTATGACGACCTCTCTCTTTCGGAGATAGCGGAGAATGAGGGTATAACCCGTCAGGGTGTGCGTGACGCCATAAAGAGAGCCGAAACCCAGCTTCAGGATATGGAAAGCAGGCTCGGAGCTGCAAAGCGTTTTGAAGAAATGCGTGCAGGTCTTAATGAAATTATTGAATATTCCAATCAGATTGCAGAATATAATCTTCGTCACAGTCTTTCAAAAGAAATCAATGATTACAGCGTTCGTATCAAAGCGGCCGCTATGACGATGCTTGAAAGCTGAAAATGAATTTATTTTTTTCCGGAGGTGAGAAGCTTGGCATTTGAAGGTCTTTCAGACAGACTTGAAGCAACATTCAAAAATTTAAGAAGCAAGGGCAGCCTTACCGAAAGCGATGTCAGAGCCGCCATGAGAGATGTCCGCATGGCTCTGCTTGAAGCGGATGTCAACTATAAAGTTGCCAAGGATTTCACAAATACCGTAACGGAAAAAGCCATAGGCGAAAAGGTTATGGAAAGCCTTACCCCCTCGCAGATGGTTATAAAGATAGTCCGTGAAGAGCTTGTGAGCCTTATGGGCGGCACAAACAGCAGGCTTGCTTATGCCTCCCATCCGCCGACGGTTATTCTTATGTGCGGCCTTCAAGGTTCAGGTAAAACAACTCATTGCGCAAAGCTCGCAAAGATGCTCAAAAAAGATAATCACCGCCCGATGCTCGTTGCCTGCGATATTTACAGACCCGCTGCCATCAAGCAGCTTCAGGTCGTAGGTGAGCAGGTTGGTGTTCCCGTTTTTGAAATGGGTCAGAAGGATCCGGTTGAAATTTCAAGAGCGGCAATTGCCGAAGCAAGAGATCACGGCTATGATTATGTTATTCTCGATACTGCCGGTCGTCTTCATGTTGATGAAGAGCTTATGAATGAGCTTAAACGGGTCAAGGCAGAAACAAAGCCCCACGAAATCCTTCTTGTTGTTGACGCCATGACAGGCCAGGATGCAGTCAACGTTGCAACTTCATTTGATGAAGCTCTCGGAATTGACGGCCTTATCCTTACAAAGTTAGACGGTGACACAAGAGGCGGCGCCGCTCTCTCGGCAAGAGCCGTAACGGGCAAGCCGATAAAATTCATCGGCACGGGCGAAAAGCTTGAAAATCTTGAGCTTTTCCATCCCGACAGAATGGCTTCGAGGATTCTCGGCATGGGCGATGTTCTTTCATTTATTGAAAGAGCGGAGCAGGCGATAGATGAAAAGAAAGCAGAAGAGCTTGAAAAGAAGCTCATGCAGAATAAATTTGACCTCAACGATCTTCTTGATCAGTTTGATCAGATCAAGAAGATGGGTTCGATCAAGGATATGCTTACAATGCTTCCGGGCATCGGCAAAAACATAGACAAGGTTGATGTTGATGAAAAGCAGTTTGACCGTATGCGTGCCATCATCTATTCGATGACGCCTAAAGAAAGAGCTAACCCCGACCTTATCAATCCTTCCCGCAAGAGAAGAATTGCCGCCGGATGCGGAATGCAGGTTGAGGATGTCAACAAGCTTATGTCGCAGTTCAGGCAGATGCAGAAGATGGTTAAGCAGTTAAACGGCAAAAAGGGCGGAAAGCGCCGCAGAAAACAGCGCTTCAATCTTCCCCAAGGTTTTGACCCTTCTCAGTTCGGAATGTAAGTCAGCACGGCTGATACATTATACAAAAAATTTTTTGATATATTTGGAGGAAATCATCATGGCAGTAAAAATCAGACTTCGTCGCATGGGCGCAAAGAAGGCACCTTTCTATCGTATCGTTGTTGCGGATTCAAGATATCCCCGTGACGGCAGATTCATCGAAGAAATCGGTACCTATAATCCTGTTGTCAGCCCCATTGAAGTTAAGGTAGACGCCGAAAAGGCAAAGCAGTGGATCGCCAACGGCGCTCAGCCGACCGATACAGTTAAGGCTCTTCTTAAAAAGAACGGCGTTCTTTAATTTCCAAAGAGGTAACAATTGATGAAAGATTTACTTGTCGGTATCGCTCAGGGTCTTGTAGACGATCCTTCAGCGGTAACGGTTACCGTAGATGAGCCCAACGAAGAAGGCACTGTTGTTTATCATCTTCACGTCAGCGAAGGTGATATGGGCAGAGTTATCGGCAAGCAGGGCAGGATCGCAAAGGCTATCCGCACGGTTATGCGTGCCGCTGCGACCCGTCAGAATTCGAGGGTAGCTGTAGAAATTGATTAAGAATTTTCTTGAAATAGGCGAAATCACGGGAACTCACGGAATCAGAGGCGAAGTGCGTTTGAATCCGTGGTGTGATTCTCCCGAATTCGTTAAAAAATTCAAAACTCTTTATTTTGACAGCAATGGCAGCTGTGCGGTGAGGCTTAATGCCGTCAGGCCGCACGGCAACATTGTTCTGTTGAAGCTTGAAGGCGTTGATACCGTTGAGGATGCGCAAAAGCTTCGTGGAAAATTGCTCTATATGAAAAGAAGCGATGCAAAGCTTCCGGAGGGCCATTTTTTCATTGCAGAGCTTATAGGCTGCAAGGTCTTTGATGCAGACGATAACAGTATCTGCTACGGAGAGCTTACCGATGTCAGCGAAACGGGCGCAAACGACGTCTGGCATATCACAAATGGGAAGGGCGAATATCTCATTCCCTCAATTCCCGATGTTGTGATCGAAACGGACGTTGCGGCGGACCGTATCCTTATCAGACCGCTCAAGGGGATTTTTGACGATGAGGATTGATATTCTAACTCTTTTTCCGGAGATGTGCCTGAGCGTGCTCGGAGAAAGCATTATCGGCAGGGCAAGAGAAAACGGATGCGTTGAGATTAATTGCATCAATATCCGTGATTATACTCTTGATAAGCATAACCGTGTTGATGATTCGCCCTATGGCGGCGGCACGGGAATGATCATGCAGACTCAGCCGATATATGACTGCTTTGAGGCTCTATGCTCCGAAATCGGGAAAAGACCGCATCTGATCTATCTTTCTCCGCAGGGAAAAACTCTCACGCAGGAAAGAGTTAAAGAGCTTTCAAAGCTCGATAATATCGCATTGCTCTGCGGCCACTATGAGGGAATCGACCAGAGAGTGATTGACGAAATCGTTGATGAAGAAATTTCGATCGGCGATTTTGTTCTTACCGGCGGCGAGCTTCCGGCTCTGGTGCTTGCAGACAGCATTTCGAGAATGCTTCCCGGAGTGCTTGCAAACGAAGATGCGTTCACTCTTGAAAGCCATTATTCGGGTCTGCTTGAATATCCGCAGTTTACCCGTCCTTTTGAATGGCACGGCGTGGAGGTCCCCGAGGTGCTTATTTCGGGTCATCACGCCAATATTCAGAAATGGCAGAGAGAGCAAAGCTTATCGAGAACCTTTGAAAGAAGGCCCGATATGCTTGAAAAAGCGGAGCTGACAAAAAAAGATAAAGAATTTCTGAAGAAGCTTGAAGAAAACAAGCAGCAGCAATAAGCTTATACAAAACAAAAAATTTCAAAAAAACACTTGAAATTTTGTTTTTGATGTGATAAAATCCATTTGTTATGTATATCCGAAGAAAGAGGTGACTTTGATGAAGGAAGGAATCCATCCTAAGTACGAACAGACCACTATCCGCTGTGCTTGCGGTGAGGTCATCGAAACCGGCTCAACAAAAGAGAATATCCGTGTTGATATCTGCTCAAAATGCCATCCGTTCTTTACAGGTAAGCAGAAGCTCGTTGATACCGGCGGACGTGTTGAACGTTTCAACAAGCGTTTCAATATCAATAAGTAATAAAAAGCAAAATAAGCGGTGCATTTTCGGTGCGCCGCTTTTGCTTTCATTTTAAGAGGAGGTGAGCGCCGTGGAAAGCAGATATAAAACCGTTGCCGAAAGATCATCCGATGAATATATTATAAAAAAATCGAGATTCATCGGCTATGTCTGCCCTGCTAAAACGCAGGAGGAGGCGCTTGCTTTCATTGCCGAAATTTCAAAAAAGCATTGGGATGCAACCCATAATGTCTATGCATATATTCTGCGTGACGGAGGCGTTAAGCGCTTTTCGGATGACGGCGAACCGCAGGGCACGGCGGGGATCCCCGTGCTTGATGTGATCGAAAAAAGCGGCGTAACGGACTGCGCAGTTGTTGTTACAAGATATTTCGGCGGAATTATGCTCGGCGCAGGAGGCCTTGTGAGAGCATATTCGCATTCGGCATCGATCGCTCTTCAGGCGGGCGGAATAATCACCCGTGCGCTCTGCGCAAAGCTGAAAGTGACCTGCGATTATTATTTTTACGGCAAGCTTTCTTCGCTTGTGCCCGAAAGCGGCGGAGTAATTGAGGATACTCTCTTTGAGGATAATGTTACTTTGCTTTTCAGGCTTCCGCTTGAGCTTCTTGATTCCTTCAATGCGAAGCTTGTTGACGTGAGCAACGGAAGATACAGCGCCGAAAAATATGATGAATGCTATGCGGATATTTAATATTGAAAAACAATATTTAAGCAGGGATATACACCTGCTTTTCTGCATTTATGACCCGAAAATGTCGAATTAACAAATTGTTCATAATTTTTTTGCAGGAATTAAGCGATTTTGTTCGTATTAGTATTCAGGAGGCGTGAAAAATGGAATGTATAAGAGAAAATGCACAAAAGCGTGAAAAAGAAATTCTTTCCCCTTATGCCTCTCTTGCGGAAAACAGCAGGGGCAGGCTCAAACCCGAAGAGGAATGCCCCATCAGAACTGCATATCAGCGTGACCGTGACAGAATCATCCATTGCAGTTCGTTCCGCAGGCTGAAACACAAAACGCAGGTTTTCCTTTCACCCGAAGGAGATTATTACAGAACGAGGCTCACTCATACTCTTGAGGTTTCGCAGATTGCGAGAACGATTTCAAACGCTCTCATGCTCAATGAAGACCTCACGGAAGCGATTGCCCTCGGCCACGATTTAGGTCATACTCCGTTCGGCCACGCAGGCGAAAGAGCGCTGAATCAGGTCTGCCCGGCAGGATTCAGGCATTATTCGCAGAGCCTTCGTGTTGTTGATATTCTTGAAAAAAACGGCGAAGGCCTTAACCTTACATACGAAGTCAGAAACGGAATCGAGCGCCACACAAACGGCGAGCCTGCCGCAACTCTTGAGGGCAGGGTAGTTCGCCTTGCAGACAGGATCGCATATATCAACCATGATATTGACGATGCTACCGAGGCGGGAATTATGTGCGAGGAGGATATTCCTCTTGCAATCAGAAACGAGCTCGGTTATAAGAAAAGCTCAAGGATCAACACTCTTGTGCTCAACTGCATCAAAAACAGCAAGGAGGATATTCTTCTTGATTCGGCAACGCAGCAGGTTTTTGATGAATTGCATAAGTTTATGTTTGAAAAGGTTTATACAAACCCCGAATGCAAAAGCGAAGAGAGCAAGGCTGTTGATATGATTCAGAAGCTTTATTCCTATTATGCGGAATATCCCGAAAAAATGCCCGAGCCTTTCGGAATGATAGCAGAGCGTGACGGCAGAGAAATTGCCGCCTGCGATTTTATTGCGGGAATGACTGACCGCTATGCAGTCAGGATTTTCAACGAAATTTTCATCCCGAAGGCATGGGTCAAAAACGATGAATTATACTATTGATAAAATATTTCTGACGGCAGGAGGTGAGCGTTACGGCAATAAACGAAAGATTTATTCACGAGCTTCAGGAAAAAGTCGATATTGAAGAGGTTATTTCCTCCCATGTCAATCTGAAAAGGCGAGGCAAAACGCTCACGGGTCTGTGCCCGTTTCATAATGAGAAAACGCCGTCATTTACCGTTTATCCGGACACCCGCTCGTTTTACTGCTTCGGCTGCGGAGCCGGCGGAGATGTTATAACTTTCATAAGAAGAATCGAAAATCTCGATTATGTTGAAGCCGTTAAATCCGTTGCGCAGATGGCGGGAATGCCGATGCCGGAGGACGGTTATGACGATACTCTTTCAAAGAAGAGAATGAGAATCCTTGCGGCAAACAGAGAAGCGGCAAGATTCTTTAATGCCTGTCTGACCGATCCGAAAAACCGGGAAGCTTATGATTATTTTATAAAAAGAGGTCTTTCGCCGAATACTATAACGAAATTCGGCCTCGGATATGCACCGGATGACTGGCGTCAGCTCATAAATTACATGAAATCCAAGGGATACAGCGAGCAGGAGCTTGTTTTTGCAGACCTTGCCATCCGTTCGGAGAAAAACGGAAAAACAAATTATTACGATAAATACCGAAACAGAGTTATCTTTCCGATAATTGACCTGCGGGGCAATGTTGTTGCATTCGGCGGACGGGTGCTTGACGATTCAAAGCCGAAATATATCAACACGGGTGATACTCTTGTTTATAAAAAGGGAAGCGGCGTTTTTGCTCTGAATTTTGCAAAGAACGCCAACGATAACAAGCTTATTCTTGTTGAGGGATATATGGATGTTATCGCTCTTCACCAGGCAGGATTCGGCAACGCCGTTGCCGGCCTGGGCACGGCATTTACTCCGGAGCAGGCCAACCTGCTTTCAAGATATGCCGAAGAGGTCATTATCTGCTATGATAACGACGGCGCCGGAAGAGAGGCAACAAAAAAGGCTCTCAATGTTCTCGGCAGAACGGGCCTTAAGCTCCGGGTAGTGACTATGAGCGGCGGCAAGGATGCCGATGAAATCATCCGCACTCACGGAAAAGAAAGATTTGCTGCTCTTTTAAATGAATCGGCAAACAAAACCGAATACCGTATTCTTCAGGAACGGGAAAAATATAATCTTCTGACGGATGACGGCAAGCTGAAATTTCTTCTTGCGGCAACGCAGATCCTCGCCGAATGCGGAGAAATTGAATGCGATATATACGCCACAAGGCTCTCAAACGAGCTCGGCGTAAATACCGAAAGCATCAAGGCGCAGATAAAGTCTGCAAGATCAAAGCTTCGCAGAAGCGATGATGAACGCAGGCGCAGAGAGCAGGAAACAATGCTTTCAAAAAGCTTTGAAGATAAAAACAATCCGGAGCGGCAGGCGAACTTAAGGGCGGCAAGAGCGGAAGAAACTCTCATTTCGTCGCTGATGCGCAATCCCGATTTTTATAATAAAATCAAGGATGATCTTTCGCCCGGTGATTTTGTGACCGCATTCAATAAGAGGGTTTATGAATGCCTTGCCGATAAGCTTGAATCGGGTCTTGACCCCGAATTAAGCCTTTTTGCAAAAGATTTTTCGCCGGAGGAAATGGATTCGGTAACGAGGATGTTTCATATATCGAAAAATCTGAATAATACTGTCAAAGAATGTGAAGACTGCATTGCGGTCCTCAAAGAAAAAAATGCTCCCGTTGTTTCGGATGTAGCTTCCGTAAGCGACGAAGAATTTCTCGAATTATTTAAGAAAAAACAGAATAGGATGTGAGATTAATGGAAGGAACAGAAAAGAAGAGCCCGTTCAAATCATTGATTGAAAAGGGAAAAAACACAGGCAAGCTTACAACGCAGGAAATTGATTCCGCCATCATCGAAATGAATCTCGATGTCGAAGAGCTTGATAAACTCTATGAAACTCTTGAAAGCAACAATGTTGAAATCATTGATGACCTTTCAAGCGATGCAATAGAGAATTTCGATGTGGATATTCCGAAGTCGATTGATTTCGGCGCAGGCGATGACAAAGCTCTCAATGTTGATGACCCGGTCAAGGTTTATCTTAAGGAAATCGGCAGAGTGCCTCTTCTTACCGCAGAAGAGGAAATTGAGCTTGCGATCAGAATTTCAAGCGATGATCCTAAAGCAAAGCAGAGACTTGCGGAAGCCAATCTCCGCCTTGTTGTCAGCATTGCGAAAAGATATGTCGGCAGAGGAATGCAGTTCCTTGATCTGATTCAGGAAGGCAACCTCGGCCTTATCAAAGCGGTTGATAAGTTTGATTACACAAAGGGCTTCAAATTCTCAACCTATGCAACATGGTGGATTCGCCAGGCTATCACAAGAGCCATTGCCGACCAGGCAAGAACTATCCGAATTCCCGTTCACATGGTTGAAACCATCAACAAGGTCAAGAAGACAAACAGCCAGCTTCTTCATAAGAACGGCAGAGACCCGACCGCAGAGGAAATTGCAAAAGAGCTTGAAATGCCGGTTGAAAAGGTTCGTGAAATTCTCCGTGTTGCCCAGGAGCCCGTTTCGCTTGAAACGCCCATCGGCGAAGAGGAAGACAGCCATCTCGGCGATTTCATTCCCGATGATGAAGCTCCCGCTCCCGCAGACGCTGCTTCAATGATGCTCCTTAAAGAACAGCTTGATGATGTTCTCAAAACTCTCACTCCGAGAGAAGCCCAGGTCCTTCGCTTAAGATTCGGCCTTGAGGGCGGCCATCCTCATACTCTTGAAGAGGTCGGCGCAAAGTTCAATGTTACCCGTGAACGTATCCGCCAGATCGAAGCAAAGGCATTGCGCAAGCTTCGCCATCCGAGCAGAAGCAAAAAGCTCAAGGATTTCCTTGATTAAAAAGATTAAAAGCGCCGTATCAGCGATACGGCGCTTTTGTTATATACGGTTTATTTCATCAGCTTTTCGAGCGTTCCGCCGAGAATTTTTGACTTGCATTCTTCTGAAATGTTGAGGCGGTTGATTCTTTCAATATCCCATTTGATATCGTCGGCTTTGCAATAAGGGAAATCAAGTCCGAAGATACTTCTGTTTTCGCCGGTCTGAAGAATAACGGTTTCGAGCTGTTCATCGGTCAGAGCCCAGGCTGATTTGCCGTAACGGTCTCTGATGGTTGTCCATCCTGCGAAAACATAGTCATCGCCCTTGCGTGAATTGTTGCACATAACGGCAAGTCCTTCGTTGAAGAAATGATAGCCGCCGATGTGTTCAAGGCTGAACCTGAGCTTCGGGAAGTTCCATGCGACCTCGTCAAAGAGAATAACTCTGTTGTCACGAAGTCTGTGCCAGTGCATTCCGGCGTGGAACGAAATGAAAAGACCGAGCTCCTCGGCTCTTTCATAAACCTGAAAAGCCTCTTCGCCGTCGATAACGAATTCCTGATAAGGCGGATGCATCTTGATTCCCTTGAATCCGAGGTCGGCTATGCGGTCAACCTCATCTTTGAGATTCTTTTTAAAATCGACCGTGCCGAAGCCGACGAGTCTGTCATTGCCCTTGATGGCTTTTGCCAGCCATTCGTTCGGAGCCTCTTCAAATCCGGCTTCTTCAAGGCGGTCTGCAAACGGAGCAAAGGCAACAGCTTTGTCAATTCCGCAATCGTCCATAAGCGCCATGAGCCTGTCAACGGAGCCGTCGGGTCTGACTTCTTCGGGAAAAACATGAGCGTGGTTTGCAAAAATCATAATTATCTCCTCCGGAAATTATAATAAATCAAAATGAAAAAATTGTCAATGCGGGAAAAAGTATATCGACGGAGAAAAATGCAATAATATTTCCGAGGTGTTTTATATGAATGATGATCAGAAATTATTGCGTGAATGCTCCGCAGGAATCAAAACTGCGGTTGATTCAATTGACGAAATTATGCCATATGTCAAAGATGAAAAGTTTCAGCAGATTCTTTCAAACAGCAAGGCAGAGCATAAAAAGCTTGAAATTGATGTTGATAAGCGGCTTGAAAACTCCGGAAGCGATGATAAAGAGCCAAATCCGATGGCAAAAACAATGTCCTGGATGAAAATCAATGCAGAGCTTTCGATAAACCCGACCTCTGCGCAGGCGGCAAGCCTTGTAACAGACGGCTGCGATATGGGGATAAAATCCCTGCATAAATATATAAATAAATATGTCGGCGCAGAGCAGACAACAAAGGATATTGCCAGAAATATCAGCGAGCTTGAAGAAGCACTCGGCAAGGATATGCGCCCGTATCTTTAATATTTCCGAAAAAAGTTTCACAAATTTATTTTCCGCAATCCGACCTGATTGTTAAAGCGTTGTTCACATTCTACAATTATCGGCAAAATCAATTGTGCAATATGCACACAATATTCTGAATGCCTTTTCCGTTTTTTATTGTCCTGTTATAATTTGATGTTGTTTAATATTTGTGCATTGTGCATAAATAAGCGCATTATCATTTGTGCATAATGACTTGACTTTCTTGGAAAAGTGAGTATAATAAAGACATCAAAGAAAGAAAGGATGAATGAAATGAACGATTCAGAGCTTATCTACGCAAAGGAACTTGAACTCATCGATGAAATCGAAAGTGAGAAGAAGTTCATGACAATCAGAAAGCTTTTCAAAATCTTTGAGCTTGATGCTCTTCTCCGTGGTTGAGAAAGGCACTTCTGCCTGTCAGAATCCGTTCGTTGAACGGTTTATATATCCGAAAGGGCTTTGCTCATCGGAAACAGAAAAAAATGAGACCGACGCATCACGGCAACGGATGCGCCGGCCTCTGCTTTTATTTCTCGTCAATCGGCATTGTAGCATAAGCGTTCAGATCGAGCGAAGCAACATTGCCGTTTATGAATTCATAATATCCCTGAGCGCCGACCATTGCGGCGTTATCTCCGCAGAGCGAAAGCTGTGGCATATAGATCTGCCATCCCTTTTGAGCGCAGACCTCCGTCATTCTTTCACGAAGCCTTGAATTTGCCGAAACGCCGCCTGCAAGGCATATTTTTGAGAACCCGAAATTTTCGGCAGCTTTAACGGTATTGTTCACAAGGCAGTCGGTAACTGTTTCGATGCAGCTTGCGCCGAGATCGGGAATGCTGATTTCAACGCCCTTTTGCTTTGCGTTGTGAATGGTGTTGACAACGGCGGTTTTAAGCCCCGAAAAGCTGAAATCATATTCGCTTCCGTCAACCCTCGGATGGGGGAATTTAAATGCCTTCGGGTCGCCGGTTTTGCTGATTCTGTCAAGATTAAGTCCGCCGGGATAATCAAGACCCATTGCCCTTGCGGATTTATCCATGCATTCGCCTGCGGCATCGTCTCTCGTTCTGCCGATTATGGTGAAATCCGTGTAGTCATTGACCGCAACTATGTGGCTGTGGCCGCCCGAAACAACAAGGCAGAGAAACGGCGGTTCAAGCTCGGGAGAGGTTATGTAGTTTGCGGCGATGTGAGAGCGCAGATGGTGAACGGGCACGAGCGGAAGGCCGGTTGAATAGGAAAGCCCTTTTGCAAAATTGACTCCCACAAGCAGCGCTCCGATAAGTCCGGGAGCATAGGTAACGGCAATGGCGTCAAGGTCGGAATATCCGAGACCTGCATCGTCCATTGCTTTTTTTACTACTCCGCTGATTGCCTGAGCGTGCATTCTCGAAGCGATTTCGGGCACAACTCCGCCGTAAACGATATGTTCTTTGACCTGCGAAGCGATAACGCTTGAAAGCACCTTTCTTCCGTCTTCAACAACGGCGGCGGCTGTTTCGTCGCAGGAGGATTCAATTGCAAGAATTTTCATTGGATTACCTCGTGAGAAATTTAGTATAGATGATTCCGTTTTCGGTTGGGCGTGAATAGAAATTTTTTCTGATTCCGACCTTTTCAAAGCCTTCGGATTCATAAAGAGAAATTGCGGGGAGGTTGCTTTCTCTGACCTCAAGAGTGATGAATTCGCATTTTCTTTCGCCGGCGCCTATGCAGGCTTCGGCGAGAAGCTTTCTTGCGATTCCGTTTCGTCTGAATTCGCCGCTGACGGCAATGTTGGTTATATATGCTTCGCCGCAGATTTCCTGAATTCCGATATATCCCATAATTTTTTCGCCCTTTGCGCAGAGAAAATGAGAATCGGGGTTATGAAGCTCCTCTTCGATTCCTTCGTATGTCCAGGGAGATGAAAAGCATTCGTTTTCAAGCGAAACTATTCCGTGAATGTCGCTTTCTCTCATCGGCAGAATTTCGTAATTCATTCCGTCACCGCCGTAATTTCATCAAACTGCGCAACAAGGCTTTCCTTGATTGCCGATGCGCAGAGCATATATTTTTCAAGGTCGCCGCCGAACGGATCAAATATTCCGTCGTCGAGCACGGTTATCTTTTCTGACGGAACATACATCGAAAGGCTTGCAGCGTGCTGACCCGTCATGCAGACGAATTTATCCGTTTCGTCGAGCAGACAGGCGGTTATTCTTCTTGCTCTGTGGGAGGAAATATCAACCCCGAAGCGTTCAACCGCCTTTGCGGCGTTGGGCGTCACCTCGTCGCCCGTCATTGCGAAAAGACCTGCGCTTGAACATTCGATTCCGTCAACGCCTCTGTCCTTAAGCAGCATTCTGAATATGCCCTCTGCCATGGGACTTCTGCAAGTATTGCCTGTGCATACAAATAAAATTTTCATATTTTATCCTTTTGAGTCATACCAGGTTTTGCCGATGCCGACCTCTGCGAGCATCGCCGCCCTCATTCTGACCGCATTTTCCATTTCGTTTTTGACTATTGCAGAAACTTTTTTTGCTTCTTCTTCGGGAGCCTCAACAATCAGTTCATCGTGGACCTGCATTATGAGCTTTGCTTTGAAATGTTCGTCACGGAGCCTCTGCCAGACTCTTATCATAGCTATTTTGATGATGTCTGCCGCCGTTCCCTGAATCGGAGCGTTGAGCGCAACTCTTTCTCCGAACGCACGGAGCATACCGTTTGAAGAGCTTAATTCAGGCAGGTATCTTCTTCTTGCAAATTCGGTTGAAACATAGCCCTGCTCTTTTGCCTTTTCAACAATATCTTTCATATATTTTGCAACTCCGCTGAAATTTGCAAGATAACCCTTGATGTAGCTGTCCGCTTCGGCTCTTGTAACTCCTATGTCTTTTGCGAGCGAGAATGCGCCGATTCCGTAAACGATGCCGAAATTGACTGCCTTTGCTCTGCTTCTCATAAGCGGAGTGACCATCATAAGAGGCATATTGAAAACCTGCGAGGCGGTGATTGCGTGAATATCATCGCCGTTGTTGAATGCGGAAAGCATATTTTTATCGTTTGCGATATGAGCGAGAACACGAAGCTCGATCTGCGAATAGTCGGCATCGATGAGTGTGTTTCCGTCAGCCGCAATGAAAAATTTGCGCAGCTCTCTGCCGAGTTCCGAACGAACGGGAATATTTTGAAGATTCGGCTCGGTTGAAGAAATTCTTCCTGTTCTTGTTTCCGTCTGATTGAGGGAGGAACGGATTCTTCCGTCTTCTCCGATGACTTTGAGCAGACCGTCGCAATATGTTGATTTGAGCTTTGCAAGCTTTCTGTATTCAAGGATCTTTGCAACGGCAGGATAATCCTCCGCAAGACCTTCAAGCACCTCGGCGCTTGTTGAATATCCGCTTTTGGTTTTCTTCTTTGACGGAATTCCCATCTTTTCAAAAAGTGCTTCTCCGAGCTGTTTCGGAGAATTAAGGTTGAATTCACATCCGACCTCGTTATAAATTTCCGCCGTGACCTCGTCAATTCTTCCGGCAAGCTTTTTGCCGTATTCTTCTATGCCTTTGGCATCAACAAGGAAGCCTTCGCATTCCATTGATGAAAGCACTCTCGCAAGCGGAAGCTCAATTTCTTTGAGCAGCCTTGTTTGGCCGCAGTCTTCAATGAGCTTGTCCATAGCGGCAAATGCTTTCGGCAGGTTTGCGGTAAAGAATGCGTTTTCGTCCGCACCGTCCGGGATTTCGCAGAGAGCATATTCCGAGATGATCCGTTTAAGGTCGTATGCGCCTGATGAGGGATTGATAACATAAGCAGAAAGCATCGCATCTCCGCAGACGGAATTTATATCAATATCGTTTCTGTAATTATAGAAAAATGAGTAGAGCTTTTTGCAGTTATAGGTGAATTTTTCAATGCTCTTTTCAAAAAGAAAATCAGAGCAGAATCCGGCATATTCTTCATTTTCGGGGTTGACAAAAGCAACTCCGTTTTCTCTTGCAAAATAAAAAATGCCGCTGTCAAAGATGAAATATGCTTTTTCTTCTTTTTTGAGAGAATTCAGAAGGAGCTTTAAATCCTGCTGCTCATAAAGCTCATAAGAAACCGATTCGGTTTCTTCGGCCTTTGCCGCAGACGGAGCAGCTTTCAGATTGAGCCTTTCGATCATTTTGAACATTTCAAGCTCTGCAAGAAGAGAAGTAACTCTGAAAGCATCAGCCTCTTCGGGAACATAACCGGAATAAACCGGATCAATCGGAGCATCGGTTCTTATCATGCCGAGAGTGCGGCTTAAATATGCGTTTTCTTTATCATTTACAAGCTTATCGTGAACGCCCTGCTTGATATCGAGCTCGTCAATTTTGGCGTATATTTCATCAATCGTGCCGTAACGGCTGACTAAATCCTGCGCAGTTTTCGGGCCTATTCCGGCAACTCCGGGGATGCAGTCCGAAGTGTCGCCCTGAAGAGCTTTAACATCTATGAGAAGCTCCGGGGAATCAACGAGATAATTTTCTTTGACTTTTTCGATTGTGTATCGTTCGGTCTGCGGTCTGCCCATTTTGGTTGATGCGAGCAGAACATTGACATTTTCACGAACGAGCTGGAGCGAATCTCTGTCGCCCGTTGCGATATAGCAGAAATCGTCTTTTCCGCAGGCGGCGGCAAGAGTGCCGAGAATGTCATCCGCTTCCCATCCGGGAGCTTCAATGAGCTTATATCCGAGAGCGGAAAGAATATCCTTCAGGGGCTGCATCTGCGAAGCGAGTTCGGGAGGCATACCCTTTCTGTTTGATTTATAACCCGAATACATTTCGTGGCGGAATGTGGGTGCCTTAACATCAAAGGCTATGGCAACGGCATCCGGCGAAACCTCTTCCTTGAGCCGGAGCAGAATATTCAGAAAGCCCTGAATGCCGTTGGTGAATTTTGAACCGTCTTTGGTGGTGAGCAGTTTTATTCCGTAAAACGCTCTGTTCAGTATGCTGTTGCCGTCGAGTGCAAGAAGCTTCACCGCTGAATCACCTCAAATAATATCGTTAAATATTATTATAGCATATATTTTGAAGATTTCACCATTATTTTTAAAAAATATTGAATTACCTAATCATAAATGGTAAAATCATATCATCATATTCAGGAGTAGACCGATGAAGATAGGAAATACCGAGCTTAAAGGATGCTGTGCGCTTGCCCCGATGGCAGGAGTAACGGACAGAGCATTCCGTGAAATCTGCATAGAATACGGTGCTTCGTATGTTGTTACAGAAATGGTCAGTTCAAAAGGATTGATTATGGGTGACAGAAAATCGGATAAGCTGATGCTTTTGGGCGAAACCGAAAGGCCTGCGGCGGTTCAGATTTTCGGCTGCGAACCGGAAACAATGGCGGAAGCGGCAAAAATGGCGGAGCAGACGGGATGCGCAGTTATTGATATAAATATGGGTTGCCCTGCGCCGAAGGTTGCAGGCAACGGCGGCGGAAGTGCGCTGATGAAAGATCCAGACCTTGCGGCAAGAATAACCGAAAAATGTGTCAATGCTGTTTCTCTGCCCATAACCTGCAAAATTCGCTCCGGCTGGGATGAAGACAGCATCAACGCCGTTGAAATGGCTCTGAAGCTTGAAAATGCAGGTGCTTCGGCAATAACTGTTCACGGCAGAACGAGAAGGCAGATGTATGCGCCTCCCGTTAACCGTGACATCATAAGGCAAGTCAAAGAAGCCGTAAAAATACCGGTTATCGGCAACGGCGATGTGACGGATGTTGATTCAGCAGAAAGAATGCTTGAAAAAACCGGCTGTGATTTTCTGATGATGGGCAGGGGAGCGCTCGGCGCACCGTGGAAATTCGCAATGATCAACTCCGCTCTCTGCGGCGGCGAAATAATCCCGGAGCCGGCAATTGAAGAGAAAATGCAGATAATGATCCGCCATATCACCCGTATGTGTGAATATAAGGGCGAATTCATCGGAATGAGAGAGGCAAGAAAGCACGCCGGCTGGTATATAAAAGGAATGAGAGGCGCAGCGGCAATGCGCCAATCCATCGGCAGCCTTGAAACGCTTGACCAACTTAAAGAACTTGCGGAAAAAGTAATTGATTCAGCAGATTAAGCGGTGAGATTTCTCACCGCTTTTTTGTATATTTTTCGGATCAAAGGTCAATAATCGCTTTGAAAGTCAAAAATTATGCAGAATTCAAAAAATCAAGAAAATCGAAGAAAATAGAAGATATTCAGAGATAATCGCAGAAAACAACATAGTAATAATCAAATTTGACCTTTTCTGACCTTTGACCTTTTTGAGATTTCGTCCTATAATACGGGCAAAGGTCAAAGAAAGTCAAAGTCAAAGTGAAAGAGATGAGCAGATGAGCTTAAGCAATCAGATAGCAAGAATGCTTATGGAGATGCTTTCGGAGGACGGCACAACCGAAATTCAGAGAAATGAACTGGCGCAGACTCTAGGGTGCGTTCCGAGCCAGATAAATTATGTTATTTCTTCAAGATTTACTCCGGAGCAGGGATATATTGTTGAAAGCAGACGGGGCGGCGGCGGATATATAAAGATAACACGCCTTAAGCTTGACAGACCGTCGGTGATCATGCACACGGTCAATCATATCGGCGATTCGGTAGACTATTCAACCGCCCGTGCGCATATACTTAATTTGCTTGATAATTCGGTTATCACGGCAGACAGCGCAAGGCTTATGCTTTCGGCGGTCAATGAAAATTCGTTGAGAATTCTTCCGCCGCAGATAAGAGATGCGGTGAGAGCTTCGATATTCAAACAGATGCTTCTTGAATGGAACAGAATAAAAGATTCACAATCGGAATAAATGACAGAAAGGATGAATGATTATGTTATGTCAGAATTGCGGAAAAAATGAGGCAACAACTCATATCAAACAGATTATCAACGGAGATATGGCAGAGAGCCATCTCTGCTCCGAATGCGCATCGCATCTCGGTTATGACGATGTTTTTTCGGATTTCGGTCTCGGACTTTCACAGTTTTTCGGAGGCTTCCTCGGCGATATGATGCCGTCGCTCGGCCAGGGAAATCCTGTTAAAAGATGTGAAAAATGCGGCGCATCTTTTGAAGATATTGCAAGAGAGGGCAAAGTCGGCTGCGCAGATTGTTACAGAACGTTCTATGACAGACTTCTTCCCTCGATTCAGAGAATTCACGGCAAAATAAAGCATAACGGCAAAACCAGCGCCGCCGTGCCCGAAAAGGTCAAAGTTGAAACAACGGAAGAAAAAATCGAAAAACTTCAGAAGCAGATGAACGAATGCGTTGCAAAGCAGGAATTCGAAGAAGCGGCAAAAATCAGGGACGAAATCAAAGCACTCAAGGGAGGGGAAAACAAATGAGCAAATGGTATATTGAAAAAGGCGACCAGGGCGATATCGTTCTTTCAACAAGAATCCGCCTTGCAAGAAATCTCAATGAGTTTCCGTTCCCGTGCAGACTTGATGCAGAGGGTAGAACAAAAGTAAACGAGCTTGTCAAATCCGCCGTTTTTGAAAATGACAGCAAAGATTTCAGCTATATCGAAATGAAGAATCTTTCAAGGATCCAGGCGGTTTCACTTGCCGAAAGGCATCTTATAAGCCCCGAATTTGCTTCAAAGAAAGATGGCTCTGCGCTTATTCTTTCGGAGGATGAAAGTGTCAGCATTATGCTCTGTGAGGAGGACCACATCAGACTTCAGGTTATGAAAGCGGGTCTTGCTCTTGAAGAAGCGTATGACACAGCGGATAAGCTTGATTCGATGCTTGACGGCAGGCTTGATTATGCCTTTGATGACAGAATCGGCTATCTCACGCAATGCCCGACAAATCTCGGCACGGCGATGAGAGCTTCGGTTATGCTTCATCTGCCGGCTCTGACAAGATGCGGCCAGATTTCAAGGCTTGCCAATACCGTTTCAAAGCTCGGCCTGACCATCAGAGGAGCTTACGGCGAAGGCTCAAGAGCAAACGGCGATATTTATCAGATAAGCAATCAGGTAACTCTCGGAATAACCGAAGAAACCGCAATTGCAAATCTTAAATCAATAGTTTTGCAGCTCGTTGCCCAGGAAAGAGCGGCAGCGGCTGAAATCATCAAGAACCCCGCAGAGGAAGACAAAATCTTCCGTGCGCTCGGCGTTCTGAAAAATGCAAGACTTCTCTCAACCGATGAATTTATGGAACTTATTTCCGTTGTCCGTCTCGGCGCTGCAAGAGGACTTATTGATATAGAGCTTGAAAAGATAAATGAGCTTATCGTAAGTATGCAGCCCGCAACAATAAGTGCGGCGGATGAAACGGTCAGCGGACCTGCCGCAAGAGATGCGGCGAGAGCAAAAGCGGTCAGAGAAGCCATCAATTAAGAGGTGACTTGAATGTACAGATTCACGGGCTTTACGCAGAAGGCTAATGAAGCTCTCAACGGAGCTATCGGCGCTGCCGAAAATCTCGGCCATGCCTATGTCGGAAGCGAGCATATTCTGCTCGGCCTTCTTTCCGAAAGCGGAGGAATGGCATATACTGCTCTTTCTGCGAGAAATGTAACATTTGATGAGGTTGAATCGGTAATAAAAAGCAGCGTCGGAATCGGCTCACCGACTGTTCTGACCCCGAATGATTTTACTCCGAGAGCCAAAAATATTATTGACACGGCGATTCTTCAGGGCAGAGGAATGGGCCATTCATATATCGGCACGGAGCATATTCTGATGGGTCTTATCCGTGAAGGAAATTCCGCCGCTTCGGAGATTCTCACCCAGCTCGGCGTTCAGCCGCAGGAACTTCTCAACGATCTGAATAATGCCATCGGAAGCAATCCCGTTCAGAACGGCAAAAAGCAGAATCAGAATAAGCAGAAAAGCGACACTCCCGTGCTTTCTCAATATGGCAGAGATCTTACCGCCCTTGCAAATCAAGGCAGAATAGATCCGGTTATCGGCAGGCAGAACGAGATAGACAGAGTTATTCAGATTTTAAGCAGGAGAACGAAAAACAACCCCTGCCTTATCGGTGAGCCGGGAGTCGGCAAAACCGCAATTGCAGAGGGACTTGCGCTGAAAATCGCAACAGGCGAAGTGCCGGAGCTTCTTCGCAATAAAAGAATCATTGCTCTTGACCTGACCGGAATGGTTGCCGGAACAAAATACAGAGGCGATTTTGAAGAAAGAATCCGCAATGCCATTGATGAAGTCCAGAAATCCGGCGATGTGATTCTTTTTATTGATGAGGTGCATACCCTTATCGGCGCAGGCTCGGCAGAGGGTGCAGTTGATGCCGCAAACATCCTCAAGCCTTCTCTTGCAAGGGGAGAGCTTCAGGTCATCGGCGCAACAACTCTTGAAGAATACAGAAAGCATATCGAAAAGGATTCGGCTCTTGAAAGAAGATTTCAGCCGGTAACCGTCGGCGAGCCGACTGAAGACGAAGCCGTTGAAATCCTTAAGGGGCTTCGTGATAAATACGAGGCTCATCATAAGGTCAGAATAACGGATAACGCCATCTTTGCGGCGGTCAAGCTTTCGTCAAGATATATCGGCGACAGATACCTTCCCGACAAGGCGATCGATCTTGTTGACGAAGCTGCCTCAAAGGTCAGGCTGCGTTCATTCACAACTCCTCCCGAGCTTAAAGAGCTTGAAGACAGAATAAAGAGCATTGGCGAAGAAATGGCAAGCGCAGTCAATTCGCAGGAGTTTGAGCGCGCTGCCGAAATCAGAGATGAAAAGAATAAGCTCGCTTCACAGCTTGAAGAGCAGCGCAGGATCTGGAAAGATAAAAACAGCCGCATAACGGGAGAAGTGACCGAGCAGGAAATCGCACAGATCGTTTCGCAATGGACGGGAATCCCCGTTGTTCAGATAACGCAGGAGGAAAGTCAGCGTTTGCTTCACATGGAAGAAGAGCTTCACGCAAGAATAGTCGGCCAGGATGAAGCGGTCAGCGCTGTTGCAAAAGCGATAAGGCGGGGCAGAGCGGGTCTGAAAGATCCGAAAAGGCCTACCGGTTCGTTTATATTCCTCGGCCCCACGGGTGTCGGCAAAACCGAGCTTTGCAAGACCCTTGCGGCAACAATGTTCGGCGATGAAAATGCAATGATCCGCCTTGATATGTCCGAATATATGGAAAAGCATACGGTTTCAAGGCTTGTCGGCTCGCCTCCCGGCTATGTCGGCTATGATGAGGGCGGCCAGCTCACCGAAAAGGTGCGCAGAAGACCTTATTCGGTTTTGCTTTTTGATGAAATAGAAAAGGCGCATCCCGATGTTTTCAATATGCTTCTTCAGATTCTCGAAGACGGCATACTGACCGATTCTCAGGGCAGAAGAGTCGATTTCAAAAACTGTATCATAATTATGACCTCAAATGTCGGCGCAAAACAGATTGCGCAGACGGGCGGCGGAACTCTCGGCTTCGCTCCGTCATCGGGAGAAACAATGGACGAGAGAAGAATCAAGGATGCCGTTATGAGCGAGCTTAAAAATATGTTCCGGCCCGAATTTCTGAACAGAGTTGACGATATAATCGTTTTTCATCAGCTTACCAAAGAAAATATTGACGAAATTGCGGGCAGAATGCTTCTCGGTCTTTCAAAGAGAGTCAAAGAGCTTGATATAAATCTTGAATTCAGCAGGGAAGCGGTTGAAGCTGTCGGAAAAGCCGGATTTGACCCGGTTTACGGCGCAAGACCGCTCCGCAGAGCAATTCAGCAGAGGATAGAGGATAAGCTTTCGGAGCAGATGCTTGAAGGCAGGATCCGGGCGGGAGAAAGCTATGTGTGCAGCTTTGCCGACGGAGAATTTTTATTCAATGCTGCAGAAAATTGTTGACAAAACGCATATTATGGTTATATAATAAAGTGTCAATAGAATATGTCCTTATTGAGAGAGGCTGAGGGACAGGCCCTTTGAAGCCCGGCAACCTGTGTTAAACAAGGTGCTAATTCCTGCGGCATTTTGCCGAAAGATAAGGTGTTTTCGCCCGCCGAATAGCCTTCGGCGGGTTTTTTAACTCACATGGACAAAATCATTGATAATAACATTTTACGAGGTTTTAAAAATGGCACACTATTTCTTCACATCCGAATCCGTAACCTGCGGACATCCCGACAAAATCTGCGATCAGATTTCAGATGCGGTTCTTGATGCTCTTCTTGAGCAGGATCCCATGAGCCGTGTTGCCTGCGAATGCTGCGCAACAACCGGTATGGTTCTTATTATGGGTGAAATCACAACAAAAGCAAATGTTGATATTCCGGCAATTGCAAGAAAGGTTATATGCGATATAGGCTATGACAGCTCCGAAAAGGGCTTTGACGGCAACACCTGCTCGGTTATGACAGCCATTGACCGTCAGTCAGGCGACATTGCAATGGGCGTTGACAAGCTCGGAGCAGGCGACCAGGGCATGATGTTCGGCTTTGCCTGCGATGAAACTCCGGAGCTTATGCCTCTTCCGATTTCACTTGCCCACAAGCTCTGCGCAAAGCTCACCGAGGTGCGCAGAAACGGAACTCTCGGCTATCTCCGCCCGGACGGAAAGAGCCAGGTTACAATCGAATATGATGAAAACAACAAGCCCGTCAGAATTGACACGGTTGTTATTTCGTCGCAGCACGCTCCCGAAATCGCCCTTGAGCAGATCAGAGCGGATATTATCGAAAAGGTTATCAAAACAACTCTTCCCGCCGATATGCTCGATGAAAAAACGGTTTATCATATCAATCCTACCGGCAGATTCGTTATCGGCGGCCCGAACGGCGACAGCGGACTCACCGGCAGAAAGATAATCGTTGATACATACGGCGGATATGCCCGCCACGGCGGCGGAGCATTCAGCGGCAAGGATCCCACAAAGGTTGACCGCTCGGCAGCGTATGTTGCAAGATATGTTGCAAAGAATATAGTTGCGTCGGGCGCCGCATCAAAGTGCGAGGTTCAGCTTGCCTACGCAATCGGCGTTGAGCAGCCTGTTTCGGTTTTTGTTGATACCTTCGGCACCGGAAAGATTGCCGACACGGAAATTGCCGGAATCGTTAAGGAACTCTTTGATTTAAGCCCGGCGGGTATTATCTCCGCTCTTGGCTTGAGAAGACCGATTTACAGACAGGTTGCCGCTCTCGGCCATATCGGCAGAACTGATATTGACCTTCCCTGGGAAAAGACGGACAGAGCGGAAGAAATCAGAAAAGCCGCAAAAATCTGACAGAAGGAAGAAAAGAATTTGAAGCTTTCATTTGTTGTTCCCTGCTATAACGAAGAGAAGAACGTTCCTCTTTTTTATGAAGCAGTCAAAAAGGATTTTGAAAAAGCAGATTATGATTATGAGCTTGTTTTCGTGAACGACGGAAGCACAGACGGAACTTTTAAGGCTCTTAAAGCGCTTTGCGACGGAGATGTTCCGGTTAAGATAATCAATTTCTCAAGAAATTTCGGCAAAGAAGCTGCAATGTATGCCGGATTAAAAGAATCCGAGGGAGAATATGTTACCATTATTGATGCCGACCTTCAGCAGAAGCCGTCAATTGCTTTTGATATGGTCAGGATTCTTGATATTCAGCCCGAATTTGACTGCGTTGCGGCATATCAGGCAGAGAGAAGCGAAAACGAAGCGGTTATTTTCTGCAAGGATATTTTCTACAAGCTGATCAATAAATTTTCGGATACGGAATTCGTAAAGGGCGCAAGCGATTTCAGAACTTTCCGCAGACCGATGGTTGAAGCGATTCTTCAGATGGATGAATATTTCCGCTTTTCAAAGGGACTGTTCTCCTGGGTCGGCTTCAACACGAAATTTATTCCATATGTTGCCGAAGAAAGAGCGACCGGCGAATCAAAATGGTCATTCTTAAAGCTCTTCAGATATGCACTTGAAGGCATTTTCTCTTTTACCACCGCTCCGCTCAAAATCGCAACCTACACGGGTCTTGCAACCTCCGTGCTTTCCGTTATCTATCTTCTGATAGTTGTTATCCAGAAGCTTTTCTGCGGAATTGATGTTAAAGGTTACGCAACGATAGTTGTGCTTATTCTTCTTCTCGGCGGCATTCAGCTTATGTGCATCGGCATTATCGGCGAATATATCGCACGCACCTATGTTCAGACAAAAGGCAGGCCCATTTATATTGCAAGAGAAGTTATCAAAAACGATAAATACGAAAAGAAAGAATAAAAAAGCTCCGTACGGAAGACGGCGGGCGGATAGTTCCCGTCTTGCCCGGTAAGATTCAATATGCCGGTATATCGGCAAATCAGAATTGTTATATGAGGTGAAAGAATGTTTACAAGATTTATCACCTTCGTTGCAGCTTTATATTCTGCGCTGATGGCTGTTTTCGGATGCCATATTGATGTTCCGTCAACTCCGCCGGAGAAAAACGGTTATACATTGATTTTTGAAGATGAATTCAATTCGCATAAGCTTGACTCCTCAAAATGGCTCGGCGAGTATCTGCCCCATGCATCGGATTTTGCCGAGGGGTGCAAAGCGAATTATGAAATCAGCAACGGTTGTCTGAATCTGATTATTGATGAAAACTCGTCGGATTATGCCTGCTATACATCAATGAAAGTCAGCTCAATACAGACGTATGAAAAAAACGGTCTGCATCCCGGCGGAAGACAAATGAGAGAGGTTGAATCATTTGACGGGTTTTCCTGCAAATACGGCTATTTTGAAATGCGTGCAAAGCTGCCGGATTGCGGCGGCGGCGGTCATGTGGCTTGGTGGCTGACGGGAATACAGGACGATACCGATGAATCTGATTCCGTTCATACGGGCGAAATTGATATTATTGAAAACTGGTTAAGTACGCCAAACACTTTTTCTCCGAGAGTTCACCCGTGGAATGATAAAAAGCTTTCCGAATTCGGCAAGGATATCAGGCTCAACGGCGATTTTGTTAATAACTATCATATCTATGCATTGGATTGGACTCCGCAAAGCCTGAAATTTTATGTTGACGGCAGACTGATAGCCAAAACCGATAATTCACCCGATTATGAAATGTGTATGTATCTCGGCGTTTACACGGATTGCGACTGGGACGGAGGCAGGGATAACGGCATATATCCGAAAACATTTTCCGTTGATTATATTCGTGTGTATCAGAAATAAATAATTTGTCTGAAACCGTAAAATCCGGAAAAACCGATCAATCCCGGCTTTTGGGTAAAAAATAACCCGCTGAAAAGTTTTCAGCGGGTATCTTTGTTTCATACCGCAGCGAGCGGAAACGATATCGGAACCGGATTTATTTTTCTTCGGGAGCAAGGAACTTGTAGCAGAGAGCTGCAAGTGCGCCGCCGACGAGGGGAGCGAGAATGAATACCCAGAGACCTGCGGTGTTGCCCGAAAGGATTGCGGGGCCGAAGCTTCTTGCAGGGTTGACCGATGTGCCGGTGAAATGAATGCCGAAAATGTGAACGAGGGTAAGAGTGAAGCCGATAACAAGGCCTGCAACGTTGCTGAATTCTTTCTTTGAAGTTACGCCGAGAATTGCAAGAACGAAAACGAATGTGAGAATAACTTCAACGATGAATGAAACGCCGGTCTGTGTTCCGTGATAAATGCCGTTTGCGCCGAGTGAGCTTTCTGCTCCGAGGATGGCACGAAGAACGCCTGCGCCTGCCGTTGCGCCTGCAAACTGGGCAACAACATAGCCGATAAAATCAACAACCGTCATCTTTTTGCTGATGAGCATTGCAATCGAAACTGCGGGGTTGATGTGGCAGCCCGAAACGTTGCCGATCGAATAAGCCATTGCAACGATAACAAGGCCGAATGCAAGAGCCGTAAGCAGATAAGCTGAATTTGCAACGTCAGTTGCGCAGCCGACTACCGCAGCGGTACCGCAGGCAAAAACAACCAGCACGAATGTGCCGATAAATTCGGCAAGATATTTTTTGAATGATTTCATAAAACAACCTCCATTCGGGGAATACCCGATATATTTCACTTTAAGTATATCACTTTGAATGTAAAAATCAAGTAAAAAAACCGCCGAAAAATCCGGCGGCGCAATTTTTTATGTAGTTATTCTTTGTCTTTCTGCTTTTTAAAATATTCTGTTCCGAGCGATGCGGCGCTCGAAATAACAAAAACGGGTCTCGAAGCGGCAAGAAGAGAGCTGCATAGAGTCATTGACGGATAATAATCAAATATTTTTCCCGCTCCGAAAAAGATAACGGCAGACGAAATCAGAAGAATGATTGAGGCGGACCATCCCGAAATGATGATCCTTTTTGATATCCTGCCGAGAGAGCGAAATGTGTTTTTCATTCTGTCATCCCCTTTATTAAGAATTATAATATGCGCAGCGGTGACATTTCAATGCAAAAATATTGCCTTTTACAACAATATTTTCAAAATTATCTTGAAAACTTCGCAATATATGGTATACTATTATCATAATATAATAAGGAGTGCAGAACGATGAAATGTCCTTTTTGCGGATTTGAAGAAAGCAAAGTTATAGATTCAAGACCTACCGATGAGGGCGAGCGTATCCGCCGCCGCAGAGAATGTATGGGCTGCGCAAAAAGATTCACAACCTATGAGATCATCGAAAGTGTTCCCGTTATCGTAGTCAAAAAGGATCGCTCAAGAGAGGTCTTTGACCGCAACAAGCTTTTCAACGGAATGCTTCGTGCGTGCGAAAAACGCCCTGTTTCTCTTGATGCTCTTGAAAGAGCTGTTGATTCAATTGAAAATGCTCTTCAGAATTCTCTTGACCGTGAAGTAACCTCCGTTCGCATTGGCGAAATGGCTATGGACAGGCTCAAGGAGCTTGATGAGGTTGCCTATGTCCGCTTCGCATCTGTTTACAGACAGTTCAAGGACATCAACACCTTTATGGAAGAGCTCGCAAAGCTCCTGGACAACAGATCATAATAAATTTAAGGGCAGTATTCGTTTATGAATGCTGCCTTGTTTTTCGGATGTGAGTTATGAAAAAATTTATTTCCGCTGCCGTTGCAGCGCTGATTCTTCTGCTTTCGCTCTGTTCATGCGGCGAAAATCCGAACGATATGATAAAAACCTCTGCGGATATGCTCTGCATTGTGAATAACGAAAAAACATTTCTCGGCTGCTCGGAAAGATTCAATTCCGTTGCGGCTCCCGTTTGCGCAATAGTTCAGATTCTCGAAACGCAGAATAACGAGGTTATCAAAAAGCAGGATGAAACAGATTATTTCAAAAATGAAAGATATATCCTTACCTCTTTTGAACCGTTTGAATTCAATCATTTTTACCTGACCTCAAGATTTGACGGATCCCTTGATGAAAGCAGCGCCAAAAGCGTTTTCAGCACCGAAAGCGAAGGAATGGATATTCTTTATAAAAATAAAGGCGAGAAATATTCGCTCTCGTTCGTTTCCGAAGAGTTGACCAAAAAATGCACCGCCGAATATGATAAATCGAATGATTCGCTTTTCTATTCGTATACCGTTGAAACCGAAGGAACGGAAACAACGGAGGAATTTCTTGAATTCACAGAAACGGAAGACGGAGTTTATCTTATCCAGACCAACAAGGTCAGAGCCTATGTTATATTTGATGAGAATAATATCGTTTCATCGTTTGCCTGCTCGGAACTGAATGCGGGTGACTATTCCGACGAAATCGGCATCTATCCGAAACCGAAAGACATCAATGCCGGAAACGCCGAAAGCTGGGTGCTCGGTTTGGACAAAAGTGAATATCTCAGCATTCATACATATAAAGACCACATTCTTACCCATGAGGATTGCAGCAGCGGTCCCTGGAAAAAAACCGAAATAAATGCGCTCGGCTATTCGACGGCGTTCAATATGTGATATGGATAATATAGAAAAATCAATTGCATTTCTCGATTCAATCGGAGTTGAATATGAAATTTTCAGGCACGAAGCCGCCGCATCAATTGAGCAATGTGAAGAAATCGAAAAAATAATAAGCGGAAAAATCTGCAAGAATCTGCTTTTGAGAACGACCTCCGGAGATAAGGTTTTCCTTCTGATGACAGACGGAAGAAAGCGATTTGTTACGAAAGAGGTTTCAAAGAAGCTCGGCTCATCAAGGCTTTCGTTTGCAGACGGCGAAATGATGGAAACGCTGCTGAATACGAAGCCCGGCTCGCTGAGCATTATGAGCCTTATGTTTGATAAAGATAAAAAAGTTTTTCTCGCCGCAGACAGAGATGTTTTCCGGGAAGAGTTTATATGCTGCCATCCTTGTGACAACACGGCAACTCTGAAAATAAGAACGGAAGATGTTATTGAAAAAATCATTCCTGCTCTCGGCAGGGAAATCATAATTGTGGAGTGATAGTGTGAAAAAGGCGTATATAAACGGTTTTATTCTTGACGGAACTGAGAATATGACACCCGTTAAGGGCATAATCATAACCGAAAACGGAAGAATTGCCTATGTTCTTCCCGAAGATGCGGATATAAGCGGATGCGAAAAAATCGATCTCGGCGGAAAATACATTATGCCGGGTCTTATCAATCTTCATATTCATCTGCCTGCGGGCGGCAAGCCTTCAAACAAGCAGTCTGACACAAGAAAGCTTGTGAAACTGGTAACAAGCAATGCTTTCACAAGAAAAATTGCGTATCTTCTTTGCGCAGGAAGTGTTAAAACACAGCTTATGAGCGGCGTTACAACCGTCAGAACGGTTGGCGGAATCCTGAATATTGACAGCAGGATCCGTGATGACGTGAATTCGGGCAAAACAGTCGGACCGAGAATTCTTGCGGCTGATATGGCTGTTTCGGTTCCCGGAGGCCACATGGCAGGCTCTCTCGCTTATGAGGCAACAAGCGCAGAGGAAGCGGCTGAATATGTTGAAAAAATTGCAGAGAGCAAGCCCGACCTCATCAAGCTGATGATAACGGGCGGCGTGCTTGATGCAACCGAAATGGGCGAGCCCGGAGTTCTCAAAATGCCTCCCGAATATGTAAAAGCCGCCTGCGACAAGGCTCACAGTCTCGGCCTCATGGTCGCTTCTCATGTTGAAAGCCCCGAGGGTGTTCGGGTTGCTCTTGAAAACGGAGTTGACACAATCGAGCACGGAGCAATGCCCGACGAAGATATTATCAGGCTTTTCAAGGAAAAGGGTGCAAGTCATATTGCAACGCTTTCGCCTGCGATGCCGTATGCTCTGTTTGACAGAGAGGTGAGCCATATCACGGAAATGGAGAAATTCAACGGTGATGTAGTTTTCAAGGGCATAATCGAATGCGCCAAGGCCTGCCTTGCCAACGGAATTCCCGTAGGTCTCGGAACGGACACGGGCTGTCCTTATATCACGCATTATAATATGTGGAGAGAAGTTTATTATTTCCATAAACTTTGCGGAGTTTCAACCGCATTTGCGCTTCACACGGCAACTCTTAAAAATGCGCAGATAGTCGGTATCGATAAGGAAACGGGCTCAATCGAAAAGGGCAAGAGCGCAGATTTCGTTATAACCGAAAAGAATCCTCTTGACGACCTTGAGGCATTGAGAAATATTTCGGCAGTTGTTTTCAGAGGAAAATATATCTCCGAGCCGAAGGTCAAAAAAATGGCAGCTGTTGAAGCGGAGCTTGATAAACTGAAATTCTGATAAGCCTCTGATTCAATGCGATTAATGAATATGATAAAACCACCTGAAAGGGAATTTTCTTCCCAAACAGGTGGTTTTGGCTTACAAGCTCCAGTTGACGGATACGATTGAAGTGTATCTTTCGCTGATTTCTCTTTTATAGAAAACCGTTACTATTTCTCCGTTTTTCAGCTCTGCGCTTGCGGGATAGCCTATATCGGAATCATCGGCTTTGTCGATCAGAAGCTCATCTTCTCCGAATGAGCCGTCTTTTTCGATTATTCTTGCATAAATTCCGTATGGCTTCGCTCTTCTGGCATAAGAAAGGATGATTCTTCCGTCTTTGAGCTTCAGCAGATGGGGAGGCGAGCCGCAGATTCCCGTTGCTTCGGGCTTCGACCAGGTTTTGCCCTTGTCATCCGAATATGTTTTATACATTGTGAAATAATCGCCGTCATCATCAATGTGCGAGCGGTAAACGGCTAAAATTCTTTCGCTTTCAAGCTGGACACAATGAGGTTCGTGGAATTTTTCCCATTCATAGCCGTCCGGCTTCGGACAACTTCCGGTCTTAACAAATTTGATGTTTTCCGGCTTTGAAATATAGGCGTTTATCGTGTCCGGCTCTTCCTCTCCGCCCGAATACATTTCCTTGCCTATATAAAGAATATCTCCGTCTGAAAGCTTTATTGGTCCGTGAGGGCAGCTTACCGGAATCCGTTTTCTTTCGCTCCAGGTTTCGCCGAAATCTTCCGAAATCATATAGAATGAACCGCCCTGACGGTCGCTTTCTTTAAGCGATGACCACATTTCAAGCATTTCATATCCGAATTTGCCGGAGGATTCAACGATCCAGCTTTTGTAGTTCTTTTTATAGACCTCAAACGGATGAACGAAATTCGTTGCGAGCATTCTGCCGTTTCCGAGATAGAGAATTCCGGCATCACGGTCATCAAGATAGGAATCTTCGATTATTGTCGGCGCAGACCATGTTTTGCCTGCGTTCCGGCTCTTATACATAAGAGTTTTTCCGAACGGGCACACATGACCCATTCTGTGACCCGAGCAGACCGCATAGAGAACATCGTTTTCGTCGGCGCAGACCGTCGGCCATCCGTAATATGAGAAGAAGTTTTTTATCTGACCCGTTACAACACTTTTGCCGTTTATTTTCATTTCAATGCCGCCTTTGTAAAAATTATAAATATATTATCGCATATTCGATTTGCGAAATCAATAAAAAATCACGGGCAGAAGAAATTAACTTCTGCCCGTGCGATGCTTTAATTATCAGCCCTCAATGTTCTTCTTGAGAGTTTCATATTCAGCCTTGAGAGTTGCGGGAAGTCTGTCAAACTTTGCATAGAATTCGCCGATGCCTTCAACCTCTGCTTTCCAGAGGTCTTTATCAACCGAAAGAATTTCTTCAAGCTGTGCTTTGCTGACTTCGCCTTCAAGACCTTCAAGATTAATGTCTTCTGATCTGGGAACGAAACCGATGGGAGTTTCAACGGCATCGACCTTGCCTTCGCAGCGGTCAATGATCCAGTCAAGAACTCTGAGGTTGTCGCCGAAGCCGGGCCACATAAAGTTGCCTTCGTCATCCTTGCGGAACCAGTTTACATTGAAGATCTTGGGAGCCTTTTCGGGATCGAGGCCTGCGCCGATGTCGATCCAATGCTGCCAGTAATCAGCCATATTGTAACCGCAGAAAGGAAGCATTGCCATCGGGTCACGTCTTACAACGCCGACTGCGCCTGCTGCTGCGGCAGTTGTTTCCGAAGCCATTATTGAGCCTACGAATACGCCGTGATTCCAGTTTCTTGACTGATAAACGAGAGGAGCGAGCTTTGCTCTTCTGCCGCCGAATACAAATGCCGAAATGGGAACACCCTGCGGATTCTCAAATTCGGAGCTGATGCAGGGGCAGTTAACGGCGGGAGCTGTGAAACGGCTGTTGGGATGAGCGCCTTTTTCTTCGCTTGTTTTGCCGTTCCATGCCGAGCCCTTCCACTCAATAGCGTTTTCGGGAGGATTCTTATCAAGACCTTCCCACCAAACGGTGTTGTTATCAAGGTTAAGGGCAACGTTTGTGAAGATCGTGCCCTTCTTTGTCGAAGCAAGAGCGTTGGGATTGGATTTTTCGTTTGTGCCGGGAGCAACGCCGAAGAAACCGTTTTCGGGATTGATGGCGTAAAGTCTGCCGTCTTCGCCCTTTCTTATCCACGAAATATCGTCGCCTACGCACCATACACGGTAGCCCTTCTTGTAATATCCCTCGGGAGGAATAAGCATGGCAAGGTTTGTTTTGCCGCAGGCTGAGGGGAAAGCTGCGCAGATATATTTGATTTCGCCGTTGGGCTTCTGAAGACCGAGGATGAGCATGTGCTCTGCCTGCCAGCCTTCGTTTTTGCCCTGGTAGGAAGCAATACGGAGAGCAAAGCACTTTTTGCCGAGGAGAACGTTTCCGCCGTAACCGGAGTTAACGGAGATGATCGTGTTATCCTGCGGGAACTGGCATATGTATCTCTTCTCTTCGTTGATTTCGCATTTGCAGTGAAGTCCGCGGACCCAGTCGTTGCTGTCGCCGAGAGCTTCAAGAACCTTTGTGCCGACTCTTGTCATGATGCACATATTGAGAACAACATAGATTGAATCGGTCAGCTCAATGCCGATCTTTGAAAACTTTGAGCCGACGGGACCCATTGAATAGGGGATGATATACATTGTTCTGCCCTTGTAGCTGTCCTTTGCAATATCATAGAGCATTTTATATGCTTCTGCAGGATCCATCCAGTTGTTGGTGGGGCCTGCCTCTTCTTTTGTGGGAGCGCAAATGAAAGTTCTTGCTTCAACTCTTGCAACATCATTAACGGCAGTACGGTGGAGATAGCAATCGGGAAGAAGCTCTTGATTAAGCTTTATCATTTCTCCTGTTGAACAGGCTTCTGCACGGAGAGCTTCGATCTGCTTCTCCGAACCGTCAATCCATACAACCTTTTCGGGCTTTACAAGATCGATTTTCTCTTCGATCCATGAAAGAACGCTTTTATTGGCAGTTAATTTTTCCATAGTCCATTCTCCTTTCAGTAGTCGGAAAAACAACTTTATTAATTTTGCAGGATTGGAGCACCTGACTTGCATAATCAATATATTTAAAAAGGCGCTCCAACTTTACCCATTATAATTTTATCACGGAAACCTGAAAAGTCAATATTATATAAATAAAAACAAAGAAATTTAACATCAGGAGAAAAAAATCAGCAATTTTTGTCGTTTATCGGAAGTCTGAGCAAAAGACTTAAAAGAGCTTTTCCGTTAAACGGAATAAGCGGATAAAGATAACATTGGCCGGTAACGGTTTTGACCGATGAAAGCATGGCGATGATGATTGCGATCCCGGCAATGAAGCCGTAAAAATTGAAAAGCCATATCATCACAATGAACATAACACGCAGCATTTTGAAGGCATAGCCAAGCTCAAAACTCGGCTGGGCGAAGTTGGACATTGCAACGAATGCCATATAAAGCACGATTTCGGCAACAAACCATCCGGCGGAAACCGCAAATTCACCAAGCACGAGCGCTCCGATAACGCCGAAGGAGTTTGTAAGGGCGGAGGGGGTGTTGATCGAGGCGAGTTTCATCGTGTCAATAACGACCTCAACTATCAGAAGCTGGGCAAAAACAGGCACGGAATTCGGCTCTTCGATTTTTATGAATGAAAGCCATTCCGGGATATATCCCGGATTGCGGATAAGAAGATACCATATCGGGATCATAAGAAGAGTAAGCGCAAAAATGAACATTCTCATGATTCTCATATATGAGCCGACAACGGGTGACATATAAAAATCGTTTGTGTCCTGAAGAAAATCAAAAATGCCGGAGGGAATTATCATTGCGGCGGGAGAGTTATCTGTCAGAATCAGAATGCTGCCCTCGAGAATGCTTGCGGCGGCGGCATCGGGTCTTTCGGTATATCTGACCTTCGGAAACGGATTCAGCCTCTGCTTCGGCACAAGGCATTCAAGCAGGCTTTCCTGCCCCATCGTGAGCGCATCAATGTCAATGGAATTGAGCTTTTCGTTGAGCTTGTTGAGCATTTTGGGATTGACTCTGTTATTCATATAGCACACAACAACATCCGTCTGCGATCTTTTTCCTATTGAGTGAGCCTGCATTGTCAGGTTGACATCCCTTATTCTGCGGCGGATAAGAGCAGTGTTGAATAAAACCGATTCAATAAATCCGTCATGAGCGCCTCGCAGGACCCGGTCATTTTCCGGCTCGTTGACCGAGCGCACGGGGTAAGTTCTTGCGTCGGCGGCAAAGGCTTCGGAAAAGCCTTCGATGATAATGCCGATGCTTCCCGAAAGCACCCTGCCGATAAACTGATTCCTGCCTGAAATTATATCTGTTTCGGCGTACGGAATAAAGGTGTCCGCAAAAGTTCTCGCATCTGTTATTCCGGCAAGCTTGTCCGGAGTGAGCTTCATAAGAAACGATGTTATTTTTTCAGCCATATCGTCCTTGCAGAGCCCGTCGATGAAATATATTCTGATTTTTTTATCGGCGGCTCTGATATTTCTGCCGATAATATCATAGCTGCAGTTCAGCCTCAGGCTGTCGTCTGTCATCTCAATGTTCTTTGTGAAATCCGATGTAAAATTATCCGCCATTATATCCTCCGAGCGGAGACTGCCGCATTGAAACGGCAGCCTCTTTTTTCGATATTATTTGCGGATTTTTCAGCGGTATTCGTTATACAGATTAACTATTGCGTTCCATGTAAGGGGACCGACCGCTCCGTTCTGCGTCAGCCCTTTCAGCTTCTGAACGGCGATGACCGCATTCTTTGTCTGCTCGCCGTAAACGCCGTCAACGGTGATGAGCGGAACTGCTCTGTTGTTTTGGGCGATAACACGCAGGAAGGTCTGAAGCTGAACAACAACATTTCCGCTTGCGCCCGTTGTGAGAGCATATCCGGGATAAAGGAGCGAGGAATAGGATGAATATTCATCCGGCAGCGAATTCAGAATGCCGTAATATACATCCTGAATGGCATACCAGGTCTGCCTGCCGATTATTCCGTCAACCGTCAGCCCGTATTGCCTTTGAAATGTTCTTACTGCGTTTTCCGTGTCTGCTCCGAATATTCCGTCAACGTCGATCTGCGGAAGACGGCTGTTGAAAAAGCCGATGAATGCAAGATAATACTGAACTACCTTGACCTCATTGCCCCTGCTGCCTCTTCTCAATACCGTGCTGTAAATTCTTTCGATTTCGCTTATGGTTATGCCCTCCGAATAAAGCTCCGAAACCTTCTTGACGGCGTTGTAAATCTGCTTGATTTTATACCAGGTCGCTTTGCCGACTATTCCGTCGGTATCAAGGTTGAATATGCTCTGAAACTGGCGGACTGCGGACCTCGTTGCAGCATCGAATATTCCGTTGGTGTCGCTGATTTTGGTTATTGAAGGGTAGTTTGCTCTGATTCTGTTCAGCTCTTTCTGAATTGTTCTGACATCTTCTCCGGCGGAGCCTAATCTCAAAAGCACTCCGGGGTAAGATTCGGTAATATCTCTCACCGGCGCATTCATAACGATGTTTATGTCGTTTCCGTAATAATAACGCAGGATCTGCGTCGGAGTTCTGCCCTGATTTGCAAGAGAAACCGAGCCCCATTGCGAGAGACCGTCGCAGGTGACGGTGCGTCCGTCGCAATATTCGGTGAAATACGGCTGGATCTGGCTGCCTTTGACAACATAGTTGTTGAAAATGCTGTCAACTATCTGGCTGATGTTCGTGAAAATATCTCTGCCGTTTATAAAAGCCTGGTCATAAGCAGTCGAATTGGTTATATCAAAATTATAACCTCTGCTGCGGTAATATTCCGAATATACACGGTTGAGTGCGAATGAAATATGGCAGTAAATATTGGCGATGAGTGCATTGGTCGGCCAGGTGGGATAAATTTCGCTTGAAGCAACATTTTTGATGTAATCGGTAAAAGGTACTCTGACATTTGCCGCCGATGATGAGGGGCTGCCGAGATGAACTGTTATATAAGTCGGTATAACGGGTGTTGCCATAATTTCACTCCTTTCAAAGATAATTGGATTGACTTTCGTCTGTTACAATGGGAGCCGGGTCTGAAGCTTCGGATGCTTCCGAAAGCATCTGAACGGGCTGAACCGATTCGATTTCCGAAAAAACGGGTACATTTCCGAACGCCGCCGGAACAAAACCGGTGCGCTCAACATAAACGGAATATACCGAATACGGAAGCGTCTTATTATCCGAAGGAGTGAGCGAAAGCGACTTTGCCGGGGCGGGCAGACGAACGCTTGCCGTTTCGCCGTTTATGTTTGTGAGTCCGTCAAAAAGAGTTATATTTCCGCCGGGAAGCGGAAGGAAAATCAGAACTCTTGCGCTGCTGATTCCGTAAACTCTGTCTGAAGCAAAAACTTCAACCCGGAGAAGACCGTTTTCCTTGTGATCGGAAAGAAATTGCGTTATTTCGGCGCATCTCGTTTTTTGCTCGGCGGTCGCATCCGGATTTGACGAGATGGCTTCGCATTCTCTGATGAGATTTCTTCTCACATCCGAATCCGTTTCCGTTCCGCAGATGAGGTCGGGAGAATAGGAATCGGCAACCGAAAAATCGCTTTTCGGAATTTCAACCGTCTTTTTTTTCTCCTGCGGAGAATCATCCTTTTGGGTTACCGGGTCACGGCGGTCACGCTGAACGGATGTGCCGCTCTGAATTGCATTTGCGAGCATGGCTTCCTTTTCGTCGGGTCCGGCATCATTTGACGCATAACCTGCCGATGAATTTTTTTTGCTGAATTCGAGCATTTCTTTTTTGTATTTATCCATAAGCTTCTCAATATCTTTGTTATCCATTGACTTACCTCCTGTTATTTTTTTCTCTATCATTATATTATTGACCTTTTCGGTATGTTACGGTTATATCGGGCGCTTTGAGCGAATATAATTCTAAAAAAACATTGGAGATATTTTATGAACGGTGAATTTGAATCCCCGAGGGAATACAGAGCAAAAAGAGAAGAGAGAGCAGATATCCCGATACGCTCGCTGCGAAAAAAGAAATCGGCCGAAAAGAGTGAGGCATTTTTAAAAATCCTTAAAATTCAGATTGCAATATGTGCAATCGGCGTTGCGGCAATTTTTCTGATTTCAAAGGTGAATTCCGCCGCATTTGACAGAATGAAAGCGGATTTTTCAAAAATAACCGAAAAGAATATGAGTATCGGTGAAATCATTGAAAGAGTAAAAACCGGAGCGGAATATGTTATAAAGCCGTTTGACGAAGCGGCTGCGGAGAATTCGGCGGTTAATGATGAAACCGGCGAAACCGTTGCCGCAGCGGCATTCACGGGCGAAGATTCCGGAGGCAGAGATGTTGAGGGAAAGGAAGCCGCAAAAGGAACATCCTTCTCATCCTATAAAATTAATGCAGAGCCGTGTATGCCCGTTGATTCAAAAAGGGTAACATCGCCGTTCGGTTACAGAGTTAATCCCGTTTCGGGAAAATACGGTTTTCATACCGGCATTGACCTTGCTGCTCCGAACGGCTCGCAGGTCAGAACGGTTTTTTACGGAACGGTTGAAGAAACGGGCGAAGAGGATGACTGGGGAAAATATGTTCTGATAAAGCATTCCGACGGACTTGAAACCTACTATTGCCATCTTTCGGAAATATATGCCGAAGAAGGAGCGGTTATCCGCAGGGGAGAGGTTATCGGTCTTTCCGGCTCAACCGGATGGTCAACCGGACCGCATCTGCATTTTGAAATCAGAATCGGCGGTATAAGAGTTGACCCGGCTCTCCTTCTGTTCCCGGACGGATATGAAGCTTAATTTAGCCGATACCGACATCAGAATAAATATATCCTTTGCGGCGATAATCACGCTGATGCTCATAATTGATGAAAGCGGAATATGTGCGCTGGCGCTTTTCTGCTGTGTTTTTCATGAAGCAGGGCATATTCTCTGCCTGTGGGCAATGGGCGAAAAGCCGGAAAGAATAGTTTTCTCATTTTACGGAATTAAACTTGAAAGGCTGCCGACAGCTTCCCACGGCAGGATAAATGAAATAATCATTTTTGCCTCCGGACCGTTTGCAAATTTTGTGCTTTCGCTTTTTCTGATTCTTATTTCCGCCATGAATGAAACTCTGAAAACATGGGCGCTGATAAGTCTGATAACGGGATTGTTCAATCTTATTCCGATAAGGCCGCTCGACGGAGGCAATATCCTTTTCTCCGCGCTTTGCAGAATGATGAAAACCGAAATGGCGGAAAAAATCTGCAATGCCGTTTCGATCGCCGTCACGATACCGCTGCTGCTTTCGGGAATTCCGGCAGCGGCAAAAACCGGAAATTTTTCTCTGCTTGCTTCCGCACTTTATCTTACGGGAGCGGGAATATCGGAGAAAAAACGAATCAGAGTATAGATTTTTCGGAAAGAATGTGATATATTAATGTATATCTGAATTTAAGGAGCATACTTATGTATCCAAAAGAAACGGAAAAATTTCTGCTGAGCGTTCAGAAGCCCGGCAGATATACGGGCGGTGAGCTTAACAGCGTTATCAAGGATAAGAATTCCGTTGATATCCGCTATGCTTTCTGCTTTCCCGATACATACGAAATCGGAATGTCCCATCTCGGAATGAAGATTCTTTATTCTCTTGTCAATTCCAGAGAAGATGCGTGGTGCGAAAGAGTTTTTGCGCCGTGGATCGATATGGAAGAAATAATGAGAAAGAACTCAATTCCGCTTTATGCGCTTGAAAGCGGCGATCCCATAAGGGATTTTGATCTTATCGGCTTTACGATGCAATATGAATTGAGCTACACTAATGTGCTCAATATGCTTGATCTTGCGGGCCTTCCCGTGCGTTCTGCGGACAGAAAAGAATTAACTCCCATTGTTGTTGCCGGCGGCACCTGCGTTTGCAATGCGGAGCCCATGGCGGATTTCTTTGATATAACTCTTCCCGGCGACGGCGAGGAGGTTACGATGGAGCTTATCGACCTGCTTAAGGAATGCAAGAAAAACGGCTCGTCAAAGCGGGGATTTCTTGAAGCGGCCGCAAAAATCAAGGGCGTATATGTTCCGTCCCTTTATGAAGTGGAATACAATGAAGATAATACCGTTAAATCAATAACGGCAACCTGCGGTGCACCCGAAAAGGTCGAAAAGAGAAATGTTGCGGACCTTGATAAGATGTTTGCGCCTTCTGAATTTGTTGTTCCGTTTCTTGAAACGGTTTTCGACAGAACGACTGTTGAAATTTTCAGAGGATGCATCAGAGGCTGCCGTTTCTGCCAGGCGGGATTCCTCAACAGACCTCTGCGTGAAAAATCGCCGGAGGTTGTCGAAAAACAGTGCCGTGAGATATGCGGCAGCAGCGGATATGACGAAATATCTCTCTGCTCGTTAAGCACAAGCGATTATAAAGGACTTGAGCCGCTGCTGAAAAATATGCTTCCCTGGGCAAACGAAAATAAAATCAACATCGCTCTTCCGTCGCTTCGTGTTGATAATTTCCCGAAGGAGCTTATGGAGCAGCTCAATACCGTTCGCAGAAGCGGACTGACCTTTGCTCCCGAAGCGGGAACGCAGCGTCTGCGTGATGTTATCAATAAAAATATTACCGAAGAAGATGTGCTTTCAACTGCCCGCCGGGCATTTTCGGGCGGCTGGACCGCAGTCAAGCTCTATTTTATGATAGGTCTTCCCACCGAAACCGAAGAAGATATAAAAGGCATCGCAGATCTTGCGCAGGCTGTTGTTGATGAATATTATAATAATGAAAACAGACCGAAAGGAAAGAGCGTGAGCGTTTCGGTCAGCCTTGCTTCGCTTGTGCCGAAGCCGTTTACTCCTTTTCAGTGGGAACCGCAGGATAAGCCGGATGTGCTTATTGAAAAGCAGAATTATCTCATTTCCTGCGTCAAAACAAGAAAGGTCAATGTTTCCCGCCATGTGCCCTGGACGAGCTTCCTTGAAGGTGTTTTTTCAAGGGGCGACAGAAGACTCGGAGCGGTCATTGAAACCGCATGGAGAAAGGGATGCCATTTTGATTCGTGGGATGAATGTCTTGACAGAGAAAAATGGATGGAAAGCTTTGAGGAAAACGGCATAGATCCGTTCTTCTACACGGCAAGGCGCAGGGAATTCAATGAAATTCTTCCGTGGGATCATATAGATTACGGCGTAACGAAGAAATTCCTTGAAAATGAAAATAAAAAGGCTCACGAGGGCGTAACCACCGCCTGCTGCCGTGAAAAATGCGCAGGCTGCGGAGCAAACAGACTTAACGGAGGTGTGTGCAATGAGATCAATAAGACTGTGGTATAAGAAATCCGGTCTCGCAATTTACACTTCCCATCTTGATATGAACCGATGCTTCACAAGAGCCGTCAGAAGAGCCGAAATTCCTCTTTGGTATACCGAGGGATTCAACCCCCATCCTTATATGACATTTCTTATGCCGCTTCCTCTCGGCCAGACGGGAATGAGAGAGCCGCTTGACATCAGGATCGAGGATGACGGTATTACAAATAAAGAAATCAGAGAGAGAATGAATTCCGTTCTTCCGGACGGACTTGAAATAGTTGATGCATCAAAGCCGGAAAACAAGCCGAATGAAATTGCCGCTGCCGAATATGAAATAACGGCTGCGTTTGCATCCGTGGACGAAGCGAAAAGATTTGCATCGGAATCGGAATCGGTTATGAACGGCGGGATCCTCAACGCCGAGAAAAGAAGCAAGAGGGGCATAAAGACGGTCAATCTTTGCGAAATGGTGCGCTCATTCTCTGCTGCGCAAAGCGGAGAAAAGGTGATTATCAGCGCCGTTCTCGCATCGGGAAACACGGTCAATCTTAATGCAGATCTTCTTATCAATGCGCTTTTTGCGGAGCTTTCGGCAACGGCGGAGGCTGTTGAAATTGTCAGAATAAAGCTTCTTAAGGAAGATTTGAAAATTTTTGAATAAAAAATAAAAAAACACTTGCATTATCCGGAATGTTGTGATAATATATTATCTGCATTTGTGCCGTCAGTAGCAATTTTATGCAAAGACGGGGTTTAATGCTTATAACATTAAAGCTGATGTTCCTCTTTCGGCGTGATGGCAGTTATGAACATCTGAAAAAATTCGGAGGAAAATTATTATGGACGCACTCAAACTCATCGCTCAGGATTCGCTCAAAGCTGAAATTCCCGTTGTTGAAATCGGTGACACAGTTAAAGTTCACGTTAAGATCCGTGAAGGCGAAAAAGAAAGAATTCAGATTTTTGAAGGCACCGTTATTGCCCGCAGAGGTTCAGGTGTTTCAGAAACGTTCACAGTTCGTCGTATTTCATACGGTGTAGGTGTTGAAAAGGTATTCCCGATTCACTCCCCCAATGTTGCCAAGGTTGAACTTGTAAGACACGGTAAAATCCGCAGAAGCAAGCTTTATTACCTCAGAGACAGAGTCGGTAAGGCAGCAAAAGTTAAGGAACAGATCAGATAAAAAGCGAGAGGGTGTAACAATTTTCGGTTGTTACACCTTTTTTCTTAAAAAAGCGAAAGGGGGAGCAGCTGTGAGGCGGATCGAAGAATTTACCGTTGAATTTGTTAAAAAGCCATCGAAATTCACCTCTGCGGCGTTTGATATTCTTGATTCCGCAAAGGGTGCGGTGGTTATCGTCTTTGTTATTTTCGCTTTCGTTTTTAGGCCGGTCAGTGTTGACGGAATGTCGATGTATCCTACCCTTGATGACAGGGACTGGGTCGCAGTTGCCGGAGCTTATCAGAATTTCCGCCGCGGCGATATTGTTGTTATCAATCAGCCGTGGGAGCAGAATGTGCCGATAATCAAGCGCATCATTGCCAAGGGCGGCGATACGGTCAACATTGATTTTGCGGCAAAAGAGGTTTTTGTTAACGGCGAAAAGCTTGAAGAAAGTTATATTGCAGAGCCGACTGCTCTGGAATATGATGTTGAATTTCCGCTGACCGTTGAAGAAGGCAAGGTTTTTGTTATGGGCGATAACAGAAATGATTCGCTTGACAGCCGTTCAACAAAAATCGGATTGGTGGATGAAAGATATATTCTCGGCAAGGCAATGTTCAGATTCCTGCCGATGTTCAGGTTTGATATTTATTAAAGGAGCGGAATAATATGAACGAAAAAGAAAAAAACATTCAGGGCGAGGAGCGTTCCTTCACATCGTTTATTTTTGATACAGTTTATATGATTTCTTTTGCCATTGTGCTCGTTGCGCTCGGCTTTATTTTCGTTTTCAGAACGGTTATTGTTGACGGCAGTTCAATGAATCCGACTCTTTCAAACGGCGATAGGATCATTCTTACCGCCGCTTACGGCGAGCCGAAATACGGCGATATTGTTGTTACCTGCCGTCCGTCTGATCTTATGCCCGATACTCTTATCAAGAGAGTTATTGCAGTCGGCGGTCAGAAGATAGATATTGATTTCGACAAGGGAATAGTTTATGTTGACGGAGTTGCGCTGGACGAGCCTTATATAAAACGTCCGTTTACGGATCGTGAGAATTTTTACGGCGAAACAACGGTTCCCGAGGGATATGTTTTCATTATGGGTGATAACAGAAACGGCTCAACCGACAGCCGTGATATGCGTGTTGGCTTTATGGAAGAAGAATATATTATGGGCAAGGCTCTTTGCAGAATCAGCCCGTGGGGACAGTTTAAGATAGGTTAATTATGAATGAAAATATGGTGGTTCAATGGTTTCCCGGCCATATGGCGAAAACCAGAAGACTTATAAAAGAAAGCCTTTCAATGGTCGATGCTGTCTGTGAGCTTGTTGATGCGAGAATTCCGGAGAGCAGCCGCAATCCGGAGCTTTCAGAGCTTATCGGTTCAAAGCCGAGAATTGTTCTGCTCAATAAGTGCGACCTTGCGGACGATAACGCAACCGCAGAAAAAATCAAGGAATTCAGAGAGCAGGGAATAACCGCTTTGGCTGTTGACTGCAGAAGCGGCAGAGGGCTTGATAAATTTCAGCCTGCCGTGCGTGAGGTGCTGAAAGAAAGAATCAGACTTAACGCCGAAAAAGGTATGGCAGGTAAGGCTTTGAGGGTTATGGTAGTCGGTATTCCGAATACCGGCAAATCCTCGTTTATCAACAGAATGTCCGGCAAATACAGAGCCAAGGTTGCCGATAAACCCGGCGTAACAAGAGGCAATCAATGGTTTGCAATAGGCTCCGGAATCGAGCTGCTTGATACTCCCGGAGTGCTGTGGCCTAAATTTGAAGATCCCGAGGTCGGCTTCAAGCTTGCATTCATCGGTTCCGTTAAGGATGAAATCCTTGATTGCCAGGAGATAGCGGTCAGGCTGCTTAAGGTTATGCAGAAAAATTATCCCGACAGACTTGCCGGCAGATATAAAATCACGGATTTTGAAGATGTTGAGGAGCCCTACGAGCTGCTTGAAATGATTGCGGCAAAGAGAGGTATGCTTCTTCGCAGAGGCGAATACGATACCGAAAGGGCAGCGGTAATGCTGCTCGATGAATACAGAGCGGGCAAGCTCGGAAAAATTACACTTGACTGAACAGAGGGTGAATTATTATGAGAAAAAAGATGTTTATTTTTCTTGCGGTGATTCTCGCATTTGATGTTTTTGCCGTCGGTCTTGCGTTTTTTACGAGAAATTCATCAAGACCCGATATTGATGCGCAGCTTCCCGAAAACAATACATCCGAAGCGGCAGAGCCGTTTTCAAGAGTAAGCGTTGTTGCCGTCGGTGATAACCTTATTCACGATACGATTTATGAGCAGGCTGCGGCAAGAAGCAGCAGCGGCTATGATTTTTCGATAGCTTATGAAAAGATTGCAGACAGAATCGGCAAGGCTGATCTTGCGATTCTCAACCAGGAAACGATCATTTCAACCGAGCATAATGTTTCGAGCTATCCGCAGTTCAATTCGCCGACAGAGGTCGGAGACGAAATGATAAAAATCGGCTTTGATGTTTTCAATATCTCAACCAACCATTCTCTTGACTGCGGCGAAAAAGGACTTATTTCCGCAATCAATTTCTGGAAAACAAAAGGCAAACTCACAACCGGAGCTTATCTGAATGCGCAGGAAGCCGATAAGATAGTAACGAATGAGATAAACGGCATAAAGTTTGCGTATCTCGGATTTACCGAATCAACAAACGGACTTTCTCTTCCCGATGATTCCGAGGTCATTCTTGTTCACGCTTCCGATGAACAGTTCCTTATGCAGAAAATCCAGAGAGCCAAAAAGGAAGCTGATGTTGTTATTGTCAACGCTCATTGGGGCGTTGAATATACTCACGAACCTTCGGACGAGCAGAAGGCACTTGCCGAAAAACTTGCTCTTTGGGGAGCGGATATTATCATCGGAACTCATCCCCATGTTATCCAGCCCGTTGAATATATTGAGAATGAAGACGGCAGAAAAACGCTTGTTGCCTATTCGCTCGGCAATTTCATTTCGGCACAGAACAGAGGAGCGAGAATGCTCGGCGGTATGCTGAATTTTGACGTTGTCAAGAACAACACAACCGGAAAGATTTCCCTTGAAAATGTTAAATTTGACGGTACGGTTACCCACTACGGACAGAATTGTTCAAATGTCAGAGTCTATCCTCTTGCCGATTATACGGCGGAGCTTGCCGACAGCCACGGCGTTAAGTCCAAAACGCCGGATTTCAGCCTTAAATATATCTATGATATTCTCGACGAGGTTATTGACGAGCAGTTTCTTGACAAAACGCAGCGGAAGGGATAAATATGGATTTTTCTTATGAAATCAGCGCAGCCGAAAAAGGCTTCAAAGCCGTCTGCGGAGTTGATGAGGCGGGCAGGGGACCCCTTGCAGGCCCCGTTTATGCGGCTGCGGTCATTCTTCCCGAAGGCTGCGAAATACAGGGCCTTAACGATTCAAAGAAGCTTTCGGAAAAGAAAAGAGAACAGCTTTTTGATATTATTATCGAAAAGGCCGTTGCCTATTCGATTGCAAGCGTTGATACCAAAACGATTGACGAAATAAATATCCTTCAGGCAACATATATCGCAATGCGCAAGGCAGTTGAAGGTCTTCAGGTTCCCGCAGATTATGCGCTCATTGACGGCAACAGAATGCCCCCGCTTTCAATCAGGGGTGAAACCGTTATAAAGGGCGATGCTTTAAGCCCGTCAATTGCGGCGGCTTCGATTCTCGCCAAGGTCAGCAGGGACAGATATATGTATGAGCTTGATAAGCTTCTTCCGGAATATCAGTTTGCAAAACATAAAGGTTACGGCACAAAGCTTCATTATGAAATGCTTGCCGAATTCGGAATTTCGGAACATCACAGAATGAGCTTCCTCGGAAGCTTTCTCGGAACGAAATGATAAAGAATAAAACAGGTGTATGGGGCGAGCTCTTCGCCGTGAGGTATCTGCGAAATAACGATTATAAAATTCTGACAACGAATTATATCTCCCGATTCGGTGAGGTCGATATAATTGCGGAAAAGAATAATGTTGTTTGCTTCGTTGAGGTCAAAACACGAACGGATGATCCTCTTTTCAGACCTGCGGATGCAGTTGACGAAAGCAAGCAGGAAAAGATAGAATCCACCTCGAAACAGTTCCTGGCACGCTTCGGAATGCAGAATAATGCACGATTTGATGTCTGCGAGGTATGGCTCAACGATGAAATGAAGCTTTCAAAGCTCAATTATATTGAAAATGCTTTCTGAAATATGTAAAGCAAATCAACTTTACAAATCAGCCGTCGGACAGTCAGATGCTCCGTCGGCCTTGATTTTTATAAATTTCAATAATATCAACACATAACAGCAATCGGGAACAAAAAAATGATGCGGAAAAGTACAACTGTAAAGTTAAACAGCTTTACATCTTGCCGCTGTAAGGCTTATTTTCCGGAACATTTTAAAACAAAAGGGAGTTTTTTATGTTTCGGCGCTGTAAAAAAATGCTTTACATTCACTGCTTTATAATGATATAATTACTGCATATAGTTTTGATTCGGAGGAGAAATTATGAATTACATCAGCACAAGAGATATTTCGGTCAAAGTGACTGCTTCGCAGGCTATCACAAAAGGCATTTCGTCAGATGGCGGACTTTTTGTTCCGGACTGCATTCCGAATGTTGCTCTTGCGGAAATAGAAGCACTTTCAAAAAAAGATTATATCGGAAGAGCAAAATATATTCTTTCGCTTTTCCTTAACGATTTTACGGAAGAAGAAGTTGAATCATGCGTTAAGGGAGCTTACGAAACCGGATTCTCCGATGCAAAGGTTGCTCCCCTTGCCAAAACCGGCGACGGAACATATATCCTTGAGCTTTTCAAAGGTCCTACCTGCGCATTCAAGGATATGGCTCTTCAGATTCTTCCGAGACTTCTCACCGTTGCAGGCGGAAAGACCGCAAAAGGAACGGAAATCGTTATTCTTGTTGCCACCTCAGGTGACACGGGAAAGGCCGCTCTTGAAGGCTTCAAGGATGTTGAACATACAAGAATCCTTGTTTTTTATCCCAGCGACGGTGTGAGTCCGATGCAGAAGCTTCAGATGTGCACCCAGGAGGGCGGAAATGTTTCCGTTTGCGCTATAAAAGGTAATTTTGACGATGCGCAGAGCGGCGTTAAGAAGATATTCACGGATAAGGCGGTTGCCGCAAAGCTTGCCGAAAACGGAATGGCATTTTCAAGCGCAAATTCGATCAACTGGGGCAGACTCGCTCCGCAGATTGTTTATTATTTTTCCGCATACTGCGACCTTGTTGCGCAGGGCGAAATCAAAGCGGGCGATAAAATCAATGTTGTTGTTCCCACGGGCAATTTTGGTAACATTCTTGCCGCATATTATGCAAAGGAAATGGGTCTTCCCGTTGCAAAGCTTATCTGCGCTTCAAACAGCAACTCCGTTCTGACCGAATTCCTCACAACGGGTGTTTATGACAGAAACCGTAAATTCTACACAACGATTTCTCCCTCGATGGATATTCTCATTTCCTCGAATCTTGAAAGACTTCTCTATGCTCTTGCAGGAAGCGAAAATGTAAAGAGCTGGATGGCTTTACTTGCATCAGACGGAAAATATAAGGTTGATGATGCAACATTTGCAAAAATTAAAGAACTCTTTGCCGCAGGCTGCTGCGATGATGAGCAGACAAAGGCAACGATAGCAAAGATGTTCAGCGAAAAGAATTATCTCTGCGATACCCATACCGCAGTTGCGATCAAGGTTTATGAAGACTATAAAGCCGAAACCGGCGACAGCACTCCGACGGTTATCGCTTCAACCGCAAGCCCGTTCAAATTCAGCGCTTCCGTTCTTGAAGCCGTCAGCGGTTCAAATGAAGGGCTTGATGAATTCGAAATGGTCGAAAAGCTTGCAGAGATTTCAAAGGAAAGCTGCCCCGGGCAGCTCGCAGATCTTCGCAGCAAGGCTGTGAGATTTGACGGCGTCTGCTCAAAGGACAGCATGGAAAAGGTTGTTCTTGATATGCTCGGTATCTGATGTCAGCAGCCGCAGCCTTTGGGTTTGCCTTCTGCGTTGTCATTCATAACAAAGGTTGAGCATTGTGTTTCGCCGCAATGGCAGGCGGATGAATTGCCGACCTCTATGCAGCCTGCGGTGCAGGACGAACTGCCCTTATGATAAACGCAGTTTTTGGCATGGCAGGTGATATCATTTAATTCTTTTTTCATAACTCTTCTCCTTTGAATTTTCGGATTTCTCCGTGATATTATTTTTCGCAGGTAATTCTGAATTATCAGCAGAAAGGATTTTCTATGGCTCTTTTCGTAATCGGTGATACTCATCTTTCGCTGGCAACGGGAAAAACAATGCAGATTTTCAACGGCTGGACGGATTATGAAGAGCGCCTTGAAAAAAACTGGAAAAGAGTTGTTTCGGCAAACGATACCGTTGTTATTGCAGGCGATGTTTCGTGGGCAATGAATCTTGAAGAAGGCAAAGCGGATTTTGAATTTCTCAATTCTTTGCCCGGCAGAAAGCTTCTTATGAAAGGCAACCACGATTACTGGTGGTCAACCAAAAAGAAAGCCGATGAATTTTTTGCCGCCAATTCGTTTGACACGCTCAATATTCTTCACAATAACACTTATACCTGCGGAAATATTGCCGTCTGCGGCACGAGAGGATGGTTTTTTGACGCCGAAAGCGATGCGGATAAAAAAGTTGTTACGAGAGAGGCGGGCAGGCTGAAAGCTTCAATTGCCGCCGCAAAAGAAACAGGTCTTGAGCCGGTGGTCTTTCTTCATTATCCGCCGCTCAATGCTTCACAGAAATGTGATGAAATATATAATGTTCTCATTGATGAGGGGATAAAAAGATGCTATTACGGTCATCTTCACTCCTATTCTCACGCATCGGCGTTCAACGGAATAAGCGACGGAATCCGGTTTTCGCTTATATCAAGCGATTTTCTTGAGTTTTGTCCCGTTCCGGTTTATGAAAATATGTCAATATGAACAAAACGCACTTTCAAAAACCTGAAATTTGCACTTATATTAAGAAAATTTAAATAATTATGGAAATTTCCGAAATTATTTGTTATAATCTCATAGTTAAAAATTGCCGGGGTATTTTATGCCGGCAGACGGAGGAATAATCATGAGTTTAGTATCAGCAAACAAAACAGAAACAAACACCTATGCAGTTGAGCTTTCAATTTCCGCAGAAGATTTCAAGGCTGCCGTTCAGCAGGCTTATATGAAGCAGAGAAAGTCAATTGTTCTTCCCGGTTTCCGCAAGGGCAAGGCTCCCCGTCAGATGATCGAAAAGATGTACGGCAAAGAAGTATTTTATGAGGACGCTCTTGAGATCGTTTTCCCCTCAAATGTTGAAGCAGCTTATGCAGAAGCAGGCATTACTCCCGTTGATCAGCCCAAGGATATCGATGTTAAAACAATGAGCGTTGAAGAAGGCGTTGTTCTTTCTTTCAATGTTACGGTTAAACCCGAAATCACCGTTAAGGCTTATAAAGGACTTACGGCGGAAAAAGAAGATGCCAAGGTCACAAAGGCAGATGTTGACCACGAAATCGAGCACATGCTTGAAAGAGGTTCAAGACTTATTGATGTTGACGACAGAGCAGTTAAAGACGGCGATATAACCGTTATCGACTTTGAAGGCTTTGTTGACGGCGTTGCTTTTGAAGGCGGCAAGGCAGAAAAATATAACCTTACCATCGGTTCAGGCAGCTTCATTCCCGGCTTTGAAGAGCAGATCATCGGCCACAAGATCGGCGATGAATTCGATGTAAATGTTACCTTCCCCGCAGAGTATGCTCCCGAGCTTGCTTCAAAGGACGCAGTATTCAAGATCAAGCTTCACGAAATCAAGGTCAAAGAGCTTCCCGAGCTTGATGATGAATTTGCAAAGGATCTCGGCGAATACGAAACAGTTGCCGAGCTCAAGAAGGGCATTGAAGAAGATCTTCTCAAGAATAAGCAGGACACAGCTCAGAAAAATTTTGAAAATGCCGTTGTTGACGCTCTCATTGAGAACGTTGAAGGCGAAATTCCCGAGTGCATGTATGACACAAAGGCTGAAGAGCTTATCAATAACTATTCACAGAGACTTTCACAGCAGGGCATCGACCTTGATACATACCTTATGTATATGGGCGCCGAAAAGTCGGTATTTGAGGCTCAGATGAGAGAGCAGGCTGTTTCGGAAGTTAAGCTTGACCTTGCAGTTGAAAAAATCATTGCCGCCGAAGATATCAAAGCATCGGACGAAGCGGTTGAAGAAGAATACGCAAAGATGGCGGAAACCTATTCAATGGATGTTGAAAAGATCAAGCAGATCGTTCCCGCATCAATGGTTTCGGCAGATATCGCAAGAAGAGATGCCATCAAGCTTGTAATTGATTCCGCAAAGGCAAAGAAGCCCGCTGCAAAGAAAGCTGCAAAGGCAAAGAAGGAAGAGGCAGCCGAAGGCGAAGAAGCTCCTGCAGAAGCAAAGAAGCCCGCTGCAAAAAAAACAACCAAGAAGGCAGCAGAAAAGGAAGCTGACGCTGAATAATTTTTCCGTAAATAAACTATAATTATATTTGAAAGAATGAACCGGCGATACGCCGGTTTATTCGATAATCTGACAGAAAGGATGAATTTAAAATGGCATTAGTTCCTTATGTTGTTGAACAGACAAACAGAGGAGAGCGTTCGTATGATATTTTTTCACGCCTTCTCAACGACAGAATCATTATGCTTTCAGACGAAGTAAACGATGCAACCGCAAGCCTTGTTGTTGCTCAGCTTCTCTATCTTGAAGGCCAGGATCCCGAAAAGGATATAAGCCTTTATATCAACAGCCCCGGCGGATCTGTTACCGCAGGAATGGCTATTTATGATACGATTCAGTATATCAAGTGCGATGTTTCGACCATCTGCATGGGTATGGCTGCTTCAATGGGTGCATTTCTTCTTTCGTCCGGCACAAAGGGCAAGAGATATGCTCTTCCCAACAGCGAAATTATGATTCATCAGCCTCTCGGCGGCGCACAGGGTCAGGCAACCGAAATCAAGATAGTTGCAGACCACATCATAAAGACCAGAGAAAAGCTCAACAGAATCCTTGCCGAAAACACGGGCAAATCAATCGAAGAAATTGCGAGAGATACAGAAAGAGATAATTATCTCACAGCCCAGCAGGCTATGGAATACGGCCTTGTTGATAAGGTTATCGACAAAAGATAATAGGAGGCACCGATAATGCCGAAAGACGATGAAAGAAAAGTTTCCTGCTCCTTCTGCCATAAAACGCAGGATCAGGTCAGCAGAATGATAGCGGGTGACGGAGTTTATATCTGCAACGAGTGCATTGATCTTTGCCAGTCAATTATGGATGATGAGCCGAAATATAATCATCCGGGCAGGCACGAGAGAACTTCTCTTCCGAAGCCGCACGAAATCAAGGAAAAGCTTGATGAATATGTTATCGGCCAGGAAAGCGCAAAAATCGCTTTGAGCGTTGCGGTTTATAACCATTATAAAAGGATAGACAGCAAGGGCAGGGCGGATATTGAGATTCAGAAGAGCAACATTCTGATGCTTGGTCCGACGGGTGTCGGCAAAACGATGCTTGCTCAGACTCTTGCAAAAATTCTTGATGTTCCTTTTGCGATTGCCGATGCAACAACTCTGACCGAAGCCGGTTATGTCGGCGAGGATGTTGAAAATATTCTTCTGCGTATCATCCAGGCGGCTGATTTCGATATAGAGAGAGCCGAGAGAGGTATCATCTATGTTGATGAAATCGATAAAATTGCCCGCAAGAGTGAAAACCCTTCGATCACAAGGGATGTAAGCGGCGAGGGCGTTCAGCAGGCTTTGCTCAAAATCATTGAGGGAACTGTTGCCAATGTTCCTCCGCAGGGAGGAAGAAAGCATCCGCAGCAGGAATTCATTCAGATCGACACATCCAATATTCTTTTCATCTGCGGCGGTGCATTTGATGGAATCGAAAAGATCATCGAAAAGCGTATGTCCGGCTCCGCTCTCGGTTTCGGTGCGGAAATCAAGAGCAAATCAGAGCTTTCGAGAGAAAATCTGCTCTCAAAGGCGATCCATCAGGATCTGGTCAGATTCGGAATCATCCCCGAACTTGTCGGCAGACTTCCCGTTATAACAACTCTTGAAGAGCTTGATAAGGATGCGCTTGTCAGAATTCTCACAGAGCCGAAGAATTCGCTTCTTAAGCAGTATAAGGAGCTTTTCAAATTCGATGATGTTGAGCTTGATTTTGACACTTCGGCGCTTGAAGCCGTTGCCGAAAAAACTCTCGAAAAGAAAACCGGCGCAAGAGGTCTGCGCACGATTATGGAAAATGTGCTTTTGCCTTATATGTATGATATTCCTTCCGAAACGGATGTTGAAAGAATAACCGTCACGGGCAGCACGGTTTCAAACGGCGAAGAGCCGATAATCGAAAGAGACCCCGAAAAGAAAAAAGCTTCGGTTTCGCCGAAAATAAAGCCGAAAAATGTAGTATGATTTTAAGCCGTTCTGAAAAAAGAACGGCTTTTTTCTTCTTTTAGTAAAAATTTTTCAAAATTCTCAAAAATTTCTTTCACAATAAAAAATGAGAAAACAAGAGAAAAAGCAAGGAAAACAGAGAAAATCGGAGCAATATAATGTGCCGGTCTGAATTGATTCGGATTTCTCACGATTTTTTGCAAAAAAATGTTGACATTTAAAGAAATTTGCTCTATATTTTAACTTGCACATATTTATATGGGTCATAAATTTCAGCCGTGTGACCGATATTTTTCGGCAGAGGCAGAGAGGGGTTGCATAATTGAAAGATAATGTTATTATTGATTTGAAAAACATCTCCGTTGCATTCGGGGATAATCAGGTGTTGAAAGACCTTAACCTTTATATCCGTGATAAGGAGTTTATTACTTTTCTCGGTCCTTCGGGCTGCGGAAAAACAACAACTCTCCGTATCATTGCGGGCTTTATTGAGCCGGATGAGGGTGAGGTCATTTTTGATGGCAAAAAGATAAATAATGTTCCGCCTCATAAGAGGCAGGTCAACACGATTTTTCAGCGTTATGCTCTCTTCCCGCATCTCAACGTTTATGAAAACGTTGCGTTCGGATTGAGAATAAAGAAAACGCCCGAGAAAGAAATCAAGAAAACAGTTGAAGAAATGCTTGAACTTGTTAACCTTAAAGGCTTCAATAAGAGAAACATTGATTCTCTTTCCGGCGGTCAGCAGCAGAGAGTTGCAATTGCGAGAGCGCTGGCGGTCAGACCCAGAGTCCTTCTTCTCGATGAGCCTCTCGGAGCGCTTGATCTTAAGCTGCGCAAGGATATGCAGGTTGAGCTGAAGAACATTCAGCAGAGGCTCGGCATAACCTTTATATATGTTACTCACGATCAGGAAGAAGCTCTTTCGATGTCCGATACCGTTGTTGTTATGGACGGCGGTGTTATTCAGCAAATCGGCACACCCATTGATGTTTATAATGAGCCGAAGAATGCTTTTGTTGCCGATTTCATTGGCGAAAGCAATATTCTTGACGGCGTTATGCTCGATGACTGCCTTGTTGAATTTTCGGGACATAAGTTTGAATGTCTTGATAAAGGCTTTGCAAAGAGAGAAGCGGTCGATGTTGTTGTCAGACCCGAGGATGTTGATGTTGTTGCTCCTGAAAAGGGTATGCTCTGCGGCGTTGTTACATCAGTCACATTCAAGGGCGTCCACTTTGAGATCATTGTTGATATCGGCGGCTTCAAGTGGATGATTCAGACAACCGATTATGAGCCGGAGGGCGCAAAAATCGGCCTTTTCATTGAGCCTGATGCAATTCACATAATGAAGAAATCCGAATATTCGGGTATTTACGGAGATTACAGCTCCTTCAGCGAGGAATTTGATGAGCTTTCCAATGCTGAAGAGGAGGTGGAGGAATGAATAACCGCTCCTCTTTCAGAACAAAGCTCGTTTCATCGCCGTATATAGTATGGTCGGTGCTTTTCATCATTGCTCCGCTTATTTTCGTTGTATATTATTCATTCACAAATTCTTCGGGCAGTTTCACGCTTGAAAATATCGAAGCGTTGAGCAAGTATATTCCGACATTTCTCCGTTCGATATGGTTCGGAATCGTTGCAACGATAATCTGCCTTGTTATCGCATTCCCGCTTGCATATATCATTTCGCAGAAGACCGATAAAATTCAGCGTACAATGGTTATGCTCGTTATGCTCCCGATGTGGATGAGCTTCCTTATCAGAACATATTCATGGATGGCTCTTCTTCAGGACACCGGAATCATCAATTCGCTTCTTGCGAAAATCGGGATCGGTCCGATCCACATGATAAACACCTCCGGTTCGGTTATTCTCGGCATGGTTTATAATTTTCTTCCGTATATGATAATGCCGATTTATTCCGTTATGGCGAAGCTTGACCGCAGCATGGTCGAAGCGGCGCAGGATCTCGGCGGAAACAGAGTTGCCGTTATCCGCAGATGTATAATCCCGATGAGTATGCCCGGCGTTGTTTCGGGAATCACAATGGTTTTTGTTCCGTCCGTCAGTACCTTCTATATTTCTCAAAAGCTCGGCGGCGGCTCATTTGACCTTATCGGTGATGTTATCGAAAGGCAGTTCCAGCAGTCTTATAACTATAACCTCGGCGCATCGCTTTCGCTTGTGCTGATGGTGCTTATTCTTGTGTGCATGGCGGTTATGAACCGCTTCACGGGCGATGAGGAGGGAATGGTTATATGAAAAGCTTATCAAAGGTTTATACTTTTCTTGTTTTCCTTTTTCTCTATGCGCCGATATTCGTTCTTCTGCTTTTTTCATTCAATACATCGAGCAGCACGAGCGTTTTTACCGGCTTCTCGCTTCAGTGGTATAAGAACATTCTTGAAGATAAAGCAACATTGAGAGCGCTCTATAATACGCTTATTCTTGCCGTTTCGTCTTCTGCGGTTTCAACCGTTCTCGGGACTGCGGCGGCAGTAGGAATCGATAAGTATAAAAAAGGCATTGCAAGGTCATCGGTTATGGCAGTTACGAATATTCCGATGATGAATCCCGAAATCGTTACGGGCGTTTCGATGATGCTTCTTTTCGTTTTCATCGGCAGACTTGTGAATGCGGAGTCCGTTTTAGGCTTCGGCACTCTGCTTATTGCTCATGTAACATTCAACCTGCCTTATGTTATTCTTTCGGTTCTTCCGAAGCTTCGCCAGACCGATGCCAATCTCGCAGAGGCGGCGCAGGATCTCGGATGCAGACCTGCTTCGGCATTTTTCAAGGTTGTTCTGCCGTCAATTATGCCCGGAATTATAACCGGAATGATTATGGCGTTTACTCTTTCGCTTGATGATTTTATAATCAGTTATTTTTCAAGCGGACCGGGATTCCAGACTCTTCCGATTGCGATATTCTCAATGACAAAGAAGAGAGTCAAGCCCGATATGTATGCCCTTTCGGCAATTATTTTCGTTTCGATTCTTATTCTGCTGATTCTTTATAATTTTGCTCAGCAGAAGAGCGAAAATAAGCCCGTAAGGCACAGAGACAGATAAAAGGGGTGACTGATTTGAAAAAGATTTTTTCGGTAATTTTTGCCGTTATCATTGCGGCGCTTCCGGGAATTACGGCGTTTGCCGCACCGTCGGATATCGAATCGCTCAGAGGAACGAAGCTCTATGTTTATAACTGGGGCGAATATATCTCGGACGGCGAGGATGACACTATGGATGTCAACGCCGAGTTTGAAAAGAAATACGGCATAGAAGTTATCTATGATACCTATGATAATAACGAAGTTATGTATTCAAAGCTCAAGGGCGGCGGAGTTTCGTATGATATTGTTATTCCGTCAGACTATATGATCGAGCGAATGATAAAAGAGGATATGCTTGAAAAGATTGATTATTCAAATCTTGAAAATTATAAATATATCCCCGAAAAATACAGAAATCTTCGTTTTGACCCGACCAATGAATATTCCGTTCCTTATACCGTCAGCTATGTCGGACTTATTTATAATAAAACTCTTGTTGAAGAAGCTCCCACAAGCTGGACCGTTCTCTGGGATGAGAGATATACAAATAATATTCTGATGTTCGGTAATCCCCGTGATGCTTTTGCAATTGCGCAGAGTATTCTCGGAATGGATTATAATACCGAATCACCGATCGCCTGGAAGGTTGCGGCAGAGCTTCTTAAAGATCAGAAGAATGTTGCTCCCAACTATGTCAACGATGAGGTTTTTCTTAAGATGGAATCGGGCGAAGCTGCTCTTGCTCCCTATTATGTCGGCGATTTCCTTTCAATGAAAGAGAATAACGATGATCTTGAATTCGTTTATCCGAAAGAGGGCGTCAACTATTTCGTTGACGGATGCTGCATTCTTAAGGGTTCAAAGAACAAGAGAGCCGCAGAGCTTTATATTGATTTTCTTCTTGATCCGGAGGTCGCAAAGGCGAATGCGGAATATATATGCTACGGCAGCCCCAACACCGCTGTTTATGAAAACCCGGAATATGAATATTATCAGGATGAATATCTTTATCCCGAAGAGGGATCGTTTTTAACGCAGCTTTTCTGCAATCCCTCGCCCGAAACGCTCGCCCTTATGAGTACACTCTGGGATGATGTTAAAAACTATATTCCTTCATCGGCAACTAACAATCATAACTTCTTCTTCGGCTCTGATTCCGATTCATCAACCGTAACGGATGACGGAGAAAAGATGACTCCCGAAGCAAAGAAATATGCGATTTATATAGGAATATTCGTTTTCATCTGCCTTGCCTATGTCGTTTTCAGATATGCAAGAAAGAAATACAGAGAAAGCGTTTAACAACTGAAATCAAAATCCTCCGGATGCTGTTTGAGGCAGAATCCGGAGGATTTTTTATGAGAATTTCAATTAATAATTATGAGCCTGCGCAAGCATCATATCCTTGACCTTCATCAGTCGGGTTGTGGTGCTTCTTTCGTTTTCGTCAAGCTTCATTGTGATATATTTGATCGTGTCCTCATACTGCGGAATCATAACATGTTCGAGAGCGTTTACTCTGCGGCGTGTTTTTTCGATTTCGTCTGCCATAAGGCGGCAGGATTTTTCGATTTCCGCAAGCTTTATCATTTTCGGCATAATGTCGGAAAGGGCTTTGACTGCCGTGTCAAGGTCGCCGGAGGTTTCCGCAAAGCCGTAAGAATAAATGTCATTTTCGTTTGCCGTTTTGAATTTAACATCAAAAACGGGAATCATAACGCTCATAACATTCTTTTCGCTCACATCAAGGCTCATTTCCTGGGTGGGAAGCATAAGGGCAACATCAAGCGCCTTGTCGCTCATAACGCATCTTGCAACGCTCATTGCAACATTTGCCTGCTTTATGCCTTCTTCAACCTCAATTCGGAGCGCTTTGTTTTCACGCACAAGGTCAAGAAAACGTCGCATAAGCTCATCACGCTTATCCTTAAGGAGCTTATGACCTCTGCGGGCGGTAACGAGCTTGCGCTTGAGGTTCGTCAGCTCCATACGGGTTGGGTTAACATTAAGAACAGCCATAATTCTTAAACCTTTCCGTAATACTTGTCAAGAAGCTCTTCGCTGATTCTCTTGAGCTCGCTTCGGGGAAGAATCGTGAGAAGCTTCCAGCCGATGTCAAGAGTTTCTTCGATGCTTCTGTTGGCATTGAAGCCCTGCGAAACATAAACCTTTTCAAATTCGTCTGCAAATTTTGCATAGAGCTTGTCAATATCGGTCAAAGCTGCTTCGCCGAGGATAACCATAAGCTCTTTGGCATCCTTGCCTCTTGCGTAAGCGGAGAAAAGCTGATTCATTGTGTTGGAATGGTCTTTTCTTGTTTTGCCTTCGCCGATTCCCTTATCTTTGAGTCGTGAAAGAGAGGGGAGAACATCAATCGGGGGATTGACGCCTTTTCTGTAAAGCTCACGGCTGAGGATTATCTGACCCTCCGTGATGTAACCCGTAAGGTCGGGGATGGGATGAGTTTTGTCATCTTCGGGCATAGTGAGAATGGGTATCATTGTGATACTGCCTTCCTTGCCTCTCTGCCTGCCGGCTCTTTCATAGATGCCTGCAAGGTCGGTATACATATATCCGGGGTAGCCTCTTCTGCCGGGAACTTCTTTTCTTGCGGCGGAAACTTCACGCAGAGCGTCAGCATAGTTTGTTATATCGGTGAGAATAACAAGAACGTGCATACCTTTGTCAAATGCAAGATATTCGGCAGCGGTGAGCGCCATTTTCGGGGTTGCGATTCTTTCGATTGCCGGATCATTGGCAAGGTTTGAAAACATAACCGTTCTGTCAAGAGCGCCGGTGCTGCGGAAGCTCTGAACGAAATAATCCGATTCTTCAAAGGTGATACCCATAGCGGCAAAAACAACGGCGAACTGCTCGTCGGTGCCTCTTACCTTTGCCTGCTTTGCGATTTGGGCGGCAAGGCTTGCGTGGGGAAGACCTGACATTGAGAAAATGGGAAGCTTCTGACCTCTGACGAGAGTGTTAAGTCCGTCAATGGCGGAAACACCGGTCTGAATGAACTCCTGCGGATAGCTTCTTGCGGCGGGATTCATCGGAACGCCGTTGACATCGGCTTTCTTTTCGGGGATGATTTCAGGGCCGCCGTCAATCGGTCTGCCGAGGCCGTCAAAAACTCTGCCGAGCATATCGAGCGAAAGGCCGAGCTCCATCTGCCTGCCGAGGAACCTTACCTTGCTGTCCGAAAGATTGATTCCGGTTGAGTTTTCAAAAAGCTGAACGAGAGCGTCAGAGCCGTTGACTTCAAGCACTCTGCAGCGGCGTTTTTCTCCGTTTGCGAGTTCGATTTCGCCCAGCTCGTTATATGCAACGCCTTCAACCTCTCGAACAAGCATAAGAGGGCCTGCTACCTCTTGTATGGTTCTGTATTCCTTAGGCATCAGAAATCCTCCTTCCTGTCGATAGCTTCTTTAAGCTCTTTCTTGAGCTGCATTGAAATCTTTTCATATTCGGCATCAACATTTTCTTCAAGGATATATTTGAATCTGCCGATCGATTCTCTGACTGCAAGCTTGACTATGTCTTCAATTGATGCCCCCTCTTTCAGAGCTTCAAGAGATTCGTCATAATATTCGTTAACAAGCTTCATCATGCAATATTGTTTTTTGAGCGATGAATATGTGTCAACATCGTGGAATGCGAGCTGATGAAGGAAATCTTCACGGATCGAGCGTGCGGCCTCCATCTTAAGTCTGTCGGGAGCGGAAAGTGCATCCATACCGACGAGCTTGACTATCTCGTCGAGAGCGGCTTCATCCGAAAGAAGAGCCATAAGATTTCCACGCAGCGTTGTCCATTCATCGCTGACATTTCTGTTGAACCATTCGCCGAGTGAATCGGCATAGAGTGAATAGCTTGTGAGCCAGTTGATGGCGGGGAAATGGCGTTTATATGCAAGAGAGGAATCAAGCCCCCAGAAGACCTTTACTATTCGCAGAGTTGCCTGCGAAACGGGCTCTGAAATATCACCGCCGGGAGGCGACACGGCGCCGATAACCGAAAGAGCGCCTTCTCTTGCATCGCTGCCGAGAGAGATAACACGGCCCGCTCTTTCATAGAACTGTGCAAGTCGGCTGCCGAGATATGCGGGGTAGCCTTCTTCGCCGGGCATTTCTTCAAGGCGGCCTGACATTTCACGAAGAGCTTCTGCCCAGCGTGAAGTTGAGTCTGCCATAAGAGCGACCGAATATCCCATATCACGGAAATATTCCGCAATAGTGATGCCTGTATATATTGAGGCTTCACGGGCGGCAACGGGCATATCGGAAGTGTTGGCAATAAGCACGGTGCGCTCCATGAGTGATTTTCCGGTGTGAGGGTCAATAAGCTCGGGGAATTCGTTGAGAACATCCGTCATTTCGTTGCCTCGTTCGCCGCATCCGATATAAACAACTATATCTGCTTCAGCCCATTTTGCGAGCTGATGCTGGGTAACGGTTTTGCCGCTTCCGAAAGGACCGGGGATAGCTGCAACGCCGCCCTTTGCGATCGGGAAGAGAGCATCAACAACTCTCTGACCGGTAACAAGAGGCACATCGGGAGAAAGCTTTTTGGCGTATGGTCTGCCTTTTCTGACGGGCCATTTCTGCATAAGCCTGATTTCAAATTCTTCGCCGTTATCCTTCTCGATTATTCCGACCTTGTCGGTGATCGTGTAGTCGCCGTCTGCGATTTCCCTGATAACGCCGCTTATCTGCGGAGGCACCATGATTTTGTGAACAACAATATCTGTTTCGTTGACGATGCCGAGAATATCACCGGCTGTAACTTTGTCGCCGACCTTTGCGGCAGCTTCAAAATGCCACACGGCTTCACGGCTGAGGGAGGGAACTTCAATTCCTCTTGTGAGGTTGTTGCCTGCGATTTCTCTGATAACATTAAGCGGGCGCTGAATGCCGTCGAATATGCCCTTGATAAGGCCGGGGCCGAGTTCAACGCTCAACGGCTCGTTTGTTGATTCAACAGGTTCGCCGGTGCGGATGCCCGAGGTTTCTTCATAAACCTGAACAGAGGCTCTGTCACCGTGCATTTCTATGATTTCTCCTATAAGCCTGCTGTTGCTGACACGCACAACGTCAAACATATTGGCATCACGCATTCCGGATGCAACAACGAGCGGACCGGAGATTTTAGTTATAACACCTTTGCTCATATAAGTGTTCCATACCTTTCAATAGATTGGCTTTGTGCCTATGACAAAATATCGGAGCCGACTGCCTTTTCAACGAATTTGCTTACGCTGTCAAGGCCCAATCCCGTGTTTCCTCTGACTCCCGGAACGGGAACTATCGAGGGCAGGGGTCTTGAAGCATATCGCTCTATTTCATCCTGCATTCCCTCTGCAAGCTGCTCTGTGATATATATTACTCCGTAGCCGTTTTCGGCAAGCCTGCGAAGAATATGTGAGCCTTCAGCGGGATCTGTTACGGGGAATATGCTGACTCCGAGCGAAGCGAAGCCGTATATGCTGTCTTTATCGCCCATAGCTGCTATCTTATACATACATATCCCTCACTCTCTCCGATATGGCATCGGCGGGAACGCCGCTTGCCTTTGCCGAAAGGATAATCCTTGCGTTTTTGGTTTCTGCGATTTTTGCAAAATAATAAGCGGCAACGGGGTCTGCGCCGTAAATGTCATATTTTGTCTCTCTGATGAGAGAAGCGATTCTGTTGTCGCAGAATTTTTCAAATGCCGTGAAGCTTTCTTTTATGCTGTCGGCAAGAAAATCAAATTCGGTCGTCCGTAGATATTCGGCCGTTTTTTCGCCGCTTTCCGCATTTTCAAGCAATTCCTCGTTGTTGAGCGAACAGCTGCACATTGAATCAAGAGCAAATTCTTTTGTTTTGCCCATTGAAACGCAGCGCAGAGCGGTTTTGATGTTTGCCGCAGCGGCGCTCAATCCGCATATTTTTTCAAGCAGGGGACTTCCGGATTTTTCGGCATAAGCAAGCTTCGTTTCAAGAGAAGCTCTGTCGATTATGCTTTCCGAAAGCTGACCGCTCTGATGCTTTGAAACTGCCGAATATGCCTCACGGGCAACTGCTTTGAGATGTTCGGGCAGAATGTCGAAATCTGCCTGTGTGATTGCTTTTGTGATCGTTTCCGGAGCCGTTATGCAGGGGATCACATAATATTCTTTCGGGTCAACAGATGAAAAAATGCATTTTATTGCTGCTTTGAGATTTGAAAAATCATTGCCGATAACGAGCGCTTCGAGAAGCTCCGGCGACGGCACGCTCTCGCTGATGAGCTTCCATGCCTTGTCAAGCTCTCTTTCGCATAGGTCGAAGAACTGATTTCCATCGGGAATATCCCAGCCCTTATCTGCAAGGATTCTTTCCGCAGAGCTTTTATCGGGAGCGTTTATCATCTGCGAAATATCATCGGCGGAAAGCAGATTCAGCTCGTTTGCTCTGATTCTTGCAACGGCATAAGTGTATTCGGTTTCATTCATTTATGTCACCGCCTGAAATAATATCTCTCCGATTTTTGCTTTGAGATAATCGGATTTTTCTTCAATAAGAGCATCGAATGAGCAATTCACTTCGATGTCGCCGTAAATGAGAAGAATACCGCTTCCGATGCCGGCAGGATCTGCCGAAAGCACGCATTCAGCACCTTTTTCTTTGAGAGCGGCGGCGAGCTTATCTCCGAAGCCGTCGGGAATTCTTTTGTTATCGTCTGATGAGAGCTTTGCCGTGCATCTGCCGCTCATTGCGTTTTCCGAAGAAAGTTTGATCAGAGCGGAAAAATATTCATCTTCGGGAAGATTTTTCATTCTGTTAAGAAGCTTTGCGAGGGTATCCGAAATAAGGTTTACTCTGGCGGCAAGAAGATTCTGCCTTGAAATCTGCGCTGCGCCCGAATTTGCCATAGCAATAACGGATGCGGCGTTTTTTTCGGCATTTTCAATAAGCTCTGCTTCAAATTTTTCTCCGTCGGCCTTTGCTTTTGCAATTATCTCATCGCACTCTTTCTGAGCCTTATCAATGATGAAAGCGCATCTTGCGGCGCTGTCGTCATTTATTTTTGAAATAATTTTATCAATACCGTTCATTTATATCACCTTTCGGAGTGATTTATTTAATGCCGAATACTGCAAGAATTGAAATGAGAAGAGCAAGAACAGCGTATGTTTCAACCATAGCTGCGAAGATGATTGCTTTGCCGCTTTCCTCGGGCTTCTTTGCAACGATGCCGACACCTGCTATTGCGGCATTGCCCTGATGGATAGCCGAAACGAAACCGCCGATTGCCATGGGAAGGCAGGCACAGAGATACATAAGTCCTTTGAGAGGCTCGATAGCCTGAAGAGCTGCGATGTCGCCGCTGATAAGACCGATCTGGTTGAAAAGAAGGAAAGCGATAAGGAAACCGTAAAGTCCCTGGGTGCCGGGAAGGATCTGAAGAATAAGAACTTTACCGAATTTTGAAGGGTCTTCGGTTACTACGCCCGCTGCTGCACGGCCGACTCTGCCGACTGCTATTGCGGAACCTACGCCGCCGCATACTGCTGCAAGAACTCCGCCGAGAATTGCAAGAACTGCTCCTAAAAATGTTGTCATGATTTAGTCCTCCTTGAATTTAAAGAATTTTGTATTTGCTGCGAGGGGGGTGAAGCTTCTTCCGCCGCCCTCATAAAATTTGCCGAAGAATTCAACATATTGCAGTCTGTTCGTGTGAACATAAGTGCCTATGAGGTTGATTGCCATATTTACGATGTGGCCGAAAATAAATACCGGGATAAAAAGAATCAGCCTGACCGTCGGATTTTCGGGGATTGTGCCGAGGGTATTTATAACCGTTGCGATAACGCCCGTGCAGAGTCCGAGAGCAAGAAGCCTCGAATAAGAAAGAATATCTCCGAGCCAGCCCGAAGCGGCGTTATATAAGCCGTAAAGTCCGAGACCGAGCTTGCCGATGATGTTCTTTGAGCTTCTGCCTGCGGTCAGCACAATAAGAATCGCACCTGCCGCCAGAAGGTATGTGCCGATTGTTTTAACGATCGGCGGAATTGCGGCATCCGGTTTCATGATTCCGACTGCGAGGGGACATATACCGATTATCAGCATATAGACGGGAATGCAGTCGCAGACTGCGCCGAGCTTGCTTCCTTGCTTCCACATCTGATAAAAGCTGATTCCGACGCCTGCGAAAAGGTGGATGATTCCGAAAAGAAACGAGAAAAGCAGAAGCTTCATCGGGTCCTGAACGGGCTCAAACCAGAGTGCGACGCTCAAAGGCTCTCTGCCGAGAAAACGGGTTGCGATAACATTCGGCAGATCGCCGAACCAGCTTCCGAAAAGTGCGCCCCAGAATATCGTTGCAAGTCCGCACCAGAAATACATATCAACCGTCTTCTTCATTTTGCCTTTCGGCTTCAGCTTGAATTTTGCAAATCCGCATCCGAGAGCCATCAGCAGGCCGTAGCCGGCATCCGAAAGCATGATTCCGAAGAGCAAATAATAGAATATTGACATAACCGGGTTCGGGTCAACATCGTTTTTGCCCGGCATTGAATACATTGCCGTAATTGATTCGACTGCGGCGGCAAAGGGCTTGTTTTCAAATGCCGTCGGAGCATCCTCATCGTCTTCCGTTGAACTGACCGTAACGGCAGCATTAAAGTTTTTTTCAAGGTTTTTAACGAGATTATCGACCTTGTTTTCTATAACATAGCCCTCAATGAGAATAACATTCTGTGTTGACGAAATCAGATTGAGCGATTCATATTTCTCTTTACGCATTGCAAAATAATCGCAGGCAAATCTGATGTCTTCTCTTCTTTCGGCAAGTGAAATTATTTTGTTTCTGCTTTCATCGGCTTCTGCTTTGCAGGAGAGCGTCGCTGCCTCGAATTCCCTGCTCTTTTCCGCCGGGATCCCGCTTTCGGATTCGGCTGCATAAGCAAAACCGAGCTCACGCAATGCGCCGAACACATTGTCTTTTTCGGATGAATGACATGCTGCAAAGATGCAGCTTCGTTCTTTGCTGTGAGAAATGACCTCAACAGCCGGAATTCCGTCTTCAAGCTTTTCGGCAAGAGCGGTTTTCAGAGCTTCCTCGGAAAAATCGGAGGGGAGAGTTCCGATAAAAACAGACGAAGAATCCGTTCCTCTGAAATTGAGAGGCAAATCGAGATTCAGCCACGGTTCAAGTCCGTCACGCAGAGCATTGTGTTTTGCCGCCGCCGTAAGCGATTCGGCGGCTTTTCTTTCAAGCTCGCAGATTTCATAACAGAGAGCAAGAACCGAATCGGCTTTTTCCGCCCGTTCGTTAAATTCTTTTTCCGTCAGTTCTTCAGGCTCGGAGAAGAAAGAAGAAATAAGCCCTTTTGATTCGGGAACATATTTATTCAGAATTCCGAGAGCATCGTTTGCAACGTCGCAGAATTTTTCGAGCTGTGCCGGAGTTCTGCCGGAATTAAGAGCATAAAGGCCTTCGGTTTCATCGTGCTTTTTCAGCTCTATAACGGAGCGATGCTGAAGATAATCAAAAATCCTTTTGCTTTCGTCAACAGGAACGATTATTTCGAGATATTTCATTTTAAGCTTTGCCAAGAAAACACCTCCTTTTTTAAAAAATCAAAGAACTTTTCAGATGATTTCATTGAGAAGAATTTCAACCGCTTTGTCGCTTTTTGATGCTGCGGAGTTTCTTAATTCTTCTGCTTTTGATTCGGATTCCGTTTTGGCATCCGAGCGGATTTTTTCGGCTTTTATTTCAGCATTCCTTTTTATTGCATCGGCTTTTTCATAAGCCCTGCTTCTGAATTCCGTTTCAAGAACCTTTGCTTTTTGTGATGCTTCCGCTTTCATCCGGCTGCTTTTTTCAAAAGCCTCCGTTTCCGAAGCGGCTGCTTTTTTCTCTGCGTCAAGAACTGCGTTGATGAGTTCCGAAGCCATGCAGCAACCTTCTTCCTTTTTAAGTATTTACTTACATTATAGATATTCGGACTGAAAAAATCAATAGATTTATGTGTAATTTATAAATCCAAATGTTTGACAAGTTAAAGATAATGTTTTATAATTTATCCGTATTGTTTCGGCAAGGAGGTAATTATGATGCTGAATCCGCTTTCGCTTGATTTTGCGCAGCTTATCAAAGACAGAGATTTTGACGGCATAGCCGCTTTGATAATTTCAAAAGCTCCGATTATTATAGAGGCGATTGCGATTGTTGTTATCGGATTCGTCATTTCGAATCTTATCGGAAAGCTCGTTGTGAAGGCGCTTCGCCTCAAGGGAGTTGATCCTTCGATCCACAGCTTTATCAGAACGGTCATAACGCTTATTCTGAAATTTATTTTCATTCTTTCGGCGCTTTCAACTCTCAATATAAATGTCAACTCATTTATTGCCGCTCTTTCAGCTGCGGTTGTAACTGCCGGATTGGGCTTGCAGTCAAGCGTCAGTCAGTTTGCGAGCGGACTTCAGATATTGATAAATCATCCTTTCAGAAGCGGAGATTTTATTGACATCGGCTCCGTCAGCGGAAAAGTTCAGGAAATCAGGATGATGTATACCGTTCTGATTACGCTTGATAACACAAGAGTAATTGTTCCGAATTCTCATATTACGGACAGCAATATCATCAATTTCAACGCCGAAAAGAAGCGCAGAATGATGATGACTTTCTCGATTTCTTATGATACCGATATTGAAAAGGCACGGCAGGCATTGCTTGAGGTTGCGGGAAAAACGGAGCTTATCCTTGATGATCCCGAACCGAAAGTTGCCGTTAAGGAGTGCGCCGCAAGCTCGGTTGACCTTGTGGGAATTTTCTGGTGCAAAAGCACGGATTATTATAATACCTATTATTATATGCAGGAAAATGTCAAGCTGGCATTTGACGAAAAGGGCGTTTCGATTCCTTACGGTCAGCTTGATGTTCACATAATCAGGGAGTGAGTTTTATGACAAATTTTTTGATCAAAACTTTTGTCAGAGATTATGAAAACACGGAAAACGCCGTTGTCAGAACAAGATACGGTGTTTTAAGCGGCATAGTCGGAATATGCCTCAATATTATTTTATCCGTATTTAAAATGATATTCGGCGCATTGACAAAGAGTATTTCAATTGTTGCGGACGGTGTCAACAATCTGTTTGATGCGTTTTCGTCAATCATCAGCCTTGTCGGCTTCAAAATTTCGGGAAAGCCTGCGGATAAAGAGCATCCGTTCGGCCACGGCAGAATTGAATATGTTTCAGCTCTTACGCTTGCCTTTTTTATTCTTATTATGGGCTTCGAGCTTGCAAAAACATCTGTTGAAAAATTCAGAAATCCGGAGCAGGTCATTTTCAGCTGGCCGGCTCTGATAGTTCTTGTATGCTCGATATTCGGAAAAATCTGGCTTGCATATTTCAACACCTCCGTCGGGAAAAAAATTGATTCTGTTGCAGTCAACGCAGTTGTAACGGACAGCATCGGCGATATTGCCGCAACAACGGGAACTCTTATTGCCCTTATAGCTTCAAGGTTTACCTCTCTTCCCGTTGATGCCGTTGTCGGCGTCCTTGTTGCGCTTGTTGTTATGTATGCAGGTATCGGAATAATCAAGGACACTATGGGACCGCTTCTCGGGGAGCCTCCGTCAAAAGAAATTGTTGATAAGCTTGAAGAACTTGTTATGTCCTATGACGGCGTTGTCGGGATTCATGATCTTGTGCTTCACAGCTACGGCAATGCGAAAGTTATCGGCTCTCTTCATGCCGAAGTGCCGGCAAATGTTGATGTTCTTATGAGCCACAATATTATTGATAATATTGAAAGCGATATAAAAGAAAAGCTCGGGATAGAAATTTCAATCCACATGGATCCCGTTGCGGTTGATGATGAGCTGACAAATAAACTTAAGGAAATTGCGGTTAAAGCGGTTGCGGATACGGCTCCGGAAATAACCATTCACGATTTCAGAATCGTTGAAGGATATACCCACACAAACCTTATTTTCGATGCTGTACTTCCCTATAAATTCTTTATGACGGAGGAAGAGTTCAAAAACACCGTTTCCGAAAAAATCAAGGAAACAGACCCCACTTATAACACTGTAATCAATATAGACAGAAGCTATGTGTGACAAAATAATTTTTGTTTTGGCAAAATAACCAAAATAATCGGTTTTTATTTTATGTTTTTTTAACCGACATTTTCAAATATAGCCTTTAAAAAGCTGCGTAAATATAGTACAATGTATTTAAACATAAATGTTGGAGGAAACAGCTATGCCCGAATATGAAGATTTCACATCAATTCCCGTCGGAAAGCTCGGAATTATTGCGCTTCCCGGATGCGAACAGTTTGCAAGTAAAATTGATTATTACCTTGTTAAGTGGAGAAAAGAAAGAGAAAGTGAGCACAAGGACAGTATTCAGTTCACAGGATATGAGAGAGATTCATATATCATCAATGCCTCGTTCCCGAGATTCGGAACGGGCGAGGGCAAATGTGTTATAAAAGATACGGTCAGAGGATATGATGTTTTCATTCTCTGTGATCCGTTCAATTACGGTGTCGAATTCAAAATGTATGGCAGAGAAGTCCCCATGAGCCCTGATGACCATTATGCAAACCTCAAAAGAGCCATAAGTGCCGTTGCCGGCAAGGCAAGAAAAATAACGGTCATTATGCCTATGCTCTATGAAGGCAGGCAGCACAAAAGATCGAGCAGAGAATCGCTTGACTGCGCAGATATGCTCCGTGAGCTTTGCCTGAGCTACGGCGTTGATAATTTCATAACCTTTGATGCCCATGACCCAAGAGTTCAGAACGCTGTTCCTCAGAACGGATTTGAAAATGTTCAGCCCGTTTATCAGATGATCAAAGCAATCTGCAGGAATATTGAAGATATCAACATAAGCAAAGAACACATGATGGTTATTTCGCCGGATGAAGGCGGCATGGGAAGATGCATCTATTTCTCGTCCGTTCTCGGCCTTGATCTCGGTATGTTCTATAAGCGCCGTGATTATTCGGTTATCGTTGACGGCAGAAATCCCATCATTGCTCACGAATTTCTCGGCACGAATGTTGAAGGCAAGGATGTTATCATCATTGACGATATGATTTCATCGGGCGATTCAATGATTGAGGTTGCAACAAAGCTTAAGGAACTCAAAGTTAACAGAATTTTTATCTGCGCTTCGTTCGGACTTTTCTGCAACGGACTTGAAACATTCGATAAAGCATATAAAGACGGTCTTATAAGCAAGGTCTTTACGACCAACCTCATTTATTCAACTCCCGAGCTTCTTTCAAGAGAGTGGTATGTAAATGTTGACCTTTCAAAATACTGCGCATATATTATTGACACTCTTAACCACGATGAATCCGTCAGCAAGCTTCTTGATCCCAAAGAAAGAATCAACAAGATTCTTGAAAAATATGGATTCGAAACACACTGATATCAAAGCCGCCCTATCTCATTCACAGGGCGGCTTTTTCATAGAAAGGGGAATGGTCATGCTTAACGAAATTTTTGAATCTTTCTGGAAAACGGTAAAAAAATCGGATGATAAGCGCCTTTCCGTTCAGAAGATTCCTTCGGGCGTAACCGAATCTAATAATCATTATTATATAAACGACGGCTCGGAATGGCACGCTCTTGATGTATATTATCCCGATAATGCAGCCGGAAAGCTTCCGGTTATCATTGATATTCACGGCGGCGGATGGATGTACGGCTCAAAGGAACTTAACAAAAATTATTGCCTTGCGCTTGCGCAGAGGGGATATGTTGTTTTTAATATGAGTTACCGCCTTGTGCCGGATGTGATCATGGCGGATCAGCTTCACGATGTTTCAATGGCATTCAGATGGATTTATAAAAATATGGACGAATTCCCGTGCGATACGGACAATATATTCCTTACCGGTGATTCTGCCGGCGGTCAGCTTGCGGCATTCTCAGCTGTGATAAGTGATTGCGCAGAGCTTCGCAGGGCTTTCTGCTTTGCTGAAAGTCGGCTCCGCTTCAATGCCATCGGTCTGACCTCGCCCGTTGCGTTCCTTGAACCGAAAGGGGCGATGGAAGTGTATTTCAGAAAGGTAGTCGGAGAAACATACAAGTTCAAGAAGTATGCAAAGTGCCTTGACCTTGATAAGATCCTTGAAATCGGAAGCATTCCTCCGACTTATCTCGTAACAAGTTCCGGAGATTCAATCGGCAGAAAGCCGACCTTGAAGGCGTATGACTGCATCAGAAGCAAGGGTGTTGATGTTGAGCTTTCCGATTGGGGAAAAACCAACGGAAAAGAACTGCCTCATGTTTTTGCCGTTCTTGAGCCTCTTTCCGAAGAAGGCGCCGAAGAAATTTCCAATATGCTTGAATTTTTCGCAAAACATACGAAATAAATCGTCAATGCGGGCTGCTGCCCGCATTTTTTGCCGGAAAAAGTAGGAAACACACGGCGGCGTTTAAAAGAACGGATAAAAAAGGGCAAAAAAGTGTTGAC
>JAKSQP010000013.1 GCA_024404025.1 Clostridia bacterium | reverse complement strand
TTTTTATGCTTTATATAGGAATATCGGCAGACAGCGGCAGTCTGAATCTCTTTTATGACCGAATAATTCGATTGCGGAAGTATTGACAATTCGGACAGGTGAGACTATTATTATATAAAATCAAAAAAGAGGTTGATAAGATGAAAAAATTAATAGCCTTGACCATTTGCTTTGTTTTAGTGCTTGCTTTGACAGCCTGCGGAAAAAATGAAAACAGCAGCAGCGAAACACCGGTAACTTCAAATCCCGTGCAAGTAACAGAAGCAGCGCAGGAAAAAGAAACGGATACCGTTACCGAGGCATCTGTCAGCATTCCCGCAACGGAAACGGCAACACAGCACCAGACATATCCCGTGATAGTTCCCAACAAAGAGCTTATCAAGGGAATACAGCCGGTGGACATTAATCAATTTGACCCCGACCCTGCAAAATGGACAACACAGCAGATCATTGATTATTATAAATTCGGCATGGCAATGGAAGACAATGCGGATGTCAGGACCGACCAGTCCTTTGAGCTTATAGGTAAGCTTGACGGCAAGGCGTCTATCCTGAACGGTCCGGTCAAGCTTGCAATGAAGCTTGCGGCGCAGCCGTATAACGCTCTGACGGGCGGTTACTGGGCAATTCAGCCTTCCGACCTCAAAAGTGCGGATGCACACAGAGAGGGTGATTATATCGTTATCAACCTCTATCCGAAAGACCAGACGGACGGCCCCAACGGCGATGAACATGAGGGCACTGTAGGCCATGTTGTCAATGTTGTTCAGGGAATAGATGATTTTATCGCCTATGTTGAAAAAAACTTCTCGATTCTCAATGCGAAATACGACGATGACAGCGTTGTTCTGAAATACACAAAAGCCTATGCAAAGAATGTAAGAATAAACACAAAAACAGGAAAGATGGAAAGCGGAAACTGGGGTTACACCCTCGATGTTTACCTTGACCATTGCTCAATGGCAGGCGTTGAGTTCGAAAATTTCCACACTACGATCGGCTGGAAATGCTGGTATCCCGTTGCCGACTGACAGGATTTGATTATGTTAAATAAAATAATAGTTATCGGCGCAGGTCAGGGTGGCCTGCGTGCCGCCGCTCTGCTTGCAAAGAGCGGATATGATGTATGCGTTTATGAAAATGCCGACGAGGATTCGGTTGGAATAAACTGGTTTGACGGAGTGAGCGAAAAGCTGTTCCGTGACCTTGATATAGCGATTCCGGATGACAGCTTCAAAGGCTTCCCGGTTTCGTTCACCGCACCCGGCTCCGATAAGCCGCTTTATATATGGACAAAGCCGGAGGGTATGGATTGGTCTGTTAACCGCCGCAGCTTTTCAAAGCAGCTCATTGCCGAGGCGAGAAAATGCGGCGCCGAGCTGATTTTCGGCGCAAAGGTTCAGTCGCTCATTTTCAATAATTCCGCCGTCACCGGTGTCATCGTAAACGGTGAGCAGATCCTCGCAGACCTTGTTATTGATTCAAGCGGACTTCACTCTCCGTTCCGCCGTTCACTGCCCGTGAGAGCGGGTATCACAGCCGAGCCCGGTGAATCCGAGGTTTTCAATGTTTATCGGGGAATTTACAGTCAGACTCCCGGCTTCCCTGAGCTGCCGGATAATCATAAATTCAGGATGTATCTCAAATATCAGGGCAAAAAGAGCATTTCATGGTGCGGAGTTGAGCCTTCGGGCGAGCTGAATGTGCTTGTGGGCATGATCGGCAAAATGGATTCAAACAGCTTCAATCTGCTTTATTCCCATCTCAAGATGGATAACCCGATAATTGATTCCGTTATTGACAACAGATGCGCCGAAAGTTCGATCCCGGTGAGATATCCGCTTACCCGCTTTTCATTCCCCGGCTATGCCGCCGTGGGCGATGCCGCATTTATGACCATACCCATTATGGGCAACGGAATTGAAAATTCGATCCGTGCCGGTCAGATGCTTGCAGAAGCGATAATTTCGGATGATTCCGTCAGCATTGATACGCTCTGGAAATATCAGGTTCGTTATTACCGTGAAATCGGCGCAGCCTGCTATTTGCTGGATTGGATAAAAAGAGGACTTCTTGAATCGGATAATGAAGAACTCAGAAAATTCATGGAATCCGGTTTCGTGAGGGATGAGGATATCAAAGCGGTTATGAGCGGAAATATCGGTGAAGTTCCTCTTTCCGAATGGATAAAGAAGCCCGGAAAGCTTTTTGCCTCCCGCAAATTCACGGGCAAGGTTCTCGGATATGCCCTGAAAGGCGTTCGTGCCGCCGCTGCGGCATATTCAATTCCGAAAAAATACAACAGCATTGAGGTTGATAAATGGGCTTATAAAGCCGAAAATGCCATGAAAGAAATCTGATTTTCCGGAGGACTTTTTATGAATAAGTATGATGTGGTAATTATCGGCGCCGCCACCTCCGGCGCATACTTTGCACGAAAAATGGCAAAGCTCGGATATTCCGTCAAAATGGTTGAAAAACTCAGCCCCGAAAAGCTCGGAACAAGGATGGATATTTTCCATGTTTCCGAAACGGATCTGAAAACCTTTGAAATGCCGGCTGTCAAAAGCGGCGATCCGGAATGGGCGTTTTCATTCACCGATAATCATTTTTCATCCCCGTCAAATAAATATGCCATTCCGACCACGGCGGAAACCGTCGGTCTGCACATGCATGAATATGTGGCTCTGATGGTGAAGCTTGCCGTTGAAGCGGGCGCCGAAATCGAATATTCGGCATCATTCAGGGAATTTATATTTGAAAACGGTGTCATTTGCGGAATACGCTGCGAGACCGGAAACGGAATCGAAGAGATATATGCCGGAACCGTTGTTGATTGCTCCGGCTCTGCCGCCGCCGCACGCTGTGCTTTGCCTAACGGCTATGGCGTTGAGAATTTCAGGCTGACCGACGAGGATATGTTTTATGTTATCCTTCGCTATGCCAGATTCAATGAAAAACCGATAAACACTTTTTGGCTCAACACAAAATCCTGGTATGCGCCGTTTTCGATGAACGGAACCGAGAAGATCATCGGTACGGGCGCAACCGGAAGCTATGAGAGAGCGCAGAGGGATGCGGATAAGCTTGATGCCGCAACCGGAGACAGCTTTGAACAGATCAGAATTGAAAAAGGCACAACGCCTTACAGAAGACCGCCATATTCATTTGTTGCGGATAATTTCATAGCTGCCGGCGATGCCGCCTGCCTCACAAAGCCGGACTGCGGCGAGGGTGTTACCTCAAGCATGGTTATGATGGATATTGCCGCAAAAGTTCTTGATGCTGCGCTGAAAAACGGCGACACAAGCAAAAAAGCGCTTTGGAGCATCAACCGTGAATATAACCGGGTCCAGGGAGCGGATTTTTCACTTGTGAGGGCTTTTCTTACGAAGGTTGTCAACTGCGTTAAGGATGAGGAAATCGAATACTGCTTTGAAAATGAAATCATTCTCAACAGCAAGTTCCTCAACAACGGCAAAATCACACCGTCCGATATACTCAAGACCCTGGGCGGAATCGTTTCGGCCATATCAAAAAAGGGTATTTCAAAAAAGACCATGGCGGGTGTTCTCGGAGGCATAAAGCTTGCCCTTGAGCTCAGGCAGCATTATCTTGCTTTCCCTGCCGCTCCGGACGGCTTTGAAAAATGGTGCGCAAAATCAGAAAAGCTCTGGTCAAAGGTCGGCAAAATCCAATAATAAATATGATACAGAAAGCTCCGCTCAAGGGCGGCACTTCATAAATCAGTTTGCGGTTTTTGCGGCATATTTGCCTGATAACAGCATCAAACCCGAAAGGTCATACACCGAGTGTGGATCTTTCGGGTTTTTCTTTAACAACGATAGCGAAGAAATAAATCCGCAGAGAAATTGATGATAAAATATCATTCAAATAATAATTTTTATAATTGAAAGCGGAAACTTGAGATTTTTGAGATTTATGGTATAATTTATTACGGAAAAAGGATATGAAACAGATCAGAAACTTTGAAAAGGAGAATCAGAACAATATGATCAAAAAAACAGTTTCGGTTATGCTTGCGATATTTTTTATTATTATGCCGTTGACCGCATTTGCTTTCGGCACGGGCGAAACAGTCCGCTGGACAAGCTCATTTTCGGATGAAGAAGGCGAAGACATATTGATTGCCGGTGTTTTTTCAACAGGAGATAATGCCTGCCGAATCAACCCTTCAGGCGATCAGTGCGCTTATAAATTTACAGCGCCCGAAAGCGGAATTTATGCCTTATCAATGGATTTCGGCGAAAGCGAATCCTACGGCTATTCAAATTATTGCAGCAATTTTGTTGACGGAGAAAATGCTTACGGATACCGTAACGGCGGTTTTGCTGAAGATTACGGCTATATTTATTACTTTGAAGAGAATGAAACTCAATATTTCTGCATCTGGGCTGAAAGTGAGAAGGAAGATTTTACAGTCAGCCTTCAAAATCTCGGCAATTTGACCGATTTCCGTATTACAGGAGATAAAGAAAACTATCAGGCAGGCTACGAGGCGATCATAAATGAGGATGAGAGCGGATATTTGCTTTCAATTTGTGAGGGCTTCACATTTGCTACCGATAAGGGTATCACCTTTATCGACACGGATCATTCGATCCCGGTTGAAACCGGAGAGCTTAACAGCGGCCAAAATACCGTTCACGCAGAAATTTACGGCTTTGAAAAAGATCTTGTATTCAATATTTTTTATGCTTCGGATTATATTGAATCCGTTTCTCCGGCAGAAGGTTTTCTTCCTCCCGCTGTTTCATTTTCAAAAGAAGGATATATCAATGAAATACAAATCCTTCCCGAATGCGGAAAGCTCATTTTCCACCTGAAGGACGGAAGCGATATGCCCGTTGATTTTGATGCTTCCTGCTCTGATATTGAAATTGAAGTTGATGACGGTGTGATCATAACTCTTTACAGCGGCATTGATACGGATGATGTTGAAAACGGCGTTTTTGTTTACGGCCTTGCCGACGGAATCGGATTTTATCCCGTGAGCGAAATTTCTCAGGAAGAAGAAGGCTTTTTTGCTCGTGTTTTCAATGCGATCAAAACGTTTTTTGCCGGGATAATTATGTTCTTCCGTTCTCTTTTTGCCGGAATAGCATTTTGAATTTATCGCAGAAATCACCCCAATCTGCTCAATTGAGCTGATCGGGGTTTTGATTTTTCATTATTTTTTCAGCAAAAAGTGTATTGACAATGTGGCTCAAAATTATTTATAATCAAATCGGATACTGATTTTTGGTTTCGGAATGAAACAATCCGCTTAAAAGGAGTGCTTTGTCTATGGCAGAAACCCTGCGTGAGCTTGACAGCGCCGATGTCAATGCTCTTGATATCAGCAAACGCTATGTCAACAAAAAGGGAATAATCGCATTTATCCTTTATGATATTGCCAATTCCATCAGCACGGGTGATTTTGAAAGATTCAATACCGATGCTCTCAAGCTTAAGGCAAGTATGTTTACTCTTGCCAACACCATAGTCGGAATATGGGATATTATCAACGATACCTTTACGGGAGTTATCATTGACAAGACCCGAACCCGTTTCGGAAAATTCAGACCTTATCTTATTGCCTGCGCATTGCCGGCGGCAACAATCGGATTGCTGAAATGGTTCGGATGCTATATTTTCCCAACTGATGCTGCCGCAAATGCGAGCATGGCGAAGTTTATTTTTACGCTGATATGTCTGTTCTTAAGCGAAACAATAGGCACTTTTCAGAATGTTGCAAAAACCGGACTGCTTGCAACGATGACTCCGAACCCGGAAGAGAGGATTTGGCTCGCCGCAAGATCTGCCCAGCTTTCCGCAGTTGTTGACAACATTCCCGGCATTATCATCAATCTGATTTATGATATGATGATTCAGAATAAAATAAAAATAAGCTATAAAGGCTTTTATACATCAATTGCAACCGTTGTGACCATTGTGAGTGTTTCGCTTTCGCTCTATTTCTTTATGAATGTCAGGGAAAGAGTTGTTCAGTCCATTGAAAAACCGAAGGTCAAGGACGGCTTCATCAGTATTTTCAGAAACAAGCCTATGCGTATTATTCTTTTATCCGAGTTTCTCGGTGCGTTTGCGGTTTCGGTCAGCAAAAACGATTATTATATCGATGTTCTCGGTATGTCATCTTTCGGCACGCTTACCGAAGTTCCCGCAGCGCCGGTTTCCGTTATCAGCTATGGCTGGATAAACGCCATGCGCAAAAGATTTTCAAATAAATCCCTGTGGATTCTCACATCTCACATGGATGCCGTTATCAACATTATTGCCTTCCTTTTCGGCATCATCGGAGGAACGGGAGAAAAGGGATGGTATAATCAGCGCTGGAAAATGTTCTTTATTCTTTTCCCGGCGGAGTTTGTGAGAAAAACCTTCTGGGGCGTAAAAAATGTTATTCCCGGCGAGGTGCTTTATGAATCAATTGACTATTGCGAATGGAAAGATCCGAACGGAATAAGGAACGAGGGCGTTATCCTTACCGCAAAGGGACTTATGACAAAGCTCGTGAGCAACACCACCGGCAGCCTTAAAGCATGGATAAAATCCCTTTTCGGCTATGATTATTATTCGAGCGGTTCGCAGAGCCAAAAGGTTAAATTTTCTTTGTTTGCTCTTTCGTTTATGCTTCCCGCAGTAATGAGCCTTATCAGCGTTTTTCCGAAGTTTTTCTATAATATTACTCCCGAAGTGCGTGCGCAGATGTACAGCGAGCTTCAGACGAGAAGAGAGCTTGTTACGCTCAGAAAAATTGACATTTCGGAAGAAAAATCAGGCGAGGAGGGTAATGTATGAACTGCCCTGTATGCGGAACGAAAATAAAATTCTGGGATTGGAGACAGAACTGCAGAAAATGCGGCACAAATCTGTTTCTTCACGATTTCAACAACCGTTTAAGAGAAGAAAGCGTTCAGGCTGAAAAAGATTTTCTCTGGTGGACGAATATGACCGCCCAGTTTATGGATTACGGCGTTAAAGATAAAATTTCGCTTTTCAGACTTATTTCCTCCGTGCTTCCTCTTATTCTGCTTTGTATGCCCGTGATAACCTTTAACGGAAGCACAATGATATATCTGAATTTTCTTCTTGATTCGTTCGGAGGCGGAACATTCTTCCCCGAGGGATTTTCATTGGGAAATATGACGCAGTATACTTTGTTTCTGCCCGCATTCTTTCTTCTTGCGGTCAGCCTTTTTGCGGCAACGCTTGCATTTTTCTCCGTTGTTGTCGGCCCCGCATTTATGAATTTCAGAGCGGCGGCGATTTTTGAGCTTATCGGAACATTGTGCGCATCGGCGGGAACGGTTATGTTCAATTTCTTTTCCGTTGAGTCACTTTCGGCATTGAATCCTTCCGTTTCGGCTTCATTCGGGCTGTATATTTATTGTGCCGTTATGATTGCGGAAACCGTTTTTATGATCCGGTTTGTTTCATATTCCAAAAAATTCAAGGCATTAAACTGAAAAAAGGGAGTGCCCCAAGGGCGGCACTTCATAAACCGGTTTGTGTTTTTTTGAGGCAGATTTGCCGGATAACAGTGTCAAACCCGAATAGTCATACATCAAGTATTGACTATTCGGGTTTTTCTTATTCTTCAACAAATCTGCTCGCAAAAACTTTAAAATGATTTACGAAGTGCCGCCAAAACTCCCTTATATTTTGTGTTATTGATCGAAAAATTCTGAAAATTCTGTCAGAACCGAGCAGGTATAAAGCATACAGTTGATCCAGAATTCATCATCCTTGCGGATATTATCGTTGAAACCGGGCTCTTTCCATTCGGTCGGAATCCTGCCGTCTTTTTTGCTCTGAACTCTTGTTATCGTGCTCATCAGAGCCTTTGCCTTTGCGAAATAAAGCTCGTCGCCGGTTGCTTTTCCCATAGAAAGAAATGTGTTTGCGATGAGCGCCGTGCTTGCATCAACAGGCACATACCAGTTATATTGCTCAAGTCCGCACGGAGTCGGCCAGCAGGAAATATCAAAGCCGCATCTGTCCCAGGGGCAGGGTCTGTTCCAGACTACAAACTGATCTTCAACAAACCTCATAAGCTCCTTTGCGGTTTCGATTTTTTCAGCATTGCCGGAATAATTTCTTGCATAGTACATTATCAACTTGTTGCAGTCGCCGTGAGCAAGGTTTGAGTAATTGGAAGAAAGAACGCTGTCTTCAAACTGTCCTTCCCAATCATAGGTTTTCAATGCGTTATTTTCGACATAGGCAAGAGCGTTATCTGCAAGAACTTTCCAGCATTCATCTTTTGTTCTTTCATATAACTTTGCCAAAAACGGGAGAATGGCATTGGTCGGCATACAGTAATTCATTGCAGCAGGCTTTCCGGTAAGCCTTGAAACAACAAGATACCAGCTTCCGTTTTCAAGAACATTTTTGCGGTAATATTCTCCGATTTTTACGGCAGCTTGCAGATATTTCGGGTTTTTTGTCTTTTTTTCAAGAGCAAGATATGCCGAGCCTGCAGAAGCGGGATAAAACATCATGATCGTATCCTTGCGTTCGTCGGCGGTAAGGTTATTCATAGTGCTTTCGAAAACTCTGAAATCCGTGTAATAAGTCGGGGGAAGCCCTTCAAGAGGGCTGCCGTCAGGCTCGGTTATAGAGATAAGATAGTCTGCGGCATTGCAGGCGATTTTCATGCAGTCGTCGTTTCTGTCCGGCATCAGTTCGCCGTATTTTATCATGGCTTCGATAACGGAAGCTTCCATTTTGCTCGGATAAACATTCAGGTCATAATGCGGATCGGGCGTGCCGAAATCGAGCCAATGGCGGATAATGCGGCTGTTGAAGCAGTAATTAAAAGCTCCCAGAGCGCAGTCCCTGAAGCTGCACGCCGCTTCGGGATAATTATCCGAAAACGGTGCGAGTCTGAAAAATGTTCTTGCGCCGATAAGATAAAGCTTTTTGTCGTTTTCATCAGTTGAATATACCTTAAGGGCAACAACTCCTTCGGCAATGTCCTTCCATATCGGAGTCAGAAGTGCGCAGGAGGATTCCGATTCAAACGAAAGCTCTTTACCCGTTTCGTCAACTGCCTCATAGATGTATTTTTCGCAGCCCGCAACGGGAGGAAACTGGAAAGACGGAACATACATAAACTGTCTTGCCTCGGCGTTCCAGAACGGTCTGCCGGCGCCGCCTCCGTGATGAGCCGTTGTTTCTGCCGATGTTGTTTCTTTCCATGCTTTTTCTGCCTGATTCATATTATCCCTCCAAATAAATTATCCTGAAAAATTATACCACAAAACCGAGAAATATCAAAGATATTTTTATAAATTCCGATAATCGCCCCAATGCGGTTATTAAATAATATTGTTATCTTGAAAAACTTTATTTAATATTATATAATATATGATAAAGAACTATAAACAAAGAAAAACGGGTTATTCAGAAAATCCCTTGCGGTTTTGCTTTGTCTGTTTTTGACAGCGGGTACGGCTGTTCCCGCATTTGCCATGGAAACGGAAGATGAACTTAACATAAGCTTTTTCAGCAGCGGAATAGATCCTAATGATGTTGAAGAACCGTCAAAGGCAGTGCAGCATGCACTTCAGCGTTTTGTCAGCAAATATGACAACGATCAGGAGCGTGCACGCCTGGAAGCAAACAGCTGGACTGCACTTGCGAACAGTTTTTTCGGTGGTATAGTTTCAAATATTGGTTCGGTACTCACATTTGTCAACGGTTCAATTACGCTGCTGAAAACTCTCGGCGATATAGGTGAAGCCCTACCTCGTGAGCCGAAAACTTCGGTTGATTCTGTCCCTGTTGAATATTCGGTTACAATTCCCTCTGAATATATAAGTGCAAATTTTGATGAATTATCAGCACTTACGGCTGACAACTGTACCGATAAACTGGCTGAAGCTCTTGAAAAGGGCGTTTATGAAGCTGCACAGGATAAAAAGCTTTCAGCCTATGGCGGCTTTGATACAGAATGGAGCTATCTTTCAGAGGATGAGAAGCACGAAACGGCAAAGCAATTTGCGGCTGACCTTACGGATTCCCTTGCTTTTGCCTGTGCGTACAATGCGGCAAATGAAAGAGTGACTCTTAATCCCGTTGCAGATGACGGATACGCATTCAAGAGCTATATAACCAAACCTGCGGTTGAAATTACCGATAACAGCTTTGTTATGCCCGAGAGCGGAATAACCGTTAAGGCCGTGTTTAGCCGTATAGGCTCAATAACCGTTAAGGATTGCGAAAACTGCACGGTAACTCATTCCAGGTCACTTTCCGTAAGCGGTGAAAAGATTACGCTTCGCATCGTTCCCGACGAGGGAATGGAATTCGGCAAGTGGAAGATCGTTGAGGATGAAGACGGTTTTAAGGTTTATGCCGTTTATACTCCGATTCCCTATTCTCCCATAGAAGCAAAGATAAATGTTGCTTCCGCAAAGAGCGCAGATTATCACAGCAAGGTCATCATCAGGGCAACGGCATACGGTGTTCCCGATGGCGGTTATCTTGTTATGACTGTCAACGGCAAAGAAATCAACGGCACAGCCGAAGATGTCAGCTATGAAATTGAAGAAATTTCGGAAGATGTTAATTATTCGGTCAAAATTGTTGATGCAGACGGAAAAGTTCTGAAAAATGCAGACGGCATCGAGCTGAAGAAAGATGGCGGAATAATCACCTGCAAGGCGGGATTCATTCAGAAGCTCATCGCATTCTTCAGGTCGCTGTTCAATGCGCTTCCCGTTATAGAAGTCAAACCGTAAATTTTAAAAGGCGGAGGAAAGAAAATTGAAAAAATATGATTATATTGTTGTCGGCGCTGGCTGCGCAGGATTGAGCGCCGCTCTTGAGCTTGCGGTCAGCAAAAGAAAAGTTCTTCTCATTGAGCAGCATAATATTCCCGGCGGCTGCGCAACGGGATTTGTCAGAGGCAGATTTGAATTTGACCCCTCTCTTCACGAATTGTGCGGAGTCGGCAGCGCTGAAAATCCCGGCGGTACCCGTCAGATTTTCAACAGATACGGCGTTGATATTGAATGGGTCGAAGCAAGCGACTGTTTCAGAGTCATCTCAAAATATTCGGACGGAACGGATATGGATGTAACAATGCCGTCCGGCATTGATGCATTCATCGACAAAATGGAATTTTATGTTCCGGGCTCAAGGCCGGCAATGTTAAGATTTTTTGAGCTTATGCAGAATATTGAAGACGGACTTGCCTATCTCAGTTCCGATGAAATAAACCCCGCAGACATAATAAAGCAGTTTATGCCCATGGTCCGTTCCGGCGGATACTGCACAAACGATATTCTCAACGCTCTCGGTCTGCCCGAAAAAGCAAAGGATATTCTTTCGGTTTATTGGTCATATCTCGGCGTTGATATGGATAACCTCTCGTTCCTTCACTATGCCTCGATGGTCAACAGCTATGTTAAATTTTCGGCATATTTCCCGAAGCATACCTCTCACGATATTTCGGTCAGAATGGTTGAAAGGCTTCGTGAGCTCGGCGGAGAAATTATGATGGGATGCAGAGCGGATGAGTTCCTTTTCAAGGGTGACAAATGTTATGCCGTTAAAACGAATCTCGGCACATTTGAAGCAGAATACGGCATTCTTGCAAACATAAATCCCGATATTGTTTACGGAAAAATGATTCCGAAAAATCTTGTTCCCGAAAGAGAAAAGAAACTCTGCGCCGCAAGAAAGAGAAAGCTCGGCGCAAGAATGTTCACGGCATATTTCGGCCTCAACAAGAGCATTGAAGAGCTTGGAATCAAGGATTACAGCATCTTTCTTCCGCAGTCATCCGATTCCGTTGCGGAGTATAATTCTCTGCGCAGGATCAGCACAAATAATTATTCGATTTTCCTTTGCTATAATGTTCATAATCACGGTTTCTCGCCCGAAGGAACCTGCGTTTGCTCGTTCACAACGATGTTCACTTCGGGAACGGATTTCGATAATCTGAAAGAAGAGGATTATTATAGGCTCAAAACCGCCATGGCGAAGAAATTCATCAATTCCCTCAAGGAAAAGGCAGGCATAGATATTTCAGATGCCATTGAGGAAATAACGGTTGCTTCGCCCTATACCTTTGCCCGTTATCTCAATTCTCCGGAGGGTGCGGTTTACGGCTACGAAACAAGAGAATGGGACGGAATAATTGCCAGAACGATTGAAATGACGATGGGCCTTGACTACAAGGTCAAAGGGCTTTATCCCGTAGGAACAAACGGCGTTCGAGGAGATGGCTATTCGAGCGCTTATGCCGACGGACAGATCATTGCGCAGAAGGCAATGGCAGATTTTGAAAAGGAGGGCAAATAATTATGGCTATGAAATTCAAGGTCAATTCCGGAGCGGCGGATCTCAAAAAATTTGCCGGTCTTATTACCAACCGTGAAGCTGCGATAAGAAAAGCAAAAGCCAATGATATTAACCCGACTTTCAGAATCAATGAAATTGCAAAGAAATTCCATCCCGATTTTCAGAAGATGGTCATTTCCGAAATCATCGTTCACGAGGGCGCTGATGCAAAGACCTTCGTTTTCAAAAAAGCGGATTCCTCCGAGGCTGCTTTTTTCAGAGCAGGTCAGTATGTAAGCGTTCTTCTCAAAATCAACGGAAGCCTTGTTACAAGACCTTATTCAATATGTTCCTCTCCGCTTGAGGCAAAGCAGGGCATAGTTAAAATCACGGTCAGAAATGTTAAAGACGGCTTTGCTGCTCCCTATATGCTTGAAAATTTCAAGGTCGGCGATGAAGTTATCATTTCGGGCCCTGAAGGAACATTCTATTACGAAGAGCTTCGTGATGCGGAAAACGTTATTGCCATCGCAGGCGGAAGCGGAATAACTCCGTTTCTTTCAATGGCTTATGCGATTCGTGACGGACTTGAAGATTTTAACCTTACAATTCTTTTCGGCTCGAGAACGGAAGAAAATATTCTCTTCAAAAAAGAGCTTGATGAGGTCGCAGCGGAATGCGGCAAGGTCAAGGTTGTTCACGTGCTTTCGGATGAAAAGAAAAAGGGCTTTGAAAACGGTTTCATAAATGCAAAGCTTATTAAAAAATATGCTCCCGAAGGCGGATATTCAATCTTTATGTGCGGACCGGAAGCTATGTATCGCTTTGCCGAAAAGGAAATTGAATCTCTCGGCATTGAAAGAAAATTTGTCCGCCGTGAGCTGCTCGGCGTAACAAAAAATGTTGCTTCGTTTGAGGATTATCCGGAGGAAGCCGCAGGCAAAGCTTTTGATGTAACAGTCATCATCGGAGAAAGCGAATATAAATTCAAGGCGAATGCAGATGAGCCGGTGCTTGCCGCCATTGAAAAAGCAGGCATCCCCGCTCCGTCACGCTGCAGAAGCGGCGAATGCGGATGGTGCCGTTCAAAGCTTGTCAGCGGAGAAGCATACACTCCGAAAGAAAACGACGGCAGAAGATTTACCGACATTGAATGCGGTTATATTCATCCCTGCGCCGCATTCCCGTTGAGCGATCTTGTTATAGAAGTTCCCGGAAGTTATATGAAATGATGCTGAATATATACAGCAAAATGATGGAATGATAAAGTTTTATGGGTAATGTTTTCTTTTTTGGTTGGGAAATACAGCTTATGGAGCTGTTTTAATCGGTCAGCAACAGTCTGCTTACCGCCGCCGCAACGTTTTTCACCTTGTTCGGTTATGAATATCTTGTGATTCTCGTTCTCGGTCTTATTTACTGGTGCGTTGATAAGCAGTTAGGCCGCAGAGCCGCTCTTGCCCTCTCCGGAACAAATGATTTTCGGAACGCTCGCCCACGAAACAAAAACGAAGCCGCTTATTGCGCTCGGAATTCTGTTTCCGTTTTTTATCGGCCTTTCCCGTGTATATCTCGGAGTTCACTATCCGACGGATGTTTTATCGGTCTGCTTCTCGGATTCATTTATGAGGAAAAGAAGGTCAACTTTGAAAAGGCGGAAAAATGGTGGAGCTATATTGTCAGACCCGTTCTGGGAGTTGCGGTTTTTGCGGTTGTCAGCCTTCTGCTCAAATTGCCTGCAAAGGCAATAAGCGCCGAGTGGCTTGAGCTTACTTACAGACTCTTCAGATATGCCGTTTCAACATTTGTGATCATCGGACTTTATCCGCATTGGTTTAAGAAATTCAAAATTTAAAATCAGAATAAAAACACCGGGCAGTTTATCGGCATTCGCCTTTAAACTGCCCGGTGTTTTTTCGGATTATTTTTGCTCAATTATAGAGTGCATTTAACCGTCCTTGATGGAAGAGATCTTCACGCTCCTGCTGAACATCAGAATTTTTTCAAGACAAGGAGCCGTTCACTGCTTTATAAAATTTTTTGAGTTTGATTATGCCGTTTAACAAGGTTAACATTCAATTTCACTTCTGTCTTTTGTTCGGCCCATAGAGACAGACATCACGGGAGCGGTGCCGAAAGCATCGGTACAGCCGAACAGCAGATATTCGCCGCCCAGATCTTTATACAGAAATTCATCGGCAGAGGCATATTTGCGAACGAAACCGTTCTGCTTCAGCAGAGCAATATACAGATCCAATCCATCCTGCGTGGTATTTTCTGCATTGAATACATAGTAAGTGCCTATGTCATTACTGTTATCATCAAACCAAAAATCCGTTCCGCCGAAGCACCACACGGGGAAATCGGGAATTCTTTCATTCCACATCTTGATCAAATCTTCCTGCGAAGCGGCGGCCTTTTCCAAAGTTGCGGCATATTTTTCTGCCGACTTCGATAACCTGTTAAGTGAATCTTCCAGAGAAGAAACGGCGCTTTTTTGTTCCGGCCTGCTTTCGGCAGAAGCGGAATCGACAGCCTGCGCAGCTTCGTCAAAAGAATCCGCCACCTTGTTTGCATAGGATTCTGCTGCCGGAGCAATGATCTTTTCCGCTGCAGAGCTTACTGCATCACGAATACCTTTGCTGATACCTTCGTCAACTGAGTTTTTAATAATGTTTTTTAAAAAGCCCATTTTTTCACCTCAAAATATAATTCGATTTTGTTATTAAACGGAGCCCGTATTTCCGGCTCATTTTTAATATAACATACATATTTTTTTATGTCAATTATATACCGAGCAATCCAAAAATTAACAGCGTCGACTTGAACTGTCTTACCTTGTTACTCGCTTGCGCTCGTAATATGGGATTCAGCCGCTTTGCGGCGAAATCCCATTCCGAAACAGTCAAAAAAAGAAATCCGAACATAAAGTTCGGCTGGGGGAATAAGAACCTCTGAATGTTTAGTCGAAATCAAAGATTTCGTAAACATTCGAGAACCTTGTTACTCGCTTGCGCTCGTAATATGGGAATCAGCCGCTTTGCGGCGAAATCCCATTCCGAAACAGTCAAAAAAAGAAATCCGAACATAAAGTTCGGCTGGGGGAATAAGAACCTCTGAATGTTTAGTCGAAATCAAAGATTTCGTAAACATTCGAGAACCTTGTTACTCGCTTGCGCTCGTAATATGGGAATCAGCCGCTTTGCGGCGGAATCCCATTCCGAAACAGTCAAAAAAAGAAATCCGAACATAAAGTTCGGATTTCTTTTTTGGCTGGGGAATAGGGATTCGAACCCCAACAGGCAGAGTCAGAGTCTGCAGTGCTACCTTTACACAATTCCCCAATATTTTTTGCGGGCTACGGATATATATTATACACAATCTGTTTTAAAAGTCAACACTTTTTTAAAATATTTTTTGCCTCTTTGCAGAATAAACCCGCCCCTTGCGGAGCGGGTACGAAATCAACCGAAAACGAAATAGAGAATATCAAACAACGGTTTGAGAATCTTTCCGAAATTCTTTTCGAGATTTATATAAGTGTCATATTTCTTTGTGTGCTCGTTGATAACCTTTTCATTTCCGAGCTTTGAGGTTTTCCAGAAATACGGATCGGTTGAAATGATATATTTTCTGAATGCCGGATCTGTTATCAGCCCGTCGCTGCCCTCACTTAAGGTGGTGACATTTTCTTCAAGCAGACGGTCATAGAAATATTCGTTTGAAGCCATCCAGACCGACGGGAGATGAAGGCGGGAGAAATTATCTTTCTTATTTTCCGCTTTCCAGGCGAGCCAGGTGATCTCACTTCTTCTGACATTTGCTTTCTGGAATTCGTTTCCGTTTGCGTTGACTGCCGATTCCCAAAGCTCATTTATATGTTCGATGTCTTTTTTGCGGAGAGTTCTGTATATTTCTTCGGTGCCGATATAAATGGGCATGTGGCCGTTTTCGGACTGTTCTTTTTCAAGAATATCAAGATATTCCTTTATAAAAGGAGCAGCGCCGCCGTAATAAGCCTCAAGGAATTCGTTCATTTCCTTTTTATAATCCATATAAGGATCTATCATAAGGCGTGAAAGCAGATATGCACGAAGGTCGGCAAATTCTCCGTTTACCGCTTTAGCATAATATGCGCCTTCTTCATAAACGCCCTTAACGCCGTTTTCGGCAAATATCTGCATATTTTTCTGAATAACGCCGAAATCGGAGAATGTTATGAGAGTATGAGCATAGTTAGTTGTGTAGTCCCAGATATAAAGTCTGTCGCAAATTTTGCTCCATGCACGCAGATCATCCATAAAATCGGCGTTCTTTGAACATTTCGGATCGTCAAGAGGATGGCAGAAGCAGCATTCGATCGAGCAAAGGCGAACTATAACATTGTCTCTCGGAACGATACCTACCGGAGTTTTGCGGGTATACTGATATGCAAAGGTATCAATTGCAACATTTTTATAGCCTGCGTTTTCAACCGCTTCGGCAATGCGGTTTATGAAGAGAAGAAGCGAGCCTGCGTGCGAACCGTATTTTTCATCAGATGCTTTGCATTTGTCGCACATACAATAATGCTGATTGTCGTGCTGCGTGAGCGAGAGAATCTGAAGATTCTTATCGTTTTTATCAACATTTGCGAGGTATCCCATTACCTCATCGAGAACTATCTGATAGGTTTCTTCATTTGAAAGGCAGAGCTGGTCGCCCGTGCGCTTGCCGTTATGAAGAGCGAAAAGCTCCGGCTTCGTTTCAAAATATTTTGAAGCGGCGCAGTAGCTGTTGGCGAGAGTATGGCAGAAGCCCGGACCTATGTAGTTGACATTGCTGCCGTTGGCTTCGTCAAAATGTCTGTAAACGCCGGAATTAAGCTGATTTGCGAGAGAAAATTCGGGATCGGTCGGGCTTATCCAGTCGGTTTCACGGTATTCAAAGGTCTGATTGAAGATAACATCGGTATCCTTTGCAATGCTGATAACCGGTGCTTCGGGGGTAACGATCAGCTTATCCGAAAACCAGCGGCATCCGCAGAAATCCTTAAGGAAAGCAAAAACGCCGTAAATAGTGCCTCGTTTGCCGATTCCCGCTATTGCAAGGCCGTTTTCAACGGCTTTAATGCGATAATCCTCATCATTTAATGAAGACATATCCATCTTTTCAGCTCCGGCGGAACCTACGAAAATGCCCTCATTTCCCTTTGAAATGATTTCAAAGTCTGCGCCGGTGCATTCTTTAAGATAATACTGAAGCTTTGATGCGGCAGTTCTGTCTGTTGCGCCTGCATCGGAAGAAATGATGATGGGCAGGGCTTTGCCAGATTGAGAATCATAAATCATTAATTCATTAGTTAATATGTCATCCGCAAATGCCGTTGATATAACAGAAAATGCCATTAAGGCCGCAAGAATAAAAGAAAGAAATTTTTTCATATTAACTGCCTCCTTTTTATTTGATGATAGCATTTTTTCTTTTTGCCGTCAAGAAAAAAATAAGGAGAGCCGACGCCCTCCTTAAATTATTCCGTATATCTTATTCAAATTATCTATATTATAGTCGATCCGCATTCCGTCGGGAGCCTGTTCGTGATTTCTGTTATACCAGCAGCAGAGAATGCCGGAATTGTTTCCGCCCTGAATATCGCTTGTGAGCGAATCGCCGATAATGAGGATCTCGTCCTTTTCGTATTTTCCGATTTTGTTGAAAACAAAATTGAAAAATTCGTTTGTCGGCTTTTCATATCCGATTTCATCAGAAATAAAAACGCCGTCAAGAAGCTCTCCGAGCCCGGATTTTTTCAGTTTTTTTGTCTGCGCTCGAACAGTTCCGTTTGTGACCGCATACTGTTTGACTTTCCCTTTGAGATTTTTTACTATATCGTATGAATCGTCAAAAAAGCGTATCGTGTCACCGAGCCTTATCTGATATTCGCCGTTAAGCGCATCAAAATCATTGAAGCTGATGCCTTCGCTTTTGAAAAATTCTTCAAATCTGCCCCGAAGAACTCCCGGCTTGTCAATTTCACCGGCTTCAAGCATTTTCCAATATTTTTTATTGATAAGCGAATATCTGCCTATCATCTCATCGGTTGCTTTGCCGATTCCGAAATATTCGAAACAGCTTCTGAGGGCTTTTCTTTCCGCAGCAAGAAAATCAAGCAGAGTGCCGTCAACATCCCATAAAATAACCTTTATCATAATTTTTCTCCGAAATTTTTTTTAAATATTGTAACATGAATATATATTTTTTTCAATCTTAACGGAAAATTGTTTACCATAATTCTAAAAAAGAATTAATATCATAAAATGTAATGATATACTAATCCTAAATTAAATGGGAGATGGTTGATAATGAAAGAAGAAAACAGAAAATATGCCAACGAAGCTTATGACATAGTCAAATATGCTTCGGAAGTTGTCGGCTCAAGGCTTCCCGGCTCGGAAGGCGAAAGAGAATATGCAAATTATATGGGCGACAAGCTCCGTGAAATCGGAATTGAGCCTAAAAAAGAAGAATTTGCGGTTTCTCCGAGAGCATCAATCGGTGGCATTCCCTATGCCGGCTGGGCAGGCGTTATCCTCAGCGCACTCACATACGTTGCAATGAGCATTTCAACAGTATGGTTCGGCATGGCACTCGGCTCAATCGCCGTTATTGTCTGGCTTATCTTCAGCGTATTCCTTTATAAGCCTTGGTTTGATATGTTCTTCAAGAGAAAAATTTCGCAGAATGTTTACGGTGAGCTTGTTCCCGAAGACGGAAAATATGATTACACAATCATTCTTTCGGGCCATACGGACACAAGCTGGAACTGGAAGCATTCCGAGCATACATACAAATACAGAGATAACCCCGTTAAAGGTATTATCGCAACCTACGGTAAAGTCGGATTCGGAGCCATCTGCTTCTTCTTTATGGCAGGCGTTTCGATTTTTATGTCCGCAATTTATTTCGGACGCTATTTCAATGCTCCCTGGGCGATGAATATTTTCTATTCGCAGTCATTCACCTATTTTCTCCTTGCAATGCACTTTATTCCCATTATTACCGCAATCGGAAGCTTTTTCGTTATTATGTGGGCTGATCCCGACCCGGCAAACGCTTCAAAGGGTGCAATGGATAACGCAACCGGCTGCGCACTCAGCTATGAGGTTATCAAATATTTCAAAGAGAATCCCGAAAAGATGCCTAAAAACTGCAGAATCATTGATTTCAACTGCGGCTCGGAGGAGGCAGGCTTAAGAGGTTCAATGGCTTTCATAGAGCAGCATAAGGGCGAAGCGATTCTTGAAAACGCATGGAATATCAACACCGATTCGGTTGCCGATAAGGATTATTTTGAAGTTGTTATCAAAGATGACTGGCAGTTCACACGCTTCGACAAGGACCTTGAGCAGATGTTCAAGGATACATTCAAGGAACTCGGAATCGAGAGCAAAACAGGTGGATGTATCCATAACCCCGTCGGCGGCTGCGACAGCACGCCGATGACAAAAGCAGGCATCAAGTCAGTTACTTTTGCTGCTCAGAATCCCATTCTCACATATTATTACCATACATTCCGTGACACCGCAGACCGTTTTGATGCCGAAACAGTCGGCAACGGCTTCGATGTTATAATCGGAGTTATTGAAAAGATTGCTGCTTTCCAGGAAGCAAACGGCTTTAACGGACCGCAGAAATAATTTAAAAAACAATATCAAATCCGGGCTGAAAGTTAAAAGCTTTCAACCCGGATTTTTATTTTGTTACTATAAAATAAATTACTCCGTAAATAAATGCGGCTGCCGTTCCGTAAACAAGAACGGGGCCTGCGATGCGAAACATCTGCGCACCGGTACCGAGAATTTTGCCTTCGCTCTGAAATTCCATTGCGGGGGAAACGATTGCGTTAGCGAAACCCGTTATCGGAACTATCGTTCCCGCTCCTGCGATTCTCGCTATTCTGTCGAATAATCCCATTGCCGTCAGAACTGCGGCTATTATGATCAGGCTGACCGGTACGAGAAGCCTGACGGCATCTTCGCTCAATCCGAGCCTTTCATAGAGCAGACGAAAGCCCTCGCCGATTGAGCATATTCCGCCTCCGAAAATGTATGCGCATGCGGCGTTTTTTATTTTCGCCGTCGGAGGAGAAGCTTTTTCCGCCATTTTTTTATATTCTTTTTCCGTCATTTAATCACCGGCTTTCCCGATTATTATTTCACGAAAAAAAGAAAAAATACATTGGGCGGTCAGCGATATATTAATCTACTGTCTTTTTTGTTTTTCGCATCCGCCGCAGGATGAGCAGTCTCCGCTGCATCCGGAGCATTTATTTTTGCTTTTTACTATATATACTGCTGCGGCAATGACCGCCGCGGCGATGATAAGAATTATGATTATGCTTTGAATATTCATATTCCCGCCACCAATGCAACAGCTCTGATTATCAGCGCAGATACCCACGCTATTGCGCATTGCATAAAAACAATGCCGATTGCCCATTTTGCTCCGAGCTCACGCTTGATCGAAGCGATTGCCGCAACGCAGGGCGTATAAAGCAGGCAGAAAACGAGCAAAGAAAGCGAGGAAGCAGGGGAGATGAGCGAAACGACCGAAGCTCCGCCGATAAGGACTGAAAGGGTTGAAACAACACTTTCTTTTGCCATAAAGCCTGCGATAAGAGCGGTGATTATGCGCCAGTCGGCAAAGCCGTGAAGTTTGAATACGGGTGCGATAAAGCCCGCAAGCTTTGCAAGAATGCTGTTTTGCGAATCTTCAACAATGCCGAAGCTGAAATCGAATGTCTGAAGCACCCATACTGCGATTGAAGCAACAAAAATAACCGTAAAGGCTCTCTGAATGAAATCCTTTGCCTTGTCCCAGAGAAGCATTGCAACATTCTTTGCTCCGGGCAAACGGTAATTGGGAAGCTCCATAACGAACGGAACTGCCTCACCCTTGAAAAGCGTGTTCTTTGAAATCAGGGCAAAAAGAATGCCGACGATGATTCCGAGAAGATACAGACCTATCATGATAAGTCCGCTGTATTTCGGAAAGAATGCGTTTGCAAGGAAGCCGTAAACGGGAAGCTTTGCCGTGCAGCTCATAAACGGAGTGAGCATTATTGTGAGCTTTCTGTCTCTTTCGGAGGGGAGAGTGCGGCTCGCCATAACCCCCGGCACCGTGCAGCCGAAGCCTATGAGCATCGGCACGATGCTTCTGCCGGAAAGACCGATTTTGCGAAGAAGCTTATCGGTCACAAACGCAACTCTCGCCATATATCCGCTGTCTTCAAGCATCGAAAGGAAGAAGAAAAGCACAACGATTATCGGCACAAAGCTCAACACGCTGCCGACTCCTGCAAAAATTCCGTCAATAACAAGCGAATGAACAACCTCGTTAACATTCATCGCCGTGAGCGCAGAATCAACGAAAGAAGTGAAAGATTCTATTCCGGTTTCGAGCAAATTCTGAAGCCATGCTCCGATAACATTGAAGGTCAGGAAGAAAACAAGACCCATAATGAGAATGAAGGAGGGGATGGCGGTATATTTGCCGGTAAGGAGCTTATCAATTTTTCCGCTCCGTTTATGCTCAATGCTTTCCTGCGGCTTTACAACGGTTTCGTCGCAGAGATCCTGAATGAATGAGAATCTCATATCCGCAATGGCAGCGGAGCAGTCAAGTCCTCGTTCTTCCTCCATCTGAAGAACGATATGCTCAATCATTTCTTTTTCGTTCTGCGTCAGCTCAAGCGCTTCAAGAACTCTTTCATCGCCCTCAACGAGCTTGCTTGCGGCAAATCTGACGGGGATTCCCTTTTCACCTGCGTGGTCTTCAATAAGGTGCATAATGCTGTGGAGACATCTGTGAACTGCGCCTCCGTTTTTATCCTTGCTGCAGAAATCCGTTCTGCCCGGATGTTCCTGATATTTTGCAATGTGAAGAGCGTGCCTGATAAGCTCGTCAACGCCTTCGTTCTTTGCTGCTGAAATCGGCACAACCGGGATGCCGAGCATTTCTTCCATCTTGTTGATATGGATAGTGCCGCCGTTGCCTCTGACCTCGTCCATCATATTGAGAGCAAGCACTATCGGCACGTTCAGCTCCATAAGCTGAAGCGTGAGATAAAGGTTTCTTTCAATATTTGTTGCGTCAACAATATTTATTATGCCCGTCGGTTTTTCGTTGATTATGAATTCTCTTGAAACAATTTCTTCTGCCGTATATGGCGAGAGGGAATAGATTCCGGGCAGGTCCGTAACGAGCGTATCAGGATTGCCTTTTATTGAGCCGCTTTTTCTGTCCACCGTAACTCCGGGAAAGTTGCCGACATGCTGGTTTGAGCCGGTAAGCTGATTGAAGAGAGTGGTTTTTCCGCAGTTCTGATTGCCGGCGAGCGCAAAGGTCAGGATTGTTCCCTTCGGGAGCGGGTTTTCATCTGCCTTAACATGGTATTTTCCGTTCTCACCGTAGCCGGGATGCTCCTGCATAAGAACGGCTTGTGAAATTTTTGTTTCTTCGGATAAATTGTTTTTTTCTTTTACGGGCTCAATTTCTATTTTTTCGGCATCGGCAAGCCTTAATGTAAGTTCGTAACCGTGAATCAGCAGCTCCATCGGATCTCCCATCGGAGCAAATTTTATCAACCTGACATTTGCTCCGGGAATTACTCCCATATCAAGAAAATGCTGCCTTAACGATCCTTCGCCGCCGACAGCCGTTATCTTTGCCGTTTCTCCCGTTTTCAATTCACGCAGTGTCATTTTATCACTCCAAACATCAGTTAGCCTCCGCTAACTATATTAGCAGAACAAAATCGGTTTGTCAAGGTCTGCATAAAAGTTTCTTCTGTGATGTAAAAAATCACATTTGAAATTGCCGAAAAACGATTATTGTGATGATCGTTCACGGAAAAAAACAAGGCAGGTGTGCATAAAGCACATCTGCCTGTTGATGATTTATTCTTCTTCCTGGCCGCTGTTTCTTGAATAGAAAGTTGGTCTTTCCCAGTTATCTATCAGCTCCGAAATATATCTCTTTTTTGTTGATTCTTTATCGTCGTTTTCGTAATCGTTGCCGCCGTAATAATCGGCTTCCGCTTTCTGTGAAGAGGAAAGAAGGTCAATTGCCGAAATATGAGTTTCGGGATTGATTTCGATATTGGTGTTGTTATAAAGGGCAAGCTGAACTTCTCTTGCGGCCTTTACATAGTCGGCGATCCAGACATCAAGATATCCCGAATAGGTTCTGAATCCGCTTACACCGACCATAATATCTTCGCTCGGCTCAACCATTCCCTCTATCTTATAGCCGAGCCAGTTTTCACGCAGAGCCTGGGTGCCGTAAGAAAGAATATCGGAGGTTTTCATATTTGTTGTAACATAAGGAAGGAATGTTTCGATTGCCTTGTTGAGATCGCTCAACGATGATGCTTTGAAATTTGAAATAACGGAATTGATAACGCATCTCTGCCTTCTCGTTCTTTCAATTTCGCTGTCAAGCTTTCTGATTCTTGAGAAAATCAAAGCTCTTTCGCCGTTGAGAGTGACTGCTTCGCCTGCCTCAAAGCCCTTGCATCTTGTTGTGCGGTTCATAAAAGCGGCTTCCTTTTCGGTTATCGGAACAGTTACACCGCCGAGAATATCAATAACTTTTCTGAATGATTCAAAGTTTATTGAAACATAATAGTCGATTTTAACTTTATAGTTGTTGGAAAGAACTTCCATCAGCTTTGCTGCGCCGCCCCAGGAATAGGTATGGTTTGTTTTGTCATATCTTTCCGTGCCGTTGATATCCATATATGTGTAGGTATCACGCAAAAACGAAACAAGAGTGATCTTTTTGGCCACGGTGTTGACGGAAGCAAGAATGCAGGAATCCGAGCGGTGGGAGCCGTCTTCATTATCTTCGCCTATAAGAAGCACATTGATAACATGCTTGCTGTACATTTTTTCGCCGCCGTTGAGCGCCCAGGATTTGATCAGATCCTTGATCGAATCGGCGCTTTCAACATCATAAATCGTGCTGAAATTCAGATCCTCTTCGGTGTCATCAACAAAGGTTGCATCGGGGTTGCCGTTGTTGCCGGCATCGTGGTTGATAAGAGAAAGAACTTTTCTTATATAAGCGCCGCCGAGGGCGGAAACAACGATGATGAGCGAAATGAGAATTCCGAGAATTATCTTGAAGCTCTTGTTGCTGCTTTTGTCGATTTTATTCTTTGCTCTCTGCCTGGCATTTTCTGCTTTATATTTGATATGCGAGCGTTTGCTGTAACTCGAAATATCTTCATAATCGTCTTTTTTCTTTGCCATAATGAAAACTCCTGAATATGTTTGCCTGATTAATGAACCCATTTTTGTTTTAAAGCAGTCATCTGCTTCGTTGCCTTCATTCGCAATGCACAAAGGTCGCCTCGCATATAACTACTCTGAAGCAAAATAAAACTTGCCTTGAATTTGAGATGCTTTTTCGTATGACAGGGAAGAGTAAGCAGCAAGGCTTGATGCCTTGCAATGACGATAACGCTGTCAGGCGGAAAAAGAGCCGGATTCAAGGTGGGTTCGGATTATTACTTAAAAGTGCAGATATTGTCAATCAATGATAGTATATCACAAAAAAGCGAAAAAGTTAAGCATTATTTTATGTTTTTAAAAAATTTTTATAATAAATTCAAATTGTTATTTAATAAAAACAAGTGCAAGGATTGCAATGAGTGAGAGGGCAACCGAAATAAAGTCACGCTTGCCGGGTTTGTTTTTCGTGAAGCAGCAGATTATGGTTGAGATGATCATTATTCCGCCCGTTACAAAAGGATATTGCGCCGATGCGGGAAGCTGAGTCAACCCGATAAGGAGCAGGAAATTGCCTATGCTGTTAAGGACTCCGAAGCCGGAAGCAAAAAGTGCCGGAACGGCAGTCATTTTCGGCTTTTTATCCTTCACGAATATGAGCATTATTGCGCAGATGATAACTGCGATTGCGGCAATCTGAAGCGAATAACCCGCTTCGCTTGCCTTTTCATAGTTTCCGCTCTGATAGAATTTTGAATATACGCCGGACATACCGTTTGTTATGAAGACGCCGATGTAATAGATGAGCCCGCCTTTGGAGTTATCCTTGTTGACGGTAAGAATCAGAGCGGGGATGATCAGAATGATGCAGAGAATCTTGCCGGCAGTGATTTCCTCATCATAGAAGAAAATTCCTGCCAGAAACGGAAGAACCATTCCGCCGAGAGTGCAGATAACGGAATAAAGAGAAATATTGATTTTGCTGAATGATTTGATACTGCATATATTGAAAAGAAAGATATTGATTGCGGCGCAGGCGGCAACAGTAAGCGAAAACGGGGTCAGCTCAAGCCTGAATTTGTTCATTGCAAACATAATAACGAATCCCGTTGAATGCGCTGTGATTATAAATTTCAGAACTGCGGCGAAAGAATTTCCGTTTTTATTTTCGTATCTTTCGCTGAATAAAATCTGAAAAGCGAACATTGTTACCGCTGACAATACTATTAAATAATACATTTTTATTCTTCTTTCTTTTTTGCGCCGAGAACGGAGAGGGAGGCAATCAGAATCAGCGCCGCCGCACCGGATGCAAAGATGATGGTTTTATATTTTTCGGCAGCCGAAAGGGAGCTGTTAATTGCCGCCGATGTGGTTTCGTTTGGCATAGCCGGAGCTGTGCTTTCAATCGGAAATGCCTGCGCTGCCGTCGATTTTTCCGCGATGTTCTTTTGCGCTTTGGCGGTTGTTGATTTCCCGGGCTTTGTTGTTTTCGCAGGCTTCGTTGTTTTTGCGGGTTTTGAGGTTACGGGAGAAGCTGTTGTTGTGACCTTTACCGTTGTTGCCTTTGTTGTGCGCATTTTCGTTGTTTTTTCTTTTGTTGTGCGTTCGGCACGGGATGTTGTTTCCGTAACTTTTTTCGTTGTGGATTTTTCGGTTTTCTTTTCGGCTTTTGTTGTTTCGGCCTCTTTTGTTGTTGAAGGCACGGATTTTCTTATTATAACATCCTTGATATTGCTCAAATCTCCGTTTGCATCGGCAAAGCGGATTCGGAATTTATATTCATCGGGGATCCCGTTTTTTATGCCGAGCCGGATTTCTGTTGTTGTGCCGTTAAGGTTAACGGAGGATTCGGAATCGAGAAGATATTTTTCGTTATTTGTGTAAGTACTTCCGTCTGACGGCTTTATTTCGATTTCTTCATTTTCGGCAAATATGATGATTTTAAGATCCTCGTCATCCGGTTTCATATTTTTGTCACGAAGCATAATGCACATCCATAAGTCGTATGTTTCGTAATCAACAAAATATTTCAGAATGGCAAGGTCGATTCCGCTGTGGCTTTCGCCGTTGATAGGCGTAATCATTTCTGCGCCAACCCATTCTGTTCCGCCGTCTTTTCCGTCAAGGTTTATATCAAAGGAAAAAGAATTGAACGAAAAAATAAAGGTGATAATCAAAGCGATGAACAGAGCGGAAATCTTTTTCATGTGACTTATCCTTTTTCTGTAATTTTTTGTATAATTTTATCACATTTTATATAAATATGCAATAGAAAAAGGACTGCATGATTTTAAAAAACAAACAGTCCTCTTTGTGCTTTATGAAAAATTGCAGATTATTTCATCGCCGTCAGCCGTTACGATGATTTTTTTAAATTCTCCGCTTTCGTTGACGATTTTGGATGTGATAACATCCTCAACCTTGCGGCGGATAACATTGCGAAGGTCTCTTGCTCCTCTTGTGCCGTCAACTGAAAGGCGAGCGATGGCTTCGGATGCCTTGTTGTCCCATGTAAAGGCAATGCCCTTGTCAGCAAGAGGCTCAACAAGCTCCGAAAGCAGAAGAGCGGCAATTTTTTCGTAGTTTTCCTGCGTAAGGTCATTGAAAACAACAACCTCATCAACTCTGCCGATGAATTCGGGGCGAAGAAATTCCGAAAGAGCTTTGAGAGCGTTATCCTTTGATGCTTCTGTTTTTGTTTTTGCGAATCCGAGAGCGCCCGAGCCCCTGTTGCTGCCTGCGTTTGAGGTCATTATGATAACGGTGTTTTCAAAGCTGACCGTTCTGCCCTGTGCATCATTGATTTTTCCTTCGTCAAGGATCTGAAGAAGGATATTCATAACATCGGGGTGTGCTTTTTCGATTTCGTCAAAAAGAACAACCGAATAGGGCTTGCGGCGGACCTTTTCCGTGAGCTGACCGGCTTCATCATAGCCTACATATCCCGGAGGAGAACCTATGATCCTTGATACGGAATGCTTTTCCATAAATTCGCTCATATCAAGTCTGATAAGAGTTTCGGGAGTGTCAAAAAGCTCTTTGGCAAGCAGCTTGACAAGCTCCGTTTTGCCGACTCCCGTCGGGCCGACAAAGATAAAGGAAGCGGGTCTGCGGCGGGGATTTATCCGGACTCTGCCCCTGCGTATTGCGGCGCTGACAAGCGAAACGGCTTCATCCTGACCGATAAGCTTTGCCTTAAGGTTTTCTTCAAGATTTTTCAGGCGGCGAAGGTCGCTTTCAATGACCTTGCTTGCCGGAATTCCCGTCCAGAGCTGAATGACCTTTGCAAGATCATCCTCCGTAACAAAATTATCCGATGCAAGCTTTTCAAGCTCGGCGGCTTCTTCACGCTTCTTTATAAGCTCGCTCTTGACATTGGCTATTTCTTCGTAATCAACCTCTTCGGTTGTTTCGGTCAGAGCTGCTTCGCTGCTTTCAAGCTCTTCAATTGCAGCAAGAGCGGCTTCATAATCGCTGATTGCTTTGTTGCGAAGATTTGCGCAGGTGCAGGCTTCATCAAGCAGGTCAATTGCCTTGTCCGGCAGGAAGCGATCATTGATATATCTTTCGGAAAGCACTGCGGCCTTTTCGATAAGCGTATCGCTTACTCTGACTTTGTGGAAGTTTTCATAATATTCCTTAACACCCTTAAGCATTTCGGCGGTCTGTTCGATTGAGGGCTCTTCAACCTTGACAGGCTGAAGACGGCGTTCGAGAGCGGCGTCCTTTTCAATATATTTACGATATTCCGTAAATGTTGTTGCGCCGATGATCTGAATTTCGCCTCTTGAAAGAGAGGGCTTGAGGATGTTTGCGGCGTTCATTGAGCCCTCCGCATCGCCGGTGCCGACGAGCGAATGCACTTCATCAATAAAGAGAATGATGTTTCCTTCGCTCTTGACCTCCTCAATAAGGCCCTTGATCCTGCTTTCAAACTGACCTCTGAACTGCGTTCCGGCAACGAGAGCCGTCAGGTCAAGAAGATGGATTTCTTTTGACTGAAGCTTTGCCGGCACTTCACCCGAAGCAATTTTGAGAGCAAGACCTTCCGCAATTGCGGTTTTGCCTACGCCCGGCTCACCGATAAGGCAGGGATTGTTTTTTGTCCTTCTGCAAAGGATCTGAATCGCACGGTAGATTTCGTTTTCTCTGCCAATTATGCGGTCGATTTTTCCGGCTTTTGCCTTGGCGGTGAGGTCGGTGCAGTATTGTGAGAGGAATTTTCGCTTTTTAGCGTCACCGTCTTTGTTTTCTTTATTCTTTTTGCCCCACTTCTTTTTCTTTTCGCCCTCTGCGGGAGCTTCGGCGGAAATCTGTTCATCTTTTTCTTCGCCTGCATTCATTGCGGCGAGGTTTTGAAGAAACGGGGGGAATGTTCCTGCGCCGCCCGGCTCAAAGCTGCCGTCTTCGCCGAACATCTCTTCAAACTGCTCGCTGACCTCATCAAGCTCATCTTCCGAAATGCCCATGCTCTGCATGATCTGCTTCACGGGGCCGATGTTCATTTCCATTGCGCACTTGATGCAAAGGCCTTCCTGAGTAGTCTTTTCGCCCTCAACCTTTGTTATGAAAAACATTGCAGGGCGTTTATGACATTTTGCACATAAAACCTGTTTCATTTTTGAGTTTCCTTTTTGAAATTATTTATTCGCCTTTTTCTCTTTGACCTGCTGAAAAACTCCGGGGAGATAGCTGAAAAAGGCAACAAGAGTAAGAATTGCGCTGATAACGATAAGAGCAATCATAAGTCCGGAAGGAATAAGACCCACGGAGATGATGCCGATATCGGGGCCGAAAGCGATAATTGCAATCATAATGAGATAGAATGCAAAGGTCGCAATTTTTCCGGGAAGCTCTGCGGCAACGGGGCGAAGACCCGCAGCAAGCATAATCACTGCGCCGACTACCATAACAGCTTCTTTAATAAGGAAAACGAGGAAAATCCAGCTGAATTTTTTAACAAGCTCATCGGAAGAACCTGCGAATGTGAGATAAAGTACGATTGCGATGGTGATCTGGGTGAGCTTATCGGCGCAGGGATCAAGGATTTTTCCGAGAGCGCTTATCTGATTGAATTTTCTTGCGATTTTTCCGTCAAAAAAGTCGCTGAGTCCCGAGAGAGCGAGAACGAAAACCGACCACGCATAATATTCTTTGCAGAAAAGCACCGCAAAAATCGGGACCATGATAATTCTTAAAAATGAGAGAAGATTCGGAACGGTTTTCCAGTTTGAAAATAAATCTTTGATGTTTGTATCCATAATTAACCTCCGTAATATAAGCTCACATTAATCCGGCAAGAGGTCTGCCGAAAACATGAACAAGATTTGATGATTCGATCGCTTCGGCAAAATCAGAGGAAGCAAGAGTATCCTGAAAGAGCAGAAGCAGACTGCAGATAACCAAAACAATGATCAGACCCTTTACAGCGCCGAGACCGGCTCCGAGAAGACGGTTGACCGTTTTTAATACCGGCATTTTGAAGATGAACGAAACAAGAGCAACTGCAACAGATGAAACAATTTTGAATGCGATGAACGCCAGAACATAACTTACTCCCGTGATTACGGGATGAAGAACGGTTTCGGCTGATGCAGTCAGTTTTTCGGCAATAGGATCAATTTGAACGGCGGAAAATGAATTTCCGATAATATCCTTAAGCGAAACGCCTGCATTGGCTGCCGCTGCCGAAATGAATTCGGGAAGCGCCGCAATTGCAGCGTCCGTGCCGTTTTCAACATTTTGTGTAAGAACATCCGAAAAATAATTCAGAAGTCTTTCGTGAACGAAATTATCCGTCAGCCATTGAGCAAGCGGCTGTGCAAGTGCCTTTGCAACAAAAATGCCGATGATCGAAAAAGCAAGAGTTGCGGCAATTCTGACAAATCCCTTTGATTTGCCCGAAAGGATACTGACGGCAAAAATGATTATGATCAAAGCATCAATGATCATACCTGAAATATGCATCTGCAGGCCTCCTTAATATTTGCAGATTGAGCTGCCCTCAACCGTGTAGATGTTATTTGCCGAAATGAGAAGCTCTTTTATGCGGTTATCCGCCGTAATGGTTTTCAGCTCTTCTCCTCTTGTTGAATAAGTTCTGATTTCGTTTCCGGATGAAACCGCAAATCTGCTGCCGTGGATGCTGATTGCATCGGGCGTATAATCAACGGTTATGCTGCAGGTCGCTTTTCCGCCGGAGGAATATCTGATGAGCCTGAATTTTGCGCCGCCGAATTCTCTGAAGCAAATGACCGTGTTGCCGTTATCATCGGTGTCGGCTGCAACAAGACTTGATTCCGGATAGTTTTCTTCGCTGATGATTTTTCCTTTTTTGTCGATGACAACCGTTTTATTGTCGCCGATGGCAATGATCCTGTTTGATGATGTGTAAACCGCTTTGAGCAAAGCCGTGCCGTTAAAGCGAAGGTCAACGGACGGTTCTTCGTTTCCGGTTGAAAAAACGAGAAGTCTTGAATAAGGCTCCGCATTCTCTGCGCCGATTGCGGCAAGAGCAACATTTCTGCCATTGTCCGAAAGGCCGATGGCTGAAACAAATTCCTTTGAGCAGTTCCATTGGAACATCTTTTTGAAACGGCTGTTTCTGATTTCAACAACGCTCTGAACTTTTTCGGAGGGATAACTTACCGCAAAATAACCGTTATCCGCAAGAGCTGCAATGTTGACGGGCGAATCGACTGAAATGCTTCCGAGCTTTTCGGTTTTGCCGAAAAGTGTAACCTTGCCGGAGGTGTTGCTGAAAATCAGCGCTCTTCCGTTTTCAGTTATGACCTTTGAATCGGCTGAATCAAGCTGAAAGATTTCTCTTTCTCTGGCAGATGAAGAAATTACCGCCGCATTATCTGCCGAAACAATGATCATATCGTTGCCTATAAGGTCTGCTTTGCGAAAGCTGAGCGAATCCGTATGATAGGGGAATGAGCCTGAATGAGCAAAAAGCGACGGAATCGCACGCAGGGCATCGGTTGCGTTTGAGGTTGCAACATTTCCGAGAAGCCGTGCGCTGAGAAAGATTGCAGCCAGCAGAACGAGAATAACGGCAGGTATTTTCAGAAGCCGGAAAACTTTTTTTGTTGCAAGCTGTTTTCTGACTTTGTTAAGGCTGATTATTGACCTGTCCTTTTTCTTTTTTGCAAGCTTATTCTTCTTCATGATGCACCTCCCCGTATCTTATTCTGTTGAGATAAAGTCCGTGAGCGGGAGCAGTCTGCCCCGCCGCAAATCTGTTTTTTGAAGTAATGATCTGTTTTATTGAATCCTGCGGAATCTTTCCGCTTGAAATGTCAATGAGTGTGCCGACCATAATGCGCACCATATTGTAAAGGAATCCGTCCGCCTCAACACGAAAGATAACCATATCTCCGTTTCGCTCAACAGAGGCGTTCATAACCGTTCTGACCATGCTTTCAACGCTGCTTCCGGAGGCGCAGAAGGCGGAAAAATCGTAAGTGCCGATAAAATCCTTTGCCTGCCTGTCAAGCATTTCTTCGTCAAGACGGTATTTATAATGTAATGTATATTTATATAAGAAAGGATTTTTTATTGGTGAATTATAAATTTTATAAATATATTCTTTTGACTTGCAGTCATATCTTGCATGAAATTCATAATCGACCTCGGCGCAGTCCGAAACGGCTATGTCACGGGGAAGAACGGCATTGAGAGCCGAAACGAGCTTTGAGCAGGGGATTTCACTTTCGGTCCGAAGATTGCAGCAATACATATTTGCGTGAACTCCGGCATCCGTGCGGGAACAGCCGACAATGTTATCACGCTTTTGAAGGATCTGCTCAAGTCCGTCCTGGAGCGTCTGCTGAATGGTTTTTGCGTTGTCCTGCACCTGCCAGCCGTGATATGCCGAGCCGTCAAACGAGATAGTCAACAGAAGATTTCTCATCATATCACCGCCCCGAAGAAGATGTTGAGAATGATGATGCCTGCGGTTGCGGCGGCGCAATAGAGAATGAGCATAATATCTCTGAATGATATTTTCATCTGTTTCATTCTTGTTCTGCCTTCTCCGCCGGTGTAGCAGCGGCAGGTCATTGCGAGGGCAAGCTCATAGGCTCTTCGGAAGGATGAAACCATAAGCGGAATGAAAATCGGAACGAGCGCTTTCGCTCTCTGAACGATTCCTCCGGTTTCAAGGTCTGCACCTCTTGCCTTCTGCGCATTCATTATTCTTTCGATTTCACGAATCAAAGTCGGGATGAAGCGAAGCGCAAGGGTCATCATCATTGCAAGGGTATGCACTTTTATTTTGAACACCTTAAGCGGAGAAAGAACTCTTTCAAGGCCGTCGGTGAGCGCAGTTGGGGTAGTTGTGTAGGTCAGGATCGAGCTTATGACTACAAGTGAAATGATTCTGATCATTGTGAATATTGCCGTGTTGACGCCTTTTTCCGTGATGCAGATTTTCCACCATTCAAAATAGGTTTCACCGCCCTTGGAATAGAAAATATTGAGAACGGCGGTGAAAATGAGAATGATAACAATCGGTTTGAGGCTCTTAAGAATCATCTTGGCGGGTACTCTTGAAACGAGAGCCGAGATGAGCGCCGAAAGAGCAACTACGCCGAGCGAAAAGAAATTTCTGCATACGAAAATAACAACGATGAGCCAGAATGAGGTTATCAGTTTAACTCTCGGGTCGGCTCTGTGAAGCACGGAAGAGCCGGAAAAATATTGGCCGAAGGTGATTTCACCTGTCATGATGAACACCTCCCATAAGTTTTTCGAGAATTTCCGAGCCCTGCTCAATCGTATAAACATTTGAGGGCACATCAATTCCGTTTGCACGAAGAGAAGCAAAGATTTCCGTTATTTCGGGAACATTCAGCCCGATTGAGCGGAGCTTTTCGCCCTGTGAATAGATTTCATCAACTGTTCCCTGCATTGCGATCTCGCCGCAGTTCATAACGGCTATGCGGTCAGCAAGGGAAGCCATATCCTCCATGCTGTGAGAAACGATTATGATTGCCGAGCCGGTGCGGTCACGGTAATCCCGGATAAGCTTTATAAGGTCTTTTCTTCCTTTCGGGTCAAGTCCGGCGGCTGGCTCATCAAAGATGATGACTTCAGGCTCCATCGCCATAACTCCGGCAATGGCGGCTCTTCTTTTTTCGCCTCCGGAAAGATCGAACGGTGATTTGTCAAGAAGCTCCTTTTTTATTCCGGCATATTCGGCTGCCCGAAGCACTCTTTCCTTGATTTCGGAATCGGAGAGCTTCATGTTTTTTGGACCGAATGCAATATCTTTGAAAACGGTTTCTTCAAAAAGCTGGTATTCGGGATATTGGAAGCAGAGACCGACCTTGAATCTTGAATGGCGAAGGGTTTCCTTATCCTTCCATATATCTTCTCCGTCAACGAGGATCTGACCGGATGTCGGCTTGAGGAGACCGTTGAAATGGGAAATGAGCGTGCTTTTGCCCGAACCGGTGTGGCCGATTATGCCGACCAGTTCTCCTTTTTCAACTGAAAAATCTATATTTTTAACGGCATAAACCTGCCGGGATGTTCCGTCCGGATAGCAATGGCTGAGCCCTTTGGCCTCTATGACATAACTCATACAGCACCTCCGAGCATTGATGTTATTTTTTCAACACATTCCCGAACATTCAGAACTGTGTCTTTTATTCCGAGTCTTCTGCAAAGCTCCGTTGACTGCGGCAGGTCAAGTCCGCATTCCGAAAGCTTTTCTTCCTGAGAAAAGACTTCTCTCGGCGTGCCCTGCATAATGATTCTGCCTTTGTTCATAACCGCAATTCGGTCTGCCTGAACGGCTTCGTCCATAAAATGCGTGATGAGAACGATCGTGATACCGAGTTCTTTATTGAGGCGGATGATGGTCTGCATAACCTCTTCCCGGCCTTTCGGATCAAGCATTGCAGTCGGCTCATCGAAAATGATACATTCGGTCTGCATGGCAATGACGCCGGCAATTGCAACTCTCTGTTTCTGACCGCCCGAAAGCTTATGCGGCTCACGGTGGCGAAGGTCATACATATTGACCGCCTTAAGAGCTTCATCAACTCTTCTGCGAATCTCTTTGGGCTCGATTCCGAGATTTTCGGGGCCGAACGCAACATCATCTTCAACAATGGTTGCAACTATCTGATTATCGGGATTCTGAAAAACCATACCTACCGTGCGGCGCACTTCGTCTGCCTTTTCCTCCGTGTCGGGGATGATTCCCTTAACGGAAACGGTTCCCTGCGTCGGCTCAAAGATCGCATTGCAGAGCTTTGCAAGGGTGCTTTTGCCGGAGCCGTTATGGCCGAGAACGGCAAGAAATTCACCCTTGAAAATATCAAGACTTACGCCGGAGAGGGCTTCTTTCTTTTCAGAAGGGGCTTCCTCATCAGCTTCATAAGCAAACGATACATTATTGAATTCGATTAATTTTTCTTTCATATATTGACCTGCTGTTTTAAACTTTTTCCGAGCCATATTGCGCTTGCTCCGCAGGGAAGCACTCTGCCCGGCTTTGACGAAACGGGAAGGCCGATTTCGTCGCTCTGCGTTGAGCCGCCGAATTTCTTTTCAATCGTTTCGCCGAGAATATATTCCATAACGCTCGGTGAAAGACCGGTTGTGTAAGAATTAATGAGGACCATAAGGGAATCCTCTGTCAATAGCTCCGAACACATTTCAACAAAGCCGTAAACCTCGTTTTCGAGCTTCCATACTTCTCCGCCGGGTCCTCTGCCGTATGACGGTGGATCCATGATTATTATGTCATATTTGTTGCCTCTGCGGATCTCACGCTGAACAAATTTTATGCAGTCGTCAACGAGCCAGCGGACGGGCGATTCCGTCAGATAGCTTGCGGCGGCATTTTCTTTTGCCCAGAGCGTCATACCCTTTGAAGCATCAACATGAGTAACACTTGCGCCGGCTTCAAGAGCGGCAACGGTTGCTCCGCCCGTGTATGCGAAAAGATTAAGCACCTTAACGGGTCTGCCTGCATTGCGGATGATGTCGGCAGTCATTTTCCAGTTGACCGCCTGCTCGGGGAATAATCCGGTATGCTTGAAGCCCATTGTTTTGATGTTGAAATTAAGGTTTTCAAATCCAACCTGCCACACATCCGGCATCTTTTTTCTGACCTGCCAACTTCCGCCGCCGGTGTTTGAACGGTTATAAACGGCGTGAGGATCATACCAGAGCGGATTTTCCTTCGGAGTTTTCCATATTACCTGCGGATCGGGGCGCACGAGGATAATATTCTTCCATCTTTCAAGTCTTTCTCCGTCGGAGCAGTCTATAAGCTCATAATCTTTCCAGAGATCTGCTGTTCTCATAATAATTACCTTTCAATCAAAAATGCTGCTGACCGGGCATCGGGATGCCGAGATGAGCATAGCCGGCAGGAGTAACGCACCTGCCTCTCGGAGTTCTGCTGAGGAAGCCTATCTGCATAAGATAAGGCTCATAAACATCCTCTATCGTTACGGCTTCTTCGCCTATGGCGGCGGCTATGGTTTCAAGTCCGACGGGACCGCCTGCGTAATTCTTTATCATCGTTTTAAGAATCAGTCTGTCAATTGAATCAAGACCGAGAGCGTCGATTTCCATCTTATCGAGAGCAACGGAGGAGGCTTCTTTCGTTATCGCTCCGTCGCAGATGACCTGCGCATAATCTCTTGCCCTTTTGAGCAGACGGTTTGCAATTCTCGGCGTTCCTCTTGAGCGGGAGGCGATTTCGAGCGAGCCTTCGGGATCAATGTCGATTCCGAGAATGCCTGCACTTCTTGTGACGATTTCGGAAAGCTCCTTCGGAGAATAAAGTTCAAGGCGGCTAATAACTCCGAAACGGTCACGCAGGGGAGCGCTCAATTGGCCGGCTCTTGTTGTTGCACCGACAAGGGTAAAGCGGTGAAGGTCAAGCCTGATCGAGCGGGCGGAGGGACCTTTGCCGATGATTATATCAAGCACATTATCCTCCATTGCGGGATAAAGCACCTCTTCAACCGCTCTTGAAAGGCGGTGGATCTCATCAATGAAAAGCACATCTCCCTCTTCAAGATTTGTGAGCAGAGCGGCAAGATCGCCGGGCTTTTCTATTGCAGGTCCGCTCGTTACTCTGAAATTAACTCCCATTTCATTTGCGATTATGCCTGCAAGGGTTGTTTTGCCGAGGCCGGGAGGGCCGTAGAGCAGAACATGGTCAAGAGGCTCGCTTCTGCGGCGGGCAGCTTCTATATATATCGAAAGACTTTCTTTAACTTTTTCCTGGCCGATATATTCATCAAGAGTTTTCGGGCGCAGAGAAAGCTCAATGTCGCTGTCCTCTGCCGGGGAATACTCATTGCTGATTATGCGGTTTTCAAAATCAAAATCCATTTATATCTCTCCGTTAAAAATTCTTTGAAAGGAGTTTCAACGCCTGCTTTATCATTTCCTCGGTTGAAAGATTTCCGTCAAGTCTGCCGACTGCGATGCTGGCTTCCGAGCGTGAATAGCCGAGCATGGTGAGGGCATTGACCGCATCCTCGCCGGCATAGCTGATCGATGCTTTTTTTGCGGCGGCAACGTTGCCCATTGCCTCCGATGAGAGAGCAAATGAATCAAGCTTTCCTTTAAGCTCAAGCACAACTCTCTGCGCAAGCTTCGGACCGACTCCCTGCGCAGCGGTGATGGCTTTAACATCTCCGCCCTCGATGCTGACTGCGAGCATATCGGGGGTAAACTGCGAAAGAATCGCAAGCGCCGCTTTCGGACCGACTCCGGAAACGCCGGTAAGCATTTTGAAGCAGTCAAGCTCGCTCTTGTCTGCAAATCCGAAAAGATCAAGCGCATCCTCTCTCACATTGAGGTGAGTATAAAGAGTCTGTGTTTCTCCCACGGGAGCGCATTTCTTAAGAGTATTATGCGTTGTAAAAAGACGGAATGCAACGCCGGAGCAGTCGATTGCTATGCTTGATTCGTCTGAAAAAACAACCTTGCCGGTAATACTGTAAAACATTTTTTATCAACACCTTTTGGTAATTCTGGTATCAAATCTGCTATATATTATTAATTTTCAATATGTCTGCATTTGGGAAAGGCGGAGCATCCATAGAACTGTTTTCCTGCATTTTCGCCTTTCTTTGCTGTTCGAAGTACAAGCTTACTGCCGCATTTAGGACATAATTTTTCTTTTGTTATATCATCATTTTCCGAAGGAATTTCTTCAACTGTTTCGTTTGAAATTGGTGAATCAGATTGATTTGACGAATTGATTATCGGTTTTTGTTCCTGCAAAGAAAAAAATTCTTCCTGTTTAATTGGTTTTTGATATTTTCGCTCAATATCCTTTATGTGTGCCTGCTTTATTGATTCGTCTGCATTGGTGAGAATTTTTAATTTTTCGTATATCTCATTAATTTTTTCTTCACTGAGCTTGTCTTCGCTGCTTTCCCATATTTCTCTTATATGAGCGTAAATTCTGTCACGCTTAAGAACTCTGACATACGGAGTTTTTTCCGGAGCCTTTTTAATTTCACATCTTTCTGAAAAAACAATCAGGGAAAACAGCGGTATATCTTCTTCAAGATAATTTGAAAGCCATTTTATATGAGTTTTGTTTTGCAGAATCGGATTATAAAACTTGTTTTTCTCTTTATTCGGGAGCATGGCAGTCCAATAATACGAATTATCACTTCCGAAAATCCATCCAGAATAATTTTTGCTTTCAATAACGAATATACCTTTTTGAGTTATATATACAACATCAATTTCGCTTGTTTCGCCGTTATCTTTAGGAACATATATATTTTTTAGGGTTAAGCCTTTTTTGCCCATAAACTTAACAAATTTAAGCTCTTTTTCGGTCAGCTTTTCCCCGTGCTTTCCTATCCATTCAGGAGTATCAAGTCCCAAAGCATCAGATATTCCGTCAAAAAGATTGTCAAAGAGAATTTCGAGAAGAGATTTGGACATAGAAATACCTCTTTTAAATTATGTAAAAGTCTGAAATAAATCTTAAAATCACTTGAGCAGTGAGCCTGCGCTGTGGCAGTGGCAGATAGCCATGGCGAGAGCATCGGCGGCATCGTCGGGCTTCGGGATTTTTTCGAGATTCAGCATAACTCTCGTCATTTCCTGAACCTGTTTTTTCTCCGCTCTGCCGTAGCCGACAACGCTCTGTTTGACCTGGAGGGGAGTATATTCAAATATGGGAATATGATTTTTCTGCGCCGCAAGAACGAGAGCGCCTCTTGCCTGCGCAACATCAATTGCCGTTTTCTGATTGGTGTTGAAAAACAGTTTCTCGATAGCCATTGCCTCGGGCTTGAATTTCTTCATAAGTTCGTCGGCTTCATCATATATTTTTTCGATACGCTCGTTGAACGGAGTATGAGCTTCGGTGGTTATTGCGCCGTAGGCAAGCATTCTGAAATGATTGCCCTTGTATTCAACAACTCCGCATCCGACTATGGCGTATCCGGGGTCGATTCCCAGAACTATCATGTTTTGTTTGACTCTCTTTCACGGATTATCATTTTTGTCGGCGTACCTTCAAGGCCGAAAACTTCTCTTATCTGATTATCAATGTATCTCTGATAACTGTAATGGAAAAGGTCGGCTCTGTTGACAAAGCAGACGAATGTCGGCGGCCTTGTTGAAGCCTGGGTCATATAGAAAATCTTGAGGCGTCTGCCCTTGTCCGAGGGCGGCTGAACTCTCGCCGTTGCGTCTGCAAGAAGCTCGTTGAGCTTGCCGGTTGAAATTCTCATTGCGTTCTGCGTGTCAACGAATTTTATAAGCTCAAACAGACGGTCAAGTCTGATTTTTTCTTTTGCAGAAATAAATATTATCGGGGCATAGTTCATAAATGAGAAATCTATCATGAGCTTTTTGCGGAATTCATCCATTGTTTTGCCCGTTTTTTCTATGGCATCCCATTTGTTGACCGCAATTATGCAGCCCTTGCCCAGCTCGTGAGCGATTCCGGCGACCTTTGAATCCTGCTCCGTGAAGCCTTCGGTTGCGTCGATCATAATTACGCAGACCTGCGCTCTTTCAACCGCCATTCTTGCACGGATGACCGAATATTTTTCAATCTGGTCATAGACCTTGCTCTTGCGGCGAAGTCCGGCTGTGTCGATGAAAATGAATTTGCCGTGTTCATTTTCAACTACCGAATCCGTTGCATCTCTCGTTGTGCCGGCAATATCGGAAACTATCATTCTGTCTTCGCCCAAAACGGCATTGACAAGCGATGATTTGCCTACGTTCGGTTTGCCGATAACGGCGACCTTTATATATTCATCGTCGTCCTCTTCTTCCTCTTCTTCGGGAAGATATTTCAGAATTTCGTCAAGCAGGTCGCCCGTGCCGTGGCCGTGAACGGACGAAACGGCAATTGGGTCACCGAGGCCGAGATTATAGAATTCATAATATTCGAGCGGCGGTTCGCCGACCGAATCGCATTTGTTGACGCAGAGAATAACGGGCTTTCCGCTCTTCTGGAGCATTGAGGCAACCTCCTTATCGGTTGCAACAACTCCCGAACGAACATCGGTCACAAGCACGATGACCTCTGCGCTGTCAATGGCAAGCTGAGCCTGCCTTTTCATCTGGCTTAAAATTATATCGTCTGATTTAGGCTCGATGCCACCGGTGTCAACGAGCATGAAATGCCTGTTGAGCCATTCACAGTCGCCGTAAATTCTGTCACGGGTAACGCCCGGCGTATCGTCAACGATAGAAAGCCTGGAGCCTGTAAGTTTATTGAAAAGAGTGGATTTGCCGACATTAGGTCTGCCGACTATTGCCACAACATTTCCTGCCATTTAATTACCTCCCAACATTGCAGAGAGCAGATCTTCTCCGCTTGTTCCGTTGCGGCGAACGGGAACTCCGAGCCTTTCGGAAAGCTCCTGCGCCGTCATATCGTCAAGAAACATATCTCCCTCGCTGCGAAGGCAGTTCGGAGGGATGATAAGCTCTTCTCCCAAATCAATTCCGCTGACTGCGGCTTCAATATCCTTTCCGCAGAGCAGACCCGAAACCGTTATCATGCTTCCGAAAAGCTTGTTTTCGGCGGCAACAACATTGATTTCAAGACCTTTTATTTTTTTCATTGCCTTTTCCGCAAGCTCACTTATGAGCGGATAAGCCGCTTTCCCCGTGACGATCGTCGCTTTTCTGTTTGCTGAAAGAACATCGTTTTTTTCGAGAGCGGAGCAGAATTCGCTGCGCAGAAGCGCCCACATTCCGATTCCGTTTTCAAGCTGCGGAAAACCGTTATAATATTCCTCATCCGGTATTCGTCTGTTTGCTTTGATGTAAAATTCATCGGCGGCATAGGCGATTCTTTCGCCGTGCTCCTTTTCAAAGTCGGCGTTCACTCTGTCAATGATGTCGATAACCTCGCCTGCAGTTTTTTCCGTATAAGGTTCAAGCGGATAAAGACCTTTTCTGTGGTCGGTCAGCCCGACGGGGACCGCCGCAATGCTCTGAACCGACGGATAGAGCTTAAAAAGCTCACGAAGGCTGAATTCAAGCTCTGCGCCGTCATTGATTCCGTGGCAGAGAACAAGCTGAGTGTTGACGGAAACTCCGGCCTCAGCAAACTTATAAAGATATTTCAGAGATTCGCCGGCGTGCGGATTGAGCATCATTCTGACTCGTAATTCGGGGTTCATTGTGTGAACGGAAATATTGACGGGACTTATGTGCATATCAATTATGCGCTGTGCCTCTTCATCGGTCATATTGGTCAGAGTAACATAATTTCCGAAAAGGAATGATAATCTGGAATCGTCATCCTTAAAATATAAGCTGTCACGCAGGCCGTCGGGGAGCTGATCTATAAAGCAGAAAATGCACTTGTTTTTGCATGATTGCTGCTTATCCATAAGATAAGTTGAAAATTCAAGACCGATATCTTCATTTTCTTCCTTGCGGATAAGCACGATTTTGGATTTGCCTGCCGCAGATTTCAGAACAAGATGAAGCTTGCTTTCGTTCAGATAGAAGCGGTAATCGAGAACATCTCTGATTTCTCTGCCGTTTATCGAAACAAGAGTGTCACCCGCCGAAATTTTCTTCTTTTGTGCGATGCTGCCTTTTATTACATTCGTTATTACTGCTGACATAGTCTCACCTGCCGATAATTTCCGATTATAAAAGTATATCACACATATCAGTTTAAAACAATAAAATATTTGTAAATAATGAAAATTTTTTAAATAAAATTATTTTCTATTGTAAATGATAAGAAAATAAGATATAATATAAACTGTCAAAATTTGCGCCGAATACGGCAAGGAAGATTAATTATGTTTGTAGATATTGCAAAAATCAAAATAAAAGCGGGCAACGGCGGCAACGGTGCAGTCAGTTTCCGCAGAGAAAAATATGTTGCGGCAGGCGGACCCGACGGCGGTGACGGCGGCAGAGGAGGAAATGTTGTTTTCAAGGTTGATGATAACCTTGCGACCCTTGCGGATTTCCGATATAAAAGAAAATATACCGCTCCCAACGGCGGCAACGGTCAGGGCGGCAGAAAAACGGGCAAACGGGGCGAAGACCTTGTGATTTATGTTCCGAGAGGCACTATAATCCGTGAGGTCGAAAGCGGAGCGGTTATGTCCGATATGTCGTCGGATGAGCCGTTCATTGCCGCAAAGGGCGGCAGAGGAGGATGGGGAAATCCCCATTTCGCAACCCCGACGAGGCAGATCCCGAGATTCGCAAAGGACGGCACTCCCGGCGAAGAATGGGAGGTAAGCCTTGAACTGAAGCTGCTTGCCGATGTGGGACTTTTAGGCTTCCCGAATGTTGGCAAATCAACGCTTGTGTCCGTTGTCAGCGAAGCAAAGCCCATCATTGCAAATTATCATTTCACAACGATAACTCCCGTGCTCGGAGTTGTTTCCCTGGGCGAGGGAAGCTCGTTTGTTATGGCTGACATTCCCGGCCTTATTGAAGGCGCAGGCGACGGAGTCGGTCTCGGCCACGAATTCCTCCGCCATGTTGACAGATGCAGGCTTCTCGTTCATATCGTTGATGCAGCCGGAAGCGAAGGCAGAGATCCGATAGAGGATTTTGAAATCATTAATAAAGAGCTTGAAAAGTTTGACCCCGAGCTTGCAAAAAGACCGCAGATAGCGGTTGCGAACAAGGTTGACCTTGCAACCGATGAGCAGATCGAAAGGCTCAGAAAATATTTTGCGGATAACGGTTACGAATTTTATACAATGTGTGCTCCTATTGAAGAGGGCACAAAGGAAATCGTTTCGGCAGTCTGGAATAAGCTTCAGACCCTCCCGCCCATCAAAAGATACGAAACCGAAAGCATACCTGCGGCTCTTTTTGAAAACAGGGTTGATGATAAATTCACGATCCGTGTTGAAGACGGCGTCTATTTCGTTGAGGCAGAGTGGCTTCTCAAAATTCTTCAGCGCACGGATATTGACGATTATGAATCGCTCCAGTATTTTCAGAGAGTGCTTGTTTCAAGCGGAATAATTGATGCTCTTCATGAAAAGGGAATTCAGGAGGGCGACACGGTTTCGATTTATGACCTTGAATTTGATTTTGTCAACTGACAGAGGTGCAATGATTTGAATTCACTGTTAAAAAAACCTGCGGATGCGGCAATGATGAGCCCGCTTACTCTCGCATTCATCGGGGACACCGTTTTTGACCTGCTCGTGAGAAGCGAGCTTGTTTGCGAAGCGAACAGACCTGTTGATGCGCTTCATAAATCTGCGGCAAAAAGGGTCTGCGCATCGGCGCAGGCGGGCAGCATAAAAGCGATCATGCCGATGCTGACCGAGGAGGAGGAAGCCGTTTTCAAAAGGGGCAGAAATGCCAGAACGGGCGGCATTCCCAAGCATCAGTCAAGCTCCGATTATCATTATGCGACCGGACTTGAAGCGCTTTTCGGATGGCTCTATTTGAACGGAGAAACAGACAGAATCAACGAGCTTTTCGCCGCAATAAAAGAAGCTGAAAACGGAGAAACCGCCGATGGATAAAAAGAAAGTTTTTAACGGAATCAAGGATGTTCTGATATGGATCATCGGCTGTTCATCCTATTCGATAGGGCTTAACTGTTTTGTAAAATCAAACGGGATAGCGCAGAGCGGAATGACGGGCGCCGCCCTGATAATCAACAAGATTTTCGGCTTCCCAGTCGGCATAACGGGTTTCGTTCTGAATGTGCCGCTTCTGGTCCTGATGTGGATATTTCTCGGAAAAAAGCCGGTTGCGAAAACGCTTGTTGTTTCGGCAATACTTTCCGTTGCGCTTGACGGACTCGGAGCATTTCTGCCGTCATATACGGGCGACAGACTGCTTGCGACTCTTTTCTGCGGAATTTTTGAAGGCTTCGGTCTCGGACTTATAATGACAACGGGGGCAACAAGCGGCGGCACGGACATCATAGGAAAGCTTTTTCACAAGGCTTTTCCGCATATTTCCGTCGGCAAAATCGTTATGATTGCGGATGCACTTGTTATTATTGCCAATATGCTTCTTTTCAAGAGCATAGAAAGCGGACTTTATGCAATAATCATAATTTTCGTCAGCACAAAGGTTGTTGACACCATAATTTACGGCACCGGCAGCGGCAAAATGCTGATGATCATAACCGAAAAATCAGACGAGGTTTCAAAAGCCATTGTCGGCGCATCGCCGAGAGGGGTAACGATCATGCCGGCAACCGGAGCTTACAGCGGAGAAAACAAAAATATGCTTGTCTGCGTTGCGAGAAAGCACGAGATTTCGGATATAATCAAAATTGCGCAGTCAATAGATTCGCAGACCTTCATAATCGTTACGGAGGCAAATGAAATTCTCGGAAAAGGCTTCAGCTCAAGCCTTTAACATCTTGACAAGAGATATAAAGATGTATTATAATATCAAAGTTAAATAACCACGAAATGAGGTTTTAAAATGTCAGGCCATTCAAAATGGAGCACGATCAAACGCAAAAAAGAAAAAACAGATAATGCCAGAGCAAAGGTATTCACCAAAATCGGCAGAGAAATAGCGGTTGTAGTCCGTGAAGGCGGTCCCGACCCCGCATCAAACTCAAAGCTTAAGGATGTTATCGCAAAGGCAAAGGCAAACAACGTTCCCAACGATAATATCGACAGAATCATAAAGAAGGCTGCCGGCGAAGGCGGCGGAGCAAACTACGAAACGATAATTTATGAAGGTTACGGTCCCTCGGGTGTTGCCGTTATCGTTGAAGCTCTTACAGATAACAGAAACAGAACAGCCGGTGATGTTCGCCATTATTTCGATAAATTCGGCGGAAATATGGGCCAGAACGGCTGCGTTTCGTTCCTCTTTACAAAGCAGGGCGTTATAGTTATTGAGCAGGAGGGCATTGACGAGGATAAGCTTATGGAGGATGCTCTCGAAGCCGGCGCATCTGATTTTCTTTCCGAAGAAGGCGTTTTTGAGATCCGCACCGATCCTTATGACTGCGGCGCCGTTTCATCGGCTCTTGCCGAAAAGGGATACAGCTTCCTTTCGGCTGAAACCGCATATATCCCCTCAACATACGTTACTCTTTCAAATCCCGATGAGCTTACCGCAATGAGCAAGATGCTTGATATGTTTGATGATAATGATGACATTCAGGGCGTATGGCATAACTGCGATAACATTGATGACGCAGAATAATTTATAAAAATAATTCACTCCGGACATTGTTTAATGCATTGTCCGGAGTTTTTCTTTCCGTTAATTATTGACAATCTTTTGAAATAATAATATAGTATATTATGTATAAATGTTTTTCGGAGGCAGTATGTTTGAACTGATTCTGCGTATATCCCGTTATGCGCTTCCGGCGCTGACGGTCATAATATTGATTCTCTGCTTTTCGGCTCTTTTCAAACGCAGAGCGCCGTCGTTCGGCAACGCCGTGCTTATCAGCCTTGCAAACGGCGATGCCTTTGAGCTTTCAAGCCGTGACACTTCGATCGGAAGACATAAAAACTGCGATATTGTGCTTAACTATCCGACTGTTTCAAGGCAGCACGCAGTTATCGTCTGCTCAAAAAAAGGCTGGTATATTGCAGCTGCAAAAAATTCGGCTGATGTGCTTGTGAACGGCAAAAAAATCGAAAAAAAAGTATTTCTGAACAGCGGCGACAAAATCACGGTCGGAAGCGTTGCCCTCGTTTTCAAGAATGAGCAGGTAAAATAAATGAAAACCATAACTTTGGAAAACGGATTCCGGATCGTTCTGAACCCTGTCCCACAGGTCAAAACCTGCGCAATGGGAATATGGGTCGCAAGCGGCTCCGGATATGAAACTCCCGAAACGGCAGGCGTTTCGCATTTCATCGAGCACATGGTGTTTAAGGGCACGGCAAAACGCTCGGCGCTTGACATTGCAAGAGAAACCGATGCTCTCGGAAGCGTAATAAATGCCTACACGGCAAAGGATTATACCTGCTTTTATGCGCAGGCTCTTTCCGAAAATGCTGCAGGAGTTTTTGATATTATCTGCGATATGATTGCAAATCCGCTTTTTCCGCAGGAAGATATTGAAACGGAAAAGGGCGTTATCATGGAAGAATTTTCGATGTATGAGGACAGCCCCGATGACCTTTGCAGCGACACCTTCTGCAGGCAGATATGGAAGGAAAGTATGCTCGGATATGATATTCTCGGAACAAGAAAAACCGTTCTTGCAATGGGCAGAGAAGATCTGCAAAAGCATCTTGAAAAATTTTATGTTCCCGAAAGAACGGTTGCGTCGTTTTGCGGAAAATTCGATGAAAATGAAGCGGTTGAGCTTTGCAAAAAATATTTCGGAAGCAGAAAAAATACGGGTTCAACCGTTGAGCCTGACGGAGCGGAATATTTCAAAAATATAACCGTTGTCAAAAAAGAATCAATGCAGAATCAGCTTGTTATCGGATTCCCGGGAATCACATCAAGAGATCCGCGCCGCCACAGCGCAGCCATAATGTCTTCGATTCTCGGCGCTTCCTCTTCCTCAAGGCTCTTTCAGAAGCTTCGTGAGGAGCTGGGGCTGGTTTATTCGATAGACACCGCAAACACGAAGCAGGAAAAGGCGGGATACTTCGCAATCTATATGGCTCTTTCGTCTGTATCCGAAAAAAGAGCAATTGAAGAAACGATGAAAATAATTTCGGAATTTCCCGAAAGCATAACGCAGAGCGAAATTGACATTGCGATTGAGCAGGGTGTTTCGGGCTATGTTATTGATAACGAAAACATAACGAACCTCGCCTCGTCAAATGCGCTTGAAACTCTTTTTTACGGTTTCGTTGACCCGGAGGATGAGGTCGTGAAGCGAATCAGAGCAGTCACTCTTGAAGATGTAAAAAAGATTTCAAAAGAAATTCTCGATATAAAAAATATTTCGCTTTGCGCAGTCGGAAATGTTAAAACGAAGCAGACTTACAAAAAATATATTGAAACGGTGAAATAATATGGTAAACAAAAAAGAAATCAAAAGACTTGTTGTTAAGGTCGGCACATCAACGCTGACATACGACACGGGAAAAATAAACATCAGAAGAATGTCGATGCTCGCAAGAGTGTTGAGTGACCTTAAAAATGCCGGAATGGAAATAGTGCTTGTAACCTCCGGAGCAATCGGAGTAGGCGTAGGCAAACTCGGACTTGCCGAAAGGCCGAAAGATACCCCGGGCAGACAGGCTGCGGCAACGGTCGGCCAATGCGAACTGATGTTTCTCTATGATAAATTTTTCGGCGAATACGGCAACACGATAGGCCAGCTTCTCGTTACCCGTGACGATTTTGAAGATGAAGAGCGCCAGTCAAATCTGCGCAATGCTTTTATGAAGCTTTTTGAATACGGCGCAATCCCCGTAGTCAACGAAAATGATGCGGTTGCGGTTGAGGAAATCGTTTTCGGAGATAACGACAGCCTTTCGGCTCACTGCGCAAAAATAACCGATGCCGATCTGCTTATAATCCTCACGGATATTGACGGACTTTTCAGCGCAAATCCGAGAGAGGATGAAAATGCAGTTCTGATTCATACCGTTGAAGAACTCAACGATGAAATTTATGCGCTTGCCGGCGGAACGGGCACAAACAGAGGCACGGGCGGAATGATAACGAAGCTCCACGCCGCCGATATTGCCGCCAACGCAGGCATTGACACGGTTGTTATGAACGGCTCCGACCCGGAGGATATATATAAGCTCCTTGACGGAAGGCAGCTCGGAACACTTTTCAAGGCAAAAAGAGGTAATTGAAATGGATATTAAAGAAATCGGTGCCCGCTCAAAAAAGGCGCAGAAAATACTTTCGCAGGCAGGAGAAGCAAAAATCAATGCGGCCCTGCTTTCCTGCGCAGAAATGATAATTGAAAACAAGGATGCCATCATCGGCGCAAATTCTCTCGACATACAGCTTGCCCGTGAAAACGGCATGGCGGAAGCGATGATCGACCGCCTCACTCTGACCGATGCGAGAATAAACGGAATGGCAGAGGGACTTAAAGAGGTTGCAGGCGAGGAATGCCCCATAGGAAAAGTGCTTTGGGGCGAAACAAGACCTAACGGACTGAAAATCGAAAAAGTGACCGTTCCGATGGGGGTTATTGCGGTCATCTATGAAGCACGCCCGAATGTTACCTCCGATGCGGCGGCTATTTGCCTCAAGGCGGGCAATTCCGTTATTCTCAAGGGCGGCAAGGAAGCGGCGAATTCCAACAAAGCCATTGCCGACACTATGAGGGCGGCAATCGAAAAATGCGGAATCCCGGCGGATTCGATTATTCTTATTGAAAACAACGCAAGAGAAGTTACGGCGGAGCTTATGCGCCTTAACGAATATGTTGACCTGCTCATTCCTAGAGGCGGTGCAGGTCTTATCCGTTCTGTTGTTGAGAACGCTTCCGTTCCCGTTATTCAGACGGGAGTCGGCAACTGCCATGTTTATGTTGACAGAGAAGCCGATATCAACATGGCGGCTGAAATCGTTGCGAACGCAAAGGCATCAAGAGTTTCGGTCTGCAATGCCTGCGAAAGCCTGCTTATCCATAAGGATATAGCAGAAGAAGCTCTCATCCTCATCGGCGAAAAACTTAAAGAAAAGAATGTTGAAATCAGGGGCGATGAAGCGGTCTGCGCAATTCTTCCCTATGCGGTTCCGGCGTCCGAAGAGGACTGGGGAAAGGAATATCTCGACTATATCATCAGCGCAAAAACGGTCAATGACATTGATGAGGCTATCGCTCATATTTCTCTTTACGGAACGGGCCACAGCGAGGTCATCGTTACCGATAGCCTTGCATCCGCAAAGAAATTTCAGAATGAAATCGATGCGGCGGCAGTTTATGTCAATGCTTCGTCAAGATTCACCGACGGCGGCGAATTCGGATTCGGAGCGGAAATCGGAATTTCAACGCAGAAGCTTCACGCAAGAGGTCCTCTCGGAGTTGCTCACATGGTCAGCACGAAATATCTTATCAGCGGCGACGGCCAGATAAGATAAGGAGGATAAAAATGGCAAAAAGAAAGAAAAACAGATTTGCTTTTCCGATAGGCGTTATAGCGATGATTCTTGCCGTTATCGGAGCGGTAACGGTTATAAAATTCGGCATAAATTCCGTTAAAAATCTTACCGACAACACGGCAAAGAAGGCGGAATATGAAGCTTTTCTGACACCGGTTGTTATGTTTGACCCCGATCCGTTTGACGATCTTACTCAGGCGGAGATCCCGCAGCTCGTCAACAGCGCAGTCTGGGCGCTGCTCAAGAGCGAAAAAGGAACGGAGGGATATGCCTATTCCGACGGCGGAATCGTTGTTCCCCAGGCGGATATTGAAAAATATTTCATTCAGCTTTTCGGCAGGGAGATAGACATATCATCAATGCATCAGTCGATTGATATGGGCGATTATGACATAACCTATGATTCTGCTCTCAAGAGCTATATTCTCCCGATTACCGGAATTGATTCGGCTTATGCTCCGAAGGTTTACGATATAGACAAGCAGGGAAGCTCGGTTATTCTGACGGTCGGTTATATCGGCGCAAAGGCATGGGCGCAGAATGAAAACGGCGAGCTTACGGCTCCGGAGCCGGATAAAATCATGAAAATCACCCTGCGTGAGAGCAGCGGAGAAATGTATATCTCTTCTATTCAGAATGCGGACAGCCAGGAAGTTATTGCAGTTGTTTCCGAGCGCCACGAAGAGGAAATGACGGATGAAGCGGCGCCGGATGAAACCGCAGTTACTGATGAAATGCTCACGGCGGCGGTTGAAGTGACCGATGAAAACGGTGAAGCCGTAACGGATGAATCCGGCAATGCCGTTACCGAATACGCAGAAGTTGAAAAAGCAACAGACGAGTTAACAGAAACAGAAACCGAAACGGAAGAACAGATATGACCTCATTTGAAAAACATTCAAAATCACTTGAATTTGATAAAGTGCTTGAAAAATTAGCGGAATTCACAAGCTGTGCGGATTCAAAGGAAATGGCGCTTAATCTCAAGCCCGAAACCAATCTTGACCTTGCAAGAGCTCAAATGAATCAGACGATCGATGCCCACATGCTTCTTGCAAGATTCGGCGGGCCGTCATTCGGAGGACTGAAAAATGTGAATAATGCGCTCAGCCGTGCCAACGCCGGCAGCGTGCTTAACACAAGAGAGCTGCTTGACATTGCGGGAGTTCTCCGTGTTATCCGTACTCTTTCGCAGTGGAGATCCTCCAATGCGGGCGTGCCGACGGTGCTTGATTCGCTTTTCAACGCTCTTATGCCGAATAAATTTCTTGAAACCGCAATAACAAATGCAATCATTTCCGAAGAAGAAATTTCGGACAACGCTTCACCTGCGCTTGCGGATATCCGCAGAAAAATCAGGGTCCAGGAATCGAAGGTTCGTGAGCAGCTTGATAAATTTACCCGTTCCGCAAACTCAAAATATCTTCAGGAAAATATTATAACGCAGAGAAACGGCAGATATGTCGTGCCGGTCAAGAGCGAATACAGAGGCGAAATCGCAGGCCTTGTTCACGATTCATCCTCAAGCGGAGCAACGGTTTTTATCGAGCCGATGGCGGTTGTTGAGGCGAATAACGAAATCAGGGTTTTGCAGGCAAAAGAGAGAGAAGAAATCGACAGAATTCTTGCAGAGCTTTCGGCTCAGGCAGGTGATTTCTGCGAGAGCATCAAAAACAGCTATGAATGCGTTCTTGAACTGAATCTCATTTTTGCAAAGGCGCAGTATGCTTATAAAATCAAGGGATGGCCGCCGGTCCTCAACGATGAGGGGATTATCAATCTCCGTCAGGCAAGGCATCCTCTTATTGATCCGAAAAAAGTCGTGCCGGTCGATATTATGCTCGGCAGAGATTTCGATACCCTTGTTATTACCGGACCGAACACGGGCGGAAAAACCGTTTCGATCAAAACGCTCGGTCTGCTTTCGCTTATGGCGATGTGCGGTCTGATGATTCCGGCAGGGGACAGAAGCGAAATTTCGGTTTTTGACGAAATCCTTTCCGACATAGGCGATGAGCAGTCAATCGAACAGTCGCTTTCCACCTTCTCCGCCCACATGACAAATATTATCGAAATAATGAAAGCCGCAGGCGAAAGAAGCCTCGTGCTGATAGATGAGCTCGGCGCAGGAACCGATCCTGTTGAGGGTGCCGCTCTTGCGATGGCAATTCTTGAAGATCTTCATGCAAAGGGCGCAAAAATAGCCGCCACAACCCATTATGCGGAGCTGAAAGCCTATGCGCTTGATACTCCCGGAGTTGAAAACGGCTGCTGTGAATTTGATATTGTAACTCTGCGCCCGACTTATCGCCTTCTTATCGGCGTTCCGGGCAAATCGAATGCGCTTGCAATCAGCGAAAAGCTCGGCCTTTCAAAGGCTGTTATCGAAAGAGCGCAGGAGCTGGTTTCGGCTGAAAACAAGGAATTTGAAAATGTTGTTGACCGTCTTGAAGAAACAAGAAGAAAGATGGAAGACGAATATTCAAAGGCAAATGAGCTTTCCGGCAAAGCCGCAAAGGAAAAAGAAGAAGCCGAAAAGGTCAAGGCGGAAATCGAAAAACTTCGTGAGCAGGAAATCGAAAAAGCCCGTTCGCAGGCGGCAAGATATACCGAGCAGGCAAAGAGAGAGGCTTATACTCTTCTTCAGGAGCTTGACAAACTCAAAAAGGAACAGCAGAAGACAAAGGATGCTGCAGAGCTTGCAAGAAGAGCAAAGGCGCTTGTCAAGAAAGGCGTTATCGCCATTGATGCTGCGGCAGATCCGCTCATTCCCGATGATGACGATGAGGATTATGTTCTCCCCAGGCCGCTTAAAGCGGGGGATACCGTTCTTATCCGTGACATAAGAAAGAGCGCAAAGGTCGTTGCGCCTGCCGATAAAAACGGCAATGTTGAGGTTCAGGCAGGCTCAATAAAGACGAGAGTCAAGGAAAAAAATCTGCGTCTGCTTGAGGATGCTCCTGCGAAAAAAGAAAAGCCGAAGTCAACCGCAAAATTAACCGGAGAAAGCAGGCTGAATATGGCGGCAAACACAAGGCTTGACCTTCGTGGAATGACGGTTGATGAATGCCTCATAGAGCTTGACAGATTCATTGACCAGGGACTTCGCACGGGTCTGAACGAATTCACGATCGTTCACGGAAAAGGAACCGGCGCTCTGCGCACGGCGGTCACAAATTATCTGCGTTCATCACCGTTCGTCAAATCCCACCGCCTCGGCGTTTACGGCGAGGGTGAAGACGGAGTTACAATTGTAGTGTTGAAATAATAAATATAAAGAGAGAGGTTATAAAATGAAAGTTGTTTACACATCAAATGCTCCTGCTGCGATCGGACCTTACAGCCAGGCGATGATAACGGGAAACCTTCTTTATACATCGGGTCAGATTCCCGTTGATCCTGCAACAGGCAATATTTCGGGCGAAGATATTTCAGCCCAGGCAGAGCAGGTCTGCAAGAATCTCAAGGCGGTTCTTGATGAGGCGGGAACATCATTTGAAAGGGTTGTCAAAACAACCTGCTTTCTTTCGGATATGAATGACTTTGCGGCTTTCAATGCGGTTTATGAGAAATATTTCGTATCAAAGCCGGCCCGTTCATGCGTTGCCGTTAAGCAGCTCCCGAAGAGCGTTCTCTGCGAGATAGAGCTTATTGCAGAAGTTTGAATAAAAAGCGAGGGACTGTCGTTGAATGCGACAGTCCCGTTTTTTATTATTTTGTCATCAGCTCGCAGATAAGATTGCTGTGCTCAACGGGGTCATCAATCGTCTTTCCGCTGATAAGGCAGGCTTCGCCGTAAAGAAGCTTTGCATATTTGCCGAGAGTTTCTTTATCGTCCGCAAAGAGAGCCTTAAGTTTTTTCGAAACGGGATGTTTGGCGTTGATTTCAAGCACTATCTGTGCCTTGACCTTGTTCTGCTCCGCTCCGGGCATCGAATTGAGAGTCTTTTCCATTTCAAGCGAAATGCCGCCCTCTGTTGTCAGGCAAACCGGGTGATTTGAAAGCTTGTTCGTGTAGCGGACTGCCGAAACGCCATCGCCGATTGCATTTTTCATCTCGTCAAACATATCCTTTGCATTGGCGTTTTCGGTTTCAAGCTCTTTCTTTTCGTCTTCGGAATCGAGGTCAAGCTGTTCGTCGCAGATGTTTATGAATTCCTTTTCGGAATATGTGCCGAGCATCTTGAGAGCAAATTCATCAACATATTCGGTAAGATAAAGAATTTCAAAGCCTTTTTCCTTAACGGCGTCGCATTGCGGCAGCATTTCGATTTTGTCAACCGTGTCGCCGCAGGCATAGTAAATTGCCTTCTGATCTTCGCCGGCTCTTTCAACATATTCGGCAAGAGTGACAGGCTTCTTTTCGTTTGAAGATGTGAAAAGAAGAAGGTCTTTAAGAACATCCTTATGGATGCCATAGCCGTTATAAATGCCGAATTTCAGCTGAATACCGAAGTTCTTGAAGAATTCCTCGTATGCTTCACGCTCGTTTTTGAGCATCTTTTCAAGCTCGCTCTTGATTTTCTTTTCGATGGTTTTGGCAATGAGCTTGAGCTGACTGTCGTGCTGGAGCATTTCTCTTGAAATGTTGAGAGAAAGGTCTTCGCTGTCAACAAGTCCCTTGACGAAGCTGAAATAATCGGGAAGCAGGTCGGCGCATTTTTCCATGATCAGAACGCCTTTTGAATAGAGCTGAAGTCCCTTTTCGTAATCCTTTGAATAGTAATCAAACGGAGGCCTCTTGGGGATGAACATCATTGCGTGATATGTTGCCTGGCCCTCAACGCTTGTGTGGATAACCTTTGCGGGGTCTTCAAAATCATAGAATTTTTCTTTGTAGAAATTGTTATATTCTTCGGGAGTTATTTCGGAACGGCTTTTTTTCCAGAGCGGAATTCTGCTGTTGAGGATGCGGTCTTCCCTGACCTCTTCAAAATCGCCCTCTTCGCCGCCCTCAACGGGCTTTGTTGTTGTGAACTCCATCTTTATCGGATGGCGGATGTAATCGGAATATTTTTTGATGAGAGCGCTTATTCTGTATTGATCGAGAAAATCTCCGTATTTTTCATCTTCGGTGTCTTCTTTGATGTGCATAGTGACTGTTGTGCCGAAACCGGATTTTTCGCAGGGGCCGATTTTATAACCGTCTGCGCCCTCGGATTCCCACATAAAGGCTTCGTCGCTGCCGAATGCCTTTGTTTCAACGGTCACCTTGTCGCTGACCATAAATGCCGAATAAAAGCCCACTCCGAACTGACCGATTATGTCAACATTTTCAGCCTTTTCGTTTTCTTTTTTGAATGCAAGCGAGCCACTCTTCGCAATTGTGCCGAGGTTTGTGTCAAGCTCCTCCTCGGTCATGCCGCAGCCGTTGTCGATAACTTTTATGAGGCGGTTTTCTTCATCAAGTTCAATGCGGATAACAAAATCCTCCGAGCCGAGGCCGACTGATGAATCGGTCAGCGAACGGAAATAGAGCTTGTCAAGCGCATCGGATGCGTTTGAAATGATTTCACGAAGAAAAATTTCCTTGTGGGTATAAATTGAATTTATCATCATATCCATAAGGCGTTTGGATTCTGATTTGAATTGCTTTGTTCTCATAGTTTTCACCTTTCGCAAATCTGATATGATGAAAGTATAGCCTGACGACTGCTGTTTTCTGTTAAAATAATATGAACAATTTGTTAATTTTGGCACTCGGCGCCAATGAGTGCTAATCAGAGGTCCGCAATATGTATTATTTAAAATTTTTATTCAACAAAATATTGTATTTTACTTGAAATATCCGAAAAAGGTGATAGAATGAAAATGTAAATTTAAAAAGGAGGCATTCAGATGGCAAAATTTCTGTTTTCTGCATTTGCGGATGAAGCTTCACCTTCGATCGCAGAGCAGATAGAAGCCTGCAAGGCAAACGGTATTGAATATATCGAATTGAGAAACTGTGACGGAAAAAATATTTCCAATTTCACGGTTGATGAGGCAAAGGCACTCAAAAAAGTGCTTGATGAGGGTGGCATAAAAGTTTCGTCAATCGGTTCTCATTACGGAAAAATCGAGATAACCGATGATTTTGCTCCGCACTTTGAGGCTTTCAAAAATACTGTTGAGGTTGCGAAGATTCTTGAAGCAAAATATATAAGAATGTTCAGCTTTTATTTCAACAACGGCGAAAGCTATGAAGAATATAAGGATGAGGTTTTTTCACGCCTCAGCGCAATGGCAGATTATGCAAACGCAAACGGCGTTCTCTGCTGCCATGAAAACGAGAGAGGAATTTACGGAGATATTCCCTCAAGATGCCTTGAAATTGCCGAATATTTCGGCGACAGAATGGGCTGCATTTTCGACCCGGCAAACTATATTCTTGCAGGAGCCGAAACTCTTTCCGGTTTTGAAAAGCTCTGCAAATATGTTACATATATGCACATCAAAGATGCAGTTGCCGAATGCGGAGCCGTTGTTCCGGCAGGCAAGGGTGAGGGAAGGCTTGAAGAAATTCTCAAAAAGCTTGATGAAAGAGAGGGAGTGTTCTTCCTTTCCGTTGAGCCGCATTTAAGAGTTTTTGACGGCCTTAAGTCGCTTGAAGCAAGCAGCGGCAAGGAACTTAAAATCAATGATGTTTATGTTTATCCCGATAACAAAACTTCATTTGCGGCTGCCTGCTCTGCAATCCATGAGCTTGTTGAAACAAAGATTCAGCCCGTTCGTTTCGGAATAATCGGCGTGGGCAATATGGGCACATCGCATATCAATATGTATGCAAAGGGCGAGCATCACGAGCTTCGCATAACAGCCTGCGCAGATATTAACCCCGCAAGGCTTGAAGCTGCAAAAGCAATTATGCCTTCGATCAAAACCTTTGATTCGGCAGAGGCTCTTATCGACAGCGGCGAGGTTGATGCGGTTATAATTGCAACTCCCCATTATTTCCATTCTCCCATTGCGCAGTATGCTTTTTCAAAGGGCGTTAATGTTTTAACGGAAAAGCCTGCCGGAGTTTATACCAAGCAGGTTCGTGTAATGAACGAAGCAGCCGCAAAGAGCGGACTTGTTTTCGGAATTATGTATAATCAGCGCACAAACTGCCTTTACAGAAAAATGAGAGAGCTTGTTCAGAGCGGCGAGCTCGGAGAAATCAGAAGAGTAAGCTGGATAATCACCGATTGGTACAGAACCCAGGCTTATTATAATTCGGGCGGATGGCGTGCAACATGGGAAGGCGAAGGCGGCGGCGTTCTGCTTAACCAGTGCCCCCATAATCTTGACCTCTGGCAGTGGATATGCGGACTGCCCGTTAAGATCAGAGCATTCTGCCACGAGGGCAAATGGCACGATATCGAGGTTGAAGATGATGTTACCATCTATGCCGAATATGCGAACGGCGCAACCGGCACATTCATCACAACGACCGGTGACTGCCCCGGCACAAACAGATTTGAAATCACTCTTGACGGCGGCAAGCTCGTTTGCGAAAACGGTAAACTTATGCTTTATAAGCTGAACGGAACGATTTCGGAGCACTGCGCAACCTCAAAGGAAGGCTTTGACCGCCTTGAGGGCGAATGGACAGAGGTTGAAACCGACGGCAGAAATAAACAGCACAGCGAGGTAACAAGCAAGTTTGCGGCGGCGATCCTCCGGGGCGAGCCTCTTGTTGCAAACGGCGAAGAGGGCATCAGAGGTCTTTCGATTTCCAATGCGGCTCACCTTTCATCGTGGCTCGGCAAAGCGGTTGAAATTCCCGTTGATGAGGATGTTTATTTTGCAGAGCTTCAGAAGAAAATAGCGGCAGGTAATGCGGCAAAGAAAACAGTTGTTGAAAATATTCAGGGCGATATGAGCTCCACATTCTGAGGAGAAAATATGAAAGCTGCAGTTATCGGATGCGGAAACATTTCCCGTCTGCATTTTAAAGCACTTAAAGAAATACCCGGTGTTGAAATTGTCGGCGCTGTTGACATCAAGCCCGAAAGGGCTGATGCCAAGGCGTCGGAATACGGCACAAAGGCTTATTATGACATTGATGAGCTTTTTGAAAACGAAAAGGTTGACACCGTTCATATCTGCACTCCGCATTATCTTCACACTCCGATGGCGATAAAAGCCATGCAGAACGGAGCAAATGTGCTTGTTGAAAAGCCATGCTCGGTTTTAAGAGAGGAAATAAAGCTTCTGCAAAAAGCACAGACAGACAGCGGCAAGCAGGTTGCCGTCTGCTTTCAGAACAGATATAACTCCTGCGTTCAGTATGTGAAAAACATAATTGATTCCGGCGAAATGGGAAAAGTAACCGCCATAAGAGCGTTTGTGACATGGGCAAGGGGAGAGGATTATTATTCCGATGACTGGCACGGAACAGCCGAAAAGGAATGCGGCGGCGTGCTTATCAATCAGGCTATCCACACAGTTGACCTGATACAGTATCTCGGAGGCAAATGCCGGAAGGTCACCGCTCATGTTTCAAATGACCATCTTAAAGGTGTTATTGAAGTTGAAGACAATGCGAGCGTTATCATGGAGCTTGAGGGCGGCATTAAAGCCGTGCTTTATGCCACAACGGCTTATGCCGAAAACAGCGATGTTATCGTTGAAGTGACCCTCGAAGGCGGAAAAATGCGCATTGAGGGAGAAAAATTCTATCTGTTTGAAAACGATGCTTTCGTATGCAGAGATTGCGGCGGAGCTTCGGAATTCATCGGTCAGAAATACTGGGGTGCAGGTCACTCAAGTCTTATAAACGATTTTTATGAATGCCTGAGAACGGGCAGAAAATTCGGCATTGATGCTTTTGAGGGCGGCAAGGCGGCGGAAATCGTTGCCGCAAGCTATGAATCATCGGCATCAGGCGAAAGCATCAGTCTTGTTTGATGCGGAAAGGATAAATTATGCTTAACGAAAATCTTAAAAACAGAGTTGCGGTTATAACCGGCGGTGGCGGAGTTCTCTGCAGCGGTTTTGCAAAGGATCTTGCGAAATTCGGCGTTAAGGTTGCAGTTCTCGATCTGCGTGAGGATGCTGCGCAGAAGGTCGTTGACGAAATCAAAGCGGACGGCGGCGCTGCTCTTGCAGTCGGCTGCAATGTTCTTGATGCGGAAAGCCTTGAAGCTGCAAGGCAGAAAATCAATGCGGAGCTCGGAACCTGCGATATTCTCATCAACGGTGCAGGCGGAAATTCGCCTCTCGGAACAACAACAAAGGAAACACTTGAGCTTAAGGATATTGCCGAAAAGGCAGAGGGCGTTAAGACCTTTTTTGACCTTGACCCCAAAGGAATTGAATTCGTTTTCAATCTCAATTTCCTCGGCACGCTTCTTACAACGCAGTGCTTTGCGAAGGATATGGTCGGCAAGAAGAATGTTTCTATTCTCAACATTTCCTCAATGAATTCCTACCGCCCTCTCACAAAGATTCCCGCATATTCGGCGGCAAAGGCAGCCGTTTCAAACTTCACGCAGTTTATGGCGGTTCATTTTGCGGATGTCGGCATCAGAGTTAACGCCATTGCTCCCGGCTTCTTCTCAACGAACCAGAATAAAACTCTTCTCTTCAACGAGGATGGCTCACTCACTCCCCGTTCAGACAAGATCATCAGCCACACTCCTCTGCGCCGCTTCGGCGTTCCGGAAGATCTTACGGGCGCTCTGCTCTTTCTCTGCGATGAAGAATATTCGGGCTTCATAACCGGCATAATTCTTCCCGTTGACGGCGGATTCTCAGCATATTCAGGCGTTTAATAATTATTGCCCCGATTCGGCTGAATCGGGGCGGTTTTTAAATTGACCGATACGGCGGTGATAAGATGATAAGAGAAATGCTCGATTCCGATTGGAAACGGGTTGAAGAAATATATTCCATGGGAGTTGAATCGGGAAAAGCGACCTTCAACGATTCATGCCCGACCTTTGAGGAATGGGACAGATGCCATTTTAAAAAATGCCGTTATGTTTACGAAATTGACGGAAAGGTCGTCGGATGGGTCGCAATGAGCCCCGTTTCGCAGAGAGAAGCATATAAGGGCGTGGGCGAAGCGAGCCTTTATGTTGATAACGGTTATCATCATATCGGAGTTGGCACAAAGCTTTTGTGTCATCTTATAAATGAAGCTCCCGGAAACGGCTTCTGGAGCATTCTTGCGGTTATTTTTGAAGAAAATGTTCCGAGCATCGAAATGACGAAAAAATGCGGCTTCCGCTATATCGGTTACCGTGAGCGCATTGCACAGGATAAATTCGGCAGGTGGCTCAACACGGTCATGCTTGAAAAAAGATTATAAGGGGAATTAAGATGAATGATTTCAGATTAAGGCAGGTACACCTTGATTTTCACACTTCGCCTGCAATTGACGGCATAGGCGAAAAATTCAACAAAAAAGAATGGCAGGAGATGCTTAAGCTCGGCCATGTTGATTCGATAACGGTATTTTCAAAATGCCATCACGGATATTCTTATCATCCGTCCGAGGTCAACGAAATGCACCCGGGTCTGAAGTTTGACCTGCTCGGTGCCCAGCTTGAAGCCTGCAGGGAAATCGGAGTTAAAGCTCCGGTCTATATTTCCGCAGGTCTTGATGAAAAAGATGCCAATGCTCATCCCGAATGGATCGCAAGAAACAAAGAGGGCGGCTGCGGAAGCTTCCTCAAGCCCGGATATCATCTTTTGTGCCTCAATACAGGTTATCTTGATAAGCTTCTTGCGGAAATTGAAGAGGTTATGCAGAAATATCATCCCTGCGAAATTTTCCTTGATATTCTTGCTGAAAGAACCTGCTGGTGTTCAAAATGCCGCGCGGATATGACAAGGCTCGGCTATGATTTTATGAATGACGATGATGCTGCGGAATTCGGAAAACTTGTTTATAAAAACTACCGTGACAAGGTTGAAGCGCTCATCAGAAAATATGATCCGGACACGGTCATTTTTCACAATTCGGGTCATCTTTCAAAGGGCAGAAGAGATCTCATCAGTTCAATGAGCCATCTGGAGCTTGAAAGTCTGCCGACGGGCGGTTGGGGATATGACCATTTTCCGCTTTCGGCTTCCTATGCGAGAACGCAGCGTGAAAATTTCCTCGGAATGACGGGAAAATTTCACAAAACCTGGGGCGAATTCGGCGGATTCAAGCATCCGAACGCATTGAGATATGAAACCGCTCTTTCTCTTGCAATGGGCGGCGGATGTTCAATAGGTGACCAGATGCACCCTGACGGTCAGCTCAACCGCTCAACATTTTTGCTTATCGGAGCGGCATATAAAGAGGTTGAAGAAAAAGAACCCTGGTGCAAAGGCGCAAAATATCTGCCGGATATAGGCGTTCTATGTGCAGAGCCTCTTAAAAGCGAATTCGGAAAGGAAGCGGAGCAGGCGGATGTCGGCGCAAACAGAATTCTGCTTGAAACCAAGCGCCTTTACAATGCGATTGATATTGACGAGGATTTCTCAAAATATAAACTTCTCATTCTTCCGGATTTTCATAAATTCGATGAAAAACTCAAAGCAAAAATCGAAAAATATCTTGCCGGCGGCGGCAGACTGCTTCTTTCGGGCATTTCGGGACTTGACGAAAACAACGAATTTGCAGTTGATGTCGGCATAAAATATATCGGCAGAAACGAATTCTCCCCGACCTATGAGATACCCGGATTTGAAACGGTCAACGGAACAACAGCTTATCTTATGAGAGCCGATTCCCACAGAATCGAAAACATTGATGCGCAGGTTATAGCAATGGGTCAGGATCCGTATTTCAACAGAACGGCTCATCATTTCTGCTCTCATCAGCATGCTCCCAACAACGAAGCTTATGATTATCCCGCCGCAGTCATCAAAGGCAATATCGCCTATATCGGCTGGAATATTTTCAGCGGATATGCTGAATTCGGAGATTTTCACATCAAGGAGCTTATCGGCAAGGCAATTGAGCTTCTCATGAAGGATGATTTTACGGTTTCGGCTTCTCTGCCGGACAGAGGAATAGTTTCGCTTCTTCAGCAGGGAGAGAGAAAGATAGTTCATCTTCTCTATGCTCACACAACAAAGAGAGGCAGGGACACGGAGGTCATTGAGGACATCGTTCCGCTTTATGATGTTGATGTTAAGGTTAAGTGCGAAAAACCCGCAAAGGTCATCCTTGTGCCGCAGAATGAAGAAATCGCTTTCGGTTATGAAAACGGCAGAGTTTCGTTTACCGTTCCGAAGGTTGAATGCCACCAGATGATTTCAATTGAATAAAAAGAAACGGCTGACGGTCCGGGAGCGGGCTGTCAGCCGTTTTTCGGTTTGAAATCATTCACTGTCTGTTGAAATAATCATAATCTGCAATGTAATAAGTGCGCAGATAGCCGTCGGGCGAAACGATAACGAATTCGCCGGTTGATTTCAGAAAATAAACATCGTCGCCGTCTTCGGCTTCGGTTTTATGGAGCGAATTTGAATTTGTAACAACGGCAGAAGCCATCTTTTCGTATTCATCCGCCGAGGAAGCTCCGACCTCTGCGCCGTGCTTTTCAAAATGCTCATTGAGGCGTTTGCGATTGCGGAACTCGTATGTATAAGCGGATTCCGTTGAATAATAAGAAGTGCCTTCATAGCCGCTGAAAATTGTGACATAGGCTTCGGTTTCATTATGAGAATCTGTTTTCTCATAAACTGATGTCTGCGTAATGCCGGATGACGGCTCAATGGTTTCGTTCTTGAGGCTATCGCCGAGAGGAGAAAAATAAAGCGCAGCAATTATAATGAGAACAACAACCGATGAAATTGAGATTTTTTTGCCTTTATTCTTTTTGAATATTTTTGACAATATCCGATTCAGGTTACTATCAGCCATTATGCTTCTCCTTTTCACGAATTTTATTTATATTTATAGAACCCTTCGCCGGAAGAAATTCCGAGCTTGCCCTCATCAATATATTTTTTGAGAACAGCTTCCATTTTCTTGAAATTATACGGAAGCATCATTTTTTTGAGCAGAGGGCTTAAAAGTCCGGGAACCTTCTGATACTGCATAACGATGTTGTAGGTGGTTGTCAGTCCGACGGTGTCGAAAATCTGAAAAGGTCCCTTCGGAGCGCCGGTACCTCTTGTCCAGGCGGTGTCAATGCTTTCGGGGTCTGAAACGCCGGAAACATAGAGATCAAGTCCGCTGAGCAGGAACGGAACAAGCATGGAATTGAGCAGGTAGCCGCTTTTTTCCTTGTTGACGGGAAGACCGATCATGCGTATTTCGTTTGCAAATTCCGCAATTTCGTCAAAATATTTCTTTTCGGTCAGATCATGAGCCATGATTTCTGCTGTGTTGTTTTTCCATATTGAATTTGCAAAATGCAGCGCAAGATATTTTTCGGGTCTGCCCGTAGCTTTTGCAAACTGCGAGGGGAGCAGGGTTGATGAATTGGTTACGATAACGGTCTTCTCGGGCAGAACTCCCGCAAGCTTTTTATAAAAAGCAGTTTTATCGTCTGCATTTTCAGCCATGGATTCGATTACCAGGTCGGCATCCACGCAGGCTTTTGCAAGATCGGTTTCAAGCTTGATGCTCTCATAAGCCGCATTCGTTTTTGCAAGGCATTCTTCTTTATTGAAATTATCGCTGTCTGCGATTCCGGCGCACCAGGCTTTCGGATCTTTTTCCATTTCTTCAATTGCATTCAGATAGGTTTCTTTGAGCTTATCAAGCTTCGGTTGAGTGCGTCCGGCAGAGCCTTCCGAACGAAGCCATATTGTAACATCAAAGCCGCAATATGCTGTCTGAAATGCAATCTGGCTGCCGAGGACACCGCCGCCGGCTATAACGATTTTTTTGTAACTCATAATTTTTCTCCGGGTTTTATATTGATTCTATTTCAACGCCGTAGCACGCAAGCATTGGCATTCCGTAGTTATCACGAATGAAAAACGCAGGCACTTCTCTTTCCCAATATGCGTGGAAAACAGCTTTGCCGATGATTTCTCTTTCGGCGGTGACCTTTGCGCCCTCGCCGCAGATTGAAACCTTTGTGCATTTCATCATACCGTTTTCGTCTTCAATGTTCATTCCGCTTGCGAGATCATCCATTGTGCGGATGCTCTGCTTTTCTGCAAATTCAAGAAGAACCGTTCTGCTGTCAAGCTTTCTGATTATTTTTATATTCGGCGCAGATGAGCCGGGCATACCGTAAGCGCCGTGAAGCATCGCTCCGGCAAGGCGTTCGCCGACTATAATGTTTGCGCCGCTTCCGTTATGGATTCCGTCGCAGGTATACATATCAATTGTCGGCACAACAAAAACATCCTTTATCGTCATTCCCGAACGGCGCTGCGCTTCACGAACAAGTCCCCAGAAGCGGTCTGCCTCCTGCGACTTTGAAGCGTGGCGGTTTATCTGGCAGAGAGCAATCGGGAAATGGCCGAATTCCTTCCGCCACAGACCGACTGCCTGCTGAAATTTTTCAAGATAATTATATGCTTCTTCTTCGTTTGTTTCGTTGCAGCCCTGGAACCATATCATTCCGGCAAATTTTCCGGTTTCTTCAAGCTTCTTTTTTAAGTTGACAAAAAGATAAGGGTCTTCGTCGGCGGGGTTCCACCATTCGAGCGAGGAGCCGCCTTTTGCTGCCATAACAATGCCTATGGGGAGCGAAAGCTTTCTTGCCATTGTTTTTGCAAATGAAAGGGCAGGGGAAGTGCCGGAAGCACCGTCATCGTTGATATATACGGGATTCACGGATGAATTGAGCGGATGGGCGGCTATGACCCAGTTGCCGCTGTTGTCAAAAAGATGAACTCCGAGCTGCGCAGGATCATAAGCGGAATCTCTGCCGTAGCCGGACATATTGCTTTGGCCTGCGGCAACGAAAATTTCGCCCACTCCGATATGCTGCGCCATTGCAATAAGCTTGCACCAATCATATCTGTTTTCATAGGAAATGAACGGAGAAGCGATAATCCGTGCCTCTATGCGATAAAGTCCGCCCTGCGGAATTTCAAGATTTATTTTCCATTCTTTTCCGTTGACATCGCATTCGATCCAGTCGATTATGACCGCATTGTCATCCTCACGGCAGACCCTTGCGGCAACGGTCTGATTTTCTTCAATATCATAAACGCCTGCAAATGTTCCTCTGCCGAAACCGTCTGCATCACGCTGGATTATCATAAAATCGCAGATATTTTTCATAGAATAGCCTCCGTTATTTCGTCTGTTATGCCGAGGTCACGGCAAAGGCGGGAAAGAATGTATTTATCACGGATGTCTGCCGTTGCTTTGAATGTGAGCGGAAGAATATCGGAGCTGATTCCGATTTCTTCGGGAATAACCGGCAGATGGATCTTTTCGGCAAGAGAATAAAGCTCTTCAAGCGGCGGGATTTCTTCATCAATGATTTTCAGGATTTCATCCCAATGCGAAATGATTTTTTCAAGTCTGATTCTGTGGGAAGAAAGGTCATATTTTTTTTCTTTCTTTTCAAGCAGGATCATTGCCTCTGCTCCCCTGCTGAGAAATTCACGCAGAGTTTCATTCCATTCGTCAAGGCTGAAATTTTCTGCATTTTCAATAGCCTTTTCTCTGTCGGGAACGGTTGTTTTCAGTTTCATATATGCTTTTGCGGAAATAAGGGAAGCAAGTCCGCATTGAATTCCGTGAAAATCGCATGGAGTGCCGAACTCAACGCTGCGCATATCCCAGAGATGTGAAAAATAATGCTCAATTCCCGAAGCGGGTCTTGAACATCCGGCAAGATTCATCGCCATGCCGCTGATAATAAGTCCTTCAAAAACCGCTTCAACGGCGGCTTTTTCTCTTTTCAGAAGTCCGTCGGCATTTTCAACGCAGCATTTGATTGCTTTTCTCACGAGCAACGCAATGTCTTCGCAGAAATATTCGCCGTTTATGAGAGCGGAAATTCTCCAGTCGCAGAGAGCAATGTATTTTGCGATTATGTCGCCTATGCCCGAAACGAGCATTCTTTCGGGAGCTTTGCGGAGAATATCCGTGTCGCCGATGATAATATCCGGGCATTTGCTCGGAAGCGAAATTTTAAGACCGTTTCTTGTCATTGACGATGAAGATGAAGCATAGCCGTCCATCGAGGGGGCGGTTGCAACAATGCAGTAAAGTTTGTTCGCCGTGTTTGAAATGATTTTGCCGATGTCGTTGATAACGCCCGAACCGATGCCGATGACCATATCGCAGTCGGCATAGTGCATCAGCGCAAGGCCCGTGTTCGTTTCGTCAGGCTCAACATGAGCGGAATCGAAAACGAAGCTGTTTATCTGAACTCCGCATTTTTCGAGAATTCCGGAAACGGGCTTTCCGGCAGCGGCAAAGGTGTTTTTATCGGCAAGCAGAAAAACTTTTTTGATATTTTCGGAAATCAGAATATTTTCAAGCTCGCTGATCTTGCCGCTTCCCGAATAGATTTCGGCAGAAAAAATATGTTCCTTTCCGCAGCGGCAGTTGTATTCTTTGATGTTCTCAAGCATAATTATTCTCCGTGTGAATTTGGAAACGCAGATTTCAATGATAATGATGAATCCGAAGAGATTTGCGGTTGGCGTGAAAAATGAAGGTGAAATCGTAGGGCAAGCATTCATGCTTGCCGTGAAAAAATTCAGCAATCTTATTACCGCAGTAGGGCACGGATGAATCCGTGCCCTACGGAGTACTGCTCTGACCGCTTGCATGGAAATTTCAACATTTTCGCCCGCACGGCTCAAATTCTCATAAACTGTTATATTCTGCTTCCCCGAAGCATAGCCCCGGGGAAGACTTTTTCTTTCCGGATTATTCAAGCTGACCGGGAAGCTTCAGCTTTTCCGCTTTCGGAAATTTTTTGTCGAATTCCTCCGCTTCGTCTTTGTTGACGAGATAGACCTTCGGAGTTGAGTATTCGCCGGTGATCCCGTTGAGATAACCGGGAATCAGCTCCTTGCAGAGAAAGAATGATGAATCCTCGCCCTCGGGAAGTCCGTGATAGCGAATGCCGAATCCGGAGGCATAGGTGAAGCCGCTTTTGCCGTAGAAATCAATGTTCCCTTCAAAGCAGACTGCGCCTGCGCCGGCTTCCTTTGCCTTTTCAAGCGTAAAATCAAGCAGGATTTTTCCGAATCCTTTTCTCTTAAGGTCGTTTCTGATGCAGATAGGTCCCATAGTCATTATCGGGATGATTCTGCCGTCATCCGATGTGATTTCCGCTTTCCAGAAAATATTTTGCCCGATGATTTCGCCGCCCTTTTCCATAACGAAGCAGAGCTGCGGCATAAAATCGGGATGCTTTCTCATGCAGTGCATAACATAATGCTCAAGGCACCCCGGGCGGTAAACATTCCAAAAGCTTTCTCTGATAAGATTATCAACTGTGCCGATGTCTTCGACTTTTTCCGAACGGATTTTCAAGTCATTTGTTTTCATTATTTAACCTCCTGATATTGTTGACTTCAAAGCGGGAGGCGTCTTTGTCTGCCGACCTCCCGTCAGCAGACCGACTCTGATGTGTTGTACTTCAAAAAGCACTCTCCTGAAAAAAATTATTTGCGGATGACCGCTGAAATAATTATAACATTTTAATTCGATATGTCAATAAATGAGAAAGCATAAACATATAAGACGAAGCATGTTAAGGCGGAAAATCCGCTTTGAAATTTTTAAAAAATTACGATTTCCGAATATTGCTTGAAAAATTTTCTTCTCTGTGCTATCATATATCAGTATGTAATAAAATTCTGTATTTTTATAATAAAAGAAGTAAAAATATATCCGGGAGAGTGAAATTTCTTGAAGAATCAAAGCAAAAAGACAATGCTTAACGGAGCGGCGATACTTGTTGCTTCAACGGTTATCGTTAAGATAATCGGCGCTCTTTATAAAATGCCGCTCGGCAATATTCTCGGCACGGTCGGCAGAGGCTGTTTTGACACGGCATATAATGTTTATACGCCGATTTTCTCAATTGCAATGTCCGGTGTTTCGGTTGCCGTTTTAAGAATGGTTGCCGAGGCTGTTGCAAAGGGAAATTACCGTGAGGCAAGGCTTACTTACCGTGTTTCAAAAAGGATATTCTTTATGATAGGCGTTGCGGGAATGCTGCTTATGTTTATCATTGCTTATCCCTATGCAAGATTCATCGCAACGGATTTCATGAGCCTTTATGCCATCCTCTGCATTGCTCCGTCGATTTTCTTCTGCTACTATATGTCCTCATACAGAGGCTATTACGAGGGACTGCGCAACATGATGCCTACGGGCATTTCGCAGGTTATTGAAGCTCTCGGCAAGCTCTGCTTCGGACTTATTCTTGTTAAAATCATTGAAAATATCGGCCTTTCGCAGTTTTCATCCGGCATGGCGGCGAGCGGAGATACATCTGCCGTTGTTTTCGGCACGGCGGTCAAAAATATGACGGAAGCAAAGGGTGCAATCGCTCCCTGGGCGGCAGCGGGTGCTGTTTTCGGCGTTACTCTCGGTTCGGTTGCAAGCACGGCTTTTCTTTCGATTTATCACCGCATAAAGGGCGATGGATTTACAAAAGAGCAGCTTGCCTCCTCTCCCGTTCCGCCGCAGGGCAATGTTATCGCAAAGAATATGATAATGATCGCCATTCCGATGATTATCAGTGCACTTGTGCTTAACCTCACGAATCTCATAGATGTTGCAACGATTCAGGTAAGACTCAAGGCGGCTCTGAGCACCGATGCCGGATTTGACTATATCGTGAATATGTTCAGAAACGCTTTCTCTCTTGCTTCGAAGATGGAAAGACTTGACCTGAGCGACAAGGCAAAGGTCGCAACCTATCTTTGGGGTTCATACGGAATGGCTCTTGATTTCAAGACCCTTGTTCCGATGATCACCGTTCAGCTTGGTTTGAGCGCCATTCCGGCTCTCACAACCGCATGGGCTGTTAAGAACAAAGAGGAAATCAAATCAACGATCGAAACAGTTCTTCGCATTGCGATGCTTATTGCGTTCCCCGCAGGCATCGGAATGGCGGTTATGGCAACTCCCATTCTGACGATCATTTACGGCAGAGGAGAAAGCTCCGATGCAATTTCGGTTGCCGCTCCCGTTATGGCGGCTTACGGCTATGCAACCTTCCTTATGGGCGTTTCAACGCCGATAACAAATATGCTTCAGGCAATCGGCAGAACGGATATCCCCGCAAAGACCGTCTGCATCGGCGCCGTTGTGAAGATAGCTGCAAACTTTATTCTCGTCGGCAATTACAGATTAAATGTTTATGGCGCAGTTATCGGAACGGTTCTTTTCTATGCCGTTATTGTCGGAATCAATTTCTTCCGCCTTATTACGCTCACAAAGGTCAGGATTGACTGGACATCAATTTTCATTAAGCCGTTTATCTGCGCTGCATTCTGCGGATTGAGCGCATTTGCAATGAACACCGTGCTGACAAGAATCATCCCCGCAGGAAACACCGGCTCGATTCTTAACGGCGGAACGATATCCGCAGTTATCTCAATCGGCTTTGCCGCAGTTGTTTATTTTGTTGCTCTTCTCTTCTTAAGAAGCTTCAACAGAGATGATATCGAAACTCTTCCGAAGGGCACGACAATAGTTAAGATTCTCGACAAATACGGCCTTCTTAACTGACGAAAGGAAAAACAGATGATAGAATTAGTTGATATAAATCACGCAGGCGAAATAGATGAATTCGTTAAGAATCATCCGAAATGCCATTTTGAGCAGACCTCATCATGGGGACTTGTTAAGGATTACGATAACTGGACGGGCGTGATCTGCCGTGATGAAAACAAAAACATCAAGGGAGTTATGTGCCTGCTTCATTCAAAGATAAACCATACGAAATATTACCGCCTTTATGCTCCGAGAGGTCCGATATTCGATGAAAATGATTTTGAAACCTTCAAGGAGCTTATCGATGCGGCAAAGAAAATTGCAGACGAAACAAATGCCATCGTGCTGAAAATCGACCCGATGATTTATGAAACGAACAAGGATTTCCTTGCCTTGACAAAAGAAATGGGCTTCACGGTCAATACCGCAACCGATTTTTCACTTTCAAATCCGAGAGTTTCCTATGTGACCGACATAAGAGGAATTTCGCAGGAAGAGCTGATGAGCAAATATCACAGAACTTTGAGATACCATATCAGAAGCTCCGAAAAAAAGGGCGTCACCCTGCGTATGGGAACGGTTGACGACCTGCCGGTGTTTTATGAAATGATGCGCCAGACAGGCGAAAAGAACGGCTTCAAGCCGCACAGCCTGAAATATTATGAAAGATATATCACAAAGCTTGAAGGAGCAGGCTTCTATATCGCAGAGGAAGACGGCGTTCCCGTTGCCGCAACGATGACGGCGGAACTCGGCAACAGAATGTGGTATATGTACGGCTGCTCCGACCAAAGCAGACTGCAGAATCATCCGAATGAATTTCTTCAATGGAAGATGCAGAGCCACGCTGTTGAAATGGGTTATGACTGGTTTGACCTGCGAGGAGTTGAGGGTTTCCCCGAAGAGAGCAACCCGAAATACGGCCTTCACCGCTACAAGCAGAGCCTCGGAGCGGAGTTTCAGGTCTATTGCGGCGAATTCTATCTCGTTTTCAAGCCGCTTGTTTACAAATCGGTCAATCTGCTGCACAAAATTTTATAAACAGTCAAAATACTTAAGCCCGTACAGCCGAAAGGCTGTACGGGCTTAATGCTGCTTTTATTTGAATTTTACCGTTACGATTTCAAACGGTTTTGCGATGAAGCCGACCTTGCCTTCTTTTATCTCAAGCACTTCAAGCTCGTTTTCCTGAAGGTCGCATATAAATGCCTTCTTTGCTCCGAAGCCTGCGGAGAGAGTAACGGGTGTGCGCTTGTTATAGCTTTCGTAGCCTCTGACGATAATGCCGTCATCATCTTCCGCTTTCTTTATTGTTTCAACGATGAAATTATCTTTATCGCAGGAAACGAATGAATATTCATCGGCGAGGCTTCCGCTCTGCTTTCCGATTTCAAACGCTCTGAACGGGCAGTTAAGCTCATAAGCGAGCTGAACAGTGCCGCTTTCTCTGAAATCGCCTGCGTGAGGAAGAAGCGAATAGGTGAAGAAATGCTCGCCCTTGTCGGCATCCGGATCGGGTTGAGTTGCGCATTTGAACATTGAAAGCTTCATTGTGCCGTTTTCAATGTTGTGGCCGTATTTGCAGTCGTTGAGAAGCGAAACTCCGTAGCCGTAATCCGCATAGTCGATGAATTTGTGAGCGCAGACCTCGAATTTTGCCGAATCCCAGCTTGTGTTCTTATGAACGGGGCGCTCAACGGAGCCGAACTGAATATCAAAGGTCGCTTTTTCGGAATTGACATCAACATCAAATGCTGATTTGACCATCAGATGCTCCTGATGCCAGTCTGCATAGGTTTCAAAATCAATTCTGTTGCTGCCGTCATAGAAGAAAATCTTCTGTTTAATGATTGATTTGTGGAATTTTCTTGTGATTTCAAAGCCGAATCTCGCACCCTCGTTGATGAATTCCGCTTTTGAAACATCGTCAATCGCATATTTCTTTTCCGTATAGTATTTTGAAATTTCCCATGCATCGTATTGATAAGGAAGGTCTTCGTAGGCTTCAATATAGTTTCCTCTGCCGCCGCTGCGAAGCACCTCACGCTCGTTGAGCTTATCATAAAGCCTTGTGATAACATAGCTTTCGTCAAAATCAACTATATAGTTTGAGGTTTCGAGATGTCTGCCGTTAAGAGTGAAATCGGCATCGGTTTCATGAAGCTTAACAACTTTATATCCCTTTGCCGGAATATCCGTGACCTTGAAGCATCTGCCGTTATGATTGAGGAATCCGTTTCCGGAGAATGAATTCGGATTGAAGACCGCAACGCCGCCGTCGGTTGAAATATCGGAAAGAATTGTGCCGTAAGCTTCGCTTTCCGCAGCAGAGCCGATATCGGTGATTTTGGCATAATCCTTATGGCAGTTTTCATAAACGGAATGAATTGATGAGCCGGGGATAATGTCGTGGAACTGGTTGAGAAGAATGCATTCCCAGCCCTCGTTCAGCTTTTCCTGCGGATATTCTTTGCCTGAAAGTTTCATTGCCATTGCGCTGACAGCCTCGGCATTCTGATAAAGAAGCTCGCTCTTGCGGTTGCTTCTCTTGTTGAATGCCTGGGAGGTGTAAGTGCCTCTGTGGAATTCAAGATAAAGTTCGCCTGCCCATTTCGGAAGACGCTTGTTGTTTTCAAGCTTATTTTTAAGTCTTTCGAGGAAGTCGCCTGCAAATTCGATTTTTGTCTGATTGCAGCCGGGGATGCCGTGCTTCATTCTCTCGTAGTTTTCGAGATATGAATCCTCGGGTCCGCCGCCGCCGTCGCCGTGGCCGAAGGTGAGCATAACTTCGTCTGAAAGAGCTTTCGGCTCAAAGCGTTTCCATGCGCCCATGACCTGAGAGGGATTGAGCTTTGCGTTATAGGTCGTGAATGTTCCGACCTTTCCGTCACGCATATCGGTTGCGGTGAGAAAATAAGAGAAAATCTCCGTTCCGTCAATGCCTTTCCACATAAACGCATCATAGGGCATACGGTTTGTTTCGTTCCAGCTTATTTTTGAGGTTACGAATTTGTCAACTCCGCTCTTCTGAAGGATCTGCGGAAGAGCTGCGCTGTAACCGAAAACATCGGGGAGCCAGAGAACTTTGTTTTCAACGCCGAATTCCTTCTTGAAAAATCTCTTGCCGAACATTATCTGACGAACAAGGCTTTCGCCGGATGTCAGGTTGCAATCCGCTTCAAGCCACATCGAGCCTTCGGGCTCAAATCTTTTTTCTGCAGCGAGCTTTTTGATTTCTTCAAAGATTTCGGGAGATTCTTCCTTGAGGTATTTGAGAAGCTGCGGCTGGCTGCTCATAAACTTATAATCGGGATATTTCTTCATCATTTCAACAACGCTGCCGAAAGTTCTCTGAACCTTTTCTCTTGTCTGGTCAAGAGTCCAGCGCCACGCAACGTCAATATGGGTATGGCCGATGCAGCTGACCTTTATCGGAGTTTCTTTGCAGAATTTTCCGTAAAACTCCTCATCCATATATTTTACCGCATCCTTAACGGATGAACGGAAGTCTTCGCTTTCGGGGTCGATCCAGTTGAGCAGATTTATCGCATCGTTGAGGCGATACATAATGTCCGTATATTCCTTGCTTCCCTTTTCGAGAAGATTCATAACATCAAACGGGACCTTGAGATGATAATAGAGTTTTTCAACATCTCTGTCAAAAACGCAGAGCTGGGCATAAAAATCCGAATTCATTCCGAATGGGCGGGAATATGCGTATGAGTGAACATCAAATTCCGCAGCGCTGCCGTCAAGCTTCAGATATCTGTGGTTGCTGTCCATGCCTCTGATTTCTTTGCCGTTGATATAGACGATGAACTGCGGATCCCAGCAGGATTCGTTATGAGGGCTGACCGACATATAAAGCTCAACGTCTTTGCCCCTCATATCATCGGGAATCACAACATGATTATAAAACCATCTGTGTTCCTCGGGCTTTTCGCCCCATCTTTCGCCTTTTTTGAAATCCTGCCATTCCGCAAGAGAGGGCGAGGGGACTTCATTGCCTTTTTTGTATCCGCATTCAAAGGTTTTCCAGCCGGGAATGTCAACTCTTTCGGTAACGATAAAATCCTTTAATTTGTCAATGACCGTGCCTAACCGGCAGTCTATCAGCTTATCCATATTGTTCTTCCTTTACTTATTGAAACTTATGAGTATTTTCAGAGCCGCAAGAAGCGATTCTTCCGTAACTTTTTCAACGGGTCTGTCATATTTAACGCAGTCTGCGAAATATCTGATTTCGTTTGCATAGGCATCGCCGGAGGGAAGCTCGAAATCGCTTTCGTTTTCAGAGCTGCTTTCGCAGGGCCTGATTCTGCTGCCGTCGCATTCATAAATCGTCAGACCGTCTCTTTCAAAGGCGAGAACCGCCTCTTCAAACTGGAATCGGAAGCCCATATAGAACGGATATTTTGCTTTGAACCAGGATGCCTCTGCGGTGATGAAGAAATCGCCGTAACTATAAACTGCGCTTAAGTAATCCTGGTCGGGAAGTTCTTTTCTGTTGAGAGAAATGTTTTCGGGCTCTCCGAAGGCATAAATCAGAAAATCAAGGTCGTGAATATGAAGGTCAAACGGAATCGAGCCGCTCAATTCTCTGTTGTGATACCAGTTGTTCCATCCGCCTGAAGGATAGCCGCCAAGGCGCCACATTGAGCCGGAGAGGAGCTTTCCGTATTTCTTTGTTTCGTAAATCTGCTTAAGCACTTCATATTCGCTCCAGAAGCGAAGCACCTGAGCAACCATATATTTAACATTATTCTTTCTTGCCGTTGAATAGAGCAGTTCAACATCGCTTTCTTTGAGCGAAATCGGCTTTTCCGAAAGCACATTGATGCCTTTATTCATTGCCTTGACTGCAAATTCGCAATGCAGGAATGTGGGAAGGCAGACGTCAATAATATCAAATTCATTTTCATCGAGCATTCTGTCAAAATCCGTATAGGTTTTCGGGCAAGAATATCTTTCTGCTTTTTCGGGACGGATATCGCAGACGGCAACAAGCTCAACATCCTCAATCTTCTGCCATGCGGGAACATGAGCGCCGCTGATTCCTCCGCAGCCGACAACACCGACTTTAAGCATTTTTATTACCTCACATATTAATTATTAAAAACATTATATCATTTCCTGCGTTTATGTCAATCTGAGTTTAATAAAATCAACAATTGATTTTGTAGGTTTACAATAGAAGTGAGACAAAAAGATACCATTTGCGTTTTAACATTAAACACTGCATAGTACTTGCCATATCTTTCTATGAGGCTGCCTTTCAACTATCATTCTCCTTTCCTGGCTAAGTATGGCCTCACACAGAATCGTGCTACATTATCTTCATGAGCTGAATACGGTCAAAGCAAACACGGTAATTCATAAGCACGCAAATATTCACAAGGCTCTGAAATACGCTGTAAAAATGGATTTGATCGACTTTAATCCCGCCGACAAGGTAGATCGCCCCAAGAAAGGAAAATATCTTGCGGACTACTACAATGTCGAGGAAATCGGCAAACTGTTTGAAGTGACAAAGGACCATTATCTCGGTTTGCTGATAAGAATGACTGCGTTTTACGGTTTCCGCCGCAGCGAAGTGCTGGGGCTTAAATGGAACTGCGTTGATTTTGAAAATGACAAAATCACGGTCAGACACATCGTAACGCAAACAGAGGTTGACGGAAAACTGAGTCTTGTTGAGGCAGACAGAGCCAAAACGGATTCAAGTCTGCGTTCTCTGCCGCTTGTGTCGGGTTTCAAGAAAGAGCTTCTGAAACTCAAAGAGGTGCAGAAAGAAAACAAAAAAATCTGCGGCAACTGCTACAACACGGAATTTGAGGGCTACATATTCGTTGATCAGATGGGAAATGAAAACCATACCCGTCAAACGGCGGCGGACTACATTTTTCAACACCTCATTGTCCCCAAATTGGCGGAAATGGATGTTCCGGAGTTCCCGCGCCGGCAGGTTCTCGATGCCATTCGCTTTCATACGGATCCCCCGAAAGTTTTTTGCTTTCGGGGGACTTTTTATTG